>NZ_CP061274.1:2478668-3098336 GCF_014775655.1 Clavibacter zhangzhiyongii | reverse complement strand
GTTTCCCCATCTGCCGTCACCGGACTCGATCCCGCGGCTGATGCGGGGCCGCATCACGGTGCGCGGGCTGCTGTCGACGCCGGGAGGGCGTCGCGGTCGTTCGTGCGGCGTCCGTCCTCGGAGGTTCCGAGGGTGCGGACCATCCGAGCACCGCGATGGCGGACAGCATAGTTACTCACAGGGTTATCCACCCTGTGTGCGAACGGGCCGTCATGCTCCGCGCGGGCGATCCCCGGCGCGTCGCGGCCACGCCACACGCTAGCCACTGCCGGAGATCAGGACAAATCGACCCTATCGACGGCGGCATGTCAATACCGGCCGAGGCCCTCTCCGTGTGGATAATCACGATCTCGCCCCCGGGTTTGACCGGAGGGCCCTCGGCCCGTAGATTTAGGCAGTTGACCCAGCCCGTCGAGGCTGCCCCATCTTCCCAGCCGCACTCGTCGGCCCCGTGGACCAACCTGAGTGGAGACTCACCGTGAGCAAGCGCACCTTCCAGCCGAACAACCGCAAGAAGGCCAAGAAGCACGGCTTCCGCCTCCGCATGCGCACCCGTGCCGGCCGCGCCATCCTCGCCGCCCGCCGTGGCAAGGGACGCACCGAGCTCTCCGCGTAGCACGTGCTCGCTCGGCGGAACCGCGTGACGAGCGGTGCGGACTACCGCACCATCGTCCGACGGGGACGCCGGTCCACCACCGCGACGGCCGTCGTCTACGCGCTCGCCGGCCCCGCTGACGCGCCGACTCGCTTCGGGTTCATCGTGTCGAAGAAGGTGGGCAACGCCGTGACGCGCAACCTGGTCCGGCGTCGGTTGAAGGCGGTCACGGCCGCATTGCTCGACGGCGCACCCGCCGGCGCATCCGTGGTGATCCGCGTACTGCCAGGCATGGAGCGGACACCGTGGGTTACCCTGCAGGAGGAGATCGCGTCAGCCGTGACGCGAGCCGTGAGGACGATATGAAGAGGGCACTGACCTCCCTCGTCCTGGCGCCCCGGAACGCGGGCATCGCCGTCATCAGCGTCTACCGGCGCCTCGTCTCCCCTCTCTACGGGGACGTCTGCAGGTACTACCCCTCCTGCTCGGCCTACGGGCTCGAGGCGGTGCAGGAGCACGGCCTCCTGCGCGGCGGTGCCCTCGCGGCATGGCGCGTGTGCCGGTGCCACCCCTGGGCGGAGGGCGGCATCGACGACGTCCCCGCTCGTCGGGTCCAGCAGTACCGACGCACGAGGCTCGGATTCGTCGTCGCACCCAGCCACGGAAAGGGCTAACGACCACCTCATGGACTTCCTCGGAACGATCCTGTGGCCGATCAAGTGGGTCATCGAACTCATCCTTGTCGGCTTCCACACCCTTTGGACGAGCCTCGGACTCGACCCCGACAACGGAACCACGTGGGTCCTCTCCATCGTGGGGCTGGTGCTCGTGGTCCGCGCCGCGCTCATCCCCATCTTCGTGCGCCAGATCAAGAACCAGCGCCGCATGATGGAGGTCGCGCCGCAGCTCAAGAAGATCCAGGACAAGTACAAGGGCAAGCGCGACCAGTTCTCCCGCGAGGCCATGTCCCGCGAGACGATGGCGCTCTACAAGGACACGGGCACGAACCCGCTGAGCAGCTGCCTCCCGCTCCTGCTCCAGATGCCGATCTTCTTCTCCCTGTACTCGGTGCTCCACCGGGCCGCGGTCGAGGAGCTGCCGGGCATCGGCCTGCTCAACGCCCAGCTCTCGCGTTCGTTTGGCGAGTCGTCGTTCCTCGGCGCTCCCCTGCAGTCGGCCATCTCCACGGCGAACGGCAACGTCACCGTCATCGTGATCGCGACCACCATGGTGATCCTGATGAGCGCGTCGCAGTTCATCACGCAGCTCCAGATCATGGCCAAGAACATGTCCGAGGAGACCAAGGCCAGCCCGATGTTCAAGCAGCAGCGCATCCTGCTGTACATCCTGCCGCTGGTGTTCGCCGTCTCGGGCATCGCGTTCCCCCTCGGCGTCATGTTCTACTGGCTCGTCTCGAACTTCTGGACCATGGGGCAGCAGTTCCTCGTCATCCGCAACATGCCCACACCGGGCAGCGAGGCCGCACGGGCGCGTGAGGCGCGACTGGCGCGCAAGGGCAAGCTCGTCGCGCCGGACGCCTCCGGAGATGCGGCAACGGTCGTCGTCGAGGAGCGCAAGCCCGCGCAGCGTCAGCAGCCGGTGGGCAAGAACCGCGCGAAGAAGCAGGCGGGACCCAAGAACCGATGAGCGACGTGACGGACAGCACCGAGCAGCAGGTCGCCGACGGCGTTGTCGCCGACGACATCTCATCCGTGACTGGTGATGCACACGAGACCGGCGCCGCCGCGGTCGATGAGGGTGACATCGCGGCGGACTACATCGAGGAGCTCCTCGACATCGTTGATCTCGATGGGGACATCGACATCGATCAGCGCGGCGGTCGGGCCTACGTGTCCGTCGACGCAGCCGATTCCGAGGACCTCCGTCTGCTGTCGAACCCGGAGACGGTCACGGCCTTGCAGGAGCTGACGCGGCTCGCCGTGCAGAACAAGACCGGCGTCTTCAGCCGGCTGATCCTCGACGTCGGCGGCTCCCGTGACGCCCGACAGGTCGAGCTCGGTCAGCTCGTCGACCGGGCGATCGAGCGCATCGCAGCCGGATCGGCGAGTGCATCGCTGCCGCCCATGTCCTCCTATGAGCGCAAGCTCGTGCACGACATCGTCGCGGAGCGCGGCTACACGTCCGAGTCCGAGGGTGAGGGTCGCGATCGCCACACGGTGATCACTCGAGCTTGAGTTGACGCAGTGTCGAGGGGGAGGCCCGGTCCGGAAGGACCGGGCCTCCTTTTCGTTCGGAACACGACGGAGTGCTTGCGCCTTGATGGCACGGACGTGTTAGAAAAGCTGGGTGTCTGTACGAGGTAGGAGGAGTCCGTGATGGTACGGGGTAGTGGTCCGCACGCAAGAGGGATGATGGGCCGTCTCCAGGTGAGAAGCGCCCCACAAACGCTCTGGATCGTCGAGCCATAGGAACTCTCGAGTCGACGTTGGCTGGGGCGCTAGGTGCTGAATGGAGTCGTGATGAGTCCACGCCAATCAGCTTTCTTCGGTGATGGATCCACGGAGCGCCTGTTGATGCGTACGACCGTGACGGCGCAGGTTGGTGCCTGTCTGTAGCCCTTGTACGCTGCGCGTACCGACGAGCGTGGGGCAACTGGCATGATGCTGTGCTTACGCATAGCGATACGTTTCACGTGCAACAACGTGAGGCTCCGCTTGTCGTCACCCGTGCAGACCAGAGGCAAGGAGTGATCCTCTGAATGGAGCGCGCAGGTGATGTTTCACGTGAAACTGTTGTCCTGCGCCGTGTGATTCGCGACCACGCGACCGAGCACACCGTGCCCGCGGCTTCGCGCCCGGTAAACTCTGAAGGCCGGTCGGAACGCACCAGAGCGCGATGCGACGATCCTCACGAGGATCATCTGGCCCACACGGAAACTGACCTAAGGAAGTACGCGATGCCCGAACAGGTCATGATCGAGTCCGAGCCGGAGGTGGCAGCGACGCTTTTCGCCGGTCACATCGATACCGCGCGTGAGTTCGCCGCTCAACTCGGAGAGCGTGGGGAGGAGCTGGGGCTCATCGGCCCTCTCGAGCCACCGCGGCTGTGGACACGGCACATCGTGAACTCGGTCCTGGTCGCGCCTCTTCTTCGCCCCGGGCTGGTCGGGGACATCGGCAGCGGTGCTGGTCTCCCCGGGCTCGTGCTCGCGATCGCCCGGCCCGATGTTCGGTTCGTCCTGATCGAGCCGATGGAGCGTCGCGTCGCCTGGCTGGAGGAGCAAGCACGTCATCTGGAGCTCGAGAACGTGGAGGTCCGCCGCGCGCGAGCGGAGGATGTGGCCAGCGACTACGCGCTCGATCAGGTCACCGCCCGGGCCGTGAGTGCGTTCTCGAAGCTCATTCCGCTGACCGCGCCACTGGTCAAGACCGGGGGAGAGCTGGTGCTCATGAAGGGCGCGAATGCCGAGCGCGAGGTGGAGGCTGCGACGAAGGTGATCCGGCGATTCCACCTCGAGGATGTCGAGGTGCTCACGCTCGGTGAGGGTCAGGTCGAGGAAGTCACTCGCGTCATCAGGGCACGGGTCGCGTGACATGCGCCACTCACAGACGACGCCTGAATTCCCCGGTCAGGCGCGTATTCAGCTCACGACGGAGACGCGCGAAAGCTATGTTCCACGTGAAACATCGTCCCGTCTCGCCCAAGTCCCCGATGACCCGCACTCGATTGGAACTCGCGCATGAATGACGACCTGAGTCCCATCGCGCGGGAGCTCTCCGAGACGAGTCGTCGACGAAAGGCGCTTGCAAGCTTGGTCCTCCCGCGTCCGTCCCGCACGCGTGTCTTCACGATCGCGAACCAGAAAGGGGGCGTCGGGAAGACCACCTCGACGGTCAACCTCGCCGCAGCGCTGGCGAAGGCCGGCGCACGCACGATGGTCATCGACCTCGATCCCCAGGGCAACGCCTCGACGGCATTGGGGGCCGACAGGTCGTCCGATCTCTCGAGCGTGTACGACGTCCTCGTCAACGACGTTCCCATCGAGGATGCGCTGCAGAGCAGTCCGGAGTTCGACGCGCTCTACTGCGTTCCCGCGACCATCCACTTGGCGGGAGCCGAGATCGAACTCGTGACGCTGGAGCAGCGTGAGAGTCGACTCCGGCGTGCACTCGACGCGTTCCTGGCGTCGGAGCATGGCAGGGGATTCGACTATGTGCTGATCGACTGCCCGCCCTCCCTCGGCCTGCTCACGATCAACGCGTTCAGTGCTGCCAAGGAGGTGCTCATCCCCATCCAGTGCGAGTACTACGCGCTCGAGGGGCTGAGCCAGCTGCTGTCCAACATCGAGCTGATCTCGCAGCACCTGAACCCTGAGCTGTCGATGACGACGATCCTGCTGACGATGTACGACGGCCGCACGAACCTGGCGCAGCAGGTCGCCGCCGAAGTGCGGGAGCACTTCCCAGAGCAGACCCTCACGACGCTGATCCCCCGATCCGTGCGCATCAGCGAGGCACCCAGCTACGGGCAGAGCGTCATCAGCTACGACCCCAACTCACCCGGCGCGCTCTCCTACCTGGAAGCGGCCGCCGAGATCGCACACCGAGGAGCCCCGAAGTAATGGCAACCAAGAGAACCGGCCTGGGGCGCGGCATCGGCGCCCTCATCCCCACGTCTGACGACCGCAGCCGCCCGGTGGACGTCTTCTTCCCCGACAGCGTCGGAGCGGGAGCACCGAGCGGCGTCCAGGCCGCGGACGGACACGGCACGGGTACGGCGAAGAAGCGTGAGCCGGAGCTCGTGGCCGTACCAGGCGCGCGCCTGGCGAACCTCGACCCGGCCGACATCCGGCCGAACGCGCAGCAGCCGCGGACGGACTTCCGCCCGGACGAGCTGCAGGAGCTCGTGGTCTCGATCCGCGAGTACGGCGTGCTGCAGCCCATCGTGGTCCGTCCGCTCGGCGCGGACGCCGACGGCAGGACGCGATACGAGCTGGTCATGGGGGAGCGGCGCCTGCGGGCGACCAAGGAGCTCGGACTCGACACGATCCCGGCCGTCATTAAGGACACCGCCGACGAGTCGATGCTGCGCGACGCGCTGCTCGAGAACCTGCACCGCTCCGAGCTGAACCCGCTGGAGGAGGCGAGCGCCTACCAGCAGCTCCTGGCCGACTTCGCCATCACGCAGGACGAGTTGGCGCAGCGGCTCGGTCGCTCACGACCGCAGATCACGAACACGATCCGGCTGCTGCGGCTCCCCGAGGACGTCCAGCACAGGGTCGCCGCCGGGGTGCTCTCCGCCGGTCACGCGCGAGCCATCCTCTCGTCGGGCGATGAGGAGGCGATGCGCCACCTCGCCGACAAGATCGTCAACGAGGATCTCTCCGTGCGCGCCGCGGAGGCAGCGGCGCAGCGGGGCCAGCGGGTGTCCAAGCCGCGCAGGAGCGCCACGAACGCGCGCACGGCGCACCTCGACGAAGCCGCGCAACGCGTGGGCGACCACCTCAACACGAGCGTGCGGGTGACGATGTCCGCGCAGAAGGGGCAGATCGTGATCGACTTCGCGACCCTGGGTGACCTCACGCGCATCGTGCAGGAGATGGGCGTCCCGGACGCCGACGTGAGCTGACGAGGCCGGCGCGATGAGCGGTCGACGCCGGGGAGTACAGCAGTTCGTGCGATCCCCGGCGTCGACCGCGTGTCGGAGCGGTCAGTCGGAGGAGGCTGCGCCGAGCGCGGCTTCCGCGAGGCGGCGGTAGAGGTCGCCGACGTCGATGCCCGCCGCGGCCAGCCCCTGGGGGAGCAGCGACGTCTCGGTCAGCCCGGGGATGACGTTCACCTCGAGGAACCAGGGAGCGCCCGCGCTGTCGACGATGATGTCGACGCGCGAGACCTGTCCGATGCCGAGGGCGCGGTGGATCCCGACGGCCGCCTCCGCCGCGGCGTCGGATTCCGCGGGGGAGACGCGGGCGGGGGTGTAGAAGCGCGTGAGACCCGCGTTGTAGCGCGCCTCGTAGCCGTACACGCCGGACGTGGGGACGATCTCGGTGGCGGGCAGGGCCTCGGGCCCGTTCCCGGTGTCCAGGACGCCGATCGCGAGCTCCGTGCCCTCGACGAGCTGCTCGATGAGCGCGACGTCGCCGTAGGTGTACGCGTCGACCATGGCGCGGGGGAGGGCATCGGCCTCGCGCACGATCGTGACGCCCTGCGCGGATCCTCCTCGGGCGGGCTTCACCGCGTAGGGGGCCGGCATGGTCTCCGTCACCAGGCGCAGGACGGCTGCCGCGCCCAGCTCGCGGAATGTGTCCTTCGGGAGGGTGACGGAGCGCGGCGTGCGGATGCCGGCAGCCTCGGCCAGGGCCTTGGCGGTGGGCTTGTCCCAGGCGAGGCGTGCGGCGCGGGCCGACGACCCGACGTAGGGCACGCCAGCGAGCTCGAGGAGGCCGAGGAGCGCGCCGTCCTCCCCGCTGGCGCCGTGGAGGACGGGCCAGACGACCGCGGGAGGGGTGTCGCGGAGGAAGTCGAGCAGGGTGGCGTCCGGGTCGCGGAGCGAGGCGCTGACGCCCGCGCCGCGGAGGGCGTCCGCGACCCGGCGGCCGCTGCGGAGCGACACGTCGCGCTCATGGGAGATGCCGCCCGCCAGGACGACGACGGAGAGGGGGTCGTGTGCGGTCATGATGCTCGATCCGGTCGTGGTCGGGAGGGAGGCTCAGTCGAGGTCCGGCGGCGGCGCGGCGACGGAGGTGGTGGGGCGGGACGCGAGCTGGCCCGTGCCCGAGAAGGTGCTGAGGAGATCCAGCTCGTCGTCGATGACGCCGGCCATGCGACGGACGCCCTCGCGGATCCGCTCAGGAGTGGGATAGCAGAACGACAGGCGGATGGCGTCGCGCCCGCGGCCGTCGGCGTAGAAGGCCGTGCCCGGCGTGTAGGCCACCAGGGCGGTGACGGCGCGGGGGAGCATCTGCTTCGAGTCCAGCTGCTCCGGGAGCTTCAGCCACACGTAGAAGCCGCCGTTCGGCACGGTCCAGCTGAGGCCCGGCAGGTGCTCCTGGAGGGCGGAGAGCGTGGCGTCGCGCCGCTCGCGGTACACGCCGCGGAAGGTGTCGATCTGGCCCTTCCAGTCGGACGCGTGCAGGTACTCCGAGATGATGAGCTGGCTGAAGGAGCTGGGGGAGAGGACAGCCGACTCCTGCGCGAGGATCAGCTTCTCGCGGATGGCATGCGGTGCGAGCGCCCAGCCGACCCGGAAGCCGGGGGCGAGCGTCTTCGAGAACGAGCCGAGGTAGATGACGCCCTCGTCGTCGAGGCTGCGCAGCGCGTCCGGTGCGGGGCGGTCGAACCAGAGGAGGCCGTAGGGGTTGTCCTCGAGCACCAGGATGTCGTTCGAGCGGCAGATCTCGAGGATCTCCGGGCGGCGGGCGGCGGACATCGTGACGCCGGCCGGGTTGTGGAAGTTGGGGACCGTGTAGAGGAACTTGATGGTGCGCCCCTCGCCGCGGATCCGCGCGATGGCCTCGCGCAGCGCCTCGGGCACGAGGCCGTCGTCGTCCATCACCACGTGCTCGACCACGGCCTGGTAGCTGCGGAAGACGCCGATCGCGCCGACGTAGCTGGGGGCCTCGGCGAGGATCACGTCGCCCGGGTCGATGAAGAGCTTGGTCACGAGGTCGAGCGCCTGCTGCGACCCGGTCGTCGTGACGATGTCGTCGACGCTGCCGCGGATCCCCTCCAGCGCCATGACCTCGAGGATGTCCTCGCGGAGCTCCGGGGTGCCCTGGCCCCCGCCGTACTGCAGGGCGACGGGGCCGCGCTCGCGCATGACCTTCTCCATCGCCGTGACGATGAGCTCCTGCGGGAGGGCGGAGACGAAGGGCATGCCGCCGGCGAGGGAGACCACCTCGGGTCGCGAGGCCACGGCGAAGAGGGCGCGGACCTCGGAGGCGCTGAGGCCCGAGGTCCTCTCCGCGTAGTGGGGGAACCAGGGGTCGAGGTTGGTGCCCGCGGGATCGCGGGGGCTGCCTGCAGGTGTCACGTCACGTCTCTCACTGTCCGATTGCCGATCAGCCTAACGGGAGGCCGCGGGGGATCCCGGTGGCATGGCCGGGCACCGCCGGAGCGGCCACGTCCACGGGGACGACGGAGGGCCCGGCACCTCGTGGTGCCGGGCCCTCCGGATGGTGCTCGTCGCGCCGGTGGCGCGAGCTGCCTACTTGAGGAAGTCGGCGAACTCCTGCTCGAGGGCCGGCTTCGGCTTGGCGCCGATGACGGTCTTGACGACCTCGCCCTTCTGGAAGACCTTCATGGCCGGGATCGAGGTGATCTTGTACTTCATCGCGATCTCGGGGTTGTCGTCCACGTCGATCTTGACGAGCTCGATGCCGGGGTTCTCGGCGGCGATCTGGTCGAGGACGGGGGAGACGGCCTTGCAGGGGCCGCACCAGGGGGCCCAGAAGTCGACGATGACGGTCTTCTCGGCGTCGAGGACGTCGGCCTGGAAGCTGGCGTCGGTGACGTCGCGGGAGTGGGACATGAGTGCTCCTTCGTGTGGTTCGGGTGGATCCGGGCGGTTCCCGGATCCTTCGGGGTGGGCGCCGGAGCGCGGAGGGCTACTGCTCGGCGCCGACGAGCTCGCCGTCGGGGTCGACCACGCTGCCGGCCGCCGGAGCGCCGTGGCCCGCGGGACCGTCCGGGCCGTCGGACGCCGCGTCGAGCAGGGCGTCGGGCAGGGAGGCGAGGAAGTGCTCGGCGTCCAGCGCCGCGATGGTGCCCGACGCGGCCGCGGTGATGGCCTGGCGGTAGGTGGGGTCGATCACGTCGCCGGCGGCGAAGACGCCCGGCAGGTTGGTGCGCGAGGAGCGACCCTCGACGGCGATGGTGCCCTCGGCGGTGAGCTCCAGCTGCTGGTGGAAGAGGTGCGTGCGCGGGTCGTTGCCGATGGCGATGAACAGGCCGTCGAGCGCGAGGGGACGCTGCTCGCCGGTGACCGTGTCCTCGAGCACGACGCCGTCGACCTTCTCGCCGCCGGTGATGTCGACGACCTGCGCGTTCCAGACGAACTCGATCTTCGGGTTCTCGAACGCGCGCTCCTGCATGATCTTGGAGGCGCGCAGGCTGTCCTTGCGGTGGATCACGTAGACCTTCTCCGCGAAGCGCGTGAGGAAGGTGGCCTCCTCCATGGCGCTGTCGCCGCCGCCGACGACCGCGATGGTCTTCTGGCGGAAGAAGAAGCCGTCGCACGTGGCGCACCAGGAGACGCCGTGGCCGCTGAAGCGGTCCTCGGCGGGGAGGCCGAGCTTGCGGTACGCGGATCCGGTCGCGGCGATGACCGCGAGGCCCTCGTGCACGTCGCCGTTGCCGAGGGTGACGCGCTTGACGTCGCCCTCCAGCTCCACCGACGTGACGTCGTCGAGGACGACCTCGGTGCCGAAGCGCTCGGCTTGCGCCTGCATCGCCATCATGAGGTCGGGGCCCTGGATGCCCTCGGGGAAGCCCGGGTAGTTCTCGACCTCGGTGGTGTTCATGAGCTCGCCGCCGGCCTCGACCGAGCTCGCGATGAGGAGGGGGGTGAGGTTGGCGCGCGCGGCGTAGATGGCGGCCGTGTACCCCGCGGGACCCGAACCGATGATGATGATCTGACGCACGACGGCTTCTCCTCCACTGCTCGGCGGGGCACCTTCCCGGCGCCCGCTCACCTCTGCAACAGACCCACGGTAGCGGCTATTCCTTGGCCTCCACCGGGCGGCGGCGCGGGTGCGGACGCGGGTCGCGGGGCGGCGCCACGCCGACGGGAGAGGCGGTCAGCGGCGGCGGATGCGGCGCATCACGGGGCCGGCGAGCTGCTGCAGCTCGGAGGACCGCATGGCGGCGAGGGCGGCGAGGTAGACGGCCGTCATGACGGCGGCCACGACGATCCCGACGAGGAGCGCCGAGCCCTTCGACGCGACGCCGACGCCCTCGAAGGGCCCGCCGGAGATCAGGGTGAGGAGCCCGATGCCGACGAGCGCGGAGGGGACGGCCGCGACGGCGAAGCGGACCGAGCTGCGGAGGATCCGCCGCCCGTCGATGCGGTCGATGCGCCGGCGCAGGAGGACCGCGGCCAGCACGGCCTGGCCGGTGACGGTGACCGTCTGCAGGACCGCGAGCCCGACGCCGATGAGCTCCACGGGCTGCTGGGAGATGACAAGCGCGCCGGCGATGAACACCACGACCTGCGCGCACTGGATGAGGAACGGCGTGCGGGTGTCCGAGAGGGCGTAGAAGGCGCGCTGCAGGACGAAGAGCGTGCTGAACGCCGGCAGGCCGAGGATGAAGGCGATGAGGACCATGCCGTAGCCGCGGACCTCGCCCATGTCCCCTGAGACCATGACGCGCGCGACGGGACCCGCGAGCACGGCGATGAGCGCTGTCGAGAGCACGGTCATGAGGGCGACCGTGCGGATGGCGGAGGAGAGGTCGAGCCGCAGGAGATCGTGGTCGCCCTCACCCGCGTGCGTGCTCATGCGCGTGAAGTAGGCGGTGGCGATGGAGACCGCGAAGATCGAGTGCGGCAGCATGAAGAACAGCCAGGCGTTGAGCAGGATCGTGCTCGAGGGGCTGTCCGAGGTGGCCGCGATGTTCGCCACGTTCGACTGCGCGATCCCGGCGAGCTGCGTGACGACGAGCATGCCGAAGGTCCACCCGGCGAGGCGGCCCGCGGTGCCGAGGCCGACGCCGCGCCAGGCGAAGTCGAACCGGAAGCGGAGACCCACGCGGCGCCAGAACACGAAGAGGATGAGCGCCTGGGCGACGACGCCGAGGGTCGCGGATCCGGCGAGCACGGCGATCTTGTCGAGGCTCCAGTCGTCGACGGGGCGGCTGCCGGAGCCGAACATCGCCTGGAAGAGGAGGAGGCCGGCGATGGCGACCACGTTGTTGAGGACGGGCGCCCACGTGAACGGCCCGAAGGACCCCCGGGCGTTCAGCACCTCGCCGAGCACGGCGTAGAGCCCGTAGAAGAGGATCTGCGGCAGGCACCAGTAGGCGAACGCGACGACGAGCGCGAAGACGTCCGGGGGCAGGGTGGCGGCGTAGAGACGCGACACGACCGGCGCGCCGACGGTCGCGAGCACCGTGACGCCGCCGAGCACGACGATCGCGATGGTGACGAGCTTGTTGATGTAGCCGGCGCCGCCGTCCGCGTGCTTGGCGGCCCGCACGACCTGCGGCACCAGGACCGCGTTGAGGACGCCGCCCGCGATGATCACGTAGATGTTGTTGGGCAGCTGGTTCGCGTTCGAGAAGGCGTTCGAGCTGCCGAGGGTCGCGCCGATGGTCTGCAGCAGGACGATGGCCTTGACGAAGCCGAGGATGCGCGAGACGAACGTGCCCGAGGCGAGGAGGGCGGACGCTCGGCCGATGCCGCCGCCGCGGGGAGCGGGGGCCGCGGTCACGCCGCGTCCGATCCGTGGGTGCGCGACGCGGTGCGGTCAGTCATCGATCTCCTCGGGCAGGCCGGCCAGCTGCCGGGCACGGGCGCGGCGGCGCTTGCGGATGCTGCGGAACAGGCCGAAGCCGAACAGGAGCGCGACCGCGGCGACGAACAGCGTCGTGACGACGGCCTCGAAGCCGGCGCGGATGAAGAGCTCCACGGGCGCGCTGTCGCCGATCTGGACGTCGCCGTCCTCGGTGGTCAGGCGCGCGGTGACGACGACGTCGCCGTTGGAGATGGCGGTGATGGGCGGCCGAGCCGACGCGCTGCCGTGCGCCGGGACGGTGACGACCGCGGAGTCGTCGACGCGGATCCGGCCGCTGCCCGCGATGATCGACAGCCGCACGGTGACGGGCTGGTCGAGCTCGTTGCTCACGTTGATGAGCAGGCTCGTGGTGTCGCTGATGACGGTGTTCTGCCGGGTGGTGATGGCGACCGACGACAGCACGAGATCGGCCTGGGAGACGTAACCGTCCTGGACGGTCACCAGCCCGTCGGGGTCGTCGCGCCAGCGGACGGAGAGGGTGGAGAGGAGGAGGAGCCGCTGCCGGCCGGTGATGAGCTCGGGCTTCTCCACCGCCTTCGCGAACGCGGCGACCTGCGCCTCGAGCGACATCGCGTCGGCGACGCGGCGGACGCGCTCGGCGTCCTCGGGGTGGTCCACCACCTGCAGGGGCGTGGACGCGCTGCCGAGCGCCGTGGAGACCGGCGCGGTGTCGCTGTAGGGGAGGGCCTGGATCGCGTCGAGCAGCTGCCCGAGGCGTCCGTTCGAGGCCGCCCAGCCGCGCTCGAGGCCCGCGACGACGACGTGCCCGTCCGCCTCGCGCGCGTCGGCGGCGAGGGTCGCAGACAGCTGCGCGAGGGCCATGCCGAAGGCCTCGTCGGTGTGCGCGGAGAGGGCGCGGTCGACGAGTGCGGAGACGCGCTCGTCGGTGACGAGAGCGGTGGTGTCGCCCACGGTGCCCCGGGCTCCGACGCGCGCGGTGCCCGTCGACCGCACGTCGCCGCTGCCGAGGATCGCGGTGGTGGCGCCGCTCGCGGCGAGCACGCCGAGGTCGCCGGACGTGACGGTGCCGGCGGCGGGCCACGAGAAGCCGGACATCGTGTAGTCCCAGGCGGTGAGGTCGGCGAGCCCGGGAGCGGGGGAGAGGGGCGCCTCACCGGCCGTGGGGCTCGGCGTGGGCGTCGGGGACCCGGAGGGCTCGGGGGTGGAGAGGCCCGCGGCCGCGGATCCCCCGCGTGAGCCGCTCGCGGCCGGGGCCTCCGTGGCCGTGGGCTCCTCGGTCGGGGTGGACGTCGGGCTGGGCGTCGGCGTCGTCCCCGGCGCCGCGAAGCGCGACGCCTGCACGGCGTAGCTCGTGTCCGTGGGTGCCAGGAGGGTGGTGGCGCCCGCCTGCGCCTGGATGGCCGCGTCGGCGTCGGCCCACGCGAGCGCGAACGTGTCGTTCGGCATCTCGCGGAGGCGCTGCAGCCACTCGACGGCGGAGGCGGGGGCGTCGGCGCCGAGGATGCGGATGGACGCGATGATCCGCGGGTCGATGCCCACCGCGACCGGCCGGTCGAGCACGGCGTCGAGCTGGCGCGTGAGCGTCCCGCTCGGGGAGGTGTAGGTCGCGAGGGCCTCGGCGTCGATGAAGTCGGACGCGCTGGGCGGCACCGTGAGCGGCAAGACGGCCGCGACGGGGGTGGGTACCGGATCCGCTCCCGGGCTCCACACGACCGCGCCCCGGGCGGTCGCGACGTCGGCGCCGCCCGCCTCGAGCTCGGCGGTCAGCCCGCGCGGCCCGAAGCCGCCGCGGTTGCCCTGCAGCGCGACCGTGGCGGCCGGCACCGTGAGGGGCACGTCGACCGTGCCGCCCGCGGGGACCTCGGGGGAGTCGACCCGTCCGATGCGCGGTCCGGTGCGCGCGTTCGCGTCGGTGGACGCCGTGTCGAGCCAGCCGTCGAGCTCCGCGCGCGTGTCGAGCACGGTGCGGTTGAGGTCCAGGTCGATGCGGCCCGCGGGCACCGCGGCGTCGGTGGCGTTGACGACCGTGACGGTGACGGCCAGGTCGGCGCCGGGGGTGAGGATCCCCTCGGCCGCCGGCGTCACGGCCAGCGTCACGCCCTCGGTGGCCGCCCGCGCCGGGGTCGACGGACCGGCGACCGTCCCGGCGGCGAGCGTCCCGGCGGCGACCGTGACGCACACGAGGGTGGAGATCGTGCGTCGAGCGGATCGCCGGATCAGCCGGAGGGCTCTGTCCGTGCGGGTGGGGCCGGCGTCGTGTCGAGGCGCGGCGTGCATCTGGGCATTCTAAAGCGCCCGCCCCTCACGGCCCGTGCGCGCTCGCCGTGGACGCCGGATGCCCGTCGCGCCGCCGCCGTAGACTGTCCGACCATGCACAGCGTCGCACAGGCCCTCGAGCGTCTCCGCGAGCTGGCCGCATCGCCCCCGGTCGCCGTGCTCGCCCGCGCGTTCCACGAGGCGGGCCACGAGCTCGCCCTCGTCGGCGGGCCTGTGCGCGATGCCTTCCTCGGCCGGGCCGCGACCGACCTCGACCTCACGACGGACGCACGCCCCGACCGCATCCTCGAGATCGTCAAGCCCGTCGCCGACGCCCACTGGGACATCGGTCGCGCGTTCGGCACCATCGGCGCCCGGGTGAAGGGCGAGCAGGTCGAGATCACGACCTACCGGACCGACCAGTACGACGGCGTCTCCCGCAAGCCCGAGGTCGAGTTCGGCTCCTCCCTGGAGGAGGACCTCGTGCGCCGCGACTTCACCGTCAACGCCCTCGCCGTGCGCCTGCCGCAAGTGGTCCTCGTGGACCCGTCGGGCGGCATCGACGACCTCCTCTCCCAGCTGCTCCGCACGCCCGTGGCCCCCGAGGTCTCCTTCGGCGACGACCCGCTCCGCATGATGCGCGCCGTCCGCTTCGCGTCCCAGCTCGGCTTCCGCCTCGACGACGCCGCACTCGCCGCCATCCGCGACATGGCGCCGCGGATCCTCGACATCTCCGTCGAGCGCGTCAGCGACGAGCTCTCCAAGCTCCTGCGCACCCCCGAGCCGCGCGCCGGCCTCGACCTCCTCGTGGAGGGCGGCCTCGCCGAGCACGTGCTGCCCGAGCTCCCGGCGATGAAGCTCGAGGCCGACGAGCACCACCGGCACAAGGACGTCTACCAGCACTCCCTCCAGGTGCTCGACCAGGCCATCGACCACGAGCGCTCGCGCCACCCGGGCGAGGCGCCCGATCTCGTCCTGCGCCTGGCCGCCCTCCTCCACGACATCGGCAAGCCGGCCACCCGCCGCCTCGAGCCCGGCGGGGTCGTCACCTTCCACCACCACGACGTGGTGGGATCCAAGATGGCCAAGCGCCGCCTCCGGGCGCTGCGCTTCGACAACGACACCACCGCCTCGGTGGCCCGCCTCATCGAGCTGCACCTCCGCTTCTTCGGCTACACGGAGGGCGGCTGGACCGACTCGGCCGTCCGCCGGTACGTGCGCGACGCGGGTCCCGAGCTCGAGCGCCTGCACATGCTCACGCGCGCCGACGTCACCACCCAGAACCGCCGCAAGGCCGACCGCCTCGGCTTCGCGTACGACGACCTCGAGACCCGCATCGCCGAGCTGGCCGAGCAGGAGGAGATGGCCGCCGTGCGCCCGGACCTCGACGGCGAGGCCATCATGCGGATCCTCGACGTCCCGCCGGGCCCCGTCGTCGGCCGCGCCTACCGCTTCCTCCTCGAGCTCCGCCTGGACGAGGGGCCGCTCCCCGAGGAGGAGGCCGAGCGTCGCCTCGTCGCGTGGTGGGCGGCCGAGCAGGCCTGATCCGCGTCTCCGCGGCCGGCGGCCTGGTGCGACTCCTCCCCATCCGGTAGTCTTGCGAGGTTGTCCGCCCGGCGGCGGGATTCCCCTCCTCCGCGCGGACAGATGCACATACCCTCCTGTCGCAGATCGTCTGCGACCGTTCAAGTCCGAAGGAGGTGGGTTAGTGACGCATCAGTACGAACTCATGGTGATCCTGGATCCCGAGATCGATGAGCGCACCGTCGCTCCCAGTCTCGACAAGTTCCTCAACGTCATCCGCACCAGCGGTGGCACCGTCGACAACGTCGACGTCTGGGGCCGTCGTCGACTGGCGTACGAGATCAACAAGAAGAACGAGGGCATCTACGCCGTCGTCCAGCTCACCGCCACGAGCGAGGCCACGCAGGAGCTCGACCGCCAGCTGGGTCTGTCCGAGGCCGTCATGCGCACCAAGGTGCTGCGTGCCGAGGAGGCCATGGCCATGGTCGCCTCCGCTGCGAAGCTCGCCGACGAGAAGGCCGCCCGCAAGGCCGCCGCCACGTCCAAGGCCGCAGACGCCGCGCCCCAGGCGCCCGCCACGGACGCCGCTCCGGCGACGCCCGGCAAGCCGGCGGCGCAGGCCGCTTCCAGCGAGAAGACCGGGGAGTAGTCGATGGCCGGCGAAACCATCATCACGGTCGTGGGCAACCTCACCAGTGATCCGGAGCTGCGGTACACGCAGAACGGGCTGGCGGTAGCCAACTTCACCATCGCCTCCACGCCGAGGTCCTTCGACCGCGCGAGCAACGACTGGAAGGACGGCGACGCCCTCTTCCTCCGTGCGAGCGTGTGGCGCGAGTTCGCCGAGCACGTGGCGTCCTCGCTCACCAAGGGCTCGCGCGTCGTCGCGACCGGCCGGCTCAAGCAGCGGTCGTACGAGACGAAGGAGGGCGAGAAGCGCACCTCCATCGAGCTCGAGGTCGACGAGATCGGCCCCTCGCTCCGCTACGCGACCGCTCAGGTCACGCGCGCGGCCGGCGGCGGCGGCAACTCCGGCGGGGGCAACTCCGGCGGCGGTGGTCGCGGCCAGTTCGGCGGCGGACAGCCCCAGCAGCAGCAGGTGGCCGAGGAGCCGTGGGGAACCCCCGCGAGCTCCGGCGGCAACTCCGGCGGCGGCGACGGCGGCTGGTCCAACCCCGGCAACTTCAACGACGAGACGCCCTTCTAGGGCTCGTCGCACTACGTACGAAAGACAGGAAGAATCATGGCTGGAAAGAGCAGCGGCGACCGCCGCAAGCCTCTCCGCGGAGCCAAGGGCGGCAAGAACGCCGCCCCGGCGAAGTCCATCCGCGTCGGCGTCATCGACTACAAGGATGTCGCCACCCTCCGCAAGTTCATCTCCGAGCGGGGAAAGATCCGCGCTCGTCGCATCACCGGTGTCTCGGTGCAGGAGCAGCGCCTCATCGCGCGCGCAGTCAAGAACGCGCGTGAGATGGCACTTCTCCCCTACGCCGGCTCCGGCCGTTAAGGGGTAATGGAATGTCGAAAGTAATCCTGACGACCGAGGTCTCCGGCCTCGGTTCCCCCGGAGACGTCGTCGAGGTCAAGAACGGGTTCTCCCGCAACTACCTCGTGCCCCAGGGCTTCGCGGTCATCTGGAGCCGCGGCGGCGAGAAGCAGATCGAGCAGATCAAGGCCGCGCGTGCCGCTCGCGAGCACGCGACCATCGAGGAGGCGCAGGACCTCAAGAGCCGCCTCGAGGCCAAGATCGTCAAGCTGACCGTCAAGGCCGGCCAGGGCGGACGCCTCTTCGGCTCCGTCAAGACGTCCGACATCGCCAAGGCGGTCGAGGAGTCCGGCATCGGCCAGGTCGACAAGCGCAAGATCGAGATCCCCAACGCCATCAAGGCCACGGGGAACCACGAGGCCACGATCCGGCTCCGTGACGACATCGTCGCCACGATCAGCCTGCAGGTCGTCGCCGCGAAGTAACGCTGCACGAAGTCGGTGGCGGTGGGCGTGATGCCCACCGCCACCGGTCGTTAACAAGCCGGTCAGGGGGCCCTCGATCCCCAGCTCCATCCACAGGCGAGGCCCTAGCAGAAGAACTCTCAAGCCCTGGTGCAGACTAGTTTTCCCACATCGGGTGTGGAACTCCGGATCCCTGGTCAGGGCGGCATTCGGGGCCATAATCCGTCGGTAGTGCACATGCTTCTCCCCAGGTAGTCCACACGATCCCCGGCGTTTCGCCCACTTTGTCCACAACCTCGTCCACAGGTGCATTTGGTGCCGCAGGGGGTCGCTCCATATCGTGGGGCAGCGCCCGTCGAACGGGTCGCGATGGGCCCGTTAGCGGTCCGGCCGACGCCGCCCGGGCGGTGTCGGAGGTCCGAGCTAGAACGGTCGTGCGGGCGCATCCGCCCAGCCGACCGAGGGGAGCCGCACGTGTCCATCGCCCATCTGGGTCTCGCCGGTGAGCGCGACGAGCGCGACAAGCGCGCGGGTCACGAGCGCACGCCGCCGCACGACCTCCTCGCCGAGCAGAGCGCAATCGGCGGCATGCTCCTCAGCAAGGACGCGGTGGCCGACGCGGTCGAGCAGGTGCGGGCCATCGACTTCTACATCCCCAAGCACGAGATCATCTTCGACGCGATCCTGTCGCTGTACTCCCACGGCGAGCCGACGGACGTCATCGCGGTCACGGACGAGCTCACGAAGCTCGGCGAGCTCAGCCGCGCCGGTGGGGCGGACTACCTCCACACGCTCACCAGCGTCGTGCCCACCGCCGCCAACGCCGGCTTCTACGCGTCCATCGTCGCCGAGAAGGCGGTGCTCCGGCGCCTCGTCGAGGCGGGCACGCGCATCGTGCAGATGGGCTACGCCAGCGAGGGCGAGGTCGTCGACCTCGTGAACAACGCGCAGGCCGAGATCTACGGCGTCACGGGCGGGGTCGAGGCGGAGGACTACGTGCCGCTCACGGACGCCGTCACGGTGGCCATCGACGAGATCGAGGCGGCCAAGGGCAAGGACGGCCAGATGACCGGCGTGCCCACGGGCTTCGCCGACCTCGACGCGCTCACCAACGGCCTGCACCCGGGCCAGCTCATCATCGTCGCCGCGCGCCCCGCGCTCGGCAAGTCGACGCTCGCGCTCGACTTCGCGCGCGCCGCCAGCATCAAGTTCGACATGCCCTCCATCTTCTTCAGCCTGGAGATGGGGCGCAGCGAGATCGCCATGCGCCTCCTCTCCGCCGAGGCCTCCGTGCCGCTGCAGAGCATGCGCAAGGGCACCGTGGACGCCCGTGACTGGACGACCATCGCGCAGACCCGGGGCCGCATCAACGACGCCCCGCTCTACATCGACGACAGCCCGAACATGACGCTCGTCGAGATCCGGGCCAAGTGCCGCCGGCTCAAGCAGAAGGTCGGGCTGAAGCTCGTCGTCATCGACTACCTGCAGCTCATGACGAGCGGCAAGAAGGTCGAGTCGCGCCAGCAGGAGGTCTCGGAGTTCTCGCGTGCGCTGAAGCTCATGGCGAAGGAGCTGCAGGTGCCCGTCATCGCGCTGTCCCAGCTGAACCGAGGCCCCGAGCAGCGCGCCGACAAGATGCCGGCCATCTCCGACCTCCGCGAGTCGGGATCGCTCGAGCAGGACGCCGACATGGTCATCCTGCTGCACCGCGAGAGCGCCTACGAGAAGGACAACCCGCGCGCGGGCGAGGCCGACTTCATCGTCGCCAAGCACCGCAACGGCCCGACCGGCACCATCACGGTCGGGTTCCACGGGCACTTCTCGCGCTTCGCGGACATGCCCGCGGGCGGATAGGCGGACGCTGGCTGGCTCGCGCGCTGACGCCTGCCTGGGCTCGAGCACGCGCATCCGGGTGCTGACGGACCGAGCGTGCGCCGGGCCGTGCCGTGTTCCGGGAGCCGAGGGGGTGGCCCCAGGCATCGGTCAGGGGCGGCTGGCGGCTCGCGACACGGGCCTCCGCGTCCTCGTCAGGGCGCGAAGTAGAGGTGCGCGTGGGCCGCGCAGCCGGGGTTGAAGGCCGCACCGCAGCTCGGGCAGGAGTCCGCTGCGAGGTACTCGGGCACGGTCATCGTCGCGCGGCAGACGCCGCACAGGGCCGCCGGGAGGTGGTGCTCGGTGCGGGGGATCACCTCGAGGGGGTGGTCGGCGACGGCGGCGTGGCAGAGGTGGCACGGGTACCAGGCGTCGCAGCAGGGGGCGCGGAGGGCGACGACGTCGAGCGCGGATCCGTAGTGGATGCAGCGGGTCTCGGCGTCGACGGCCGGGCCGCGGACGAGCACCGGGTCGCCCACGGGGTCGTGGACGGCGGAGCCGGTCATCGCCGCGAGCTCCTGCGCGAGGGCCTCGCGCGGCCGGCCGGATCGGTCACGCGGTGATCCAGCCGCGCACAGGGGCAGAGCCGCAACCGGTCGAGGAGGTCACGGTCTGGCCCTGGCGGAGCGCTCGAGCGCCGTGACCGGCTGAGGGGGTCACGCGCGCATCACGCGTCGGGGAGGGCCGTCGCGGCGTCGATGAGGGTGAGCTCGGGGCTGTCGCGCTGGATGGCCTTGAGGCGCCACGGAGTGGTGATCAGGGCGATGTGCGTGCCGTCCGAGCGCACGAGCACCTCGACGCCGATGGTCTTCGCGAGGGCCGGCGCGGAGGCCGCGTCGGTGATGCGGGCCACCTGGTACTCGAGCGGCTCCATGCGCAGCGGGGCGCGGAACTCGTTCGTCATGCGCTCGACGACGACCTCGAACTGCATGGGGCCGACGGCGCCGAGGACGGGGGCCTGGTCGCCGCGGAGGTCGGAGCGCATCACCTGGATGACGCCCTCGTGGTCGAGCTGCTCGATGCCCTTGCGGAACTGCTTGTGCGTGCTCGTGTCCTTCGAGCGGACGACGCGGAAGAGCTCCGGGGCGAACTGCGGCAGGCGCGGGAATGTGACGGGAGCCCCGTCGAAGAGCGTGTCGCCCACGCGGATGTTGGACGCGTTGACGAGGCCGACGACGTCGCCCGGGTAGGCGTCCTCGACGGTGGATCGCTCGCGGCCGAAGAGCTGCTGGGCGTACTTGGTGACGAAGGGGCGGCCGGTCTGGGCGTGCGTGACGGTCATGCCGCGGTGGAAGACGCCCGAGCAGATCCGCATGAAGGCGAGGCGGTCGCGGTGCGCGGTGTTCATGCCCGACTGGACCTTGAAGACGAAGCCGGAGAAGTCCTCCTCGACGGGACGCGTGCGGTCCTGCTCGTCGGGGCGCGGCTGCGCGGCCGGGGCGATGGCGTCGAGCGCGTCGAGGATGTGGGTCACGCCGAAGTTGAGGACGGCGGCCGCGAAGAGCACGGGGGTGGTGCGGCGCGCGAGGAAAGACTCCTCGTCGTGGTCCTGGCCCTCCTCGTGCAGGAGCTCGCTCTCCTCGACCGCGTTCGTCCACGCGGATCCGGCCGCCGCCAGCGCCTCGTCGGGCGACATGCGCGTCTCGGGGGCGATGCTCGCGCCGCCGGCCGTGCGCGTGAAGTGCACGCACTCGCCGGTGGAGCGGTCGACGACGCCGAAGAAGGCGCCGGACTCGCCCACCGGCCAGGTGAGCGGGGTGGGGAGGAGGCCCGTGCGCTCCTTGATCTCGTCCATGAGGTCGAGCGGCTCGCGTCCGGGGCGGTCCCACTTGTTGATGACGGTGATGATCGGGATGCGGCGCTGGCGGCACACCTCGAACAGCTTCATGGTCTGGGTCTCGAGGCCGCGGGAGGCGTCGACGAGCATGATCGCGGCATCCACCGCGGAGAGCACGCGGTAGGTGTCCTCGGAGAAGTCGGCGTGGCCGGGGGTGTCGACCACGTTCATCACGGTGTCGCGGTGGGTGAACTGGATCGCCGCGGAGCTCACCGAGATGCCGCGCTCCTTCTCCATGTCCATCCAGTCGGAGACCGTGGACTTGCGCCCCTGCTTGCCGTGGACCGCGCCCGCGGACCCGATGGCGTGCGCGTGCAGCAGCAGCGCCTCGGTGAGCGTGGACTTGCCCGCGTCGGGGTGGGAGATGACGGCGAAGGTGCGACGGCGGGACGCCTCGCGCAGCACGGGGGAGGCGGAGGCCGAGGCGGGCGCGCGGGGAGGGGTGATGGTCGACACCTCCCCATGGTACGAGGCCGTCGCGGGAGGGTCCCGCCGCGGGCCGGCGGCGGCGGGCGGGCGGAGCGGGCCGGCCGCTCCGCGGGATCAGCGAGCGCGGAGGCGGTCGAGGAACTCGTCGGCCATGCCGAGGTGGTCGGCCAGGCGCCGACGGCGCTCCTCGGCGTCGGCGATGAAGGCGGCGAGGTCGGCGCGCAGGGACGCGGTGTCGTCGTCGGGCGCGGCGGCGTCGAGGGCGTCGGTGACCTCGAGCAGGCGCATCATCTCCTCCAGCGAGAACCCCAGCGGCTTCATGCGGCGGATGAGGAGGAGGCGCTCCAGGTCGTCGTCCGTGTAGAGGCGGAAGCCGCCGTCGGAGCGGCCGGACGGGCGGAGCAGGCCGGTCTCGTCGTAGTGGCGGAGCGTGCGGTGCGACAGGCCGGTGCGCTCGGCGAGCTCGCCGATCTGCATGGTCGCGGGGCCGGCGGGTCGCGTCATGCGGGCCTCCAGGCAGACTCTTCCCTCACGTGAGGGTAGGGTAGGGTGGTCCACGGCCGGGTGACCGCGTCCGCCCATTCTCCCCGATGCCGGGAGCGGCGCCGTCGGCCCCCGAACGGGGGCCGCACCGCCACCCGCGTCGCCGTGCCGCCGCATCACCGGCCAGCGCCGCGGGACGCCCGTCCCCTGCCGTCCTCCTCCTCCCGATCGGAGCACCGTGTCCGTCACGCCCCCCGCCGCCGTCGAGCCGTCGCCCGCCGGATCCGCCGCCCCGGCCGCCCCCGCGCCGTCGCCCACCGTGCTCCAGGCGCTGCGCACGCCGCGGATCCTCACGCGCGAGGCGCTCGCCGGCCTCGTGGTGGCCCTCGCGCTGATCCCCGAGGCCATCTCGTTCTCGATCATCGCGGGGGTGGATCCGCGCGTGGGCCTCTTCTCGTCGTTCGTCATGGCCGTGACCATCGCGTTCCTGGGCGGCCGGCCGGCCATGATCTCGGCGGCCACGGGCGCCGTCGCGCTCGTCATCGCCCCGGTCGCGCGCGAGCACGGCATGGAGTACTTCCTCGCCACCGTGATCCTCGCGGGGCTGCTGCAGGTCGTGCTCGCGGTGCTCGGCGTCGCACGGCTGATGCGGTTCATCCCGCGGTCGGTGATGGTCGGCTTCGTCAACTCGCTCGCCATCCTCATCTTCACGGCGCAGATCCCGAACCTCGTGGACGTGCCGTGGCTCGTGTACCCGCTCGTGGCGGTGGGGATCGCGATCCTCGTGCTGCTGCCGCGCGTGACGCGCGTGGTGCCGGCGCCGCTCGTCGCGATCGCGCTGCTCACGGGCGCGACCGTGCTGGGCGCGCTCGCCGTGCCGACCGTCGGCGACCAGGGGGAGCTGCCGCGGAGCCTGCCGGAGCTGTTCCTGCCGCAGGTGCCGCTCACGCTGGAGACGCTCGGGATCATCGGGCCGTACGCGCTCGCGATGGCGCTCGTCGGGATCCTCGAGTCGCTGATGACCGCGAAGCTCGTGGACGACATCACCGACACGCCCTCGCACAAGACGCGCGAGACGTGGGGCCAGGGCGCCGCGAACGTGCTCTCGGGCCTGTTCGGGGGGATGGGCGGCTGCGCGATGATCGGCCAGACGATGATCAACGTGAAGGTCTCCGGCGCGCGCACCCGCATCTCCACGTTCCTCGCCGGGGTGTTCCTGCTGCTCCTCGTGGTGGTGCTCGGCGACGTGGTGGCCGTGATCCCGATGGCCGCGCTCGTCGCCGTCATGGTCATGGTCTCGGTGGGCACGTTCGACTGGCACAGCATCCGGCCGTCGACGCTGAAGCGCATGCCGCTCGGCGAGACGCTCGTGATGGCGCTGACGGTGGCCGTCGTCGTGGCGACGCACAACCTCGCGATCGGCGTGGTCGTGGGCGTCATCGCCGCGATGGTCGTGTTCGCCCGGCGGGTGGCGCGCTTCGCGACGGTGGAGCGCACGGTGGTCGCGGGCGCCGACGGCGAGGACGTCGCCGAGTACCGCGTGGTCGGCGAGCTGTTCTTCGCGTCGAGCAACGACCTCACGACGCAGTTCCGCTACGCGGAGGACCCGGCGCGCGTGCGGATCGACATGAGCGGCTCGCACGTGTGGGACGCGTCGACGGTGGCCGCGCTCGACGCGATCACGACGAAGTACGCGCGCCGCGGCACGACCGTCGACATCGACGGCATGAACGACGCGAGCCTCCGGATGCACGGGCGGCTCGCGGGGCGGCTGGGCGGCGAGGGCTGACGCGCGGCCGGCGGCGGGCGGGCGCGGCGGGCGGCCGCGGCGGGCGGGCGCGGCAGCCGCTCGTAGGATCGGGCGCATGAGGATCGCGTTCGTCTCGATGCACACGTCGCCGATCCAGACCCCCAGCACCGGCGACGCGGGCGGCCTCAACGTCTACCTCCTCGAGCTCGCGCGGAGCCTCGGGCGGCAGGGGCACGAGGTGCGGCTGATCACGCGCGCGACGGATCCCGCCGACCCGCCGACGACGCCGGTCGCGCCCGGCGTGGAGCTCGTGGCGCTGCGGGCGGGGCCGGTCGGGCCCGTCGCCAAGGAGGAGCTGCCGGGGATCACGGCGGAGTTCGCGGACGCGCTCGCCGCGCTGCCGCCGGCCGACGTCGTGCACGCGCACTACTGGCTGTCGGCGGTCGCGGCCCTGCCCGTCGCGCGCGCCTGGGGCGTGCCGCACGTGCTGACGCTGCACTCCGTGTCCGCGGGCAAGAACCGGCGGCTCGTGGCCGGCGACACCCCGGAGCCCGCGGCGCGGCTGGCCGAGGAGGCGCGGCTCGTGCGCGCGTCCGACCTCGTGGTCGCGTCGGCGGAGTCGGAGCGGCGGCTGCTCGTGGAGGCGTACGACGCGGATCCGGCGGCCGTGCACGTCGTCGCGCCGGGTGTGGAGGAGGCGTTCCTGCGGGAGCCATCGGGGCGCGAGGGCGGCGGGCGGGTGCGGATCGTGCTGCTGGCGCGGATCCAGCCGCTCAAGGGGCAGGACGTCGCGCTCCGGGCCCTCGCCCTGCTGGACCCGGCGACCCGGCCGCTGCTCGTGATCGCCGGCGGCGTCTCGCCCGGCCGTGACGCGTACGCGGCGAGCCTGCACGCGCTCGTGCGCTCGCTGGGCCTCGAGGACGACGTCGTGTTCGCCGGCGCGCTCGACCGCGCCGCGACCGCCCGGACCCTCGCCGGCGCGCACCTCGCGCTCATGCCGTCGGCGGCCGAGACCTACGGGCTCGTCGCGCTGGAGGCGGCGGCGTGCGGCACGCCCGTGATCGCCTCGCGCACGGAGGGGCTCGTCGACTCGGTGCGCGACGGGGTGAGCGGCGTGTTCGTGGCGACGCGGGATCCCGCCGACTGGGCCCGCGCGATCCGCGACCTCCTCGCCGACCGGCCCGCCCTCGCGCGGCTGTCGGCCACGGCGCGCGAGCACGCGGCGCGGCACACGTGGGACGTCGCGGCGGCGGACGTCGCGGCCGAGTACCGGCTGGCGCGGGAGCGGCTCGTCGCGGACGCCGTGGCGGGGTCGCGGGGCTGACGGCGCGGATCACGATGCCGGCATCGGCCCCGGCATCGGCTCCGGCCGCCGCGGTCAGGGCGCCGTGTCGCGCAGCGCGGCCAGCAGACCCGGATCCCGCGCCAGGTCCTCGGCCGCGCGCTCGAGCCACGCGACGGCGTCCGCGCGGGCGGCGTCGCCGGATCCGGCGAGGTCGGTGAGCGAGCGCACGGCCGCGAAGCCGTCGGTGGGCGCGGCCACGGCGCCCGCGACCAGGGCCGCTGCGGTCCCGTGCGCGCGGGCGAGGTCGAGCACGTGGGACGCGACCTTCCCGGTCCGCGACGCGGCGTCGAAGCGGCCCTCCCCGGTGATCACCACGTCGGCGTCGGCGAGGAGCGGGGCGAGGCCGATCGCGGCGGCCACCCCGGCGGATCCGGAGGTCCAGGCCGCGCCCCACGCGAGCAGGCCGGCCGCGGTGCCGCCCGCCGCGCCGGCGCCCGGGGTGGTCGGATCCACGCCGAGCAGGGTCGCGAGGCGGGCGAGCCCGGCGTCGAGCGCGACGACGTCCGTCGGCGTCGCGCCCTTCTGCGGCCCGTAGACGGCGGCCGCGCCGGCGGGGCCGGTGAGCGGCGCACGGACGTCACCGAGGATCCGCGCGCCCTCCGCCGGGAGCGCGCGGAGGCCCGTGAGGTCGAGCGCGGTGATCCCCGCCAGCGCTCCGCCGCCGTCGCCCGCCGCGGAACCGTCGGCGCCGATCGCCTCCGCGCCCAGCTCCCGGAGCGCCCCGAGGCCGCCGTCGGTGGACGAGCTGCCGCCGAGCGCGAGCAGGAGGCGCGGCACGCCCGCGTCGAGCGCCGCGCGGATGGCCTGCCCGAAGCCGCGGGTGTGCGCGGCGAGCGGGCGGAGCGGATCGAGCAGGGTGATGCCGCTCGTGGACGCCACCTCGACCACGCCCGTGCCGTCCGGCAGGAGCAGCCAGTGCGCGTCGACCGGCCGGTCGTCGGGCCCGGTGACGCGGACGGGCACGCGGCGGGATCCCGGCACCGCCGCCTGGAGCACGTCGAGCGTGCCCTGCCCGCCGTCGGCCATGGGCGCGAGCGCGACGTCGTCGTCCGGGCGCGCGCGGAGCCAGCCGCGGCGGAGGGCCCGGGCGGCGTCGACGGCCGTGGCGGATCCCGTGAGCGAGTCGGGCGCGACGACGACGCGGAGCGGACGCGGGTGCGGGCGTCGACGCGGGGGAGGGGGAGCGGCGGTGCTCATGCGGCCAGTCTGCCGCGTGCGGGTCGGCGCGTGCGGGTGGGGCGAGCCCCGTCCCGCCGCCGCGCTCAGTCCGGCGCGACGCCCGCCCGGTGCGCGAGCAGCGCGGCCCCGACGAGCCCGGCGTCGTTGCCCCGGCTGGCCGCGATGATCTCCGTGTCGAGGCGCAGGAACCCCTCGAACCGCGCGAACTCGTGCGCGGCCGCGCCGCCGACCACGATCAGGTCGGGCGACATGATCGACTCGAGGTGGCGGTAGTACCTCTCGAGCCGTGCCGCCCACGCCTCGAACGTGATGCCCTCGCGGCGCACCGCGGAGAACGCCGCCTGCATCTCGTAGTCGCCGCCGTCGATGTGGACGTGGCCGAGCTCGCTGTTCGGGATCAGCTTCCCGTCGTGCAGGAGCGCGGTGCCGATCCCGGTGCCGAGCGTCGTGAGGATCACCAAGCCGCCGCGTCCCTGCAGCACCCCGTACTCGAGCTCGGCCACGCCCGCCGCGTCGGCGTCGTTGACGGTCAGCACGTCGATCCCGCTGCGCTCGCGGATCGCGGTGCGCGCGTCCATGCCCAGCCAGCGGTCGGAGATGTGCGCGGAGGAGCGGACGATGCCGTCCCGCACGATGCCGGGGACGCCGACCCCCACGGGCAGGTCCTCGTCCGGCGTGAGCGCGAGCACGATCTCGGCGATGACGTCGGCGATGTCCTCGGGCTCGCCGCCGACGGGCTTGGCGACCGTCATGCGCTCGGTGAGCCGGATCCCCGTTGTCACGTCCACGATCCCCGCCTTGAGCGTGGTCCCGCCGATGTCGATGCCGAGCGCGAGCCGGTCGCGGTGCGCGAGCGCGGCCTCCGCGCCCTCGGGGGCGGCGACGACGGCGCGGTCGACCGGGATGAAGCCGCCGACGGGCCGTCCGCTCTCGGAGGAAGGCCGCGGCGGGGTCTCGGGCTGGGACACGGCGGGGCCTCTCGGTTGCGTGGTGCGGGTCGGGTGGTGCGGCTGGCGTGATGCGGGCTGCGCGGTGCGGGTGCACGGCGGGCGGAGCGGGTGGACCCGAGCCGCGGATCCCGAGCCGACGGCCGCGGGGCCGCCGCGGCTCAGAACGCCCGGTTCGCGTAGACGATCCCGCAGGCCACGCCCACGGCGCAGACGACCGCGAGCCCGACGACCGCGCCGACCGCCGCGGCGGCCAGACGGGGGAGGGGACTCGTCACCCGACGAGCCTAGGCCAGCCCGCCCGGGCCGTCGTCGCGGGCGTCCGGCCGAGCATCCGCCCAGGAACCCACCGAGTAGGCTGGCCCGGATGGAGAGAGAGGCCGCTGTGTCCGAGGACGAGCTGACGTTCCGGGCGGCGTACTGGCCCGTCCTCCTGCTGCGCGCACTGCCCGCGCTGGCGCTCGCCGCGTTCATCACCTTCTCCAGCGACCACTCGCCGGCCCTCGGCCTCGCCGCCTTCGGCGTCTTCGCGATCGTCTCCGGTCTGATCACCGCCGGCCTCGGCGCCCGCGCCCTCCGCGGCCCGGCCGCGGGCCTCCGCACGAGCGCCGTCGTCCAGGGCGCCCTCACGATCGTGGCCGGTGTCGCGGCGCTGCTGGCGCGCGACGGCGGCGTGCTCGTGCTCCTCTACGTCGTGAGCGTCTGGGCCGTCGTCACCGGCTTCCTCGAGCTCGTCGCCGGCCTGCGCTCGCGCGGCCGCGTGCCGGGCGCCAGCGATGCGATCACGGCCGGCGCGCTCACCGTCGTCCTCGCCGTCGCGTTCCTCCTCGTGCCGCCGGACCTCGTCGTCCAGTACGGCGGCGTCGAGCAGCGCGAGGGCCAGCTCACCGCGCCCGTCGTGGCCGTGGGCCTCCTGGGCGCCTACGCGGCGATCGTCGGGGTCTTCCTGGTCATCGCCGCACTGAGCATGAAATGGGGCACCTCCACGCCCACCGCGACCTCCGCGGCGGACGCCCCCCGAACGACCGAGAGCGCGAGCTGACCGTGACTTCTGACATCCGCAAGGACCGCATGCGACCCGCCGAGCTGCTCGGCATCGCCGCGGCGCTCGCCGCGTTCGTCGGCGTGATCGTCGCGCTCAGCACCCGACCGGGCGACGCGCAGGCGTGGACCGTCGTCGTCATCTTCACGGGCGTCGCCTTCATCGGCGCCCTCGTGATGCTCGCCATGCTCGCCCTGTCGTTCAAGCCGAACCGCGACGAGCTGCAGGACATGGACGAGCAGGACCACCCGGACCGGCCCACCCGGCACTGAGCCGCCCGTCGGACCGGCCGTCGAGCCGGGATCCCCGCCTCCGCGAGGACCCCGACCGCCCGGGTCAGAGGATGTGGTCGACCAGCTGCGACGCGAGTCCCGCGTAGCCGGCCGGCGTCAGCTCGAGCAGCCGCGCCTTCGCCTGGTCGCCGATGTCGAGCCCGGAGACGAACGCGCGCATCTCGTCGCGGCCGACGCGCTTGCCGCGCGTGAGCTCCTTGAGCACCGCGTACGGGTCGCTGATGGAGCTGCGTCCGGCCACGATCTCCGCGCGGATGACCGTCTGGATGGCCTCGCCGAGGACCTCCCAGTTCGCGTCGAGGTCGGCCGCCAGCAGCGCCCGGTCGACATCGATCTCGAGCAGCCCGCGCCCGATGTTGTCGAGCGCCAGCAGCGAGTGGCCGAGGGCGACGCCGACGTTGCGCTGCGTCGTGGAGTCGGTGAGGTCGCGCTGCAGCCGTGAGGTGACGAGGGTCGACGCGAGCGAGTCGAGCAGCGCGTCCGACAGCTCGAGGTTGGCCTCGGCGTTCTCGAACCGGATGGGGTTGATCTTGTGCGGCATGGTCGACGACCCGGTCGCCCCCGCCTGCGGGATCTGCCGGAAGTAGCCCATCGAGATGTAGGTCCACACGTCGGTGCAGAGGTTGTGCAGCACCCGGTTGACGTGCGCGATGCGCGTGTAGAGCTCGGCCTGCCAGTCGTGCGACTCGATCTGCGTGGTGAGCGGGTTCCACACCAGGCCCAGCGAAGTGACGAACGCGCGCGACTCGGCGGGCCAGTCCACGCCGGCGTCCGCGGCCAGGTGCGCCGCGAAGGTGCCCGTGGCGCCGCTGAACTTGCCGAGCACCTCGACGTCCTCCACGTCCGCCCGCAGGCGCTCGAGCCGGTGCACGAACACGGCGAGCTCCTTGCCGAGCGTCGTGGGGGTGGCCGGCTGCCCGTGCGTGCGCGACAGCATCGCGTCGTCGCGGAAGAGGAGGGCCCGCTCGCGGAGCGCGCCGATGACGGCGACGAGCTTCGGCAGCCACACCTCCCGCACGGCGCGGTCGATGACGAGGGCGTAGGAGAGGTTGTTGATGTCCTCGCTGGTGCAGGCGAAGTGCGTGAGCTCGGCGACGCGGCCCAGGCCGAGCTCCTCGAGGCGGTCGCGCACGAAGTACTCGACGGCCTTGACGTCGTGCCGCGTGACGGCCTCGACGCGGGCGAGCGCGTCGATCTGCTCCTGCCCGAAGCCGGTGACGACCTCGCGGAGCGCCGCCTTCTGCTCGTCGGTGAACGGGGAGGAGGAGAGGAGCGAGCGGTCGGTGAGGTGGATCAGCCACTCGATCTCGACGTGGACGCGCGCCCGGTTGAGGCCCGCCTCCGAGAGGTGCTCGCCGAGCTCGGTGACGACGGGGGCGTAGCGGCCGTCGAGGGGGCTCAGCACCTGCGGGGGCAACGGGCTCATGCGGGCGATCTCCTAGCTGGGGGGACGGATGCCGGGCTCCACCTGCGCGAGGAGGGCCCGGGAGGCACGACCTATCATCTCAAGGACCTCGTCGAACCTCGCGGCGTCCGAGTAGTAGGGGTCGGGGACGTCCCGCAGGTGGGCCTGTGGAGGATCGAACGACAGCAGCAGGTGGATCTTCGCCCGGTCCGCCTCGGTCCGGGCCCACTGGCGCAGCGTGCGCTCCTGGCCGCGGTCGAAGACGACCACGAGGTCGAGGTCCTGCAGCGCGTCCGGGTCGAACTGCTTGGCGCGATGGGCGGATCCCGACAGCCCGATCCGCTCGAGGGCGTCGAGCGTGCGCGCGTCGGCCTGCTCGCCCACGTGCCAGTCGCCCGTGCCGGCGCTCGTCACGGAGACGCGGTCCGCGTGGCCGGCGCGCTGCACCAGGTCCCGGAAGACGACCTCCGCCATCGGCGAGCGGCAGATGTTGCCGGTGCAGACGAAGGCGATCCGGAAGACGGGTGGCGCCGTCGAGGCCGGAGAGTCGGGGGCTCCCATGCGCTCATTCTGTCGGCTGCGGTCCCTCCCCACACCCCCCGTCGGCGCCGGCGTCCCCGCGTCACGCCACCCGCGGCCCTCGCATCCGTCCTCCGCGACAGGATGCGGGCCGACGAGGAGAGACGACGGAGGGCACGGGATGCAGCGGGGATCGGCAGGGGGAGCGGGCGGCGGCGGTGCGTCGGACGGGGCGGCCGACGGGGCGGCGCACGCGGCGGGCGGGGGCACCCCGGGGCAGCTGCGCGCGGAGGCCCTCACGCGCGCCCACGCGCTCCGGACCCTCGCGGACGCGGTCGCCGCGACGCAGCGCGACCTCTCCTCCTGCCGGGACGACCCGTCGTGGTCCGGCCGCGCGCACGACGCGTTCCTCCGCGCCCTCGACGACCTCGCGGGCCGGGTCGCGCTCGCCGCCACCCTGCTCCACGACGCGACCGCGGCGGCGGGGTCGGCGTCGGCCTGCCCGGGTGCGGGCTCGTGACGGACCTCACGGTGACGCTCGGGGGCGCCACCGCCGTCGCCACGGACGAGCTGATGCGCGTCGCGGCCGGGCTCGACGACGCGGCCGCCCGCCTCGACGACCACGCGCGCGAGCTGACGTCGCCGCCGCTCGTGACGACGGTCACGGGCGAGCACGATTCCTCCCTCGACCTCCCGCGTCAGCTCCTCGGCGCGGCCGCCGACCACGCGCGCGCCCTCGCCGGCGAGCTGCGCCGGGCGGCCGCCGAGTACGCGGACGGGGAACGCGACGTCGACCGCTGCGTGCGATCCGCCGCCGACGTCGATCCCACGGCATCCGCCTCGTCCGGGTGGGCCGCCCTCCTCGGCGACGCCGTCCGGCCCTCGGTCGACGTGCTCCGCCTCCTCGGCCTCGGGGCTGCGCTCGCGCTCCACCCGGACGGGCCGACGCGGCTGGCGGTCCCCGGGGCCGTGCGGGTCGCCGTGTCCGACGTGGCGGCCGCGGCCACCCGCTTCGCGCCGGATCGCGCCGCGGGCGAGGCCGACGTGCGCGCGACGACGGCGGGGCTCCTCGCCGTGACGGGCGCGATCGGCCTCCTGCGGGACGCCCCCGCGACCGTCCGCGAGCGCCGCGACGTCCTGCGCCCGGCGCCGTCGACGCTGGCCGACCTCGCGGCCCGCGTCCCGGATCCCGCCCCCGGGTCGCCGCAGATGCGCGTCGAGGAGTACCGCGCACCCGACGGCGGCCGCCGCTTCGTGGCGTACCTCGGCGGCATGCTCACCCTGGATCCCCGCACCGGCCGGGAGGAGTTCGGGCCGTCGTCCGCCGCGACCGCCCTGGCGACCGAGAGCGGGTCGGCCGTCCGCGCCGCGGAGCTCGCCCTCCGGGAGGCGGGGGCCACCGCCGACGACGAGGTGTACGTCGTCGGGTACTCGATGGGCGGCATCCTCGCGCGATCCGTGGGCGACGACCCGGGGTTCCACGTCACCCACGAGCTGACGTTCGGGTCGCCGGTGGGCCAGCTGCCCCTGCGGCAGGGCATCGACGGCGTGGCGGTGGAGCACACCGACGATCCCGTCCCGGCCCTCGGCGGGAGCCGCTCGTCGGAGGGCGACGCCGGCGACGACGTCGTGGTCCGCTCCCGCGCGTACGACCCGGCGGCGCAGGCGGGGCCGCTGGACGCGCACGGTCTCGACGCGTACCGGGCGACAGCCCAGGAGATGGACGCGTCGCGCTCGCCGCACCTCGTGCGGGCTCGCGACGAGCTCCACCGCTTCCTCGACGGGGCGACGCCGGTCCGGACCCACCTCTACCGGGCCGAGCGGGCGCCCCTCACCCCGGTGAGGGGCATGGACCGTGCACGGTGAGCGGTCGGGCCGGGAGCCGGCCCGCGGAGGCGATCCCGGATCAGACCCGCGAGGTCACGGGCCGGAGCACGAGCCCCACCAGCCAGCTGAAGAGCGCCATGAGCAGCGCGCCGAGCACGCCCCACCAGAAGCCGTCGACCGTCAGGCCGAAGCCGAGCGCGTCGGAGATCGCCCCCACGAGGAGGAAGAGCAGGCCGTTGACGACGAGCGCGATGAGCCCGAGCGTGAGGAGGTAGAGCGGGAACGCCACGATGCGGATGGCCGTGCCGATCACGCCGTTCACGACGCCGAAGATCGCGCCGAGCAGCAGGTAGGTGAGCACGGTGGCCGTGGTGTCGCCCGGTTCGTAGGCGGTCACGACGGCGCCGGAGACGATGAGGGTGGTGAGCCAGAGCGCGACGGCGTTGACGACGACGCGGACGAGGAATCGGGACATGGGCCGATCCTCCCAGACGGCACCCCGCGAGACCACGGGCTCGGCGTTCCCCCGCCCCTAGAATCGCCCGGTGACCCCCGAACCCGCGCCCCTCGACGCCGACGCCGGCACCCCCGTCCGGCTCCGTCCCGCCATCGCCTCCATGGTCGCCTACCGCCAGGGCAAGCCCGCCGGCGAGGACGACTTCAAGCTCTCCAGCAACGAGAACCCCTTCGACCCGCTGCCGTCGGTGCTCGCGCGCATCGACCAGGTGCGCGACGTGAACCGGTACCCCGACGCGGGAGCCACTCTGCTGCGCACCGCGCTCGCCGAGCGCTTCGGCGTCACGGTCGACCACGTGCACGCCGGGGCCGGATCCGTGGCGATCCTCTCCCAGCTCATCACCGCGGCCGCGGGCCCGGGCGACGAGGTCGTGCACGCCTGGCGTTCCTTCGAGGCGTACCCGACGCTCATCACCGTCGCCGGCGCCACGGGCGTGCCGATCCCGAACCTCCCCGACCACTCGCACGACGTCGACGGCATGATCGCGGCCCTCACCGACCGCACGCGCGTCGTCATCGTCTGCACACCGAACAACCCCACGGGCACGCTGGTGACGGAGGAGGACCTCGAGCGCCTGCTCGCCGCCGTCCCCCGCGACGTGCTCGTGCTCCTCGACGAGGCGTACGGCGAGTTCGTGGCCCCGGAGCATGCCCTCGACGGCATGCGCCTGCTCGACCGCCACCCGAACCTCGTCGTCCTCCGCACGTTCTCCAAGGCCTACGGGCTGGCCGGTCTCCGCATCGGCTACGCCGTCGGGCACCCGCGGATCCTCGACGCCGCCCGGTCGGCCGCCATCCCGCTGTCCGTCACGGGCCACGCGCAGCACGCGGCGCTCGCGTCGCTCGAGCACGAGGACGAGCTCCTGGAGCGCGTCGCCGTGCTCGCCCGGGACCGCGACGAGGCCTGGCGCGCGCTCACCGAGCAGGGCTGGGAGGTCCCGCGCCCGCACGGCAACTTCGTCTGGCTGGCCACGGGCGCCGAGACCGCCGAGGTCGAGGCGCAGCTGGCCGCCGCCGGGCTCGTGGTGCGCGCCTTCGGGTCCGAGGGGATCCGCGTCACCGTCGGCGAGCCCGCCTCTGTCCGGAAGCTACTGAACGCGTCGGCGGAGATTGTCCGGGGGCTGCCGGAGGGCCACCCGGCGCGCCGGTAGGTTGGGACGATGCCGGAAAGCGATGTGACGGTCCAGCTCCTGACCCCCGCGGGCGAGCTCGCACCGAGCGACTCCGCCGAGGAGTTCCTCCCGTACTTCGAGCGACTCACGGAGGACGACCATCGCGGCTTCCTCCGCGACATGCGCCTCACGCGGGCGTTCGACCTCGAGGCCACGAACCTCCAGCGCCAGGGCCACCTCGGCCTCTGGGCGCCGAGCACGGGCCAGGAGGCGGCGCAGGTCGGATCCGGTCGGGCCACGCGCCCGCAGGACCACGTGTTCCCCGCCTACCGCGAGCACGGCGTCGCGCTGATCCGCGGCATCGACCCCGTCGACATCGTGCGCCTGATGCGCGGCGTCACCCACGGCGGCTGGGACCCGGCCGCGGGCAACTTCCACCTCTACACGCTGGTCATCGGCTCGCAGGCGCTGCACGCCACGGGCTACGCGATGGGCGTGGCCTTCGACGGCGACGTCGCCACGGGCGACCCCGACCGCGACACGGCCGTCATCGCCTACTACGGCGACGGCGCCACCAGCCAGGGCGACGTGAGCGAGGCGTTCGTCTTCGCCGCGAGCTTCCAGACCCCGCAGGTCTTCTTCCTCCAGAACAACCACTGGGCGATCTCGGTCCCCGTCTCCACGCAGTCGCGCACGCCCCTCTACCTCCGCTCCCGCGGGTTCGGCGTGCCGAGCACGCAGGTCGACGGCAACGACGTGTTCGCGAGCTACGCCGTCACGGCCAAGCACCTCGACGACGCGCGCAACGGCGGCGGCCCCTCCTTCATCGAGGCCCTCACCTACCGCGTCGGCGCGCACACCTCGAGCGACGATCCCACGAAGTACCGCACCGACGACGAGCTGCAGGGCTGGGTCGCGAAGGACCCCATCGCGCGCCTCGAGGCGTACCTGCGCGCCCAGGGCGCGCCGCAGTCGCTGTTCGACGGCATCGACGAGGAGGCCAAGGACCTCGCCGCCGACGTCCGCCGCCGCACCATCGAGCTGACCGGCCCGCCGCTGTCCGGCATCTTCGACCACGTCTACTCGGATCCGCACCCCGTCACGGCGGAGCAGCGCGAGTGGCTCGAGCGCTACGAGGCCTCGCTGGGAGGGACCCGATGACCGACACCATCGACCGCGCCGAGGCCGCCGGGACCGGCGCCGCGGACGGCGCCCCCGCCGGCATCGAGAGCATGCCCATGGCGAAGGCCCTCAACGCCGGCCTCCGCCGCGCGCTCGAGGAGGACGACAAGGTCCTGCTCATGGGCGAGGACATCGGCCCGCTCGGCGGCGTCTTCCGCATCACCGAGCACCTGCAGCGCGACTTTGGCGCGCGCCGGGTCATCGACACCCCGCTCGCCGAGTCCGGCATCGTCGGCACCGCCATCGGCCTCGCCATGCGCGGCTACCGGCCGGTGTGCGAGATCCAGTTCGACGGCTTCATCTACCCGGCGTTCGACCAGATCACGAGCCAGCTCGCCAAGATCACCAACCGGCACGAGGGCGCCGTGCGCATGCCCGTCGTGATCCGCGTGCCCTACGGCGGCCACATCGGCGCCATCGAGCACCACCAGGAGAGCCCGGAGGCGTACTTCGCGCACACCCCCGGCCTCCGCGTCGTGAGCCCGAGCACCCCGCACGACGCCTACTGGATGATCCAAGAGGCCATCCGGTCGGACGACCCGGTCATGTTCTTCGAGCCCAAGGCCCGCTACCGGCCGAAGGGCGAGGTGGACCTCTCCGCGCCCGGCATCGGCCTGCACGAGAGCCGCGTCGTCCGCTCCGGCACCGACGTCACGCTCGTCGGGCACGGCGCGATGGTCTCCATGCTGCTGCAGGCCGCCGAGCTCGCCGCCGCGGAGGGCACGAGCGTCGAGGTCGTCGACCTGCGCTCGCTGTCGCCCGTCGACTACGGCCCGATCCTCGAGTCGGTGCAGCGCACCGGCCGCCTCGTCGTCGCGCAGGAGGCGCCGGGCCACGTGTCCGTCGGCTCCGAGATCGCCGCGACGGTCACCGAGCGCGCGTTCTACTCGCTGGAGGCCCCGGTGATCCGCGTCTCCGGCTTCGACGCCCCGTTCCCGCCCGCGAAGCTCGAGACGCTGTACCTCCCGGATGCCGACCGCATCCTCGAGGCCGTCGACCGCTCGCTCGCCTACTAAGACGCCCCGCCGCCCCCGCGGCACGGAGAAGAGGACCGCACGATGGCTGATTCCGAGTTCACCCTGCCCGACGTGGGCGAGGGCCTCATCGACGCCGAGATCGTCTCGTGGCGCGTGCAGCCGGGCGACCAGGTCGCCCTGAACCAGGTGATCGTCGAGATCGAGACCGCGAAGTCGCTCGTGGAGCTGCCGAGCCCGTTCGAGGGCACCGTCTCGGGGCTCCTCGTGCAGGAGGGCCAGACGGTCGAGGTCGGCACGCCCATCATCGCCATCGCGCAGGGCTCGCCCGGCGTCTCCGGCCCGGCCGAGACGCCCGCGCAGATGGCGCTCCCCGGCGAGACCGTGATCGAGGACGACACCGCCATCGAGGGCCGCGAGCCCGTCGTGACGCCGGCTCCGGCCGCGGAGGAGACCTCGGGTGCCGTGCTCGTCGGCTACGGCACCGTCGGCAAGGTCGCGAGCCGGCGTCGCCGCGCCGAGCAGGGCGACGCCGCCCCCGCGCGCCCGGCCGCCCGCCCCGGCGCACCGGTCGGCGCCCCCGCCGCGCGCGCCCCGCGTCCCGCGTCCGTCCCCGCCGCCTCCGCCGCGCCGATCATCGCGAAGCCGCCCATCCGCAAGCTCGCCAAGGACCTCGAGGTCGACCTGGCCGAGGTGGAGGCCACCGGCCTCGTCGGCGAGATCACCCGCGAGGACGTCATCCGCACGGCCCAGCAGGCGAGCGTGTTCAAGAACATCGAGACGCCCGAGTGGCCGGACGCACGGGAGGACCGGATCCCCGTCAAGGGCGTCCGCAAGGTCATCGCCGCGGCCATGGTGCAGAGCGCGTTCCAGGCGCCGCACGTGAGCCTCTTCGTCGACGTCGACGCGACCCGCACGATGGAGTTCGTGAAGCGCCTCAAGGCCTCCACCGACTTCGCGGGCGTCAAGGTCTCGCCGCTGCTCATCATGGCGAAGGCGATGATCTGGGCCGTGCGCCGGAACCCGACGGTCAACTCCTCCTGGACCGACCAGGAGATCATCGTCCGCCACTACGTGAACCTCGGGGTCGCCGCCGCGACGCCGCGCGGGCTCGTCGTGCCGAACGTCAAGGAGTCGCAGGCGATGTCGCTCCTCGAGCTCGCCCGGTCCCTCGAGCAGCTGACGCTCACGGCCCGCGACGGGAAGACGAGCCCGGCCGACATGAGCCAGGGCACCATCACGCTCACCAACATCGGCGTCTTCGGGATGGACACCGGCACGCCGATCCTCAACCCGGGCGAGGTCGCCATCGTCGCGCTCGGCACCATCAAGCAGAAGCCCTGGGTCGTCGACGGCGAGGTGCGCCCGCGCTTCGTCACCACCATCGGCGCGAGCTTCGACCACCGGGTCGTCGACGGCGACGTGGCCAGCCGCTTCCTGGCGGACGTGGCGAGCATCATCGAGGAGCCGGCGCTGCTCCTGGAGTGACCGGGCGGGACTGCACAGCCGGGCGCCATTGGTCATGAGAGCGGTTCTCAATACCGTATCGTCGGATCCATGAACCGTCGCCCCCTCACCGCCCTGCTCGCCGTCTCGCTGCTCGCCGTCCCCCTCGCGGGCTGCGCCTCCGGATCCGCCGCCCCGTCCGACGGCGCCTCGGTGTCCGCCGACGGCACGCTCGAGGTCGTCGCGTCCACCGACGTCTACGGCGACATCGCGAAGCAGATCGGCGGCGACGACGTGAAGGTGACGTCGATCATCGACAGCCCGGACAAGGACCCGCACGAGTACCAGGCCACGTCGCGCGACCAGCTGGCGCTCTCCACGGCGGACGTCGTGATCCAGAACGGCGGCGGCTACGACGACTTCATCGACACGATGGTCGACGCCCTGCCGGACGCCGGGAGCCACGTCCTCCTCAACGCCTCCGACATCTCGGGCTACGACCAGGAGCCCGCCGAGGGCGAGTTCAACGAGCACATGTGGTACGACGTGCCCACGATGAAGAAGCTCGCCGCGGGCATCGCGGAGGCGTTCTCGAAGGCCGACCAGGCGGGCGCCTCGACGTTCGAGGCCAACGAGAAGGCGTTCAGCGAGAAGCTCGACGGCATCGCGTCCGCCGAGGCCGACGCGAAGGCGGCGGGCACCGGCAAGGGCGTCGCGATCACCGAGCCCGTCCCGCTGTACCTCACGAGCGCCATGGGCCTCGAGAACCGCACGCCGGACGAGTTCAGCGAGGCCATCGAGGAGGGCACCGACGTGCCCGCCGACGTGCTCGCCGAGACCCTCGCGCTGTTCTCGGAGAAGCAGGTCGCCGCGCTCGTCTACAACGCCCAGACCACGGGCACCACGACCGACCAGGTCGTCGCCGCGGCGAAGGCCGCGGGCGTCCCGGTGGTCCCCGTCACGGAGACGCTGCCCGCCGACCTGCCCGCGGGCAGCGGGTACGTTGAGTGGATGACCGAGAACGTCGCCGCCGTGGCCTCCGCGATCCGGGGATCGTGACCGGCGCACCCGTCCTGAACCTCCGGGACGCGACGCTGTCGTTCGGCGCGCGCACCCTCTGGAGCGGACTCGACCTCGACGTGGCGCCCGGCGAGTTCGTCGCCGTGCTCGGCCCGAACGGATCCGGCAAGACCAGCTTCCTCAAGTCCGTCCTCGGCGCCCAGCGCCTCACGTCGGGGGAGATGCGCTTCCTCGACGAGCCGGTGCGCCGCGGTGCGCGGCGCATCGGCTACATCCCGCAGCAGAAGCTCATCACCGCGTCCACGCCCGTGCGCGCCCGCGACCTCGTGGGCTTCGGCGTCACGGGCCACCGGTGGGGCCTGCCCCTCAGCAGGCGCGCCGAACGGGCCCGCGTCGACGAGCTGCTCGAGGCCGTCGGTGCCACGGCCTACGCGGACGCGCCCATCGCCGCGCTCTCGGGCGGCGAGCAGCAGCGGCTGCGGGTGGCCCAGGCCCTGGCGTCGGATCCGCGGCTGCTGCTCTGCGATGAGCCCCTGCTCAGCCTCGACCTCGCCCACCAGCGCGTGGTGAGCGAGCTCATCGACCGGCACCGGCGCGAGACCGATGCCGCCGTCGTCTTCGTGACCCACGACATCAACCCCGTCCTCGACATGGTCGACCGCGTCCTCTACCTCGTGGGTGGCCGGTTCCGCATCGGCACGCCCGACGAGGTCCTCGACTCCGAGGTGCTGAGCTCGCTCTACGGCACCCCGGTGGACGTGGTGCGCGTGCGGGGCCGCATCGTCGTGGTGGGCGCGACCGACGACCCGCACGACCACCACTCGCACGACGACGACCAGCACGACGAGCACGGCGACCACGGTCCGCACGGCCTGCACGGCGCCGACGCCGCATCCGACGGGAGGGCCGCGTGATCCACCTGCTCGTCGACCTGGGCGACCTCTGGTCGCGCCTGTTCGACTTCTCGGACTACGGCGCGCTCGTCGCGCTCCTGCGGAACAGCATCATCGCGGGCGCCGTGCTCGGCGTCGTGGGCGGCCTCATCGGCGTGTTCGTGATGACGCGCGACCTCGCGTTCGCGGTGCACGGCGTGAGCGAGCTCTCGTTCGCGGGCGCGGCGGCGGCGCTGCTGCTCGGCGTCAACGTCGTCGGCGGATCGCTGGTGGGCTCGCTCATCGCGGCCGTCGCCATCGGCGTCCTCGGCACCCGGGCCAAGGACCGCAACTCGATCATCGCCGTGCTCATGCCGTTCGGCCTGGGCCTCGGCATCCTCTTCCTCGCCCTCTACGACGGCCGCGCCAGCAACAAGTTCGGGTTGCTCACCGGCCAGATCGTCGCGGTCGACAACCCGCAGCTCGGCTACCTCGTCGCGATCAGCGCCGTCGTCATCGTGGGCCTCGCGATCGTCTGGCGGCCGCTCATGTTCGCGAGCGTCGACCCGGACGTCGCGGCCGCGCGCGGGATCCCGGTGCGCCTGCTCTCCATCGTCTTCATGGTCCTGCTCGGGCTCGGCACCGCGGTCTCCATCCAGATCGTCGGCGCGCTGCTCGTGCTCTCGCTCCTCGTGACGCCGGCGGCCGCCGCCATGCGCGTCTCGTCGACGCCGCGCGTGGTCGTCGCGCTCTCCGTGCTGTTCGCGCTCACGAGCATCGTCGGCGGGATCATGCTGGCGCTCGGCAGCAGCATCCCGATCAGCCCGTACGTCACCACCATCTCGTTCACGATCTACCTGGTCTGCCGCGGCATCGACGCCCTCCGGGCGCGCACCGGCACGTCGGGTGGGACGCGTACCCTGGCGGGGCGGGGAGGATCGCCCGCCGGGAGGGGACGGGCATGAAGCGGAACACGTGGCAGCGGGAGGCCGTGCGCCAGGCGCTCGACGCCTCCACCGAGTTCGTGAGCGCCCAGCGGCTGCACGCGCGCCTGCACGACGCGGGATCCCCGATCGGCCTGGCCACCGTGTACCGCGCGCTCGGCGACCTCGCCGCGGAGGGCGACGCCGACTCGCTGCAGTCGCCCGACGGCGAGGCGCTCTACCGCACCTGCGACACGGGCGGCCACCACCACCACCTCATCTGCCGTGTCTGCGGCAAGACGGTGGAGATCGCGGCCGACGAGGTCGAGTCGTGGGCGCACGACGTGGCCGCGCGCAACGGCTTCACCGCGCCGACCCACGTGGTCGACGTCTTCGGACTCTGCGCGGAGTGCACGCGCCGGGCGGCCGACGCGGCGTCCGCCGACGCCTCCGCGACCGCCGCCGAGGCCCCCGCATCCGCATGATCCCGGGCTCCCGGCTTGCGTCCGGGCGTGTCGTCGCGTAGCCTCGATCCTTGGCCGAGCGGCTCATCCGCTCGCATGTGCGCCGATCCCCCTCCTCACCGAGATCCGGGGTCCCGGCGTGCCGACAAGAAATCTTGGGTAGGGCGGTCTCGCCCTACGGTACCTACGGAGGAAACCATGGCAGCAACCTGCCAGGTGACCGGCGCCGTCCCCGGCTTCGGACACAACATCTCGCACTCGCACCGGCGCACCAAGCGCCGCTTCGACCCGAACGTGCAGAAGAAGACGTACTACGTCCCCTCGCTGCGTCGCAACGTCAAGCTCACGCTCTCCGCGAAGGGCATCAAGGTCATCGACGCCCGCGGCATCGAGTCCGTCGTCAAGGACCTCCTCGGTCGTGGGGTGAAGATCTGATGGCCAAGCAGCAGGACGTCCGTCCGATCATCAAGCTCCGCTCGACGGCTGGCACCGGGTACACGTACGTGACCCGCAAGAACCGCCGCAACAACCCCGACCGCCTCGTGCTGAAGAAGTACGACCCGGTCGTCCGCAAGCACGTCGACTTCCGCGAGGAGCGCTAACCATGGCCAAGAAGAGCAAGATCGCCCGCAACGAGCAGCGCAAGGTCATCGTCGAGCGGTACGCCGCGAAGCGCCTCGAGCTGAAGAAGGCCCTCGTGGACCCGAACGGCACCGACGAGAGCCGCGAGGCGGCCCGCGCCGGCATCCAGCGCCTCCCGCGCGACGCCTCGCCCGTCCGCGTCCGCCAGCGCGACGGCATCGACGGTCGCCCCCGCGGCAACCTGTCGAAGTTCGGCATCTCCCGCGTCCGCTTCCGGGACATGGCCCACCGCGGCGAGCTTCCGGGCATCACGAAGTCGAGCTGGTAGGTTCCAAGCGGCCGCACGGCCGTACGGACCGCTGATGGCCCCGTCGGGTCGCGCGGTCAGCTGACGTAGACAGAACCCATCCACCACACGGCCGCTCGAGAAGAACGGCACCAGGTCCGAGGAGGACACCCATGGCTGACAAGTCACTCAACCGCACCGAGCTCGTTGCCGCCGTCGCCGCGGAGTCGGGACAGAGCCAGGCCGCCGTCAACGGCGTCCTCGACGCTCTCTTCTCCACCGTCGCGACCAACGTCGCCGACGGCGTCAAGGTCACGATCCCGGGCTGGGTCGCGTTCGAGCAGACGGCTCGCGCCGCGCGCACGGGCCGCAACCCGCAGACGGGCGAGCCCCTCGAGATCAAGGCGTCCAAGGGCGTCAAGGTCTCCGCCGGCAGCAAGCTCAAGGCCGCCGTCAAGTAGTCCTCCTCACCTCACGCCCAGCGGGGGCGCCGACTCCGGTCGGCGCCCCCGCTGTCGCGTCCCCGGGCTCCGCCTCCTGCGGGCCGAGGCGGCCAGCCGCCCGTCAGCAGGCGCGAGTTACGCTGGATCCCTCATGCCCAGACTCCTCCGCGTCGCGGGGCCCGCCGCCCTCCTCATCGTCGCGTTCCTCTCCCTGCTGGCCGCGCTCGCCATCGGCGGAGGCGCCGCCCCGCAGCTCCTCGAGGACGCCGGCCCGGTGGTCCGCTACGGACTGCCCGCCGCGAAGATGATGGTGAACATCACGGCGGCCACGGCCATCGGCGCGCTGCTGCTCGCGGCCTTCGCGCTGTCCCGGAAGCGCGCCGAGTACGGACGGGCGCTCGACATCGCCGCCGCGGGCGCAGCCCTCTGGACGGTCGCCTCGGCGATCACCGCCTTCTTCACCTTCCTCAGCGTCTCGGGCACGCCGTTCTCCCTCAGCCCCGAGTTCGGCACGAGCCTCGGCCTGGTGCTCACGCAGATCTCCGTCGGCCAGGCGTGGCTCGCGACCACGCTCATCGCCGCGACCGTCACGGTGCTGTGCTTCGCGGTGCGGAACCACACGGCCATCGCGTTCGTGCTCGTCCTCGCCGTCGGCGGGCTCGTCCCCATGGCCCAGCAGGGGCACGCGGGCGGCACCGAGGGGCACGACGCCGCCGTCAACGCGCTCGGCCTGCACCTCGTGTTCGCGGCCGTGTGGCTCGGCGGCCTGCTCACGATGGTGCTGCTGCGCTCGAAGCTCGACGGCGACCGGCTCGTGCCCGTCCTCCGCCGCTACTCGGCCGTGGCGCTCGTGTGCTTCGTGGTCGTCGCGGCGTCCGGGTACGTGAGCGCGGAGATCCGCGTCGGCTCGCTCGACCGGCTGCTCACCCCGTACGGCCTGCTGGTGCTCGTGAAGGTCGCGGCCCTGCTCGCGCTCGGGCTGTTCGGCGCCGCGTACCGCCGGGTGCTCATCGGGCGCCTGGAGGAGCGGGGATCCACGGCCCGCGGGCCCTTCTGGTGGCTCGTGACCGCGGAGCTCGCGTTCATGGGCGTCGCGTCCGGCGTGGCCGCGGCCCTCGCCCGCACCGCGCCGCCGGTGAGCCAGGTCGTGGCGACGCAGCTGCCGGATCCGACGCCCGCGCAGATCCTCACCGGCGAGCCCCTGCCGCCCGAGCTCACGCCCATGCGCTACCTCACCGAGTGGAACTTCGACCTGCTCTGGGTCCTGCTGTGCGCCTTCGGCGTCTTCTTCTACCTGGCCGGCGTGCGCCGCCTCCGGAAGCGCGGCGACGCCTGGCCCGTGCACCGCTCGATCCTCTGGGTCGCGGGCATGATCGGCCTCTTCTACATCACCAACGGCGGCGTGAACGTCTACCAGAAGTACCTCTTCAGCTCGCACATGCTGGCGCACATGGTGCTGGCCATGGTCATCCCGCTGCTGCTCGTGCCGGGTGCGCCCGTGACGCTCGCGATGCGCGCCATCCGCAAGCGCCAGGACGGCAGCCGCGGCGGCCGCGAGTGGATCCTCATGGCCGTCCACTCCAAGTTCGCCGGCTTCGTCGGCCACCCCATCGTGGCGGCCGTGCTCTTCGCCGGGTCGCTCCTCGTCTTCTACTACTCGCCGCTGTTCAGCTGGGCCACGACCGACCACATCGGGCACCAGTGGATGATCGTGCACTTCCTCATCGTCGGGTACCTCTTCACGCAGAACCTCATCGGCGTCGACCCGATGCCCGTGCGCCTGGCCTACCCGATGCGCCTGCTGCTGCTCCTCGCCACCATGGCGTTCCACGCGTTCTTCGGGCTGTCGCTCATGACGGGGACCGGGCTGCTGCTCGCGGACTGGTTCGGCGCCATGGGGCGGCCGTGGGGCGAGTCGGCGCTGGCCGACCAGCAGGCGGGCGGCGGCATCGCGTGGAGCATCGGCGAGATCCCCACGGTGGTCCTCGCGATCGTCACGGCCATCATGTGGAGCAAGAGCGACAAGCGGGACTCCGTCCGGTACGACCGCAAGGCGGACCGCGACGGCGACGCCGAGCTCGAGGCCTACAACCGCAACCTCGAGGCGCTGCAGGCGGCGGAGCGGCGCTGAGCCGCGGCGTCCGGCCCCTGCGGGGGCCTCAGTCGGCGCGGGCCCGGCGAGCGGCCACGAGCACGGCGATGCCCGTGAGGAGCTCCCACGCGGTGACGGTGTAGACGGAGCCGCGCTCCCAGATCCCGTCGACGTCGGATCCGCCGAGCGACTGCAGCGCGACGAGCGCGGCGAGGCCCACGACCCCGAGGGCGACGCTCGCGACGCGGAACGCGCGGGGTGCGCCGAGGCGGCGGGAGCCGGCGCCCGCCACGATCGAGGCGACGTTGCCCGAGATGATCGCGAGCCCGGCCCCGACGACGTGCAGCCAGCCGATGCCGCTCGCGTCGCTCGCGGCGCTGCCGTGGATGAGGCCGACCACGATGATCCCGACCGCGTGCAGGGCCGCGAGGGCGAGGAACGCGCGGCGCGGGCCGGCGCGGAGGGCGCGCGTGGCGATGGCCGCGGCGACGAGGTAGAGGACGCCCTGGAGGACGAAGCCCGCGTTCATGACGGCGGCGAGCGGCGAGTCGATGGTGCGGCCCTGGAACTCGGCGACCTCGGGCACGCCGAGGTCGCTGATGTAGTTGGCGGAGTAGCTGTAACCGGGGAAGGCGGAAGCGGCGATGGCCTCGGTGCCGACGTAGACGACGGCGGCGGCGATCCAGGCGATGCCGGCGGCCGCGGGGACGGCGTCGGGGCGGGTGCTCATGGGTCTCCTCCCGCCGAGCGTCCGTGGCGGCGCGCGACCTCTCGATGATGGCGGACGGCGGCGGGCATCACCGCATCCATTGACACGGCAAAGCACTTTGCGTTACAAAGTAGCGAGGGCGGGAGCCCGGCGGGCGAGGGTCGTCCGCGGAGAGGCGGAGATGGACACGACGATGCGCACGGACCAGGTCGACGACGACGGGCCCGCGCCCGACCCGCGCGCGATGCACGCGCTCATGGAGGACCAGCGGCGGGTCGCGGTCGACGCGCAGACGTCGTTCGTCTGGATCATGGAGGTGGTCTGGGGCGTCGCGTGGATCCTCGGCTACACGGCGCTGTGGCTCATCGACGGGTCCGACGCGGTGAGCCTGCCGCTGCCGGTCGCCGTCGGGATCTTCGCGGGGCTCATCGGCGTCGGCGTGGTCGTGAGCATCGTGCTCGGGATCCGCGGCTCGACGGGCCTGGCGACCACGGGCGAGGCGCGCTGGCAGGGGCGTGTCTACGGGATCAGCTGGTCGGTGGCGATGACGTCGGTCTACGTGCTCGGCATCGGGCTCGCGTTCAACGGCGCCACCGACGAGACGCTGGCGATCTTCTACCCCTCGGGCTTCTCGTTCGTCGCCGGGATGATGCTGCTGTCGACCGCGGCGCTGTTCCACTCGCGCACGTCGCTGCTCCTCGGCTCGATCCTCGTGGTCGCCGCCCTCGCGGCGCCCTTCGCGGGCTACCCCGGCAACTACCTGGTGATGGCCGTCGTGGGCGGGGGCGCCTACCTCGTGACGGGGATCGCCGTCGCCGTGCGCGGAGCGCGCACCCGCCGCTCGCTGCGAGCCCGCCTTGGCTGACCTCGACCCCGTGATCCACGCGCAGGCCCGGCTGCGGATCGTCGCGTCGCTCGCCACCCTCGACGCGGGGGAGGCGCTGTCGTTCCCGCGGCTCCAGGAGATCCTCGACATGACGGCCGGCAACCTGTCGACGCACCTGCGGAAGCTCGAGGACCCCGGCTACGTCGAGGTGCGGAAGACGCACGAGGGGCGGCAGCCCGTGACCTACCTGGCGCTCACGACGGTCGGGCGGCGGGCGTTCGAGGACTACCGCCGGGCGCTCACGGAGATGCTCGACGCGTAGCGGGCGGCCGTCACCGCCGGCCGGGGCCGCCGGACGCGACGAGGCCCGCCGTGCGATGCGCGCGGCGGGCCTCGGTGGAGCAGGGCGGGCTCAGGACGTGGCGGTCTCCAGCAGCGGCACGAGCCGGTCGAGCGCGTAGCCGGTGGAGAGCGTCGTGCCGATGGAGTAGGCCGACGAGACGTCGCCGTCGAGCACGATCGCGTGGCCGGCCGCGACCGCGGGGATCGCCTGCCACAGCGGGTCGTCCGTGATGACGGCCTTGTCGATGAAGATCGGGAACGCCACGATCACGTCGGCGTCGAGCAGGTCGAGCTGCTCGGAGGAGACGTCCACCGAGAAGCCGCCGGCGTTCGCGGGGATCCCGGCGATGGTGGGGCTCTGCGCGAAGCCGAGGCGCTCGAGGAACGCGACGCGCTCGCTGCCCTCGACGTAGGCGCCCCAGCCCTCGCTGGTCTTGGTGGCGGCCGTGACGGTCTTGCCCTTCCAGTCGGGGTGCGCGGCCTCGACCTCGTCGAAGCGCTGGTCCACCGCCTCGAGGAGCGCGTCGCCCTGGTCCTCGCGGCCGAGTGCCTCGGCGACCATGTCGACCTGGTCCTCCATGTCGGTGAGGTAGCTGTCGGCGCCCTCGGGCACGCCGATGGTCGGAGCGATCTGCGAGAGGCGGTCGTAGCGCGCCTGGTCGCCGGAGCCCTTGGTGTCGAGGATGAGGTCGGGCTTCAGCGCCGCGATCGCCTCGTAGGAGGGCTCGAGCGTCTCGATGAGCTGCGGCGCCTCCGTGTAGAGGTCCTGCGCCCAGGGGCCGACGCCGTCGGCGTCCTCGCCGAAGCCGAGCCAGTCGGACGCGCCGACGGGCTGCACGCCGAGGGCGAGCGCGGTCTCCGCGTCGCCCCAGCCGAGGGCGACGACGCGCGTCGGCTCGCTCGGCACGGTCACCTCGCCGAACTTCGTGTCGACGGTGGCGGGGAAGGCGCCGGACGCGGATCCGGAGGCCGGCGGCGCGGACGCGCCCGGGTCGGACGCGGCGCTGCACCCGGTGAGGGCGAGCGTCGCGACGGTGATCGCGACGAGCGCGGAGCCGGTGGTGGGGAACCTCATGGTGCGGGGCCTCTCGGGAGCGGAGCGAAGGGTGACGGGTCGGTGCGGATCCCGTCAGGCAAGGGCAGCCTAACCTAAACGCGCGATAGGCTTCCGAGGCCATGTCGCTCCGGGTCCTCGCGCGCGCCTCCGCCACCGACGCCCCCGCGGGCCGGGCGCGGAGCGGTCTGTCGCGCTCGGCGGGCCTCCTGCTCGCGCTCGCGGCCCTCGTGCTGGCGTGCCTGGCGAGCATCGCGATCGGCTCGCGCGACATCCCGCTCGGCGCCGTGGTCGACGCGCTCGCCGGCCGGCCGCGCGATGCCGCCGAGCTCGTCGTGATCCTCGACCTCCGCATCCCGCGCACCCTCGTCGGCCTGGCCGCCGGCCTCGCGCTCGGGGTCGCGGGCGCGCTCATCCAGGCCGTCACGCGGAACCCGCTGGCGGATCCCGGCATCCTCGGCGTCACCGCCGGCTCGGCCTTCGCGGTCGCCGTCGCCACCGGCGTCCTCGGCGTGACCGCCGTGAGCGGTTACCTCTGGTTCGCCTTCGGCGGCGCGCTCGTGGCCGCCGTCGTGGTCTACGTGGTGGGATCCGCGGGGCGCGGCGGCGGGGACCCGGTGCGCCTCACGCTCGCCGGCGTCGCCCTCGGCGCGGTGCTCGCGGGCATCACCTCGGGCCTGCTGCTGGCCGACCCGCAGGGGTTCAGCGCCATGCGCGCCTGGGAGTCGGGCTCGCTGCAGGACCGCGGTTGGGACGCCCTCCTGCCGGTCGCTCCGTTCCTCGCGGTCGGCGTGCTGCTGGCCGCGCTCATCGCCCGGAGCCTCGACGCGGTCGCGCTCGGCGACGACCTCGCGCGGTCCCTCGGCGCGAACGTGGTGGTGGTGCGGACGGTCGCGGTCGTCGCGGTGACCCTGCTCGCGGGCGGGGCGACGGCGATGGCCGGGCCCATCGCGTTCGTGGGCCTGATGATCCCGCACATCGCCCGCTGGATCGTGGGGCCGGACCAGCGCTGGATCCTCGCGTACACGATCGTGCTCGCGCCCGTGCTGCTGCTCGCGGCCGACGTCGTGGGCCGGGTCGTGCTGCGGCCGGCGGAGCTGCCCGCGGGGATCGTGACGGCCGTGCTCGGCGCGCCCGTGCTGATCCTGCTCGTGCGCCGGCAGAGGGCGTCGGCGCTGTGAGCGCGCCCGCCCGCGCCGGTCGCCGACCCGCCGCCCGCATCCCCGGCACCGTCCGGCTGCCCGTGGTGGGCACGCGCCTCCAGCGCCGGGAGGTGCTCGTGGGTGCGGCGCTCGCCGTCGTCATCGTCGCGGTCGCGCTCGTGGCGCTCGGCACCGGGGACTTCCCGCTCACGGTGCCCGAGGTGATCCGCGCGATGGTGCTCCCCGACGGGTCCTTCGCCTCGACCATCGTGCTCGAGTGGCGCCTGCCGCGCGTGCTGGCGGCCCTCGCGTTCGGTGCCGCGCTGGGGGTCGCGGGCGCGGTGTTCCAGTCGCTCACGCGCAACCCGCTGGGATCGCCGGACATCATCGGCTTCTCGACCGGCTCGTACACGGGCGCGCTGATCGTCACCACGCTGGCGGGCGCCGCCTTCCTGCCCACGGCGATCGGCGCGCTGGCCGGCGGGCTCGGCACGGCGCTCGTCGTGTACCTGCTCGCGTACCGCGGCGGCGTGCAGGGGTTCCGGCTGATCATCACGGGCATCGCCGTCACGGCCGTGCTGCACGGGGTCAACACGTTCCTGCTGCTGAAGGCGGGCACCGAGGTGGCGATGGCCGCGTCGATCTGGGGCGCCGGATCCCTCGCGCTCGTCGGCTGGGACCGCGCCCTCCCCGCGTTCGTCGCCCTCCTCGTGCTCGCGCCGGCGATCCTGCTGCTCTCGGCCCCGCTCCGGCAGCTCGAGCTCGGCGACGACGCCGCGCGCGCCCACGGCGTGCGGGCCGAGCCGACGCGGCTGGCACTGCTGGTCCTCGGCGTCGCCCTCACCGCGATCGTGACGGCGGCGTCCGGGCCCATCGCGTTCGTCGCGCTCGCCGCCCCGCAGATCGCCCGCCGCCTCACCCGCAGCGCCGGCCTGCCCCTCGTGCCGGCCGCGCTGACGGGCGGCCTGCTGCTGCTCGCCGCCGACTCCGTCGCCCAGCACGCGCTGCCGGGGACGGTGCCCGTGGGGATCGTCACGGTCGTCGTCGGCGGGGTCTACCTGATCGCGCTGCTGATCCGCGAGGCGTCCCGCCGTGCCTGACGCCGCCGCCCCCGACCCGATGGGAGGTCCCGCCGTGGACGACACCGCACCCGCCGCGCTCGCGGCACCCGCCGCGCCCCTAGTCGCCCCGACCGCTCCGCGCCTCCGCGCCGAGGGCGTCACGCTCGCCTACGACCGCCGCGTGATCTCGGAGGGCCTCGACGTCGCCGTGCCCGACCGCTCCTTCACGGTGATCGTCGGCCCCAACGCCTGCGGCAAGTCGACCCTGCTCCGCGCCCTCGCGCGCCTCCTCGCGCCCACCTCGGGCGGCGTGCTCCTCGACGACCGGCCGCTCGGGTCGTACCGCGCCAAGGAGGTCGCGCGGATCGTCGGCCTGCTCCCGCAGAGCGCCATCGCGCCCGAGGGGATCACGGTGGCCGACCTCGTGGCGCGCGGGCGGTTCCCGCACCAGAACCTCATCCGCCAGTGGACGTCGACCGACGAGGACGCCGTGCAGGACGCGATGGCCGCGACGGGCGTCGCCGACCTCGCCGCCCGCCACGTCGACGAGCTCTCCGGCGGCCAGCGCCAGCGGGTCTGGGTCGCGATGGCGCTCGCGCAGCAGACGCCCGTGCTGCTCCTGGACGAGCCCACGACCTTCCTCGACATCGCCCACCAGATCGAGCTGCTCGACCTCCTGGCCGACCTGCACCGCGACGGCAGCACGATCGTCGCCGTGCTGCACGACCTCAACCACGCCGCCCGCTACGCCGACCACCTCATCGTGATGGCGGAGGGCCGCGTGGTCGCGGCGGGAGCGCCGGGCGACGTCGTCACCGCCGAGCTCGTCGAGGAGGTCTTCGGCCTGCCGTGCCTCGTGATCGACGACCCCGTCTCGCACACGCCGCTCATCGTGCCGCGCGGCGGCCGCTGGGCCTGACGGCCGGGAACCGCCGGGTCAGCCCGCGGCGGGCGCCGCGCTGATCGACACCATCCAGTCGATCCCGTACCGGTCGGTGCACATGCCGAACTGGTCGCCCCACGGCGCCACCTCGAGCGGCAGCACGACGGTGCCGTCGGCCGTCAGCGCGTCCCACCAGCCGCGCAGCACGGGCTCCTCGTCGCCCGAGAGCGAGAGGCTGATGGAGGATCCGCTCGGCACGCCCATCGACGCCGGCGTGTCCGACGCCATGAGCACGAAGCCCGCGCCCGAGGTCAGCTGGCCGTGCATGACCTTGCCGGCCTCGGCCGGATCCTGGGCCATGCCGCCCTCGCCGAAGGTGGTCGTCTCGACCTCGCCGCCGAAGATCCCCTGGTAGAAGCCGAGCGCCTGCGCCGCCTGGTCGCGGAAGGACAGGTACGGGTTCATGATCGCGGACATGGGGATGCTCCTCGGGTGACGGGCCCCGCGGTCGCGGCGACCCTGTTGCGTCCCGATCCTGGCCCGGTCGCCGCCGACCCGCACCGTGACGCGCGGGGAGGGTGCGGGGCGACTAGAGGCCCTGGATGCGCACGCCCGCGGTCTCGTCGACGCTCACGCGCCAGCTCACGCTGAACGGCACGTCCTCGTCGAGGTCCTTCACGCTGCCGTCGTAGAGGGAGCGGACGGGCACCCGGATGTGCGCGGTGCCGACCGTCGGCGGCACCACCCAGTCGAGGTCGGCCGGGTCGTCGCTCGCCGGCTGCAGGGCGATCTCGGGCATGGCCGCCATGGTCCACACGGGCGGCGCGGTGATCCGGTCGCGGATCGACTTCCCGAACGGGCAGCCGGACGGGTAGAGCACGGACTGCGTCGTGCACTCCGTCAGGTACGCCTCGACCTCCGACCGTACGGAGTCGACGAGCTCGGGCGTGGGCTCGGCGTCGACGCGCGCCGGGACGACGCTGCCGGGCTCCGTGACCGCGACCTCCGCGTCCTCGGCCTGGAGGTGCTCGGAGGCGTGGTCGAGCGTGAGCGAGCCGGGCGCGAGCACGAGGTACGCGGATCCTCCGCCCGCGGCCGCCGCGCCGCCGGCCGTCGCCTGCACCGGCAGCCCGTTGGCCGTGAAGGTCGACGCGTGCCGCAGCTCGAGGTCGACCGCCGCGACCGGGCTCGTCGCGAACTCCCACCGGGCGAAGAGGCCGAGCGCGGCCGGGCGCTCGCGCACGCGGAACTCGGTGGATCCGGGCCCCGACGGCAGCGTGTACGCGTACGTGACCGCGCGCTCGCCGTCGCCCGCGGGCTCGTCGGACACCAGGCGCACGTCGTCGAGGCCCGGCAGGGCGCGCGCGTCGAGGAGGGCGCGGCTGCCCTCGTCGGGCAGCACGACGCCGGGTGTCGCGAGGGCGTCGCGGCTGTCCTCGCGGGCCAGCGCGTCGAGGTAGGTGCGCACGAAGCCGTGGGCGCTGAGGGTGCCCTGGTTGAGCGAGCCGACCGTGCCGAGGAACGCGCCGAGGAGGAGGGCGGCGAGCAGCGACCACACGACGACGGCCCGGCGGAGCTCCGCGCGCGCGTCGACGGCGGGGCTCGGCATGCGGATCATCCTACGGGCGGGGCATCGGGGCCTCCCGGCGGCGGGCGCCGGGGTAGATTCGAGTGCGCATCCGCGCGGCGCCGGGCGCCGCCGTCCCGCGCATCCTCAAGTCCCCGACCCGCCAGGAGCCCCGCGTGAGCACGGTCCCCCTCTCCCCGGAGCAGGCCGCCGTCTTCCAGGCCATCGAGGGCACGCGCGACCACATCTTCGTCACGGGCCGCGCCGGCACCGGCAAGTCGACCCTCCTCACGCACCTGTCGTGGAACACCGAGAAGCAGATCGTCATCTGCGCGCCCACGGGCGTCGCCGCGCTGAACGTCGGCGGGCAGACCATCCACTCGCTGTTCAAGCTGCCCATCGGGGTCATCGCCGACGAGGAGATCGAGCAGACGGGCGAGCTGCGGAAGCTGCTCAACACCATCGACACGCTTGTCATCGACGAGGTCTCCATGGTCAACGCCGACCTCGTGGACGCCATCGACCGCAGCCTCCGCCAGGCCCGCCACAAGAAGGACGTGCCGTTCGGCGGCGTGCAGGTGGTGCTCTTCGGGGATCCGTACCAGCTGGCCCCCGTGCCCGGCGACGGCGACGAGCGCGCCTACTTCGCCGACCGCTACCGCTCCATGTGGTTCTTCGACGCGAACGTGTGGCAGGAGGCGCAGCTCCGCATCTACGAGCTCACCGAGATCCATCGGCAGCACGAGGAGGCGTTCAAGGAGATGCTGAACGCCGTGCGCCACGGACGCGTCACGGCGGAGATCGCGGGCGTCCTCAACGCGGCGGGCGCCCGGCCGGCGCCGACCGACGGGGCCATCACGCTGGCCACGCGCAACGACACGGTGAACCGGATCAACGCCGAGGCCCTCAAGCGCCTGCCCGGCCGCTCGCTCACCGCCACCGCCGACGTCACGGGCGACTTCGGCGGCCGCACCTACCCGGCCGACGAGAAGCTCGACCTCAAGATCGGCGCGCAGGTGATGTTCCTCCGCAACGACGCCGACCAGCGCTGGGTGAACGGATCCGTGGGCGTCGTCACGCGCATCGACACGAACGTGTACGTCGAGCTCGACGGCGTCGTGCACGAGGTCGAGCCGGTCACGTGGGAGAAGCACAAGTACTCGTACTCGCCCACCACGAAGCAGCTGCGGCGCGACGTCGTGGCCGACTTCACGCAGTTCCCGCTGCGGCTGGCGTGGGCGGTCACCATCCACAAGTCGCAGGGCAAGACCTACGAGCGGGCGATCGTCGACCTCGGCGCGCGCGTGTTCAGCCCCGGGCAGACGTACGTGGCGCTCAGCCGGATCACCGACATCGACGGCCTGTACCTCACGCGGCCGCTGCGGCCGGCCGACATCATCGTCGACGAGAACGTGCGGCGGTTCATGAGCGAGGCGACGCGGATCCGGGTGACCCCGGCGGTCACGCCCGCCGGCTGATCCCACGGCGGGCGTCTGGTGGCGGCGACGCCGGCTCAGTGGCCGCCGTGCTCGCCCTCGATGCCGTCGAGGTCGAGGGTGCTGTGCTGCCCGTGGGGCACGGCGAACTCGCCGGCGTGCGTGAGCGAGAGGGCCGGCGTGACGAGCCCGGCGACGACGAACGCGCCCACGAGGACGCCGACGAGGTAGCGGCCGCCCGTGGCCTCGGGCTCGACGGTCCCGGCGGCGGGAGCGGGGACGATGGCGGATGCGGCGGCGGGCGGGCTCGCGACGGCGGACGGGCGCGGGGCGCCGGATCCGACGAGGGCGATGTCGGCCGGGAGGGACGCCTCGACGGCCGTGCAGACCGCCTCGGCCTCGGACTCGGCGCGGGAGCGCAGGTGGCGGCCGACGACCGCGGCGACGACGAGGTCGAGCAGGGTCGCGGCGAGCATGGGGATCGCGGGGAGGCCGCTGGTGATGCCGGGCGCCGACATGACGACCGCGGCGGTGACGAGGAGCGCCCAGCCGGCGACCGGCACGAGCGCGCCGACGACGGCCCACGACGCGGCGGGCAGGCGGTCCGAGCGGAGCACGGCGACGGCCCACGCGCCCTCGGCGACGCCGATGACGAGGAGGGCCGCCATGACCGCGGGCGGGGATCCCGCGCCGACGGCCAGGTGGATGAGCGCGGCGCCCAGGGCGGCGAGGGCCAGCCAGTGGCGGATGAGCAGTGACACGTGCTGGTCCCTTCGTCGTCCCGGGCGCCGCGGTGGTGCGGTGCTGTGGTGCTGCGGTGCTGTCGTGCGGTGATGCGTGACGCGCCCGGTGCAGCGGCGCGGCGGCGGTGCGGTGCCTAGGCGGCGCGGGCGGCGCGGTTGCGGACGCCCTTCTCGGCGCCGAGGCCCACGATCAGCAGCACGACGGCGCTGCCGAGGTGCAGGAAGTGGTCCGCGGTGTTCAGCGCGAGGATGTTGAAGTCGGTGTTCACGAGGAAGAAGCCGACGATGCCGAGCGCGAGGTACGCGAACCCGACGACCGAGTTCACGGCCTTGGCCGACGCGACGCTGGAGAGGCCGCCGATGAGGAGGGCCGCGCCGATGAGGAGGTGCGCCACGTTGTGGAACGGGTTCACCATGAAGATCCCGAGCAGCAGGCCGCCCTGATCGGAGAAGAAGCCGCCGCTGGACGGCGGGAACAGGAAGCCGAGAAGGCCGACGAGGACATAGACGGCGCCGAAGACGGTGCCGAGCAGGCGGTTCGGGGACGAGCTCATGGTGGTGCCTCCACTGGTAGGGAAGAGCCGGGGTTCTCCCAGGCTCTCTACATTCGTACCGCCTACGCGCCCGGATTGGTGCGTTCGCGCTACTGGATCAGGGCCCGATTCCCAGATGCTCCGCGAGGAACGCCTCCGTGCGCCGGTACGCGAGGGCCGCGGCGTCCGGATCGAAGCGGTCGCGGAGGCTCGCGTCGGGGAACACGGGGAGCGTGCCGGGGTAGGTGTGGGCGGTGACGGGGGTGCCGTGCTCGCGCAGGCGGCCGATGAAGGCCTCGGGGCGCTGGTCGTCGATCCACTCGTCGTGCTCCGCGAGGTGGAGCAGCACCGCGCACGGGATGACGCCGTGCTCCTCGGGCCCGAGGCTCGCGCAGTAGGCGACCACGGCGTCCGCGCCGCCGTCCTGCGCCTCGAGGAGCGCGAGCCAGCCGCCGGGGGCGAAGCCGACGAGGCCGACGCGCTCGGATCCGCGGGCGCGCGCCGAGTCGATGCCGTCGCGGAGGGTGCCGAGGGCGAAGCCCACGTCGAGCTGGGCGGCGAGGCCCGCGGCGAGCTCGTCGTCGAGCGTGGCGCGGCCGTCGTAGAGGTCCGGCACGAGCACGTGGAAGCCGGCGCGGGCGAGCGCGAGCGCGTACTGGTCGAGCCAGGGGAGGCGGCCGTGGTCGTCGTGGACGAGGACGACCACGGGGCTGCCGGGCTCGCCGAACTCGAGGGTGACGCCGGGGTGCGGCAGGTCGACGATCTCGGGCATGGGGAGAACCTATCGGGAGGTCGGTCGCCGGCCGCGCCGTGGAGGAGGATCGTCGCATGGGATACCGTCACCGCCTCGCCGCCGCCACGACCGCCTTCGTCCTCGTCGCCGGGCTCGCCGCCTGCTCGACGCCGCCGCGCACCCCGGAGGACGCCGCCCGCGCCAGCGCCGACGCGGCCGAGCCCGGCGAGACGGAGTCCCAGGGCTGGAACCGCGCCGACCTGTCGTTCGCCGAGGAGATGGGCGACCAGGCCGCCGGATCCGTGGAGCTCGCCGAGGCCGCCCTCCAGGTGCAGGGCCTGCCGCAGGAGGCGGAGGAGCTCGCCGTGCAGATCCGCGACGAGCAGGGACCGCAGGCCAGGCAGCTCGCGCAGCTCGCCGAGGGCTGGGCCGCCGAGGAGGGCGGATCCGGCGCGAACGGCACCGAGGACCGCGAGGAGGCCGGCGGCGTCAGCGCCGGCAGCGGCGAGGAGGGCGGCAGCGGGGCTGCGGGTGAGGGCGGCACCGGCGCCGCATCGGGTGCCGACAGCGGCACCGGCAGCGACGACGGGACCGGGGTCGAGGGCGGGTCCGCATCCCGCGCCGAGACCGAGGAGATGAGCGACGCCGCCTTCGACTCCGAGCTGCAGGCCCTGCGCGCCGCGACCGGCGTGGACGCCGCCCGGCTGTTCCTGCAGGGCATGATCGCGAGGCACCAGGCCGCCATCGAGATGGCGGACGGGGAGTCGCAGCTCGGCACCTCCACGGAGGCGATCGGCATCGCCGAGGCGATGTCGTCGGCGCAGGGGATGCAGCTGACCAAGATGCGGGCGCTGCTCGCCTCGTACGGCGGCTGATCCCGAGCACGACGGAGGGCCCGGCGCGCATGGCGCCGGGCCCTCCGTCGTGCGGGGCGGGATCGCCCCGGGTCAGCCGGCCGGGCGGAGGAACGCGGCGGCCGCGGCGGCGAGGTGCCCCGGGTCGTCGGCGCCGCACAGCTCGCGGGCGGAGTGCATCGAGAGCAGCGGGATGCCGACGTCGACCGTGCGGATCCCGAGGCGCGTGGCCGTGATGGGGCCGATGGTCGAGCCGCACGGCACCGCGTTGCTGGAGACGAACTCCTGGTACGGCACGCCGGCGCGCTCGCAGGCCAGCGCCCACTCGCGCGCGCCCACGCCGTCGGTCGCGTAGCGCTGGTTCGCGTTGATCTTGAGCAGCGGCCCGCCGTTCGGCACCGGCCGGTTGGCGGGGTCGTGGCGTTCCCCGTAGTTCGGGTGGACGGCGTGGCCGGCGTCCGCGGAGAGGCACCAGGACGCGGCGAACGCGCGGCGGCGCTCCTCGGAGGAGGCGCCCAGGCCGGCGGAGATGCGGCCGAGGACGTCCTCGAGGATCGGGCCGGCGGCGCCCGAGGCGGTCGCGGATCCGACCTCCTCGTGGTCGAAGGCGGCGAGCACCGCGATGGGCGCGTCCGGGTTCGTGTCCGCAGTGGCCGCGAGCTCGAGCAGGGCGGCGAGGCCCGCGTGCACGGAGCTGAGGTTGTCCATGCGGCCGGCGGCGAACAGCTCGCCGTCGAGGCCGAGCGATCCGGGCGCCTGGGTGTCGGCGACGCCCACGTCGTAGCCGAGCACGTCGTCGGCCGCGAGCCCCGCGAGGCCGGCCAGGTGGCCGAGCACGTCGGCGTCGGCGGGGGAGCCGGTGCCGAGGACCGGCGACATGTGGCGCTGCGGATCCAGGCGGAGGCCCTCGGTGTTCACCCCACGGTCGAGGTGCACGGCGAGCTGCGGGAAGCGCAGCAGCGGGCCGGTGCGGACGAGGTGGCGGGTGCCGTCGCGCGTCACGAGGCGGCCGGCCAGCTCGAGGTCGCGGTCGAGCCAGGAGTTGAGGAGCGGGCCGCCGTAGACCTCGACGCCGGCCTGCACCCAGCCGTCAGATCCGATGGTCGGCTTCGGCTTGAGCTTGAAGCCGGGGGAGTCGGTGTGGGCGCCGAGCACGCGGAAGGGCGTGGTGGTGCGGGCGCCGGCGGGCTGGATCCACGCGAGGAGCGCGCCGTCGCGGACGATGAGGCGCCGGCCGGCGCCCGTGGGCCAGGCGTCGCGCTCGTCGAGCCGGGTGAAGCCCGCGGCCTCGAGCCGGCGGGCGCCCTCCTCCGCCGCGTGGAACGAGGAGGGGGAGGCCTGGATGTAGCGGCCGAGGTCGGCGAGGTGCGCGCGGCGGTCCGCCGGCATCAGTAGCCGCTCGATCCGAGCGCGCCGTTCTCGGGCGTCTGCACGGGACCCGCGAGGACGACCGCGCTGCCCGAGACGCCGAGGCGCGTGGCGCCGGCCTCGATCATCTGCACCGCGGCCTCGTACGTGCGGATGCCGCCGGACGCCTTGACGCCGGCCTTCCCGTCGACGGTGCGGCTCATCAGCTCGACCGCGTGCACGGTCGCGCCGCCGGTGGGGTGGAAGCCCGTGGAGGTCTTGACGAAGTCGGCCCCCGCGGCGACGGAGGCCTCGCAGACGGCGACGATCTGGTCGTCGTCGAGCGCGGCCGACTCGATGATCACCTTGAGCACGGCGGGAGCGGGCACGGCCTCGCGCACGGCGCGGATGTCGGCCTCGACGTCGGCGAAGCGGCCCTCGCGGGCGGCTCCCACGTCGATGACCATGTCGACCTCGTCGGCGCCCTGGCGGACGGAGAGCGCGGCCTCGGCGGCCTTGACCTCGCTGTGGTGCTTGCCGCTGGGGAAGCCGCAGACGACGGCGACCTTGAGGTCGGATCCCGCGGGCAGCTCGAGCGGGAGCATCGACGGCGAGACGCACACCGAGTACGTGCCGAGCTCGACCGCCTCGGCGACCAGCGCGGCGACCTCGTCGCGCGTGGCCTCGGGCTTCAGGAGCGTGTGGTCGATGATGCGGGCGATCGCGGCGGTGTCGGCCTGGGGCGTGGACGGGCTGGTGCTCATGCGGGATTCCTCACGTCGTGCGGGACCTCGATCCTACGGCGGGGCCGCGGGACGGCCCGGCCGGACGGGGGCCAGCCGCGGAGCGGTCCCGCCGGTAGCGTTCGACGGGTGATGACCGACGGCACGACCACCGCGCTCCTGTACGTGGCCCTCGCGGCCCTCGCCGTGGGGCTCGTGCTCCAGGTGATCGGCGCGATCAAGGGCGTGCGGGCCCACGGCGCCGGGAAGGTCGGGCTCTTCCACCCGGCCATCCGGCCATGGACCTTGGCGTCGCTCGGCGCGATCTCCGTCAGCGTGCTCTGCTGCCTGCCGATCGTCTGGAGCTAGGGGCGCGGGCCCTCGCTCATCAGGAGTAGTCAGCCCCCGGGATTCCCGCGGGACGGTAGACGTAGCCGTCCTCGTCGGAGTCGAGCTCCCACACGACCTCCTCCTCGCTGAGCGAGGTGGCGCGCGTGAAGCTCTTCACGGGCTCGCCGTTGAGGAACTCGACCTCGGTCTCCTCCGTGCCGTCGGGGCCGACCAGCTGTGCGGTGTACGTCGAATCAGTCATGCTCCGACCCTACGACCGTCGGGCCGCGGCGACCGGGCCCGGCCGGGATCCCCAGCGGACGCCCGAGCGCGCGCGCCCTGGGGAGGGGGCCGGTTCACGCCTCCAGCTCGACGAGCACGCGCGGCAGCTCCAGGAGCAGCTCGCTCGCGAGGTAGCCGAGCGGACCCACCTGCACGGCGAGCCGGTCGCCCGCTGCGGCATGCGCGTGCGTCGCCCAGACCGCGGCCTGGGCGGGATCCGCGCCCCGGGCGCAGAGGCCGGCCACCGCGCCGCCCAGCACGTCGCCGGATCCGGACGTGCCGAGGCCGCTGCCGCCCGCGCCGATGGTCCACGCGCGTCCGTCGGGCGCCGCGACCACGCCGCCCATCGACACCACGGCCGCGTACCCGCGCGCGATCTCGCGGGCGTCGGCCACGGCGTCGTCCCCCGCCTCGCGCCCGAGCAGCCGCTCCGCCTCGGACGAGTTGGGCGTGAGGACGAGCCGCCCGGCCAGGTGCCCGGCGGACTCGCGGCACGCGGGCAGGACCCCGAGCGCGAAGGCGTCGAGGACCACGACGGCGTCGTCGGACACCAGCGTCGCGAGCAGGCGCACCATGCGCTCGGCCTCGTCCGCGTCGTCGAGCCCGGGGCCGACGAGCACGGCGTCGGCGGAGGCGATGTCGTCCTCGGCCGCGCGGATCCCCGCCCCGCGCACGTGCCCGCCGTCCGTCTCCTCGAGCGGCACCACGCCGCTCTCGGGCACGGCGACCGCGACCTGCGTGGCGACGGACGCGCCGACCGCGAGCGTGAGCCGGCCGGCGCCGACCCGCAGCGCCGCGAGCCCGGAGATCATGGCCGCGCCGGGGGAGCGGAGGGCCCCGCCGACGACGACGACCTGGCCGCGGCCGTACTTGGATCCGGTCGCCTCGGGCAGCGCCCAGTCGCGCAGGCCCGCGGGCGTCACGACCTCGGCCGGTGCCTCGGGCCGTGCGTCATCGTCCTCGGTCATCGGGTTCCCCTCCGTGCTCGGTGACGGGCGCGCCCTGCCCGTCGAGGTGCTCCGTGGCCGAGAAGGTCCGGAGGGTCCACGGGCCGCGCGGGGCGGACCGCTCGAGGATCGTGACGGACGCGTTCGCCACGGTGTGCTGCGACTGGAAGGCCAGCAGCTCGGCCTCGGAGAGCCCGAGGCCGACGTAGAGGAAGAGCATCACCACGGCGTCGTGCGTGGTGATGAGGGCGCGGCCGTCGGCGGCCTCGACCTCGGGGTCCTGCAGGAAGGAGCGGATCCGCAGCGCGACGTCCGCCCACGACTCCCCGCCGGGCGGCCGGTAGGAGAGCTTCCCGAGCCAGCGGCGCCGGGCGTCCTCGTCGGGGTGGCGTGCGGCGACGCCGCGGGAGGTGAGGAGGTCGAGGATCCCGAGCTCGCGGTCGCGCAGGCGCTCGTCCGCCCGGATCTCCGCGGCGATGCCCGCCTCGGCCAGCGCGACCGCCGCCGTGCTCCGCGCCCGCAGGTAGTGCGACGACCACACGGCCGTCGGCACGTCCGACCGGCTCGCCAACCACCGGCCGAGGGCGCGCGCCTGGGCCGTGCCGGTGTCGGAGAGGGGCACGTCCGGATCCCGGTGGTCCACGTGGATCACCTCCGCGCCGTCGCGGTCGGCCCGGCTCGCGGCGACGTTCGCCGTGCTCTCGCCGTGCCGCACGAGCCAGAGCTCCGTGAGACCCGTCACGACGGCCCCGCCGAGCGCGCGGCGGAGACGGCGGAGCGGATCCCGTTGCGCCAGGGCGCGCCGTGCCCCGGCAGCACGATGCGCGCGTCCGTCCCCTCGAGCGCGGCGAGCGAGCGCAGCGCGCGCCCGCTGTCGGCGGTGGCGGCGCCCGCGACGATGCGGCAGCCGGTGCGGCCCGTGTACGGGTCGAGCGTCACGAGGGCGTCGCCCGTGATCAGCGCGTCCCGGTCGGGGAGGTGCAGCGCGACGTGCCCGTCGGTGTGGCCGGGGGTGGGGATCGCGACGGGCCGGCCGGGCACGTCGAGCGGCCCGGCGGCGATGTCGGTCACGGCGTCCACGCCCTCGACGCGCAGGGCGCCGGCGGCGGCCATGGCGGCGACCACGGGGATCGCCCGGCCGTAGCGGAGCGGGTAGACGAAGGGCGTGCGCTCGCGGCGGTAGGAGTAGGGGTGGCGGGCGAGGTGCGCGTCGTCGGGGTGCACGTGCACCGGCGCGCCGAGCTCGCGGGCGGCGCGCGCGGCGGATCCGACGTGGTCCCAGTGCCCGTGGGTCAGCACGATCGCGCGCACGTCGTCGGGCGTCCGACCGAGGGCGGCGAGGGCCTGCAGCAGGTGCGGCCAGGTGTCGGGGAACGCGGTGTCGACCAGCGTGATCCCGTCGTCGCCCTCGACGAGGTACATGTTCACGTGGGCGTGCGCGAGCAGGTGGACTCCCGGCGCCACGTCGCGCGTGAGCACGGGGGACGCGGGGTGGGGTGGGGTGCCGGTGCGGATCATGCGGTCCTCTCGCTCGGGGGCCCGCGTCCGTGCGGACGCGGGTCGGCGGCCGACCCCGTGAGGGCCGGCCGCCGGGTCATGCGACGCGGATCACTCGGGGGTGACGGCGTCCTTGACGGCGCCTGCCGCCTTCTTCAGGATGCCCGGGTCCTTCGGCGGGATGGTGCCGTGGAGGAGCGGGTTGCCGACGGGCGGCGCCGGCATCGGCGCGGTGGTGGTCGGGCCGTCGTGGTACGTGAAGGTGCCCTTGCCGTCGGGGGTCGGGCCCGACGCCCAGGAGCCCTCGGCGGCCGCGGGGCCGTCCGAGAAGTTGAGGTACTGGTACGAGACCTCGCGGTCCTCCAGCTCGATCGGGAAGTCGCTCGGGACCGGCAGGTCCTCCGTGCCTTCCGCGCGGAGCTCGGCGATCGCGGCGGTCCACTGGTTCTGGTGCATCGTGTCGCGGGCGATGAGGAAGGACAGGAGGTCCTTCACGCCGTGGTCGTCGGTCATGTGGTAGAGCCGGGCGGCCTGGATCCGCCCCTGCATCTCGGCGTTGGCGTTGGCCGTGAAGTCGGCGAGCAGGTTGCCGCTGCAGGTGATGAAGGAGCCCTGCCACGGGTTGCCGTTGCTGTCGACGGGGCGCGCGCCGGCGCCGGCGACGATGGCGTGCTGGATGTCCATGCCGCCGATGACCGCCGCGAGGGTCGGGTCCTTCATCGCCTCCTCGGTCGCCTCGACGGGCGCGGTCTCGAGCAGCTTGGCGATCATGATCGCGAGCATCTCGACGTGGCCGAACTCCTCGGCGCCGATGCCGTAGAGCATGTCGCGGTACTTGCCGGGGAGCTTCGAGTTCCAGGACTGGAAGCCGTACTGCATGGCGACGGAGATCTCGCCGTACTGGCCGCCGAGCACCTCCTGGAGGTGGCGCGCGTAGATGGGGTCGGGCTTGTCGGGGGTGGCGTCGTGCTGCAGCTCCTGCTTGTGGAAGAACATGGGGACCTCTCGTCGTCATCTCGTCTTCGCATCGCGGGCCGGACCGTCCGCGACTCCGTCGAGCGTTCGCCGGCGACCCGGGACCGCCTACCCCCTTGACACGCACGCGCGCGTCCGCTCGGGCGCGTCGGATCCCCCGCGCAGGCGATCGCGTCGCCTCCTCCCCCGGCCGTTCCCCCTACCACATGCGCAACCGCCTCCCGCGCAGGCCGACACTCGGCGGCATCGCTGGCATAGTGGACGGGCACGGCCGAAGCTCAGCGCCGCACTCCTGCCCCCTCCACCGTCAGCGCGGGGCACGAGAGGTCACGAGGGGGACACGAGATCGATCATGGGCACGTTCAAGTACGACTCGACGCTGACGGCGGAGTTCGACGACCGCCTGCTCGCGCACCTGCAGCTCGTCATCGGCGCGAAGCTGCGCCGCGGCGAGGCCTTCTACTTCTCCTGGCGCGACGACGTCGAGGTCGGCGACGGGCGCACCACCATCTGGATGCACAATTCGCTGCCCCTCGTGTTCAAGTACCACGGCAGCCGCGTGCCGCCCATCAACCGCAAGTGGGTCGACGCGCTCATGACCACGGCGAACAGCCCCGGCGGCCTGCTGATCATGCGCGAGCCCCCCGAGGACGAGCCGCGCGACGACGCGCGCTGACCCGCCGGCGCTGATCGGCCCCGCTGCCCGGCGCGTCCCCGCCCGGCATACGGTGTAAGTCCTCCCGGTGTCAACCCCCTTCCCGCGCATTGGGGCGGCGTGCGTGCGCCTGGCATCTTTGGTCCCGGGTCGCGCGCGGGCGTCGCCCGGGAGAGGGACGCGATGCACGACACGGGCGCCGACGACATGGGCGATCTGGTCCAGTCCTCCGCGAGCGAGTCGCTCCCCGCCTGCGCGCGGGAGCACGTCCGCAGCGCGACGGAGCAGGCGCGCTTCATCTCGGGCTACTTCGGCTGGTCCATCTCCGGCGACGCGATCCGCGGCACGGGCGACGCGGTCGCGCTCTACGTCGAGGACCTGGCCGCCGCCCTCACCGAGCTGGGCTGGATCTCGACGGCGGGCATCCACTGGGACCGCATGCCGTTCGGCGAGGACGAGGCCGCCGAGGCCCTCCGCATGGTGCAGCGCACCCACGGCTGGGACGTCTGACCCCTTCGCCGTGCATCCGCCGGGAGCGGAGTCAACCCCCTGGGCATTTCCCCACCTGTGGACCACACTCTGACCACGAGGCCGTCGCGGGCTCGGGCGCTTGAGGGTTGTCGAGAGTCCTCCTATGCAGTCCGGACCGCCGTTCCAGGCCCTCCAGATCCGCCCCGGATCGGCCGTGTCGTGGACGGCCGGCTCACGGGGCGGATCGTCTGCGCGGCCCGCCCCGCCGCGCCCGGGTGCCCGCGCTGCCTGGACGCCGCCTGTCCTTCGCTTGGCGGCCAGCGCCGGAGGGCGTTGTGTGGACGAGCGTCGGTCCCCACGAGGGCCCGGCGCCCGAGAACGAAGGAGCACCATGAAGGCACTCACCTGGCAGGGCATCCACGACGTGGAGGTCAAGGACGTCGAGGACCCGCGCATCGAGCACGACACCGACGCCGTGATCCGCATCACGTCGACCGCCATCTGCGGATCCGACCTCCACCTCTACGAGGTCTTCGGCCCGTTCCTCGACAAGGACGACGTGCTCGGCCACGAGAACATGGGCGTCGTCGAGCAGGTCGGCAGCGCCGTCACGAAGCTCAAGGTCGGCGACCGCGTCGTCGTGCCGTTCGTCATCGCGTGCCACGACTGCTTCATGTGCGACCGGGGCCTGTTCACGCAGTGCGAGACCACGCAGGTGAAGTCGCAGGGCAGCGGCGCCGCGCTCTACGGCTTCAGCGAGCTGTACGGCTCCATCCCCGGCGGCCAGGCCGAGCGCCTCCGCATGCCGCTCGCCGACGTCAACGCGATCGTCGTCGACGGCGAGCTCCCGGACGAGCGCTACCTCTTCCTCAGCGACATCCTCCCCACGGCCTGGCAGGGCGTCCAGTACGCGAACGTGCCCGAGGGCGGCACGCTCGGCGTCATGGGCCTCGGCCCCGTCGGCCAGTTCGCGGCCCGCATCGGGAAGCACCTCGGCTACCGCGTCATCGCGGTGGACCCCGTGCCCGAGCGCCGCGAGATGGCGAAGCGCCACGGCATCGAGACGCTCGACCTCACCGACGACGTGGCCGACCGGCTGCGCGCGCTCACCGACGGCCGCGGACCGGACGCCATGGTCGAGGCCGTCGGCATGGAGGCGCACGGCAGCCCCGCCGCGTCGTTCGCCCAGAAGGCCGCGGGCCTCCTGCCCGACGGCATCGCCAAGAAGGTCATGGACACCGCGAGCGTCGACCGCCTCGCGGCCCTGCACACGGCGTTCGACGCGGTCCGCCGCGGCGGCACCGTCTCCATCAGCGGCGTCTACGGCGGCGAGGCCGACCCGATGCCCATGAAGTCGCTCTTCGACAAGCAGATCGCGATCCGCATGGGCCAGTGCAACGTCCAGCACTGGATCCAGGACCTGCTGCCCCTCGTCGAGGACCCCGCCGACCCGCTCGGCGTCATGGACCTCGTCACGCACACCGCGCCCCTCAGCGAGGCCGCGCACATGTACGAGATCTTCCAGAAGAAGGAGGACGGCTGCATCAAGGTGGTGCTGAAGCCGTAGCCTCCCGGCTCGCTCGACGTCGGCCGCGTCCCCTCGGGGGCGCGGCCGTCGTCGTGCGCGGGGCGCGGAGCGCGCTCGGCGTCAGCGGGCGCCGACCTCCGCGAGGATCCCGTCCATCAGCTCGGCGAGGGCGATCGACTCCGCGTGCGGCATCTCGGCGCACTCGACGGCGCCCGTGCGGATCGCATCGCGCGCGGCGCGGAACATGGGCACGTAGCCGCGGCCCTCGATCGCGTGCTCCCGGCGCTCGGGATCCCCGTCGGCGGGCACGATCGCGAGGCCGGGGGAGGCGAGGAACAGCGGATCCACCTCGATGCGGCCGGCCGTGCCGCTGACGGTCGCGCCCAGCGGCAGCGCGGCGACGAGCGAGCAGGCGAGCGTCGCGTGGCGTCCGTCGGGCCAGCCCAGCAGGATCGCGACCTCCGTGTCGACGCCGCCCTCGACGACCGTGCCGACCGCGGCGACCGAGGACGGCGTGCCGAACAGGCCGTGCGCGAACGCGAGCGGGTAGACGCCCATGTCGAGGAGCGTGCCGCCGCCGACCTCCGGGTCCCAGAGGCGCCCCTTCCCCTCCTCGGTGACGAAGCCGAAGGCCACGGAGATGGCGCGCGGATCCCCGATGCGGCCCGCGGCGATCGCCTCCTGCACCGCGAGGTAGCCGGGGGAGAAGGCCATCCAGAGCGCCTCGAGGAGCAGCAGGCCCTCGGCGCGGGCGATCTCGACGAGCGCGCGCGTGTCGGCGGCCGTGGTGGTCGCGGGCTTCTCGCAGACGACGTGCTTGCCGGCCCGGAGCGCCGCCTCGGCCTGCGCGCGGTGGAGCGTGTGCGGGGTGGCGACGTAGACGGCGTCCACCTCGGGGTCGGCGAGGAGCGCCTCGAGGGTGTCGTGGATCCGCGGGATGCCGCACGCCGAGGCCAGCTCCTCGGCGCTGGCGCGCGTGCGGGAGTGCACGGCGACGACCTCGACGCCGGGCACGAGCTGCATGTCGGGGACGACCGAGCGGGCGATGCCTGCGGCGCCGATCACGCCGAAGCGGAGGGGGCGGGCGTCCGGGTCCTCGTGGGCGGCGGGGTGCGGCGTCATCGTCGACATGAGGCGAGCCTACGTTGTGAGAGCGCTTCCACGGAAGTTCGCCGCAGGGTTGACACGACCGAAAAGCGCCGCATATGGTCTGCCGGACGGCGTGAGAGCGCTCTTACAGCGGGAGCACCGACGCTCGACCAGGCACAAGGGAGTGACCTTCGATGAAGACAGCACGAACGCGCACGGCGGCCGGCATCGCCGGAGCCGCGGTGATCGCCCTCCTCGCGACCGGATGCAGCGGCGGCTCCTCCGGCTCCGGATCCGGGGGCGACGACATCACGCTCACCGTCACCACGTTCAACGCCATGGGGTTCGACGACCTCTACGCCGAGTACGAGAAGACGCACCCCGGCATCACCATCAAGGCCACCAACATCGACACGGGCGGCAACGCCCTCATCGACTGGCAGACCAAGCAGGCGTCCGGGGCGGGGCTCCCCGACGTGCAGGCGGTCGAGGAGGGCTGGCTGAGCAAGGTCATGCAGGTCTCCGACTCCTTCACCGACCTCCGCGACCACGGCATCGAGGACGTCAAGGACCGCTGGGTCCCCTGGAAGTACCAGCAGGCGACGGATCCCGAGGGCCGCGTCATCGGCTACGGCACCGACATCGGGCCGGAGGGCCTCTGCTACAACGCGAAGCTGTTCGGCGAGGCGGGGCTCCCCACCGAACGCACCGAGGTCGCCGCGCTGTTCGGCGGCGAGGACGCGACCTGGGACCAGTACTTCGAGGTCGGGAAGCAGTACCGCGAGAAGACCGGCAAGGCCTTCTACGACCAGTCCGGCTTCATCTGGAACGCCATGGTGAACCAGCAGCCCGAGGGCTACTACACGGAGGACGGGAAGCTCAACGTCGAGGGCAACTCCGACCTCGAGGCCCTCTGGGGCAAGGTCGCTGACGGCGCCGAGGCCGGCCTCTCCGACGCGCAGACCGCGTGGGACTGGGGCGGCGGCAAGGCCTTCACCGACGGGTCCTTCGCGACCTTCGTCTGCCCCGCGTGGATGCTCGGCGTCGTCAAGGGCCAGACCGAGTCCGCGGGCGGCGACGCCTCGACCGGCTGGGACTTCGCGGACGTCTTCCCCGGCGGCGCGGCGAACTGGGGCGGGTCGTTCCTGACCGTCCCCACCACGTCGAAGCACCCGGCCGAGGCCGCGGAGCTCGCGGCCTGGCTCACCGAGCCGGCACAGCAGTCCTCCGCGTTCCAGGCGGCCGGGCCCTTCCCGAGCACCGTCGAGGCGCAGACCTCCGAGGGCGTGACCGGCACGAGCGAGCTGACCGCGTTCTTCAACGAGGCCCCGCTCGGCACGATGCTCGCCGCGCGCGCCGAGGGCGTCGAGGCCCAGTTCAAGGGACCCGACGACTCGGTGATCCAGGAGCAGGTCTTCGGCCCGTCCATCCAGGCGCTCGACGCCGGCAAGGCCGACGGGAAGAAGTCCTGGGCCGACGCCATCACCCTGCTCGGCCAGCTGGTCGAGGAGTAGGAGCCGGGCGGCCCGCGAGGGCCGTCCACCCGGGAGGTGCGGGCGCACGGGTGCCCGCACCTCCTCCCCCGACGTGCGAGAGAAGGATCGATGACGACCACGCTGCGCCCCCCGGCGCCACCCCGAGCCCCGGCGGCCGAGCGCTCCCGGCGCGCCGACCCGCCCACCTGGCGCCAGCGGCTGTCCACCTGGGACTTCCGGTACTCGCCCTACCTCTACGTGGCGCCGTTCTTCATCCTGTTCGGGCTCGTCGGGCTGTTCCCGCTGGCGTACACGTTCGTCGTGTCGCTCAACGACTGGAACCTGCTCACGGGCGCCGGCGACTGGATCGGGTTCGAGAACTACACGGCCGAGCTCGCGGATCCGCTGTTCTGGAACTCCATCGCCAACACCTTCAGCATCTTCGTGCTGTCGACGATCCCGCAGCTCGCGGTGGCCGCGGCCATCGCGGCGATCCTCGACCAGAACCTGCGCGCGAAGACGTTCTGGCGGATGAGCGTGATCCTCCCGTACATCGTCACGCCGGTCGCGGTCGCGATCATCTTCAGCAGCGTGTTCGGCGAGAAGTACGGGCTCGTCAACAACGTGCTCACCGAGATCGGGCTCGACCCGATCATGTGGAAGACGGAGACGCTGCCCTCCCACCTCGCCATCGCGACGATGGTGAACTGGCGCTGGACCGGGTACAACGCGCTCATCCTGCTCGCGGCGATGCAGGCGGTGCCGCGCGACGTGCACGAGTCGGCGGCGCTCGACGGGGCGGGGGCGGTGCGCCGGTTCTTCTCCATCACGGTGCCGAGCATCCGGCCCACCCTGATCTTCGTGATCATCACCGCCACCATCGGCGGCCTGCAGATCTTCACCGAGCCGAAGCTGTTCAACGCCGCGAGCTCGACGCCCGGCGGCCCGCAGCGGCAGTACCAGACGACCGTGCTCTACCTGTGGGACCTCGCGTTCAACCGGCAGGACTTCGGCAAGGCGAGCGCGGTGGCGTGGATCCTGTTCCTCCTCATCGTCCTCATCGGGCTGCTCAACTTCTGGCTCTCGCGGCGCATCGCCGGCGCGGAGGCCCGGGGATCCGAGCGCCGCACCCGCCGGGCGCTCGCCCGGTTCCGCGCGCAGCCGGCGGCGCCGTCGCCGGGCGCGACCACGGCGCCGTCCGCACCCCCGACCGTCCTTCCCGAGGAGCGGGCCGCCGCCCGCGATGAGGAGTCCGCATCATGACCGCCACCGCCACGCGGCCCCGCGCCGTCGCCGAGCCGCCCGCGTCCGACGGGGGCCGCGCGCCCCGGCGTCGTCCGAGCGGCGGCACCGGGCTCGACCGACGCCCCGGCTTCCTCGCCTACGGGCTGATCCTCGCCGTCTTCGTCGGCGGCGCGTACCCGCTGTGGTGGTCGGTGGTGATGGGGTCGAGCGACAAGTCGGCCCTCACCGACACCTGGCCGTCGCTGCTGCCGGGCGGCCGGTTCTGGATCAACGTCGGCGAGGTCGTCGACACGGTCCCGTTCTGGCTGGCGCTCATGAACAGCGTCATCGTGTCGGTCGTCATCAGCGTCTCCGTCATCACGTTCTCGACGCTCGCCGGGTACGCGTTCGCGAAGCTGCGGTTCCGCGGGCGCGAGGGCCTCATGGTGTTCGTCATCGCGACGCTCGCGGTGCCCACGCAGCTCGGCATCATCCCGCTGTTCATGCTCATGAAGCAGTTCGGTTGGACCGGGACGCTCGGCGCGGTCATCGTGCCGACCCTCGTGACCGCGTTCGGCGTGTTCTTCATGCGGCAGTACCTCGTGGACGTGATCCCGACCGAGCTCATCGAGGCGGCGCGCATGGACGGCGCCTCCATGATCAGCACGTTCTGGCACGTGGGCGTGCCGGCGGCACGGCCGGCCATGGCGATCCTCGGCCTGTTCACCTTCATGACGGCGTGGACCGACTACCTGTGGCCGCTGCTCGTGGTGCCGCAGAACCCGACGCTGCAGGTGGCGCTGAGCCAGCTGCAGTCGGCGCGGTACGTCGACTACTCGATCGTGCTGGCCGGCGCCGTGCTCGCGACGCTGCCGCTGCTGGTCCTGTTCGTGCTCGCGGGGCGGCAGCTGATATCCGGGATCATGGCCGGGGCGGTGAAGGGGTAGGGGCCCGGCCCTACACTCGACCCAGCCGGATCGCAGACTGGAGGGCCCGTGGCCATCAACGCCGAGCAGGGCTCGCCCACCCTCGAGATGGTCGGGAAGCTCGCGGGCGTCAGCCGGGCCACGGTGTCGCGGGTGGTGAACGGATCCGACCGCGTCGCCCCCGAGGTCGTCACCGCCGTCAACGCGGCCATCGCGCAGCTCAACTACGTGCCGAACCGCGCGGCCCGCTCGCTCGCCGGGCGCCGCACCAACGCGCTGGCGCTCGTGATGCCGGAGCAGACCGCGCGGGTGTTCGCGGATCCGTTCTTCGCGTCGCTCATCCAGGGCGCGATGACGTACCTCGCGACCACCGAGTACACGCTCACGCTCCTCATCTCCTCGCCCGCGCAGGCGGAGAAGACCCGGCGGTTCCTGCTCGGCGGCAACGTCGACGGGGTGCTCGTGGTCTCGCACCACTCGGGCGACGCCACGTTCAGCGGCCTGCGCGACCGGCTGCCGGTCGTGTTCGCCGGCAGGCCGCTCCGGCAGGACGACCGCGAGGCGCCCACCGTCGACGTCGACAACGTGGGCGCGGCGCGGGCGGCGACCGAGCACCTCATCCAGCGCGGGCGCACCCGCATCGCGGCGGTGGCGGGTCGGCAGGACATGCCCGCGGGCATCGACCGGCTGCGCGGCTTCCGCGAGGCGATGACCGCGGCGGGGCTGGATCCCACGCTCGTCGCGGTGGGCGACTTCTCGCCCGCGTCGGGCGCCGACGCGATGCGCACGCTGCTGGCGCGCGGCGAGCCCATCGACGGGGTCTTCGCGGCGAGCGACCAGATGGCCGCCGGCGTCTACTCGGAGCTCCGCGAGCACGGCCTGCGCGTGCCGCAGGACGTCGCCGTCGTGGGCTTCGACGACGACTACTTCGCGAAGTCGGCCGTGCCGCCGCTCACCACCGTGCGCCAGCCCAACCAGGAGTTCGGCCGCCGGATGGCGGAGGTGCTGGTGCGGCTCGTGGGCGGGGAGGACGTGGATCCGCTCACGCTCATGCCGACGACGCTGGTGGTGCGGCAGAGCACGTAGCGGCGGGCGGGCTGCCGCGGGCGGGCTACCGCCCGGCGGGCACGCGCCCGCTGAGGAGCGCGAGCATCTCGTCGTGCCGGCCGTCGCGCTCGGCGAAGCGGAGGCCGTGCACGTCCTGCACGAGGATCTCCTCGTCCTCGGGGCGGGCCTGCAGGATCCCCATCACCTCGTCGAGGAAGTCCTCCAGCGGCATGGCGTCGCCCGCCTCCGCCTGCCCGGGCATGAGGGCCGTCTGCACCTTGGGCGGCACCAGCTCGACGACCTCGACCGGCGACCCGGCGAGCTGCTCGCGGAGGCTCTGCGTGTACGAGTGCACGGCCGCCTTCGTGGCGTTGTAGGTGGGCGTGAGGGGGAGCGGCACGAACGCGAGGCCGGAGGAGACCGTCATGAGGGTCGCCTCGTCGCTCGCGAGGAGGCCCGGCAGGAACGCGTCGATCGTGCGGATGGTGCCGAGGAGGTTCGTGGTGACGATGGCCTCGGCCGTGGCCTGATGCGCGGGATCGCGGAGGTCCTCGGGCTGCATGATGCCGGCCATGGTGATCACGACGTCGAGGTCGGGGTGGGTGCGCGCGAGCTCGTCGCGGGCCGCGGTGATGGAGGCGGGGTCGGCCACGTCGAGCACGACCGAGGCCATGCCGTCGTGCCGGGCGGTGATCTCGTCGAGCAGCTCGGCGCGGCGCCCCGCGACGACCACGCGGTTGCCCGCGGCGTGGAACCGCTCGGCGAGCCCGAGGCCGATGCCCGAGGTGCTGCCGGTGATGAGGACGGTGCGGCCGGTGATCTTCATGGTGCTCCTTCGCGCGGTGCGCGGCTGGCGGGTTCGGGATCGTTGCGCGTACCGCGCGTGTGGCGCGGGTGCGTGGGTCGAGTGTGGCCCGTCCCGCGGGCGACGGCGGCGGGCGCGCGGGGGAGCGGGGAGGATCCAGCGGACGTTCACGTGGGGAGGGGGCGCGTGTCCCGGTGCGCGCCCCGTCCTGGGGCTGCGGTGCCGGCCGCCGGCGCCGCTAGCGTCGCAGGGTGAGCATCCTCCGCGACGACGCCGCCCCGCATGACGACGCCGCGCGTCACGCCGCGGGCCCGTCGATCCCCCTCCGCGATCGCCTCGCGCCGGACCTCGCCTGGACCGCCGCGCACGTCCGCCGCCGCGTCGCGGTGATCGTCGCCGTCGTCCTCGGGACGGCCGTCGTGGCCGGCGTGCTCCTCCTCCCGCTGCGCGACCACCTCGAGGGCGGGATCGCCGAGATCCTCGCGCTGGTGGTGCAGGCGGGGTGCACGGGTGGCGCGATCGCGTGCGGGGTCATCTCGATCCAGCTGCAGATCGCCGCGGCGCCCCTGGTGCACGGCCTGAGCGCGGCGGACCGCAGGCGCATCAGCCGCCGGATGCTCGGCGCGCGCGAACCGCTCGACCCCGAGGCCGAGTGGCGGGCGGCGCGCTTCGCGGCGTTCGCGCGCGTCTCGCACCCGTTCGGTCTGGGCGTCATCGGCCTGATGTGGCTCGCCGCGCTCCCCTTCCTCGTGCGGTCCGCCCTCGACGGGGCGGTGCTCGGCATGGCCGGGACCGCCCTGTTCGTCCTCTTCATCCCGCTCCTCACCTGGGAGCAGCGTCGGCGGATGCGGTACGCCGGGGCCTCGCGGGACCTGGCCTGGTCGAGCGGTCCGGCGACAGACGCGCGTCGCGCGGAGGGCGCGCTCGGCGGGTGAGCCGGGCGCGGGGAGGGGCGCCTCCGCCCCGTCCTGGGGAGTCGTCGGCGCGACCGGCGGCCGATAGCGTCGATCGGTGAGCACACACGGCACGGCCCCGGTCACCCCCTCCACGCCGCTGCCACCCCGGCGGCGCCGCGGGCTCGCCCTGCTCCTCGCGCTCCTCACCTCGGGCACCGCGGTGCTCCTCGGCGCGGGCTTCTGGAGCAGCGTCGCGGGCGGCGTCGAAGATGCCGCGTTCGTCCTGATCGCCGTGCACACGACGGCGGGCCTCCTCGCCCTCAGCCTCGCGCTCTCCTTGGGCCAGCTCGAGGTGCACCGGGCGACGGGTCCGGCCGCGGGACCGCGACCGCGGCCCGTCGCGCTGATCGTCTGGATCTCCATCGCCGGCGCCTTCGCCGCGGTGGCCGCGGCGGGCGCCCTGCTCTCCGGCGTCCCGGCGTGGATCCCGGTCGGCATGCTCGCCGGGCTGATCGGGATGGGCGGCACCAGCTGGCTGATCGGGCAGAGGACGCGCGCCGGATCCGAGGCCCGGGAGGCGCACGAGCGCGCGTCCGGCGTCGGCCCGACGCCCGACCTCGACTGGACGCCGGCGGTGATCCGCCGCAAGGTGCGGACCATCGTGCTGGCCGGCCTGCTCGGCGCGGTCGCGGGCACCGTCGTGGCGCTCCTGTTCCTCGAGGACCTCGGCGGCAGCCTCGCGGAGGTGTGGCCGGCGATCGTGCAGCTGGCCGCCGCGGCCGCCGCGATCACGAGCACGGTGGTCGTCCTCCCGCTGAACGCCGTGACGGCGTCGATCCTGCGCGACCTGAGCGCGGCCGAGCGCAAGCGCGTCGGGCGCCGGACGTCGGGCAAGGGCGAGCCGCTCGCGCCGCGGCTCGAGCACCGGGCGGCGCGCCTCGCCGCGGTCTCCCGCATCTCGCAGCGCTTCCAGCTGGCGTCGTCGGCGCTCATCGTCGTCGTGTCGGTGGTCACCCTCCTCCGGGTCGACCTCGGCGGCGGCTTCGGCATCGTCGCGATCGTCCTCGGCGTCGCCTTCCTCGCGTTCGTCCCCTACATCGTGATCGACGACCGGCGCCGCAGCCGCTACGCCGCCTCCACGCGCGAGCTCGCCCGGTCGGGCGCGGTCGTGACGGCCGATACGGTCGGGGGATGAGCGCGCGCGGCACGGCCCCGGCATCCACCCCGACGACCGACGCAGCGCAGGCAGGCGGCCTCGGCAGCCGCATCGCCCTGCTGATCGTCCTGGTCGCGCTGATCCTCGGCCTCGGCACGCTCTACGGCTTCGGGCTCTACCAGGCGGCCGTCGTCTCCGACGTGGACGCGGCCGCGGTCCTGCCGCAGCTGACCGCGGGCCTGCTCGCGCTCGCGTTCGCGCCGAGCCTCGGCCTGCTGGAGCTGCAGTCGCGGCGGGACCCCGAGCGCGCCGCCGGGACGGGCCGGCCTCCGGTGCGGGTGATCGTGTGGCTCGGGATCACCGCGCTCGCCGTGGTCGTGCACGCCGTCGCGTCGCTGGTCGGCGGCGTCTCGCCGCTCGTGGTGCTGGGGTTCGCGGTGGCCGCGGTCGCCACGGCCGCCGCCAGCTGGATCCTCGTGCTCCGCGCGCAGGCTGCCGCGGTGCGCCGGCTCGGCGCGCGCCTCGCCGCCGATGAGCCGACCCTCTCGATCGACCTCGACTGGACCGAGGACACCGCCCGCCGCAAGTGGCGCCTCATCGGCCTGGTGTTCGTGATCGCGCTCGTGGTCAGCCTCGGCGGGACGCTGCTGCTCGACCGGTTCGAGCCGCAGGACGCCGTCGACGCGGTCGCCCTCGTGATCCAGTTCTCCCTGCTCGCGCCGGCGCTCACGTGCCTGTTCGTCTCCATCGGCGCGCAGCTGTCGGGATCCTCGATCACGGCGGGCCTGTCGACGGAGGACCGGAAGGCGGTCTCGCAGCGCGCCGTGGGCAAGGTCGAGGAGCTCGCGCCGGAGCTCGAGTGGCGCGCCGCCCGCCTCGCCGTCTTCAGCCGCACGCTGCAGCCGTTCCAGCTGGGCCAGTCGCTGCTGCTGGTCGCGATCCTCCTCCCCACGCTCCTGCGCGGCGACGCCGCCGGGTGGATGCTCGTCCTCTTCCTCGCCGGCCTCGTCCTGCTCGTCGTCACGGTGCCCTTCGCGGTCGTGCAGCACCGGCGCATGTCGCGGTATGCCGCCACGGCCGGCGACCTCCCGCGCGCGCACGCGCCGGTCTGACCGGATACGCCCCGCCCGGACCCCTGTCGGTGGTCCGGCCTACCGTCGACCCATGCCCGAGGGTGACTCCGTCTTCGTCCTCGCGGCACGGCTGCGCGCGCAGGTCGGCGGCGCGCTCATCGCCGACGGCGAGCTCCGGTCCGGCGCGCGGGCGGGCGCGCGGCTCGGCGGGCGGCGGATCACCTCGTTCGACACCCACGGCAAGCACCTGCTCATGCGGCTCGACGACGGCACCACCCTCCACACGCACCTGCGCATGCAGGGCTCCTGGACGGTCACGGGCCCGGGCAAGCGCGTGCCCGAGCGGATCCAGCACCAGGTGCGCGTGCGCCTCCGCCTCGACGACGACCGCACCCTCTGGGGCATCGACCTCCCGGTGGTCGAGCTGATCCCCACCCGCGACGAGCGCGCCGCCGTCGGCCACCTCGGGCCGGACCCGCTGCGCGACGACTGGGATCCGGCGCTCGCCGTCGCGCGCCTCGCCGCCCGCCCCGACGAAGCCATCCGCGCGGCCCTCCTCGACCAGCGCCCCATGTCGGGCCTCGGCAACCTGTGGGTCAACGAGGTCGGCTTCCTCCGGGGCGTGCACCCGGCCACGCGCGTCGCCGACGTCGACCTGCCGCCCCTCGTCGACCTCGCCGCCCGCTCCCTCCGCCGCTCGGCGACGGTGCCGGCGGCGTACCAGATCACGACCGGCGATCCCCGGCGCGGCCGCACGCACTGGGTGGTCGGCCGCGCGGGCCGGCCGTGCCTGCGCTGCGGGACCACGGTGATCGGCCTCGACGATCCGGGCAGCACGAGCGAGCGCGCGCGACGGGCCTGGTGGTGCCCGCGGTGCCAACCGCGGCCGGACGTCACGCCCTAGCGCGTGGAGAAGTGCGCCACCACCTGGCGGACCTGCTCCGAGTCGAGCGCCCAGCGCGTCCCATGCTCGCCGGGGGAGCGCCAGCCCTGCCGACGCAGCCACGCCCTCATCCGCTTCTGGTCGACGCCGATCCGGCGGGCGAGGTCGGGCACGGTCTCGGGGAGGTCGTCCATGGAGGCACCGTAGCCCGACGAGACGACGGAGGCCCGCCCCGCGGAGAGCGGGACGGGCCACGGATCGATGACGGAGAGCGCGCCGCTACGCCAGCGACGCCACCCCGAACACCGCCGTCGCGATCGCGAAGCCCATCACGCCGATCGCCGTCTCCATCACCGTCCAGGTCTTGAGGGTCGTCTTCACGTCCATCTCGAAGAAGCGGCCGACGAGCCAGAAGCCGGAGTCGTTCACGTGGCTCGCGACCACGGATCCGCCGGCCACCGCCACGACGAGCGCCGCGACCTGGAAGGCGTTGTAGTCGCCCGCGAGGATCGCCGGGGAGACGAGGCCCGCGGCTGTGGTGAGCGCGACGGTCGCGGATCCCTGCGCGATGCGGAGGATCGCCGCGATGAGGAAGCCGGCGAGGATGATCGGGATGCCGAGGTCGCCGAGCACGTCCGCGAGGGCGTCGCCGATGCCGCTGGTGCGGAGGACGCCGCCGAACATGCCGCCCGCGCCGGTGATCAGGATCACCGAGCAGACCGGGCCGAGCGCCGACTCGAGGGTCTTCTCGAGGGCGGTCTTGTCGATCCCGCGGCGGCGGCCGAGCACGAACGCCGCGAACAGCAGCGAGATGAGGAGCGCGACGGGCGTCTCGCCGATCGTGCGGAGCACCTGGTACCAGGACTGGTCGCTCGTGCCTTCGGGGAGGATTCCGCCGGTCCAGGCGGCGTTGAGCCCGGTGTTCATGAAGATGAGGATCAGCGGGAGCAGCAGCACGGCGAGGACGGTGCCGAACTTGGGCGGGTTCGACTCTGCGTGCTCGTCGGCCTGGCCGAGGATAGAGGGGATCGGCAGCACGAACTTCTTGCCGATCCAGATCCCGTAGAGGTAGGCGGTGACGTACCAGGTGGGGATCGCGGCGATGAGGCCGACGATGATCACGATGCCGACGTTCGCGCCGAAGAACTCGCTGGCCGCGACCGGGCCGGGGTGCGGCGGCACGAAGATGTGCATCACCGAGAAGGCGCCGGCCGCGGGAAGGCCGTAGCGGAGCACGCCGCCGCCGAGGCGACGGGCCACCGAGAAGACGATGGGCAGCATCACGACGAGGCCGGCGTCGAAGAAGATCGGGAAGCCGAAGATCAGCGACGCGACGCCCAGCGCGAAGGGCGCGCGCTTCTCGCCGAACAGGCGGATCAGGGTGTCGGCCAGCGTCTTCGCGCCGCCGCTGGTCTCGACCAGGCGGCCGAGCATCGCGCCGAGGCCGACGAGCAGCGCGACCGTGCCGAGCGTGGAGCCGAAGCTGCCGACGAGCACGGTGACGATCTGCGAGGTCGGGATCCCGGTGGCGAACGCGGTGGCGAGGCTCACGAGGATCAGCGCCACGAACGCGTGGACGCGCAGCGCGATGATCAGGAACAGCAGGACGGCGATGGCGCCGGCGGCGATCAGGAGGAGCGGACCCGCGGTGAGGGTCTGCGTCCAGTCTTCGATGGTCATGTTCTCTCCGTTGATGAACCGTGCGGTGTGCGGTGTGCGGTGTGCGGTGTGCGGTGTGCGGTGTCCGGTGGTGGTGCGGGCTGGTGGTGGGGTGCGCCGCGGCGCTAGCTCGCGACGAGGCCGAGCTCGTCGACGATGCGGGTCGTGACCTCGTCGGGCGTGCCGGTGTTCTCGAGCGTCAGGCCGCGCTCGCCGTCGTCGAGCGGTTCGAGCGTGCTGATCTGCGACGGGAGCAGCGAGGCCGGCATGAAGTGGCCGCTGCGCGTCTTCATGCGCTCGCGGATCAGGTCGGGGTCGCCGGAGAGGTGCACGAAGCGCACGTCTCCGTCGGCGCCGTCGAGCAGGTCGCGGTAGGAGCGCTTGAGGGCGGAGCAGGTGACGACGGTGCTGCGGCCGGCGCGGGCCTCGCCGCCCATCCAGTCGCGCATGGCCTCGAGCCACGGCCAGCGGTCGTCGTCGGTGAGGGGCGTGCCGGCGGACATCTTCGCGATGTTCGCCTCGGGGTGGAACTCATCCGCCTCGGCGAAGGTCCAGCCGAGCCGCTCGGCGAGGGCGGTGGCGATCGTGGTCTTGCCGGATCCGGAGATCCCCATCACCACGACGTGGCGGGGCCGTGCGGCCATGCTGACTCCTTCGTCGACGCGGGCGGTGCCGTGTCGTCGGCCGCCGTCCGGCCAAAGGTAACACCATTGGGGAGCGCCGCGGCTCTCACCCGGAGACGGCGACCTAAGCTCATCGAGGCGGCCGGCCGGCCGACGCGCACCCGGAGAGGTCCATGACGACGCGGTCAGTCCCACCCTCGGCACCCGCCGCCGCGGTCCCCGCCGCCACGGTGCCCGCCGCCGCGGTGCTGGCCACGCGGATCATCGAGGAGCTCGGCCGCGAGATCGTCGACGGGCGGCTCGCCGAGGGCACCCGCCTCACCATCGAGGACCTCCAACAGCGCTTCTGCGTCTCCCGCACGGTGGTGCGCGACTGCGTGCGCGTGCTGGAGGCGATGGCCCTCATCGTGCCGAAGCGCCGCGTGGGCCTCGTGGTGCAGGGCCCGGATCGCTGGAACGTCTACGACCCGCGCATCATCCGCTGGCGGCTCACCGGCCCCGGCCGGGCGGATCAGTTCCGCACGCTGACGCAGCTGCGCCGCGCGGTGGAGCCGGTCGCCGCGGCGCTCGCCGCCGAGAACGCGACCCCCGCCCAGCGCGCGCGCATCGCCGAGCTCGCGGTGGATCTCCGCCGCCTCGGTGAGGCGGGCGAGCTGGTCAGGTTCCTCGCGGCCGACATCGAGTTCCACCACCTGATCCTCGAGGCCAGCGGCATCGACATGTTCTGCGCGCTCCGCGAGGTGATCACGGAGGTGCTGAGTGGGCGGACGCACCAGGGGCTGATGCCGCGGACCCCGCGTCCGCACGCGCTCGACACGCACGAGCAGGTGGCGCATGCGATCCGCGATGGCGACGCGGCGACGGCGGAGGCGGGGATGGCGTCGTTGCTGGTGGAGGTGAGTAGCGCGATCCGCTGACTGCTCCGAGGTATGGCACGTCGATCTGGCGTGCCCGCCAAGTCGGCGCGTGTGCGTCATCAGCTTCCGCTCATTACGTTTCTCACCTCACCCCGGCGATGACACACGTGTGAGATACAGCGGAGGGCGTAGCGTTAAGGAGGTACCTCGAGGATTTCCGTGATGTGCTGCCGACGACGATTTTGGCTTTCGCGGTTGCGTGGGGTCGATCTTGTGCCCCACAACGTCGTTACGCCTGAGGAGCGTCCTGCGTGCCCTGCTCTGGGGGTAAGAGGAGGCCCAATAGGCAGGGTTGTCTATAGTCAGTCCCGTTGTTACCCCGGTAGTTTGGCGGAATGACCGACAATCATCCAGACGAGAGCGCTCGTGTAGCCCACACTGGAACGCCTGCTACCGATCTCGTTAGATTCGAAGAGGGCGTCAGGGGCATGCTAGAGCAATTTGGCCTGCCGACTGAGCGACTTTTTGTGCCTGTCGGCGAGCGTGCAGCGATGGTAAGTAATGTCGGAAGCGTCCTCGAAGAGCTTGACCCCCTTATTCGCTCTCGCGCACATTACGTCTCAAAAATGGTGGCGGCAGCCACCGTGGGGTTGTTCGATGCTGCGTTGAACTACCTATGGGATGAACTGGTTTCAGCGTTGCGATCCCGTGTGACCGGGTTCGACATCGCATACTTTTTTGACATTGCTGCGGGAACGAACTCTGACCTGCGGAAGGCGCTCAAAGCCGAAGAGGACCTACCGTCTATTGATGATGCACGTCTCCTACGGGCCGCGATGACCATTGGGCTGCTTAGTGACGTAGGATTTGCGCGTCTCGATAATATCCGATTCATGCGCAATCATGCGAGTGCCGCCCATCCGAACCAAAACGAACTTACGGGCCTTGAGCTTGTGACTTTCTTGCAGCTGTGCATTCGCGAAGTCATTAATGTCCCAACGGATAATGTGACTGCCCATACGGGCCGACTACTCGCAAATATAAAGAGAGACGTTCTTGATCAGCCCGCTGTGGATTCCGCGGCAGCGTTCTTCGACCAGCTGCCCTTAGACCGGGCTGACACGCTCGCAAATGGGCTGTTCGGTCTCTACACTGCTCCGGATCGAACGCCTACAGTCGCCGACAACGTTCGTCTTCTCTGGCCGCGTCTGTGGCCATTTGTCCATGACGCGGCGCGAAAGAGCTTCGGCTTACGTCACGGTCGGGCAAGCGCGAGTGCTGAGACGGATTTCGCTAGCGCAGCGCGCGAGCTCATCGACCTCGTAAACGGATCTGCTTACCTGACCAATGAGGTGCGCGCCATAGATATGAGTGATGCTCTCGATCTCTTGAGTAGTGCTCATCACGGGTCTGACAATTTTTACAATGAGCCCACACCCGCACGGAGAGTGCTTGATCTTGCCGGTGAACAAGGGGACGTGCCCGCGCAGGTTCGCGAGCGATATGTCCGCATCATTGTTGATTGCTATTTGGGTAATGGCTACGGGGTCAGTGCTGCCGCCGTCGTTTCATATAAGAAGATGATTTCCAGATTTTCAACATCGGACGCGCGGATTGCCCTTCGGCTCTTTTTGGAGCCGTCAATAGCGTCGCTACTCAATAGTAACGTAGGCCGAAATCAATGGACGCTGCTTCTAGATCTGCTTGAACCGAAACTGACGAGCAACACCGATCGCGCCCTCATGTCTGCTATTCGTCAATTTTCTGGAACGCCAGATCAATTGCGATTTGATTCCGGCGTAAAGCGCCTAGCGGAGGCGGCCATCTGAACTAGCCTGCGGTTGCCCGGACCTCCGTCCGGTGCATTTTTGGCGTACTAGGGACCCGGGTGGCCAAGCGTCGACGCTAGATGCCCGCAAGCGTGCTGCCGCTTGCCGGCGTAGTAGCGGCAAGAGTCTCTTGCATCAAGGTGATTGCCAAGGGTCCATGCAACTCGATAGACTTCTTGCTATGACATTTCACATGAATCCCGACTTTCCGCGTCAGCTAGCGGAGCAGATCAAGCGTCTTGGTGCGGCATTGGCTTCGGTCTCATCCAAATATGCGGGACGGCCTGTCGCTGAAGTCAGAAGAGCTTTGCTGGAAGCCGTTAACGCGGTAGGCAATGGGGCCTCTATCTCTGACCCCGAACTGTCCGTCGTAGCCACTCGCATTAGCGAAGGTAAGCGAGTTTGGATTACAGAAACTGGTTCCATAATGTCGGACGACTAGGGGCCGCAATTATATATTTCAAATATCAACACTAATACAGTCGCGCTCGAAGAATCTATTGCAAAGCACCCCAGCATAAGTAAATGCTAAATTTAGCGGCAACTATATGCACGACTTGCTAAATAAATGGAGCGAGTGACGGGAATCGAACCCGCGCTATCAGCTTGGGAAGCTGAAGTTCTACCATTGAACTACACTCGCGCGACCGGCTAGGAACCGGGTCGAGACCACAGCCTAGCAAGACTCCGGCCGGGCGCCACCCAGCGCCGGTAGGCTCCTGACGTGCTCCTCTCCGACCGTGACATCACCGCCGAGCTCGACGCCGGACGAGTGGCCCTCGATCCGTACGACCCCGGGATGCTGCAGCCCGCGAGCATCGACGTGCGCATCGACCGCTTCTTCCGGCTGTTCGACAACCACAAGTACCCCTACATCGACCCCGCCGAGGACCAGCCCGAGCTCACGCGCCTCATCGAGTCGAAGCCGGGGGAGCCGTTCATCCTGCACCCGGGCGAGTTCGTCCTCGGATCCACGTTCGAGCTGGTCACGCTGCCCGACGACGTCGCGGCGCGCCTCGAGGGCAAGAGCTCGCTCGGCCGCCTCGGCCTCCTCACGCACTCCACCGCCGGCTTCATCGACCCCGGGTTCTCCGGCCACGTCACTCTCGAGCTGTCGAACGTCGCCACGCTGCCCATCAAGCTCTGGCCCGGGATGAAGATCGGCCAGCTGTGCTTCTTCCGCCTCTCGTCGCCCGCGGAGAAGCCCTACGGGTCTGGCGAGTACGCCTCCCGCTACCAGGGCCAGCGCGGCCCGACCGCCTCCCGCTCGTACCTCAACTTCGTGCACAGCGACGTGACGGTGACGGACGCGGGGCAGTCGGGGGAGTAGCCGGGATCAGTAAAACAACGCCTTCCGGCCACATAAGCCGCTTACCCGCTTGAGGGGTACCGACTCGGGGTAGCAATGTTCTGTCTCACTGGTGCCGAAACCTAGGAGAGTCTGCCAATGTGGACACGTCAGCCGTTGCGCTTAATCCTAATGATGCTTTGGACCCAGGCCCCGTGAACCCGTATTGGTCTCCCTAGAGCCTTAGTTACGGACGTCATTTTTCGGCGTTTCCCAGTGAAAGTAGGCGGCGCAATAGCTTTGCAAGCCGACCTTTCTGTTCTGGCCATCGTGACTTTGTCCGACGAGCGGGAACGGCGGCTACTTGCGTGTAGCGACGCAAACCAGGGCGACTATAAATCCTACGCGTGCGGCTAACGTGCCGCGTTGCAGACTGCGCATTTACACTCGCGCCTCTTTGCGACGATGTGGTCGGCGCGACTCGCGAACGTTGAGCGTCCAGCCAGACTAAGATTGTGGATAGAAAGCCGCCGGCAAGGCCGAGTGAGACTCCGAAGTAGAGCGTCTTTTGCGATTGGCGTGCCCGCTCGGGAACGGACTCCAAAAATCTTATGCCACCCTCTGTATGGGCCCGCTGTGACCCAACACCGGTTTCGTCGGCGGCTGCATCTACACACGAGCCAGTCGATGTAGTCGTGTTTTCAGGTTGACCCTCCGTCGTTACGAGACTGATACATGCAGTGGCTGTCTGGTTTGGGTTCATCGACTCCCCGCCGACAGTCAAGGATGGAGTTCTGATCCATGTTTGCGCCCCTTCCGTGGCCGTGAATGACTGGGGTTGGAACGCACATACGGCATTGGGGCCTAAGTCAACGGATGACTTACCGAGTGCTACTGTCACCTCTTGTAGGTTTAAGTACGGCTTGTCTACATAAGCACCTGGTACCAGGTAGTCGGCGTCGGTGCCGCATCCTAAGAAACCATTGTCTCGACGCGTCGATACTACTGAGACTTTGGCCGTGCCAACTCCGTCGGGAGATGTAGATATATCGAATCCCGGCTCAAGCGACTCGCCGTAAAAGTTGACGTCGACGCGTTCAACTTCTTTTGAGACTGTCACTTGGATACCTACCCGGTTAGACGCGTCGATGGCCGGTATATTTGTGCTTGGAATATTGAAGACTGCCCAAGCAACGCATGCAAGTAACCCCATGCCGCTTGCTACCGGAAAGGACCTTAGCCAGTATTGTGCCTCCTTGCGTGCCTCGGGTTCGCGTAATTCGCTTCTCGGGAGCATCTGCGTTCCTCGCTTGCTTTAGAGTGGACACATAAGCCGATGACATAAGCATCTTGGGAGCCTGCGAATCCGCCGGGCCCGGATTGCAATCTTTTGCGTCGTTCATGCCGTTTCCACCGTGGCTTATTTTATGATGGCGTATGTAGTAGTTCCAGCGTGTGATGCGCAGTCGTACTAAGATGTTTGTATATAGGTGTTTCCGTTAATGCGGCGTAGTCCAGCGCCTGGCCTTCGAAAAGGATTAGGTGCCCTGTTCGGCACTTAGAAAGTCGAAAAAGACTCAGGCAGAGGCATTATGGACGTAAACGCACCCTCGGATTCGTTCTAAGGGTGCGGGCCATACCAGTCAGAAGCACGACGCGACAAAACAGGATCCTAGGACTGAGGGGGCGGCGGTGCCTAGATCTACGAGGCCAAAGAACCTCACTTCTGAAGCCGATGGGGCGGCGTCTATCTGTCTAGCGTGCTAGATGGCTACCTAGCCGGATCCGCGACAGCCGGCCCCGAGTAGTGGTGGTCGAAGACCACGCTCGTGCGGGTCGACGCCACGGCCGGGTGCGCCGAGAGGTGGTCCAGCACGAAGTCGCGGAGGTGGTCGCTGTCGCGGACTGCGATGTGGACGATGAAGTCCTCGGATCCGCCGAGGAAGAAGAGCTGCACTACGTCGGCGAGCTCGCGCATCTCGTTGGCGAAGCGGGCCATCTCGTGGCGGGCGCCCGCGCGGATCGCGATGCTGATGAGCGCCTGCAGGCCCACGCCCACCGCATCGGCGTCGATGGTGGCGGTGAAGCCGGTGATCACGCCGCGCTCCACGAGGCCGCGCACGCGGGTGACGCACGTCGACGGCGCGATGCCCGCCTGCTCGGCGAGGCGGCTGTTCGGGGTGCGGGCGTCCGCACGGAGGAGCGCGACGAGCTTGCGGTCGACCTCATCGAGCGGCTCGCGCGCCCGCAGTTCCTTCGTCGGCATCGGGCGTCCGTCCTCTCGGGGCGAAGGATCACGCAGGAGGAGCGGCCTTCGGCGAAGATCCTACGGAAGTCGCCCGCTCGGGGCGCACGATGGCCATATTGGGACTCGCCCTCCCGCATCGCCGCCGCCGGTCGCACCTCGCGGGGAGACGAGACGGAGCGCGCATGAAGGTCGGGATCCCCACCGAGATCAAGAACAACGAGAACCGGGTCGCCGCCACGCCCGCCGGCGTGCACGAGCTCGTGCGCCGCGGCCACGAGGTGCTCGTGCAGGCGGGGGCGGGGCTCGGATCCAGCATCACCGACGCCGACTACGTCGAGGCGGGCGCGACCATCGTCGCCACGGCCGACGAGGTGTGGGGCCAGGCGGACCTGCTGCTCAAGGTCAAGGAGCCGATCCTCGAGGAGTACCCGCGCATGCGCGCCGGCCAGACCCTCTTCACCTACCTGCACCTCGCGGCGTCACGGCCGTGCACGGACGCGCTCGTCGCCTCCGGCACCACGGCCATCGCCTACGAGACGGTGCAGCTCCCCAACCGGCAGCTCCCGCTCCTCCAGCCGATGAGCGAGGTCGCCGGCCGGCTCTCCACCCAGGTCGGCGCGTACCACCTGATGCGCGCGGCGGGCGGGCGCGGCATCCTCCTCGGCGGCGTGCCCGGCACCCCGAAGGCGCGCGTGGTCGTGATCGGCGGCGGCGTCGCGGGCGAGCACGCGGCGGCGAACGCGCTCGGCATGGGCGCCGACGTGACGGTCATCGACCTCTCCATCCCGCGGCTCCGCGAGCTCGAGGTGCGCTTCGGCGGGCAGGTGCAGACGCGGGTCTCGTCCGCCTACGAGATCGCGGCGCAGCTGAAGGACGCCGACCTCGTCATCGGCTCCGTGCTGATCCCCGGCGCCCAGGCCCCGAAGCTCGTCACCGACGAGATGGTCGCGACCATGAAGAAGGGGTCGGTGCTCGTCGACATCGCGATCGACCAGGGCGGCTGCTTCGAGGGATCGCGCCCCACGACCCACGACGACCCGACCTTCGCGGTGCACGACAGCGTCTACTACTGCGTCGCCAACATGCCGGGCGCGGTACCCGAGACCTCGACGCGCGCGCTCACGAACGCGACGCTGCCGTACGTGATCGCCCTCGCCGAGAAGGGCTGGAAGCGGGCCCTCGCGGAGGATCCGGCGCTCGCCCTCGGTCTCAACGTGCACGACGGGCACGTGACCGAGCCGCACGTGGCGGCGGCGCTGGGGCTGCCGCTGACGCCGGTCGCGGAGGTGCTCGCGTAGCACCGCGCGGCCGGCCGTCGCGGGATCGTGACCCGCTGGCGGTCGGATGCGTCCCGATCCCTGCCAGGGTCGAGGCATGACCTTCAGCTACGCGCCCGAACCCGACACCAGCGGACCCCGCGAGCGGAAGACCTTCAACGGCGTGGGCCTCGCCGCGCTCATCCTGGGCGTGCTGTCGCTCATCGGGTCCGTCATCCCGTTCCTCAACTACGTGTCGGGGTTCCTCGCGGTCGTGGGCGTCGTGCTCGGGATCATCGGGCTGGCGCTCCGCGACCGGCCCAAGGGCATGGCGCTCGGCGGCCTCATCGTGAGCGTGATCGCGGCGATCCTCTCGATCGTGCTCGCGATCGCCTACACGGCCGGCATCGTCGCCCTCATCACGGGCGCGGTGCAGGAGTCCGAGGCGCGGTCGTCGGCGGAGGCGGCGGACGAGCCGCGCGTCACGTACGAGGTGGAGGGGACCGGCGGGACGGTCACCGCAGGCGTCCTCTGGACCACCTCCGTGGGCGGCGCCGCGGGATCCGAGCAGGCGTCCGACCAGCCGCTCCCGTTCAGCCGCGAGGTCGTCGTGCCCGACACGACGGCCTTCGACATGGCGATGTTCTCCGTGAGCGCGGTCGCGAGCATCGACCCGACGGTCGGGGAGGAGGGCGACATCACGTGCCGGATCCTCGTGGGCGACTACATCGTCACCGAGCAGCGGGCCGAGGGCGACGGCGCCACGGTCACCTGCAGCGCGACGGCCGAGGATCTGCGGGACGCCGCCGAGTGATGCGGCGGCGGGTACGTCGTCCGGGTGGTGGCGTCGGCGTCGGCGTCGGATCCGCGTCCCCGGCGCGAGCCCGCGCATGACGGAGCCGACCCCGTACGGCCCCGCGACGCCCCCACCGGGTCCCGCGGCATCGCCCACCCCGCCGGTCGCTCCCGCGCGCGGACGGGACGAGGCCGCGTGGACCGCCATCGTGCTCGCCGTCCTGGCGCTCATCGGCGCGCTGGTGCCGGTGCTCGATCTCGTCACCGGGCTCCTCGCGGTGGTGGGCGCGGTGTTCGGGATCCTCGCGCTCACCCGCAAGCGGCGGCGGAACTCCCGCCCGCTCGCGATCACCGGGCTGGCGCTCAACGCCGTGGCGCTCGCGGCGTGGGCGATCGCGATCACGACCCTGGTCGGCCTGGTGCTCGACACGTACCCGCCGTCGTCCCCGGACACCGCGTCCAGCCCGGTGCCGACCACACCCCGCACCCCCGAGGTCGTCTACCCGGTCACGCTCACCGTCGAGCTGACCGGCAGCGCGCCGCAGGTGCGCACGATCTGGCTGGGCGGGCTGAACGAGGAGTACCGCGACGAGCCGGCGGATGACCTCCCTCTCACCCAGGAGCACGACGTCCACCTCACCGACGCCGCCTACTCCGCCGGCGACTACTTCAGCGTCACCGCCGTGCTCGGCGAGACGGGCGGCACCGTCTCCTGCCGGCTTCGGGTGGCGGACCGGATCCTGGCGGAGGACACCGCCTCGGGACGCGACGAGGCGGCGTCCTGCCAGGTCACGGCGTTCGACATGCTCGACTACCGGCACAGCGCGGGATGAGCGGGCTCGCGGAGCAGCCGGACCCGGGTTTCAGCCCGCGGAGCGCGCCGCGCCCGCGACGGCCGAGCTGCCGAGGTCGTCCTTCGGCAGGGCCGCGCCCGCGCCGAGCGCCGCGATCCACGCGTCGGTCGTCGCGACCGCGGCGAAGTTGGAGTGCAGCAGCGTCATGAGCGTGCCGTGCACGGTGGCCGCGTCGACGGATCCGGCGGCGTTCTCGAGGGCGATCGCGCCGGTCGCGTCGGAGAGCACCTCGGCCGCGACGTCGAGGCCCTCGGCCTCCACCGCCGACGCGATGATGCAGTTGTTGGTCATGTAGCCGACCAAGGTGATCGTGTCGAGGCCCTCCGCGCGCAGCCAGTCGGCGAGGTCGGTGCCCGCGAAGACGGAGCCCTTCGACTTCACGAGGCCCTTCCACGCATCCGTGCGGCGCGACTCGATCTCCGGGTGCAGGCGGTAGGCGTCGCTCGTCGGGTCGAAGACGGGCGCGCCCTCGCCGGCGGTGTGCTGCACGACGACGACGGGGATGCCGGCCGCGGTGGCGGCGTCGATCGCGCGGCCGACGGCGCGCACCGAGTCGTCGCGGTCGGGGTGACTGATCTCGAGGGGGCCTCCGAAGTACTCCTGCTGGACGTCGACGAGGACGAGGGCGCGGCGGGGTGCGGTCATGGGGCATCTCCTGGAACGGGTCGCGAGCGGGCGCCGGACGCGGCGCCGTCCTCCGATCATCGCCGCTGCCGTGGACCGGCACCCGTGGCCCGCGGGCACTCCTACGATGGATCCGTGCCACATGCAGGAGATCGGGTCCGGATCGCCGTCTACGCGTTCGACGGCGTCACGATGTTCCACCTGGCCGTCCCGCAGATGGTCTTCGACGAGGTGCGGCGGCAGGGGCTCGGCGACTGGGAGACGGTGCTGTTCTCGGACCGCGCCGGGTCCATCGTCACCGCGGAGGGCCACCGGCTCGGCGGGGTCGCGGGGCTGCGCGCGGCGGACGACGCGGACGTCGTGGTCATCCCGTCGTGGATCGACGACGGCCGGGACCCCCGGCCCGCCTTCCGCCGGGCGGTCGTCGCGGCCCACGCGCGCGGCGCCGCGGTCGCGGGCCTCTGCCTCGGCGCGATCGCCGTCGCCGACCTCGGGCTCCTCGCCGGCCGCGGCGCCGCCACGCATTGGAACGCGGTCGACGGCCTCGCCGCCCGCCACCCGGGGGTCGTCGTCGACGGATCCGCGCTCTACCTCGACCACGGCGACGTGCTCACCTCGGCGGGCACCGCGTCCGGGCTCGACGCGTGCCTGCACATGGTGCGCACGCGGCTGGGCGCCGAGGCCGCCAACCGCGTCGCGCGCAGCCTCGTCGTCGCGCCGCACCGCGAGGGCGGGCAGGCGCAGTACATCGAGCGGCCCGTCGCGGCGGACGAGGCGGGGGATCCGGTCGCCGTCGCCTCGGCGTTCGTCCTCGCGCACCTCGGGGAGGACCTCGGGGTCGACCGGCTCGCCGAGGTGGCGCACATGAGCCGGCGGTCGTTCCTGCGCGCGTTCCGGCGCGCGACCGGATCCACCCCCGCCGCCTGGGTGCGCTTCCGCCGGCTCGACGAGGCCCGGCGGCTGCTCGAGACCACCGACCTGCCCGTCGAGCGGATCTCCGCGGACTGCGGCTTCGGCACCCCCGTCACGCTCCGGCAGGCGTTCGCGGCCGCGTTCGGGGTGACGCCGTCGAGCTACCGGCGGCGGTTCGACGCGCGCGCGTGAGGCCGCATCCGGCGGCACGCGTAAAGGGGCCCGACGCGCGACGCGCCGGGCCCCAGGGGGCGAGGTCCCCGAACCCTCCCTCGTCGTCCGACCGGCACGTGGTGGTGAGCTGTACCCGTGCACCGTTCCCGGTGCGAGGTGCGGGGCTGACTCGTGCTCGGCTCTCGCCGGGTGCGCTGCCCTCCGCGCCACAGGTGGATCAGGATGCCCGCTGATCCATCGGGGTGTGCCCGCTCCGGACGACTACCGACTCGCCCCTAGTCCTCCGTCGCGTCGACCTCCCCGACCAGCTCGACCTCCCAGTTCGCGCGCTGGATCCGCGCGTCGAGCTCCCGCAGCTGCCGCGCCACGTCGTCGGCCCGGTCGCGGACCTCGCGGATGGGCAGCGCCGCGATCTGCCGCAGCTCGCTCCGCATCTGCCGCGGGGCGTAGGAGCCGCCGGCGCCTCCACCCGCGCGGCCGGACGCGGCGTCGGCCGCCCCGGTGAGGATCCCGTGCCGCGTCCGCAGCGCGTCCCGCCGGGCGAGCGCCGCGGTGAGGGGCGTGCCGTCGTCGAGCGCGGCGGCCGTGTTGGTGAGGTTGATCCGCGTCACCAGCTCCGCGAGCCGATCGACCGCGGCGTCCGCCTCGGCGAGCAGCGCGGCGGCGTCCTCCGCGGGATCCTCGCCCTCCTGGTACCGGGCGCTCGCCTGGATCCTGCTCCGCAGCGACTCGACGCGCCTCTGCAGGTCGGACCGGTCCATCAGCGCCTCGGCGAGTCTCATGCGTCCACCGTCGCACGGTGCCGCGCGCCGCGGTGCGACGGCCACCAGAACCGGTCGCCCAGCAGGAACACGAGCGCCGGCACGAGGAGCGTGCGCACCACGAGCGTGTCGAGCAGCACGCCGATGCAGACGATGACGCCGATCTGCGTGAGCGCCACCACGGGTAGCACGCCGAGCACCGCGAAGACCGCGGCGAGCAGGATGCCCGCGCTCGTGATCACGCCGCCGGTGGACGCCAGCGCGCGCACCATGCCCTCGCGCGTGCCGTGCAGGCGCCGCTCCTCGCGGGCCCGGGTCACGAGGAAGATGTTGTAGTCGACGCCCAGCGCCACCAGGAAGAGGAACGCGAACAGCACGACGTTCGCGTCGAACGCCGGGAACCCGAGCACCTGCTGGAAGAGCACGTTGGCGGCGCCGAGGCTCGCGAAGAACGTGGCCAGCACGCTCGCGATGAGGAGCACCGGCGCCACGAGCGAGCGCAGGAGCAGGCCGAGGATCACGAACACGATGGCCAGGATGATCGGGATGATCAGCCCCTGGTCGCGCTCGGACGACGCGGCCGTGTCCGCGGCCGTGGCGTCGCTGCCGCCCACGAGCGTCTCGGACTCGGCGCCGGGCGCGGCCGCGTAGGCGTCGCGGAGGTCCTGCACCGCGGCGAAGGCCGCGGCGCTCTCGGGCTCGGCGTCGAGCTGGACGTCGATGCGGGTGCGGCCCTCCGCGGACTCGCCCGCGCGGGCGCCCGCGACGCCGGGGACGGACTCGGCCGTGGCGACCGCGTCGGCGGCCGCCGCATCCGGCGCGAGCACCACGGTCTGCGCGGTGAGCCCGGCGGAGAACGACGCGTCGACGACCTCCTGGGCCGCGACGGACTCGGGCTCGCCGAGCAGCTGGTCGGTCTGCGAGAGGCCCACGCGCGCGCCGACGAGGCCGAGCGCGAGCACGCCGACGCCGGCGAGGGCGACGACGGCCACGACCGCCGGGCGGCGCCGGACCCCGAGGCCGAGCCGGCGCCAGACGCCCGGCTTCCCGCCGTGGTCGGCGTCGGTGCCGGCGCGCGGGATGAACGGCCAGAAGAGGCCGCGCCCGCAGACCACGAGCGCGGCGGGCAGCACGAGCAGGGCCGCGGCGATCGCGATCAGCACGCCGATCGCGCACGCGAAGCCGAGCGCGCGGTTGCCGGAGAGCTCGGCGAGCAGCAGCGTGATGAGGCTGAGCGCGACCGTGCCGCCGCTCGCCGCGATGGCGGGCCCCGCGCTCGTCACCGCCGTGAGCATCGCGGCGTGGCGGTCCTCCTGGCGCGTCAGCTCCTCGCGGTAGCGCGCCACGAGCAGCAGCGCGTAGTTCGTCCCGGCGCCGAAGACGAGCACCGAGAGGATCCCGCCGATCGACGCGTCGATGGTGATCCCGAGCGGATCCGCGAGGGCCGTGACGACCACGCGCGCCAGGCCGTCGGCGGCGCCGACCACGACGAGCGGCACGATCCAGAGCACGGGGCTCCGGTACGTGACGATGAGCAGCACCGCGACCACGAGCACGGTCACGAGCAGGAGGCGGAGGTCGGCGCCCGCGAAGGCGTCCGAGATGTCGGCCTGGAAGCCGACGGGGCCGGTGAGCTGCGCGACCAGCCCGTCCGGGAGGCCGTCCGATGCCGTGGTGCGGAGGGCCTCGGCGGTCCCGGCGACGTCGTCGGCGACCGCGGACGCGTCGAGCGGCACCGCGACGAGCGCCGCGCGGCCGTCGTCGCTGGCCTGCGGCACGACGGCCTGCGGGGCGATCGATCCGGCGGCCAGGGCCTCGGCGCGCTGCGCGATCGCGGCGGTGTCGGCCTCGGTGAGGGCGGCGCCGTCCCGGCTGAAGACGAGGATCCCGACCGTGGTGTCCGCGCTCGGGAACCGCTCGAGCAGCTCGCTCACCTGCCGCGCCTGGCTCGACTCGGGCAGGCCGGAGGGCGGGAAGGCGTCGGCCTCGCCCTTCGGCAGGAAGGCGAACAGGGCGGCCACGGCGGCCGCCGCGATGACGAGCGCCATCCAGGCGGTGCGGCGGGCGCTGACGAAGCGGGCGATGGATCTCACGGGTCCTCCAGGGGTGCGGTGATCGTCAGCCTACTGATGATCAAGCGGCTTAGCTACCTCGGGCGTACCATGAGGGCATGCCCCGCGCCCGTCCCCGCCCCGAACCGGACGCGCCCGCCGCCCTCCCGGCACCCGGCACGGGCGTCCCCGCCGAGGCGGGCGAGGCCGGCGAGCTCGGCCGGATCCTCCGCGACGTGCTGGGCCTCGCCGCCCACTTCGAGCGCCGGCTCGGCGGCGTGCTCGAGGTCAACCCCACCGACATGAAGGCGATGGAGCACCTCATCCAGGAGGGGTCGCTGTCGCCCACGGAGCTCGCCAGCCGCCTCGGGGTCTCGACGGCCGCCGCGACGCTCGTGGTCGACCGGCTCGTCGAGGTCGGCCACGTCGACCGCCGTCCGCACCCGCACGACCGCCGCCGCGTCGTCGTCGTCCCGCGGCCCGCCTCCGTCGGCCGGGCGATGGCCGAGCTGATGCCCATGATCGGCGGGGTCGCGCGCGCGGCCGATTCCCTGACCGCCGCGGAGCGCGCCGCCGTGACGCGGTTCCTCGGCGAGGTGCGCGAGGTCTACCGGGAGGCGGCCGCGGGTCCCGCCGGTCCCGCCGCATCCGCATCCGCCGTGGAGCCGCCCGCCGCGCGCTGATCCCGGCCCCGTCCACCGCGCGTGCACCCGGCGCTCGGGCGGCGTCCACCGACGTCGGGGATGATGGAGCCGCATCAACCACCACCACGACGCGCACGCGGGCCTGGAGGCACGCGGAAGAGGAGGACCATGACCGGCACCGAGCGGGACACGACCACGCCGACGCGAGGGCTGGTCCTCGGCGGCGGCGGCGTCGCCGGCATCGCCTGGGAGACGGGCCTCCTGTCGGGCCTCATCGCCGCGGGCGTCGACCTCGGGGCGGCCGACACGGTCGTCGGCACCTCGGCCGGATCCGTCGTCGCGATCAACCTGCGCGCGGGCGCCATCGACGCCGCCTACGACGAGCACTTCGTCGACGTGGCCGGCATGGCGGAGCCCACCGGCAGCCGCGACCTCTCCCGCACCGTCGAGGTCATCGGTGAGGGCGTCGTGAGCACCGCGGGCGAGATCCCGACCCGCCAGAGGATCGGCGAGCTGGCGCTCGAGGAGTACGACCCCGAGGTCGACGACGCCGCGAGCGTCGAGCGCATCGGCCAGCTGCTGCCGATCCGCGACTGGCCCGAGCAGGACCTCCGCATCACCGCGGTCGACGCCGGCACCGGCCGCTTCACCGTCTTCGACAAGGACTCCGGCGCCGACCTCGTGCGCGCGTCCGCCGCGAGCTGCGCCGTGCCCGGCGTCTTCCCGCCCGTCACCATCGACGGCCGTCCCTACATGGACGGCGGCATGCGCTCCGGCACGAACGCCGACGTCGTGGCCGACCACGAGCGGATCCTCGTCATCGCGTGCGGCCCCGAGGCCCCCGCCTCCGGCATGGGCCCGACGCTCTCCACGGTCGTGCAGCAGCTGCGCGGCCGGGCCGAGGTGCTCGTGATCCAGGCCGACGCCGAGAGCACGGCCGCCTTCGGCGAGAACTCGCTCCTGCTCTCGACCCGCAAGGTCTCCGCCGAGGCGGGCCGCCGTCAGGCCGAGCGCCTCGCCGAGGAGATCCGCGCCTTCTGGGGCTGATCCCACCCGCACGACGAGGGGCCCGGCCGCATCGCGCGGCCGGGCCCCTCGGCGTCGGTGAGTGGATCAGGCCGCGGGCACCGCGTCCGCGAGCCCGGCGTGCGCCGCGTGCTCCGGGTACAGCAGCGGCAGCTGGAGCGTGAGCCACGGGCTGAAGGCCCACGGCGTGTGGGCGACCGCGGGGATCAGCTCCTCGGGATCCGCCCACCGGTACTCGCCGACCTCCTCGGGCCGCGGATCCACCGGCGTGGCCGCGACGGCGCGGAACACCGGGCAGATCTCGTTCTCGACGACGCCCGCCGCGTCGGTCGCGCGGTACCGGAAGTCGGGCAGCGCGAGCTCGACGGACGCGAGGGTCAGCCCCAGCTCCTGCTCGGCGCGGCGGTGGACGGCCTCGACCATGTCCTCGCCCGGCGCGGGGTGCCCGCAGAACGAGTTGGTCCAGACGCCCGGCCAGGTGAGCTTGCCGATGGCGCGGCGCGTGACGAGGATCCGCCCCTCCGCGTCGAAGACGTGGCACGAGAACGCGAGGTGCAGCGCCGTGTCGCGGGTGTGGACGGTCGCCTTGGGCGCCGTCCCGATGGCCGTGCCGTCGTCGTCGAGGAGGACGACGAGCTCGGTGTGATGTGACATGCGCTCCCTGCTTTCCGTTACCCCCTCGATGTTAGGTTTCATCCGTGGACGCCACCAACCTCGCTGCCGTCTCCACATCGAGGCAGGCCCACGTGAACGGCGTGCTCGACGCGTTCTTCGCCCGGTCGCTCGTGCGGGCCGAGGCGATGGGCTCGGAGTACGTGAAGCTGTGGCGCACGCTCGAGTCGAACACGGCCGGCGGGAAGCGCTTCCGGCCCCGCATGGTCATGGCCGCGTACGACGGCCTCGGCGGGCAGGACGTGCGGGCCGCGGCCCACGTCGGCGCCGCGTTCGAGATGCTGCACACCGCGCTCATCGTCCACGACGACGTGATCGACCGCGACTTCACCCGGCGCGGCGGGCCCAACGTCTCCGGCGCCTACCGCGACATCGCCACCACCCAGGGCCTGCCCCAGCCGCTCGCCGAGCACCGCGGCATGTCGGCCGCCGTCATCGCGGGGGATCTGGCGCTCGTCAACGCGTACCGCCTCATCGACGCGAGCGGCGTGCGCGACCTCACCCGCTCGCACCTCATGGAGATCCTCGACGACGCCGTGTTCGCGTCGGCCGCGGGCGAGCTCATCGACGTCGAGTTCTCGCTCACCGCAGAGGTGCCGAGCGTGGAGGAGATCCTCCGCATGGAGCGCCTCAAGACCGCCGTCTACTCGTTCGAGGCGCCGCTGCAGGCCGGCGCCGTGCTCGCGGGCGCGCGCCCCGAGGTCGTGGCCGCGCTCGGCGACTTCGGCCGCGACATCGGCATCGCCTACCAGGTGGTGGACGACGTCCTCGGCGTCTTCGGCGACGAGGAGCAGACCGGCAAGACGAACCTCGGCGACCTCCGCGAGGGCAAGCGCACCGTGCTCATCGCGCACGCGGTCCGCTCGTCGGAGTGGCACGAGATCAGCGCGCTCGTCGGCAAGGACGACCTCTCCCGCGGCGAGGCCGCGCTCGTCCGCTCGGTGCTGGAGAGCTCCGGCGCCCGCGCCTACGCCGAGGGGCTGGCCCGCGACCTCGCGGTCGCCGCCGTCGCGCGCCTCGACGACCCGGTCGTGCCGGACGCCCTCCGCGCCGAGCTCGCGCCCGTCGCGGAGTCCGTGCTCGGGCGCATCCGATGACGCGTCGCGTGCCCGGTCGGCGCCGACCCGCCCCCGAGGCGCCCACCGGCCTCGAGAAGTACGACCGCGTGGCGCAGGACACGGCCTCCGTCGTGATCCGCCGCTACTCCACCTCCTTCGGGCTCGCCGCCCGCCTGCTCGGCCCGGACGTGCGCCAGCACATCGAGAACGTGTACGCGCTCGTGCGCATCGCGGACGAGATCGTCGACGGCGCCGCGGCCGGGGCGGGCGTGGATCCCGCGCACGTCGAGGCCCTGCTCGACGCCCTCGAGCAGGAGACCGAGGACGCGATGCTGCGCGGCTACAGCACCAACCTCGTCGTGCACGCGTTCGCCATCACCGCCCGCCGCGCCGGCTTCGGCGCCGAGCTCACCGCGCCGTTCTTCGCCTCCATGCGCATGGACCTGCGGCGGATGGAGCACACGCCCGCGTCCTTCACGGAGTACGTCTACGGATCCGCCGAGGTCGTCGGCCTCATGTGCCTGCGCGCGTTCCTCGTCGGCCACGCCACCACGCGCGCCGAGCGGATCCGGTTCGAGGAGGGCGCCAAGCGCCTGGGCGCCGCGTTCCAGAAGGTCAACTTCCTCCGCGACCTCGCCGCCGACCACGGCGCGCTCGGCCGCAGCTACTTCCCCGGCGTCGACGTCGCGACCTTCTCGGAGGCCGACAAGGAGCGCATCCTCGACGACATCGACGCCGACCTGCGCATGTCCGGCTCCGTCATCCCCGACCTGCCCGCCTCCAGCCGCCGCGCCGTCGCGCTCGCGCAGGGCCTGTTCGCGGAGCTCGCCGTGCGCCTGCGCGACACCCCCGCCGCCGAGCTGGCGCGCACGCGCGTGCGGGTGCCGGATCCCGTCAAGGCCCGCATCGCGCTCGCCGCGGCCACGGGCGCCGAGCCGTCCGGCGCCGACGGCCGCCTCGTGCGCCGCTCCCGCGCGCCCCGCGCCCACGGCGCCCGCCCTGCCCAGGCGCCCGCCCCCGCGCCGCGTCCCACCCCGTCCGACCCCGAGCAGCAGGAGAGCGCCATGACCGCACCCACCGCCATCGTGATCGGCGGCGGGATCGCCGGCCTCGCCTCCGCGGCGCTCCTCGCCCGCGACGGGTACCGCGTCACCCTCGTCGAGGGCCGCGACCAGGTCGGCGGCCGCGCGGGCTCCTGGGAGAAGGACGGCTTCCGCTTCGACCTCGGCCCCAGCTGGTACCTCATGCCCGAGGTGTTCGACCACTTCTTCAAGCTGCTCGGATCCAGCGCCGAGGAGCAGCTCGACCTCGTGCGCCTGCCCGGCTACCGCGTGCTCTTCGAGGGCGACCCCGAGCCCGTCGACATCCGCGACTCCCGCGAGGCCAACCTCGACCTCTTCGACAGCCTCGAGCCCGGATCCCGCCCGGCGATGGCCCGCTACCTCGACTCCGCGAAGGAGGTCTACGAGATGGCGAAGAAGCGCTTCCTCTACACGACCTTCGCCGACTACCGGCCGCTGCTGAAGCGCGACGTCGTCGCCCGCACGGGCACGCTCGCGAAGCTGCTGCTCACGCCGCTCGAGACGCACGTGGCCCGGTACGTGCAGGACCGCCGCCTCCGCCAGATCCTCGGCTACCCGGCCGTGTTCCTCGGCTCCTCGCCGAAGCTCGCGCCGAGCATGTACCACCTGATGAGCCACCTCGACCTCGAGGACGGCGTGCTCTACCCGCAGGGCGGCCTCATCACCGTCATCGACGCGATCGAGCGGGTCGCGCGCGCCGAGGGCGTCGAGATCCGCACGGGGTCGCCGGTCTCGCGCATCCTCACCGAGCCGACGACGGCGGGCCGGGCGCGGGCGCGCGGCGTGCAGGTCACGACCGACGCCGGCACCGAGACGCTGGAGGCCGACGTCGTGGTCTCCACCGCCGACCTGCACCACACCGAGACCGAGCTCATCCCCGAGGCGTTCCGCACCTACCCGCAGTCGTACTGGGACAAGGCCACCGCCGGCCCCGGCGCCGTGCTCGTGTACCTCGGCGTCCGCGGCGAGCTGCCCGAGCTGCACCACCACACGCTGCTGTTCACCGAGGACTGGGACGCCAACTTCTCGCAGATCTTCCCGCCGAAGGGCGGCGCCACCTCGGTGCCGGATCCCGCGAGCATCTACGTCTGCAAGCCCAGCGCCACCGACGGCTCGGTCGCGCCCGATGGCCATGAGAACGTGTTCATCCTCGTGCCGATCCCCGCCGACCCGACCATCGGCCGCGGCGGCGTCGACGGCGCCGGGGACGCGCGGGTCGAGGAGATCGCCGACCGGGCCATCCAGCAGATCTCCGACTGGGCCGGCATCCCCGACCTCGCCGAGCGCGTCGTCGTCCGCCGCACCTCGGGCCCCGGCGACTTCGCCGGGGACCTGCACTCGTGGAAGGGCACCATCCTCGGGCCCGCGCACACGCTCGCGCAGTCGGCCATGTTCCGGGCCGGCAACACCAGCAAGAAGGTCGACGGGCTGCACTACGCCGGCGGATCCACCATCCCCGGCATCGGCCTGCCCATGTGCCTCATCAGCGCCGAGATCCTCGTGAAGCGCCTCCGCGGCGACACGTCGACCGGACCCGGCGCCGAGCCCCTCGTGCGCACGGTCGGCCGCCCGGTGGTCTGATGGGGTTCGTCTACCTGGCGCTGCTCCTCGTCACCCTCGGCTGCATGATGCTGCTCGACCGGCGCTGGCGCCTGTTCTTCTGGCGCGACCGCATGGCCGCCGCCCTCACGACGCTCATCGGCGTCGTGTTCTTCCTGGCGTGGGACGTCGCCGGCATCTCGCAGGGCATCTTCTTCCGCGGCGAGACCTCCTTCATGACGGGGATCCTCGTGGGCCCGGAGCTGCCGCTCGAGGAGGTCTTCTTCCTCACGCTGCTCTGCTACCTCACGATGAACCTCGTCAACGGGTTCAGCCGCCTGGCCGACCACCACGTCGCCCGGGCGAGGGAGCGCGCGAACCGATGAGCTACCTCGTGCTCGACCTGCTGTTCCTGATCCCCGTCGCGATCGTCGGGTTCCTGTTCCGGCGCCTGCTGCTGCGCGAGGCGGCCGCCGTGCCGTACGGATCCAGCCGCTTCGACTACCCCGAGTACTACTGGTACCGGCGGATGCCCGTCGCGATCCTGCTCGTGATGACCCTGATCTTCGACAACATCATGATCCAGGTGGGCCTCGTCGGCTATGACCCCGACAAGCTCGTGGGCCTCATCCTCGGCGTCGCGCCCATCGAGGACTTCGCCTACGCGATCGCCGCCCTCGTGCTGCTGCCCGCGGTCTGGTACCTGCTGCGACGACGCCGCAGCGTGTCCGGCATCGAAGCGCATGAGTGACGTGCGCACGCGGCCCGGCGCCGCACGGATGCTGCGCACGATCCTCCTCTCCTCCCGCCCGCTCTCCTGGGTGAACACGGCCTTCCCGTTCGCGGCCGCGTACCTCACCGTGACGCGCGAGCTCGACCTCACTGCCGTGATCGGCACGATCTACTTCCTCATCCCGTACAACCTCGCGATGTACGGCATCAACGACGTCTTCGACCACGACTCCGACATGCGGAACCCGCGGAAGGGCGGCGTGGAGGGCGCCGTGCTCGCGCGCGCCATGCACCGGCCGGTGCTCATCGCGGTGCTCCTGACCAACGTGCCGTTCCTCGTCTACCTCGTGGCGGTGGGATCCGCCGTGAGCACCGGCGTGCTCGCCGTGAGCGCCTTCGCCGTGATCGCCTACTCGGTGAAGGGCCTGCGCTTCAAGGAGCGCCCGGTCCTCGACTCGCTCACCTCGAGCACGCACTTCACGTCACCGGCTGTCTACGGCATCGTGCTCGCGGGCGGCGTGTTCACGCCCGCGCTGTGGGCGGTCCTCGCGGCGTTCTTCCTGTGGGGGGTCGCCTCGCACGCGTTCGGCGCCGTGCAGGACATCGTGGCCGATCGCGAGGGCGGCATCTCCTCCATCGCGACCGTGCTGGGCGGGGCCGCGACCGTGCGGATCGCCGTGCTCGCCTACGCCGCGGCCGGCGTCGCGATCCTGTTCACGGGGCCGCCGGGCATGATCGCGGCCGTGCTCGTGATCCCGTACATCCTCAGCACCGCGCCCTTCTGGTCGATCCGCGACGAGGACGCCGAGGCCGCGAACCGCGGGTGGCGCCGCTTCCTCGGCCTCAACTTCTTCTCGGGCTTCGTCGTGACGATGCTGCTCATCGCGTACTGGGTGACGCCGGCGTGACGCGCTCCGGGCGTGCACCCGGCGGCCGGGCACCCGCTCAGTAGTGCGTCGGCATCATCCCCGCGACGAGCTCCCGGCGGCGGCGCGCGTGCTCGCCCGCGAAGGAGAGCAGCTCCATGTCGTGCTCGCGCATCCACGCGACCGCGGCCTCGAGCGTGACCGCGGTGGAGACCCACACGCGGCGTCCCGAGTCGTCGACCGCGTCGGCGTAGACCTCGAAGACGGGCGCGGATCCGGCGGTGCGGCAGGTGGGCACGACGTAGCCGAGGACGGGCTGCGACGCGACCTGGACGCGCCAGGCGCCCTGGTGGAAGCGGGCGTGCGGGTGGTGGTCGAGGGGCTCGGGCTCGCGGGTCATCGGTGCTCCAGGTGAGGGGACGTCGGTCGCGAGCACCCGGCCGTGCTCGTGGACGACGATAGGCTCGGCGTCCGACACCGGGGCCGTCGAGGCAAGATGGACGGACCCCCTCTCCATCCCCAGGAGCCCATGACACCGCCGATCCGCGTCCTCCACCAGGCCGTCCGCCCCTTCGTGGCGGCGAGCCTGCGCGGCGGCATCCCCACCCCGCTGACCGCGGCCGTGCCCACCGACGCGCCCGTCGGAGCGGTGCCGGGGCCGGATCCGGACCGGATCCTCGCGCTCGGCGGCATCGGCGGATCCGGCGTGGGGCTCCGCACGCACGCGGACGGCGTCGCCGCGCAGACGGCCCGCGCGCTCAGCGCCATCACCGGCCGCGGCGTCGAGTGGCGCACCGTGCCGCTCGCGGACCAGCACGTCACGGCCACGCAGGAGGCCGTGCGGCAGATCACCGAGCTGCACCGCTACGACGTCGTGCTCGTGATGCCCGGGGTCGCCGACGCGCTCGAGCTCGCGCGCATCACGCCCTGGGTCCACCGGCTCGAGGACCTGCTCGACCACCTCGTGGAGCAGACCGCGGACAACTCGATCGTGCTCGTGTCCGACGTGCCGCAGGTGTCGCAGTACGTGGAGGCCGGCTCGTTCGTGCGCGGGCTCTTCCGCGACCACGCGGCGTACATGTCCGCGCGCAAGGCCGAGGCGTGCGCCCGGTTCCCGCAGGCCGTCTCCCTCACGCTGCCGAACGCCGGGCCGGTCGACTTCGAGGACGGCGTGTTCCGCTACGCGTCCATGTACCGCCGCTGGGGCGAGCACGTGGGGCGCGTCATCGCTGACCTGCAGACGGAGCGCGGGGGGCAGTGACCGCGGCGCCGGCGGCCGCTGCCGCGACGGGCGCCGCGTGATGCGGCTGGCCGGTCGGGCCTAGCGCCCGCGTCGGCCGCCGCGCGGCGGGGGAGTGCGCTTCCCGCCCGCGCCGCCCTTCGGCGTCGCCTTCCCGCCGCCCGAGCCGCCCTTCCCGCCCGCGGCGCCCGGCTTCCCGGCGGCCTTGCGCGCGGTCTTCTGCGCGGCGGTCGGCTTCCGGCGGTCGCGCTCGTCGTCGTCGCGCTGCGACCGGGAGCTCGCGGCGGTGCGCCCGCGGACGATGCCCACGAGCTCCTCGATGTCGGGGGAGGCGTCGCCCTCGCGCCAGGCCACGGCGATCCGCGTCTCCGGCAGGTCGTGCACGGGCACCGCCACCACGTCCTTGCGCGCGTGCTGACGGCCGAGCGCGTGCGGCACGACCACGAAGCCGACGCCGGCGGCGACCAGCTCGACGGCGCTCGTGACGTCGTCGGGCATCGGCACCGGATCCGCCCCCGCCGTGCGACCCGGCCAGCCCGGCACCCGCTCGGCCGGCTGCAGCAGGAGGTCCTCCGCGAGGTCGGCGATCGCGATCGCGTCGGCCGTGGCGTGCGCGTGGTCCTTGGGCAGGATCGCCACCTGCACCTCGCCGTAGAGCGGCACGATCGTGAGGCCGCGCCCGTCGACGGGGAGGCGGAGGAACGCGACGTCGATGGATCCGTCGACGAGCGCGGGCGCGGCGTCCGGCTCGGCGAGCGGCACCACCCGCAGCGGCACGTCGGCGATGCGCTCGTCCCAGGCGCGGGTCCACTTGGCGACGGTGACGCCCGGGACGATCGCGACCACGAGCCCGCGGGGCGGCGCCTCGGCCTCTGCGGCCAGGCGCGCGTCCTCCGCGGCGATCGCGGCGCGCGCCTCCGCGAGGCGGGCCTCGCCGTCGGCGCTCAGGCGCGTGGGGCCGTCGTCGCGCACGAACAGCTCGACGCCCCAGAGGGCCTCGAGGTCGAGGATCGACCGGCTCACGGCGATGCGCGAGACGTTGAGGGCCTTCGCGGCGCGGGCGAAGTGCAGTTCGTCGGCGACGGCGGCGAAGTGCCGGAGGGCGGTCGGGTCGGCGTCCACGGGAGTCCCCTCGATGGCCCGCTCGGTGGTGGCGCGATGAGCGGCGGCGGGTCCGATCCAGGCTAGTGCAGGCCGCACGGGGACCCGACGGTACCCTGGGCACATGACGAGCCCCGGATCCAGCCAGACGATGAAGGCCGCGACCGCGGCGAAGAAGCTGGGCGTGCACCTCCCGGCGACCCCCGTGGAGTTCCAGGAGTCGACCCCGTCCCGCGCGGAGCTCGCCGAGATGCACGAGAACCCGCCGGAGTGGCTCGCCACGCTGCTGCGCGACGGCCCGCACCCGCGCCAGGTCATCGCCGGCAAGCTCGGCGTCTCCATCGCCGGCCTCGCCCGCGGCGGCGTCGACGAGGCGCTCACCACCGCGCAGATCAAGGCGCTGCTCGAGGCCCCGCCGCAGTGGCTGGTGCAGGAGCGCGCGACGCAGGCCGAGGTGCGCGAGGAGCAGATTCGGGTGAAGAACCGCGACGCCGGCCGCGCCGCCATGGCCGCCGAGCGCGAGCGCCAGGAGGGCACCGGCGGATCCCGCCGCTGACCGCCCCCGCTCGTCGCTGAGCGGCTGGGCCGGGGACCGCGCCCGCTCGCCCCCCGGTCCGCGTGAGAGCCTTGCTCGCGTGACCAGTCCGAACGCCACGGCACGCCGCCGACACGCCGCCGCCGACGCCGCGACCGCCGCCCCGGATCCCGCGCCCGGCCGCCCCGCGACCGTCACCGGATCCCGCGTCCCCGGCACGGTCGGCTCCGTGGTCGTCGCCGCGCTGGTCACCGCCGTCTACGTGCTCTACTCGGCGCTCGAGTGGCGCCGCTTCACCGTGAAGTCGTGGGACACCGGCATCTTCGCGCAGCTCGCGCACGACTACGCGCGCCTCCAGGCGCCGCTCGTCTCCATCAAGGGCGACGGGTTCAACCTCATGGGCGACCACTTCCACCCGATCCTCGTGCTGCTCGGCCCGGTCTACGCCGTGTGGCCGCACGCGTTCGCGCTCCTCGTGGTGCAGGCCGTGCTCATCGGCATCTCCGTGGTCGGCGTCGGCCGCCTCGCGGGCCGCGTGGTCGGCCGCTGGGGCGCGATCGCGGTGGCGGCCGCGTACGGGCTCAGCTGGGGGATCCAGGGCGCCGTCGCCTTCCAGTTCCACGAGATCGCGTTCGCGCTCCCGCTGCTCGCCTTCGCGCTCGACGCCGTGATCGCCCGCCGCGCCCTCGCCGCCGCCCTCTGGGCCGCGCCGCTCGTCTTCGTGAAGGAGGACCTCGGCCTCACGGTCGCGGTGCTCGGCGCGATCCTCGCCCTCACGCTGCACCGCCGCATCGGCATCGCGCTCGCCGGCTGGGGCGTCCTCTGGTTCGCGCTCGCCACCGCCGTGATCCTGCCGGCCTTCAACCGGGAGTCCCGCTGGGACTACGCCTCCAAGCTCGACGCGGGCGGCGCCCTCGCGGATCCGCTCGGCACGGTCGTGGGGCTCCTCGCCGCCCCCAAGCTCGAGACGGTCGCGTTCCTCCTGATCGCGGGTGCGCTGATCGCCGTGCGCTCGCCGCTGCTCCTGCTCGTGGTGCCCACGCTCGCCTGGCGCTTCCTGTCGCCCACCGAGTCGTACTGGGCGCCCGGCTACCACTACGACGCGGTGCTCATGCCGATCGTCTTCGCCGCCGCGATGGACGGCGTGGTCCGGGCGCGGGCCGGCCGCCAGCGCTGGCTGCGCACGGCGTCGCGCGCGACCGTGCCGCTGATCGCCGTGGCCGCCGTCGCGCTCCTCGTCCGCTCGCCCATGGCCGAGCTCGCGAAGCCCGCCATCTGGCAGCCCGCGCCCCGGGCCGCGCAGGCGCAGGCCGCGCTCGACCAGGTGCCCGCGGGCGCGAGCGTGCTCAGCGACATCGGCCTCATGTCGTACCTCGTCGACGACCACGAGGTCTTCTGGCTCGGCAACCCGGGCAACCCGGCGCCGGAGTACGTGGTGATCGACACGGTCGGCGGCGGCCTCGGCCAGGGCGCCCTCAACGCCGACCAGTACGGCGAGGCGACGCAGGCGGGCACCGTCTACGAGATCGTCTACGCCGATGCGGGCTACCAGGTGGCGCGCCGGACCTCGTAGGCGACCGGCACGATCCGGGACGGCGCGCGAGGCCCGACACGCGCGGAGGCCGGGCGCTCCCCCGAGCCGCCCGGCCTCCGCATGCGCGCCCGCGAGGAGCGCCCCGACCTAGATCGGGATCGCCGCCGTGAGCACGCCCACCGCGAGCATCACGAGCGACACCAGCACGGCCCGCCACAGCACCTTGCGGTGGTGGTCGCCGAGGTTCACGTCGGCCAGCGACACGAGCAGCAGGATCGCCGGCACGAGCGGGCTCTGCAGGTGCACGGGCTGCCCGGTGATGGACGCGCGGGCCATCTCGACGGGGTCGATGCCGTAGTTCGCCGCGCTCTCCGCGAGCACCGGGAGCATGCCGTAGTAGAAGGCGTCGTTGCTCATGAAGAAGGTCATCGGGATGCTGAGCACGCCGGTGATGACCGCGAGGCCCGGGCCGAGCGCGTCCGGGATGATCGTGACGAGCCAGGCCGACATCGCCGACACCATGCCCGTGCCGTTGAGCACGCCGATGAGGACGCCCGCCGCGAGCACCATCGAGACCACGCCGACCACGCTGGGCGCGTGCGCCGCGATGCGCTCACCCTGGTCCTTGAGGACGCGGAAGTTGAAGATCAGCGCGATGGCCGCGCCGACCATGAAGACGTAGGCGAGGGGCAGCTGGTCCATGATCAGCAGCGCGAGCACCACGAGCGTCAGGCCGAGGTTGAACCAGATCAGGCGGGGGCGCAGGGTGTCGCGGTCGGGGTCGAGCATCGTGGTGCCGAGCGTGGAGACGGCGGCCGTCTCGGCGCGGACGAGCGCCGGGGCCATCGTGATGAGGCCGCCGCGCGGGGTCGCGGGGGCGCCGCGACCGGCGCGCCACCAGCCGGATCCGCCGGTGGATCCACCGGTGCCGCCCGTGCCGCCGGCCGCGTCGAGCCCGCCCTCGGCCCGCGCCTCGCCGAGCGCGGCCAGACGGCTGCGCTCACGGAGGCCCATGGTCCAGGCGAAGATCATGACGAGCGCGATGCCCACGAGGAGCGACGGGATCATCGGCACGAAGATGTCGGTCGGCGAGACCTTGAGTGCCGCCGCCGCGCGGACGGTGGGGCCGCCCCACGGGACGATGTTGAGCGTGCCGTTCGCGAGGCCGGCGGTGCACGTGAGCACGACCGGGCTCATGCCGAGCTTGCGGTAGATGGGCAGCATGGCCGCCGTCGTGACGATGAAGGTCGTCGATCCGTCGCCGTCGAGCGAGACCGCGGCCGCGAGGATCGCCGTGCCGAGCACGATCTTCGCCGGGTCGCCGCCCGCGACGCGGAGGATGAGGCGCACCAGCGGGTCGAAGAGGCCGACGTCGATCATGATGCCGAAGTAGATGATGGCGAACATCAGCAGCGCGGCCGTGGGGGCCAGGTCGCCGAGCGCCTCGATGACCATGTCGCCGATGCCGAGCCCGGCGCCCGCGAAGAGGCCGAAGATCGTCGGCACGAGGATGAGGGCGACCATGGGCGTGAGCCGCTTGGTCATGATGAGCGCCATGAAGGTGAGGACCATGGCGAAGCCCAGGAATACCAGCACGTGTGACTCCTTCGTCGGTGGGCGGGACGCCCGGCTGAACACCACACGCTAGGTCGGCTTCCCCGCGCCGTCGCGCTTGTGCCGCTTCATCGCGATAGTGCACGTAGACGACGTTCTGCGCATTATGCTCACCAGGTGGATCGGGCGACGGGGCGACGGCGGGCGGGGCTCGACTTCGCGCGGCGCACGCTCGTCCTCCAGCTGCTCGTCGTGCTCGTGGTGGTCGGCATCGCGACCATCGCCTACGGCCTGCTCAGCTCCTCCGAGAACCGCGAGGAGGCGCAGGCGACGGCGCTCGCGATCGCGCGGACGGCCGCCGAGGATCCCGCGCTCCGGGCCGCCGTGACGGCCGAGACCGCGGATCCCGCGACGGCCACCGCCGCGGACCTCGCCGACGGGCCCGTGCAGCGCACCGCCGAGGCCGTGCGGCAGCGCACGGGCGCGCTGTTCGTCGTCGTGACCGACGACCGCGGGCTGCGGCTCGCGCACCCCGACCCCGCCGAGCTCGGGCAGCTCGTGAGCACGGATCCGACGGTCGCGCTCGCGGGTCGCGAGGAGGTGACGTGGGCCACCGGCACGCTCGGGGAGTCCGCGCGCGCGAAGGTGCCGGTGCGGGCGCGGGAGGCGGTCGACGCTCCGGACGACGGATCCGGCCGGGTCGTCGGCGAGGTCAGCGTCGGCTTCGCGGCGGCGACCGTGCGCGACTCCATCGGCGTCGACGTGGCCGCCATCGCGGTGGTCGCGCTGCTCGCGCTCGGCGTCGGGGCGGTGGCCAGCGGGATCCTCAGCCGCCGCCTCGCGCGCCTCACCCTCGGCCTCCAGCCCTCAGAGCTCGCGGGCCTCGTGCAGGACCAGGCGGCCGTGCTCTCGGGGGTCGGCGAGGGCGTGCTCGGCCTCGGCACCGACGGCCGGGTCACCGTCTGCAACCCGCGAGCCGCCGAACTGCTCGGCCTCGCGGATCCGGTGGGCCGCACGCTCGACGAGCTCGGCGTCGCGCCGGTGCTGCGGGAGGCGGTCGCGCAGGCGCGGGCCGGAGCGTCGTCCGGCGCCGCCGCCGGATCCCCGTCGCTGCGCGCGGTGGTCGACGACCGGCTCCTCTTCGTGGACGTCGCCCGCGTCGCCCGCGACGGGCGCGACCTCGGCGCGGTGATGGTGCTGCGCGACGAGACCGACATCGAGGCGATGAGCCGCCGCCTCACCGCCGTCACCGCGATGTCCACGGCGCTCCGCGTGCAGCGGCACGAGTTCGCCAACCGCCTCCACGTCGTCCGCGGCCTCGTCGCGACCGGCCGCGTGGACGAGGCCGAGAGCTACCTCGCGGGCGTGCTCGAGCAGGGGCCCGTGGCGTTCCCGACGGTCGACGCCGGCCTCGTCGACGAGCCCTACCTGCAGGCGTTCCTCGGCGCGAAGGCCATGGAGGCGGAGGAGCGGGGCGTGGCGCTCCGGGTGGGACCGGGCACCCTCGTGCGCGGGATCCTGGTGCGGCCCGAGGAGGTCACCACCGTCCTCGGCAACCTCGTCGACAACGCGATGCACGCGGCCGTGCGCGGATCCCGCCCCGACAGGTGGGTGGAGGTGGAGGCGCTCGACGACGGCGTCGACCTGCACCTGGCGGTCTCCGACTCGGGGGACGGGCTCGGGTCGGCGGACGTCGCGGGCATCTTCCGCCGTCGGCCCGACGACGTGGACGGGGCCGCGGGGGCGCTCGCCGCGGGCGGGGGCGCGGATCCCCCGCACGGCCTCGGCTTCGGCCTGCCGCTCGTGCGCGACATCGCGCGGCGCGACGGCGGCGACGTGTGGGTCGCGGATCCCGGCGGCCCGCCGCCTCGTGCGGACGCCGGCGCCGTGTTCTGCGCGCGCCTCGCCGGTGTGGTGGAGCCGCCCGACGGGGATCCGCCCGCCCCCGCCGACCCTTCCGACCCCCACCCCCGCGGAGACCGCGCATGACCGACGACCTCACCGTCCTCGTCGTCGACGACGACTTCCGCATCGCGCGCCTGCACGAGGGCATCGTGGAGCAGGCGCCCGGGTTCCGCGCCGTCGGCACCGCGGGCAGCGTGCGGGCCGCGCTCGCCGTGCTCGACACGTCCCGCCCCGACCTCGTGCTCCTCGACGCGTACCTGCCCGACGGCAGCGGCGTCGACCTCGTGCGGCGCATCGAGCCCGACGTGATCCTCGTCACGGCCGCCGACGACCCCGCCACCGTCCGCCGCGCCCTCCGCGGCGGCGCGGTCTCCTACCTCGTGAAGCCGTTCGCGCCCGAGCTGCTCACCGCGCGGCTCGCGGCCTACGCGGCCTTCCGCGCCGGCCTCGCGAGCGACCGTCCGCTCGACCAGGCCGGCATCGACCGCGCCATCCACGCGCTGCGGCCCGGCCGGGTCTCCGCGCGCGAGCGCCCGGCGACGGAGCAGGCCGTGCTCGACGCCCTGTCCTCATCCGACGAGGAGCTGAGCGCCCCCGAGATCGCGGAGCGCGTCGGCGTCTCCCGCGCCACCGCGCAGCGCTACCTCGGCGCCCTCGCGCGCGACCGCGTGGTCGACGTGCAGCTCAACTACGGATCCACCGGCCGCCCCGAGCACCGCTACCGGATCCTGCGGCCGCGGTGAACGCACGACGTCCCGGCTCCGCGGATGCGGGGCCGGGCAGCGTTCCCCGGCTGCATCACCGCCCGTAGGATCCCCCGCGTCCCAGGTCATCCGCTCCCAACGCATCCACCATGACGCGGTCGTGAGTGGCGAAACGGTCACCACCGTGCGCTGGGAGAAGAAACTGCACGTTGGGGCGGCGCCGTTTGTTTTCAACCGGCATCTCCTACCCTCGTGCCCGTCACGGCACGGGTTACCTTCGGGCGGCGGCACCTGCTTTCGGAGCTCACGCCGGAGGACACGGACCTGAAGCCGGACCCGGACCTGACCGTGTTCGCAGAGCAGCTCCGCGCGGACAACTACTGACCAAGGATGCCGGCGTCGGCCTCCGTCACGGCCGCGGAGCTCGAGATGCAGGGTACGACTGCCGAGGCTTAACCCAAGGACGGCCCGGCCGCGCCACGAGGCGAACGACCGAGCTGCGAGGCGATGCGCAGGAACGCATCAGCTCCCGACAGCTACCGGAAGCGGCACCTTTCTGGATCCACTCGATGCAAGGAACACCGCTAACGGGTCCAGGTAGGCGTCGGCATGGGCCTGAGTCTTGTATCGAAGGAGAAGCGGAGAACGTCCGTCATCGCATACCCCCGTGACGGGGGAGTTGTGCGGTTTCAAAAAACTACGGATAATTAAAACACCTCCGTTTGCCTGATCAATTAGCCACCCGCATTCGATAGGCATACCCATGGCTAGATTGGTGACGAGATATCATGACTCCTGGTTCGTTCAGCATTCCCCCGTTCGTGGGTGCAAGCCGTCTAGCTTATGTGAGCGACCTTCTATCAAGCTTCAATCGACTCGGCTCTGAGGGAACGGGTCAGTGGATTCACCTTGATGCGCCAAGTGGTGCCGGAAAGACGCGAATAGTTCAACAGTTCTATAAGGAAATCGCATCTAAGCATCAACAAACTTCGGCATATTGGCCTCCTCTGATTACAGAGGATTCCACTGAATTGACCGAGGATCAACACGCTAGAGCACGTAAAGCAACGTTTCCAATGTTTCCGCACGTCCCCGGCTCTCTCCCGCAGTTCATGTGGTGGGGAATCACTGCGACTACCCTGACCGCATCGAGGGGCAACTCTGCGCACCAAGCATTTCACCAATGGCTCGCCCACGCGCCCTATATAGCAGAGCTAGTGCGCCAGAATACTTCGCGCCTTGATAGGTTAAAGACGACTATAAGCGGATCGACAGACGCGCTTGTTGACGAAATTGGCAACCTCGCATTGTCGGGTGCGACAGGTGCGATGGGTATTGATTTAGGTCTGGGAACAGGGCTCGCCTATGCCGCGCTAAAGCAGATTGCAACCAGCTCCGAAAGGGTAGAGGAGCGGAAGCGACTTGTCCGGGGGAGCGACGACATTCGCGAGGATATGTCGGTCGTACATGATCGTATTTACGATGTCTTGATGCGCTCGATTGGCCCGAAGCTGCCTACGGTTATCTTCATTGAAGATGCTCATTGGGGGGACTCCAATCTACTCAACCTGATGACAAAGCTTGTAGAGTCTAATCCGTACGTCATGGTCATATCCACAGCCTGGCCTGAACAAGCTTCAGATTCCGCACTTGAGTCAGCGTTGCGGGAAGCTAAGGCAATCAATCTTTTTGATCAGAACCAGGAGGTGGCGCGGGTATCTGCAAACCTAGCGCTCGAGGAGGACGCGCGTTATGCAATACTCCGACACTACTTTCCTAATGTGGAGTCAAGTACGGCGAAAGCGATTGTCAAACTATACTCAAACCCTCTTGAGTTGACTCTTTTCGGTCTCTGGCGGCGCTACCACGAGCAGTTTCCATCCGGAGATCTAAAGCTGTCAAGCGAGGCCATCGAGGAGTTGCCCTCGACAGTGGCTGGCCTGTATCGGGGACTGTGGCAAGAGCTCGACAATGGCCATAAGCGTATGTTTTCACTTCTGGCACATGTTACGAAGGGAGTCGACGAAGGTTTAATTCAGGGCGCAAAGGCGTGGATCGCCAATGATATTTCTGCTGCCTTCGGGGCTGTCGACTTCCAGATTGATTTTGACGAGTCTGAGAGCGGGGTGGAGGCTCTGCTGCTTCAGGCGCCCACCTGGATTTCTTCCCTCGGCTCTGGCGTATACGTGTTTTCCAGCTCGGCGCAAGCGCAAGTGGCCGAGGAAGATAACCAGTTCTTTTCAAAGAGCCAACACGCGGGCTTCCGAGACGCATTACTGAAATTAACGATCGAAGCTGTACATAACGGATTATATCGCAATCCTGCCCAAGCGTCGGCCGCCTCGCAATTTGTTATAGCTATGTATGAAGCGGGTTTGGTGGAGGACCGCGAGGCCGTGCTAGAAGCAGGGGCTATATGGGTCGATTATCTAGATCGCTCCCCTGGTAATTCGGCACGTAAAATCAATGTAGCGTCAAGTCTGACGTCGGAAATCGATTCAGATTCCTTGGCGTACTGGGTGCTTACGTTTTATCGGGCGCAGGCGCTGCAGGAAAAAGGCTCTTATGCCGAGTCGGCAAGTGCGTTCGAGGCGATCATGAATACCGCAGACATTCAGGAGAAGCTAGGCGAAGCTTTCTGGTACCGACTGCTCTCTGCGTACGCGCAAACCTTGATGAAGGGTAGACGCCTTCAGGAGGCGAAAGATATTTTTGCGTTCTTGGCCTCAACGGGCGACGACAATTTTGTCAATTGGACTAATTACGCCGCGGTCCTGCAGGCTGAGGACAAATATCAGGACGCGGCGGACGTCCTTGAAGAGCTACTCGAAACGGCATTAGAAGAAGATGTCCCCAATGAGTATCACATATTCGCACTGCGCGCTAACCTCGGGCCTGTTTATGCCAAGCTTATGAGGACCGATGAAGCCATCGCGTCACTCCAGGCGGCTATTGCAATGGACTCAGAAGCGTTAGATAGGCGGGCGCGTCAACAGCTTCCAGTGGTGAGAAATAGCCTAGCCGGGGCCATGCAGGCCCATAAGTTGCATGCTGAGGCGCTTGCTCTGTTTGAACAGCTCGCGAATCAGTTTGCGGAAGAATGGGGGCCGGATCACCCCAATACGCTTCTAGCGGAAAGTAACGCTGCTACCGCGCTATTCGATCTGAAGCGTTTTGCTGAATCCATGGCGCTTTTGGACTCGCTACTACCCCGGATCCGGAATATCTTAACTGAGGACAGTCGAGAGTTCATGGTTGCATACCACTATCAAGCACGGTGCCTGGATGAACTTGGCGACTCGGAAGCGGCCGCGGTGATGCACGAGCGTAACCTGGCCCATCGGACCGACGTTCTTGGACAATTCCATATCGAGACGTTGATTTCGGGGCACTATGCCGGGGTTGCTTACCGTAACGCGGGTCAACCGTATAAAGCTATCAAGCAATTTGCTGCTACTTTGCGGGACAGGGCAGTCTCTCTAGGGAGTTGCCATTTCGAGACTGAAAACACGCGCCACGAACTGACTACCCTATATGTGTCCGAAGGAATGCCGGGGCCAGCCCTCAAATACGCACAACAAACCCTCGATTGCCGGGTGGCCAAAATGGAACCAGAAGTTCGCAACCTGTATACCTCGCGCCTCGAAGACCTAGAAGATATGCGCAGGTCTTCGCGTAAATCGGACGCGCTAATTGCGACTTGTGAACTGCTGCTGGAATTAGGGCCTAAGTAGTTGGTTATAAAACAAGGGACCGAACCCGACCAGTAATCAGCTCCCGACGGCCACCGGCAGCGGCACCTCGTCGGCGGCGAGCTCCTCGCTCGTGGCGCCGAGGACCTCGCGGACGGACGCGCGGATGATGGCGAGCCCCTCCTCGACCTCGTCGTCGGTGATGGTGAGCGCGGGCAGCACCTTCATGACCGTGCCGCCGGCGCCGCTCGTCTCCATGAGCATTCCGCGCTCGAACGCCGCCCGGCAGACCGCGCCCGCGAGGTCGCCCGAGGGGAACTCGATGCCGCGCGCGAGGCCGCGGCCGCGCACCTTGAGCGTCATGCCGGGGGCCGCCTCGGCGGCGATCTCGGTGAAGACCTCGTGGATCCGCTCGCCCTTGCGCAGCGTGGACGCCTCGAGCTCGCCGTCGGCCCAGTACTGGCGCAGCGCCTCGGCGCCCGTGAGGAACGCCGGCGCGATGCCGCGGAAGGTGCCGTTGTGCTCGCCCGGCTTCCACTGGTCGAGCTCCGGCTTGAGGAGCGTGAGGGCCATGGGCAGGCCGTAGCCGCCGATGGACTTGGAGAGCGTGACGATGTCGGGGACGATGCCCGACTCCTCGAAGCTGAAGAAGCCGCCGGTGCGGCCGCAGCCCATCTGCACGTCGTCGACGATGAGCACGATGCCGTGGCGCGTGCACAGGTCGCGCAGGGCGCGGAGCCACTCGGCGCTCGCGACGTTGATGCCGCCCTCGCCCTGCACGGTCTCGACGATGACACCGGCGGGCTTGTCGAAGCCCGAGCCCGAGTCGTCGAGCAGCTTCTCGAAGTACGCGAGGCTGTCGGTCTCGCCGCCGAGGTAGCCGTCGAACGGCACCGCGACGGTGTGCTGGAGCGGGTGGCCGGCGCCGCCGCGCTTGAGCGCGTTGCCGGTGACCGCGAGCGCGCCCTCGGTCATGCCGTGGAACGAGTTGGTGAAGTGCACGATCGTGGTGCGGCCGGTGACCTTGCGCGCGAGCTTCAGCGCGGCCTCGACCGCGTTGGCGCCGCCCGGGCCGGGGAACATGATGCGGTAGTCGAGCCCGCGCGGCTGGAGGATGACGTCCTGGAACGTCTGCAGGAAGTCGCGACGCGCCTCCGTGAACATGTCGAGGGAGTGCGTGACGCCGTCGCGGAGGATGTAGTCGACCAGCTTCTGCTTGAGCGCCGGGTTGTTGTGCCCGTAGTTGAGGGCGCCCGCGCCGGCGAAGAAGTCGAGGTAGCGGTCGCCGTCGGCCGTGAACATCTCGCTGCCCACGGCGCGGTCGAACACGACCGGCCAGCCGCGGCTGTAGCTCCGGACCTCGGACTCCATCTGCTCGAAGATCGTCATGCCGTCTCGCTCCTTGATGCTCAGCGGCGACCTCGGTGGGTCGCCTCACGTCGGGCGGGCTCGTGGCTCCGGGCGACGGGGAAGGGGCTGCGATGCGCAGCCCCTCCATCGTCGCACCTCCTCCCGACATCGCAGGAATCCGGCACGTGGGGGATCTCGATAGGGTCGCGACATGGCCGCATCCGGGGACGTCGATCCGCTCCGGGCCCCGGGGACCGCGATGCTCGACGTCGGCGGCCGGCAGGTGCGGCACCGGGTGACCGGCGCCGGGGATCCGCTCCTCCTCCTGCACGGCATCGGCCGCAGCCTCGAGGACTGGGACGAGCAGCACGCGCGCCTGTCCGACGGCCACGAGCTGCACAGCCTCGACCTGCCGGGCTTCGGCTGGTCGGATCCGGTCGACGGTCCCACCACGCTCGAGTCCCTCGCCGACGCCCTGCCCGCGTGCCTCGACGCGGCGGGCGTGACGGGTCGCGTGACGGTCGTCGGCAACTCGCTCGGCGGCGCGGTGGCCATGACCCTCGCGGTGCGGCACCCGGATCGCGTGCGCGCCCTCGTGCTCGCCGACAGCGCGGGCTTCGGCCGGCAGGTCACCGTCGGCCTCCGGATGCTCGCCTTCGATCCGCTGGCGACCCTCCTCATGCGGCCGACGCCCGGCAACTCGCGGCGCTCGACCCGCACGATCTTCCACGACCCGGCGCTCACCACCGACGAGCGCGTGCGGCACGCGCAGCAGCTGTCGGCCCGGCCGTCGCACGCCGCCACGATGCTCGACATCGCGCGCGACCTCGGCACGGTGCGCGGGGTGAGCTCGCGCTGGCGCCGCCCGCTGGTCGAGGGCGTGCGGGAGTCGGGCCTGCCGGTGCTCGCGGTCTGGGGCGACCGCGACCGGATCCTGCCGCCCGCGCACCTCGCGGCCGTCGCGCGGGAGCTGCCCGACGCGCGCACACGGCTCATCCCCGATTGCGGGCACATGCCGCAGATCGAGCGGCCGGACCTGTTCGCCGCGCTGGTCGAGGACTTCCTCGCGTCGCTGCCGGGCTGATGCGGACCGGCCCCGTGCGACCCGACCGGCCGTCGCGAAGGGCGACCGCGCCCCACAACTGGGGGACCCCGCTATTCCCAAGGTGCTGAATACTCGGACCGGGCTCACCCGCGCCGTTCTGAGGCGACGCCCCTCACCCTCCCGCTCATTCGAGAAAGATCAGCCATGTCCGCACCCGCCCCGTACGCGCCTGCCCCCGCGCCCGCTCCCGCCGCTCCCAAGCAGAAGAACACGATCGGCCTCATCGCCCTGATCCTCGCCGGGATCGGCTTCCTGTTCGGGGTCATCCCGCCGCTCTCGGGGCTCGCGTGGATCTTCTTCATCCCCGCGATCGTGCTCGCGATCATCGGCCTCACCCGCAAGGGCCAGGCCAAGGGGACCTCGATCAGCGCGCTCATCCTCGCGGTCGTCGGCTGGATCGTGGCGATCATCGTCGCCTCGGTGACCATCCTGGGTGCCGTCGGCACGGCGATCGAGGAGAGCGACACGGCTCCGTCCGCCGCGTCCGAGGCCAGCGAAGCCGCGGAGGCCCCTGCTGCTGAAGCACCCGCAGAGGAGGAGGGCGTCCAGGAGGCGGCCATCGGCGACACGGTGACCACAGGCGACGGGATCGCCTTCACCGTTCGCGGCATCGAGTGCGGCCTCGCCGAGGCCGGGGACAACGAGTACCTGAAGGAGACGGCCAAGGGCCAGTTCTGCAAGGTGGACTACCGCATCGACAACGGCGGCTCGGACTCCATCAACCTGCTGTCCAACGACGTCAAGGGCTACATCGGCGAGAGCGCCTACGACACGAACGGCTCGGTCAGCACCTTCGGGGGCGACCTCTTCAGCACCGATGTGAACCCGGGTCTGGGGACCGACAACACGGTCTACATCGACATCCCGGCCGGTGCCGCGCTCGACTACATCGAGTTCCGCCCGACCTTCAGCTTCGACAACGCGGTGGTCGTCCGCGCATCCTGACCCGTGAGGACGGCGGAGGGGGCGGTGACCACGTGGTCACCGCCCCCTCCGCCGTTCGTCACTCAGGAACGGTCGGCGCTCGTGTCCGCCTCGTCCTCGTCCTCGTCGACGTCCACGGTGATGGCGCCCGCCTCGGCCGCGGCCTGCGCGTGCCGGCCGGCGGGGGAGAGCACCTGCTCGTGGCGGGCGGCGAGGGCCTCGAGGCCGTCGTGCGCGGCGACGCGGACGGAGGTGTCGGGATCGGTCAGCGCGCGGCGGATGACCTCCTCGTCGGACGGGCCGCCGACGGCGCCGAGCGCGCGCAGGGCGGCGCCGCGGACGCGGGCGTTCTCGTCAGTGACGAGCACGGTGAGGGCGCGCACCAGCGGCAGCTGCCGGGTGGCGACGACCTTGGCGCACGCCTCGCGGACGCGCCAGGCGCGGTTGGTGAGGTTCTTCTCGACGACCTTCGCGGCCTCCGGGGTCCACGCGTAGAGGAGCGCGCGCGCGCCCCAGGCCTCGGGCCAGTAGAGGGGAGGCGCGCCGTTGAGGATCCCGCGGGCGTGGCGCCCGCCGACCAGCAGCAGGAAGTCGTCGCCCTCGTACAGGCCGTCCAGCAGGCCCATCGCCCGCAGGGCGACCTCCCGCTCGCTCGTGCGCGCCACCGCGTCGCTCATGCGCGTCGCGAGGGAATCCTCGCGACGGCGGGGGTCATCTCCGTCAGCCATGGGCCCCACCGTATCGGCTGCGGCAGGGCCCTCCCGCCGCCCGGGAGCGGCGGGAGCGCGGATCAGCCGACCTGGGTGTTGAAGAGCAGCCCCAGCAGGTAGGTGGCGCCGGCCGCGCCGAAGCCGATCAGCAGCTGCCGGCCCGCGCGACGCAGGGGCGGGCCGCCGCTGAGGAGGCCGGTCACCGCGCCCGTGATGGAGAGCGCGATCGCGACGAGCACGCACGCGACGGCGAGGGCGAGGATCCCCTGGAGGCCGAACAGGTACGGCAGCACGGGGATCACGGCGCCCGACGCGAAGAAGCAGAAGCTCGACAGGGCCGCGCCCCAGGCGGTGCCGACGCTCTCGTGGTCGTCCTCGGCCGCGGCGACGCCCGCGATGGTGACGGGGATCGGCCGGGTCTCGGCCGCGAGGTCGCGCAGCACCTCGTCGGCGTGGGCGAGCGCCTCCTCCTCGGTCATGCCGCGGGCGCGGTAGACGAGGGCGAGCTCGTTCGCGTCGACGTCCAGGTGCGGGAGGGCGTCGCGGGTGCCCGGATCCGGCGCCGAGGCCTCGAGCAGCTCGCGCTGGGAGCGCACCGACACGAACTCGCCCGCGCCCATGGAGAGCGCGCCGGCGAGGAGGCCCGCGAGGCCGGTGGCGAGGATCACCGCGTTCGGGACGCCCGTGGCCGTGATGCCGAGCACGAGCGCGAGGTTGCTCACGAGCCCGTCGTTGGCGCCGAAGACCGCGGCGCGGAAGGTGCCGGACAGGCGCAGCCGGCCGCGGGTGGCGAGGCCGCGCACGACCTCCTCGTGCACGCGCTCGTCGGCGGCCATGGCGTCGGTGGCGTCGGCGTCGTCCGCATAGGGCGACCGGCTCTCGGCGCGCTGCGCGAGCGCGAGCACGAAGACGGAGCCGAAGCGGCGGGCGAGCAGGCCGAGGATCCGGGTGCGGACGTCGCCGCGCACGGGCTTGCCGACGCGGTCGCCGAGGAGCTCGATCCAGTGGTCGGCGTGGCGGCCCTCCGCCTCGGCGAGGGCGAGCAGGATCGCGCGCTCCTCGCCCGTGCGGCGGCCGGCGAGGTCGCGGTAGACGGCGGCCTCGGCGCGCTCGTCGGCGAGGTACTGCCGCCAGCGGCGCACCTGGGCGGGCGTCGGATCGGGCGTGCGGGCAGGGGGCATGGACGTCATGGGTCCTCCGGTCGGGCGACGGCCGGGAACCCGGGGGCTCCGGCCGGCGCGACGGCGCGTCGTGCGCCTGTCGTTCGTCTGGCCGAAGGTCTCGTCCGCCCGCCTCGCTCGTGCGCGGTGGCGGGTGATGCACCGGGCCCGGGGGCCAGCATGTCGACGCATCGCCGTCCGGCCCGAGGGCCGGGGGGACTACTCCCCTTCGTCGACGACCCTAGCGCACGGGCTCGGGCGGCCCGGCGGCGGGGGCTGCACGGGCACCCGCGGCGGCGGTCAGGCGGGCGGCAGCAGCACGATGACGACGGGCAGCACCGGCAGCGCGCACGCGACCGCGCACAGCAGCCGGAGCGCCGCGCGGTGCCCGCCGCGGGGGTGCCGCATGCGGTCGGCGCGGAGCGCGGAGAGGCCGCCCTCGGGATCGAGCTTCCGCAGCGCCGAGGCGACCGTGGCGGGCCCGGCGACCCGTGCCGCGTGGTCGTCGGCGATGAACTCGATGGCGATGGTGGTGGAGAGCGCGAGGCGCTGGCTGGCGGGGAGGGCCGGGAGGATCGCGCGGGAGACCTGGGCGAGCCGCACGGCCAGCGCGTGCCGCTGCTCCAGGTGCGCCGTCTCGTGCTCGAGGACGGCCGCCAGCTCGTCGTCGTCGAGGCGGGCGCGGGCCTCGGTGGTGAGGAGGATCACGCCGGTCGCGGGGGAGAGGGCGGCGAGCGGCACCTCGGACTCGACGATCCGCGCATCCCGCCCGGCGACCCGGTACGGCCGCGACGCGAGCAGCAGGGTGGCCACCTCGGCCGCGCGCCGCCGGGCCTCGCGCACGACCCGGCCGCCCTCCTCCACGATGCGGAACAGCAGCACGCCGAGCACGCCCGCGGCCACGTACGCGAGCGGGACGGCGGCGATGGCGGCGTCGTCCGGGCCGGCGCCGGACTGCGCGGCCATGCCCTGGTGGATGAGGAGCCCGAGCCCGGATCCGAGGCTCAGCACCGCGGTGACGAGGAAGCCGTGCCACGCCGCGAGCATCGCCACGGGGCGCTGGGCGACGAGCGGCAGCCGGCCGAGGAGGAGCGGCGCGAGGAGCGTGACGGTGACGTAGCACTCCAGGAGGAGCACCGCGCGGAGCGTGTCGCTCACTGGTCGCGCTCCGATCGGGTGGTGCGGGTGCGGGTGCCGGCGCCCGGGTGGCGCGGCGTGCGGGTGCCGAGGGGTCGCGGCCCGCGGTCAGATGGTCTCGGGGAGCGCCTTCGCGTTGTCGATGACCTGGCTCAGCACCGTCTTCAGGCCCTCGAGCTGCTCCTCCGTCATGGAGAGGCGGTCGCGGATCTGCTGCGGGATGGCGACGGCCCTCTCGCGCAGGGCGCGGCCCTGGTCGGTGAGCCCGATCTCGAGCACGCGCTCGTCCGTCGCCCGGCGCACGCGCCAAACGTGGCCCATGGCCTCGAGCCGCTTGAGCAGCGGCGAGAGCGTGGCGCTGTCGAGCTGCAGCTCGTGGCTCAGGTCCTTGACCGAGCGCGGCCCGCGGGCCCAGAGCGCGAGGAGCACGAGGTACTGGGGGTGGGTGAGCCCCAGCGGGTCGAGGATGGGTCGGTAGAGGGCGGTCACGCTGCGCGCGGCGACGACGAGCGAGTAGCTCACCTGCCTGTCGAGCGCGAGCGGGTCCTGCAGGTCCTGCGGTGTTGACATGGTTCCTCCGCCGGTCATTCTGTCACTCCGTGTTGCTAACCCCCGGGCGAACGGGCGTCAGCAGCCGGATCTGTGGAAACGCGACTGCATGTGAGGGATTCGGAGCGGCCGGGTCAGGCGGCGGGTCGCGCCGCCGTCGGGAGCAGCCGGGCCTCGAGCTCCGCAGCCGTCTCGACCACCGCGATCGTGCCCGCGGCCTCGGCCGGGCTGCCATAGCCCCAGCCGACCATCACCGTCGGGATGCCGTGGGCGGCGGCGCCGAGCACGTCGTGCTCGCGGTCGCCGACCATCACGACGTCCGCCAGGTCGACGCCCGCCTCGCGGAGCCGGCGCAGCGCCTCCTCGATGACGTCGGCCTTGGCCGAGCGCACCTCGTCCTCGCTGGCGCCGCAGATCTCGGTGAAGAGGTCGGTGAGGCCGTAGTGGTCGAGCACGCGGCGGGCCTGCGACTCGGGCTTGCTGGTGGCGAGGGAGAGCGGGACGCCGGCCGCGTGGATCGCGCGGAGCACCTCGGGCACGCCGTCGTAGACCGAGCTGTCGAAGACGCCGCCGCCCGCGTAGCCCGCGCGGTAGTGGGCGAGGGCGCGTTGCTGGGCCTCGTCGTCCATGCCCGCGAGGTCGCGGAAGGAGTCGAGGATGGGCGGCCCCACGTACTCGAGCAGCTGGGCCGGGGCGGGCACGGGCAGGCCCATGAAGACGAGCGTCCTCGCGAGCTGCGCGGTGATCCCGGGGGCCGAGTCGGTGATGGTGCCGTCGAGGTCGAAGAGGATGCAGCTCCAGGGCGCGGAGCCCGCGACGTCGGGCGGCGTGGTCGTGTCGGGTGCGGTCACGCTGCCACCCTACGAGCCTCGCGCGGGAGGCGTCCGAGAGCGCCCCGGGGCCGGATCAGAACAGGCGGGAGTGGCCGTCGTCGAGGCCGCGCATCGCGTCGTAGTCGAGGAGGAGGCAGCGGATGCCGCGGTCCTCGGCGAGCGTGCGGGCCTGGGGCTTGATCTCCTGCGCGGCGTAGACGCCCGTGACCGGCGCGAGGTGCGGATCCCGGTTCATCAGCTCCAGGTAGCGCGTGAGCTGCTCGACGCCGTCGATGTCGCCGCGGCGCTTGAGCTCGACCGCGACGGACCTCCCCGACGCGTCGCGCGCGAGGATGTCGACCGGCCCGATCGCCGTCATGTACTCGCGGCGCACCAGTTCGTGGCCGTCGCCCAGCAGGTGGATCTGCTCGGCCAGCAGCTTCTGCAGGTGCGCCTCCACGCCGTCCTTCACGAGTCCCGGGTCGACGCCGAGGTCGTGCGCGGAGTCGTGCAGCACCTCGTGGATCGAGACGACGAGCATGTCGGCCGTCTTCGGCTGCACGACGCGCCAGATCTCGCGGACGCCCGCGAGCGCCTGGTCGTCGTCGGGCTCGACCTCGACGATGCTGCAGGGCGGGCTCATCCAGTTCAGCGGCTTGTAGGAGCCGCCGTCGGAGTGGACGAGGAGGCTCCCGTCGGCCTTGACCATGAGGAGGCGGGTGGCGAGGGGGAGATGCGCGCTGAGGCGGCCGGCGTAGTCGACGGAGCAGCGGGCGATGACGAGACGCACCCGGCGAGCCTAGCCGGGCGTCGGAGGGGTGCGCGTCGCGGCGGGCGGGACGGCGGTGCTGGCTGCGGTGGCCGCGGTCGGGCGGGCGGCGCGGCGGCGGCCCTGCGAGAGGAGCACGCCGAGGAGCACGAGGGCGGCGCCGGCGGGCTCGTTCCAGTGCAGGGTCTCGCCGAGCACGAGGATCCCGAGCGCGACCCCGACCACGGGCGTGATGTATGTGACGGTCGAGGTGGCGGTGGGCCCCCACGCGAGCAGCACGTTCATGTTCCAGAGGTACGCGAGGCCCGTGCCGACCACGCCGAGCACCACGAGGCTGAGCACGACGGGGAGGTCGAGCTGCACGGGGCCGGTGGCGAGGAACGGGGTGGCGAGGATCATCGCGGCGGCGCCCATGCCGATCTGCATGAAGGCCGTCACGACGCCCGGGATGCCGCGGTGGGTCAGGAAGCGGCGCAGGTAGCTGAAGGTGATGCCGTAGCAGACGGCCGCGCCGAGGCACGCGAGCTGGCCCGCGAGCTCGAGGAGCGGCTGGCCGGACGCGGCGGCGTCGGCGTTCGGGGCGAGGCGCCACGGTCCGATGATCACGACGACGCCCGCGATCCCGACGGAGATCCCCGCGAGCTGCCGCCGGCCCAGCTTCTCGACGCGGAAGGCGAGGGTAGCGAGGAGGGCGGTCATGATCGGCGTGGTCGCGTTGTAGATGCTCGCGACGCCCGACGTGACGTGCTGCTCGGCCCACGCGAACAGCGAGTAGGGGATGGCGGATCCGACGACGCCCACCACCGCGAAGTGCAGCCACACGACGCGCTCCTTCGGGAGCGGCAGGCGGCGGGCGGCGACGATGAGGCCGAGCGCGATCGCGCCGAGCACGAGCCGGGTCCACGACACCTGCCCGAAGGACACGCCCTCGAGCGCGACCTTCATGAAGAGGAAGCTCGCGCCCCACACGGTGCCCATCGCGGCGAACTGGACGGCGATGCGGCGGCCGCCGGGCACGGCGAGCGGCGAGGCGGGGGCGGCGGATGCGGAGGGCGTCGGGGCGCCGCGGGGGGTCACGTCGTCAGCGTATCGGCGGGTGCGACGGCGGACGTCGTCGGGTCGGCCGGCCCGATGCGTGGGAGGCTCGGGCGATGACGACGTCGCCGGCCCCCGTGCTCGTCACGGCGCGGTTCGCGCTCGAGCCGCTGGTGGTCGCGCACGCGCCGGAGATGGTGGGGGTGCTCGCGGATCCGGCGCTGTACCGCTTCACCGGGGGCGAGCCGCCGTCGCCCGCCGCGCTCGAGGCCCGGTTCGCGCGGCAGGCGGCGGGGCGCTCGCCGGACGGATCCCAGCGCTGGCTCGTGTGGGTGCTGCGCGACCGCGGGTCGGGGCGCGCGGCGGGGTTCGTGCAGGCGACCGTGACCGGCGAGGGGCCCGCGCGCGCGGCGGAGGTCGCGTGGCTCGTGGGGACCGCGGCGCAGGGATCCGGCGCGGCGGCCGAGTGCGCGGCGGCGGTGGTCGCGTGGCTGCGGGAGGAGGGCGTCGGGGTCGTGCGGGCGCACATCCACCCGGATCACGCGGCGAGCGAGGCCGTGGCGCGGCGCCTCGGGCTCGCGCCGACCGACGAGCGCGTCGACGGCGAGGTGCGCTGGGAGGTGCGCTGGGGCGGGTCGCGCGCGGGCTAGGCGTCGGCGGCCGACGGGTCGCGCAGGTCGCGCGTCATCCACACGGTGTCGCCGTGCTCGGGATCCGCCGTGATCCGGCCGCTGTCCGTGAAGCCGGCCTTCTCCAGCACGCGGGCGGACGCGGCGTTCCACCGGCGCACGGTCGACCACAGGCGGGTGCGGCCCGTCGCGCGCGCGGCTTCCACGACGGCGAGCGCGGCCTCCGTCGCGATGCCCTGACCGTGCACGTCGCGCAGCAGCTCGAAGGCCATCTCGGGCTCCTCGACCGACGCGCTGCCGACGACGAGCCCGCAGTAGCCGACGACGCCCGGATCCTCCCGGCGCTCGACGGCGAGCAGCCCGATCCCCGTGCTCCGCGACTCCGCCTCCTGCACCTCGAGGCGCGCGCGGACCTCCTCGAGCGCCGGGTGCCCCTCGTCGTCGACGCGGCGGCTCGGCGGGTGCCGGGGGTCCCGCTCCGCCCAGAGGCGCAGCACGACCTCGGCGTCCTCGGGGCCGAGGGGCCGCATCCGGAGGCGCGCGGTGTCGAGGCGCGCGGGGAGCGGGGAGGCGGTCATGCCCTCACGCTACGGCCGTCGGGTGCCCGCGGGGCGGTGGCGACGGGATCCGGCGAGACCGTGGTGCACGGCTCGGTAGCGTCGGGGCATGCCCGACCTCGATCCCCGCCTCGTCGCGCTCTACGACGGCGACAATCCGGACGGCCCCGACCACGACTTCGACCGGGCGCTCGCCGAGGAGGTCGGTGCGCGGTCCGTGCTCGACCTCGGCTGCGGCACGGGCATGCTCACGGTCTCGCTCGCGCGCCCGGGGCGCCGGGTCGTCGGCGTGGACCCGTCGGCCGCGATGCTCGACGTCGCGCGGGCCCGACCCGGCGGGGACGTGGTCGAGTGGATCCACGGCGACAGCCGCGCCATGCCTCCCGGCCCGTTCGACCTCGCGTTCCTGACCGGCAACGTCGTGCAGCACATCCCCGACGCCGAGTGGATCCGCACCCTCGCCGATCTCCGCCGCGCCCTCCGCGACGGCGGCACGCTCACGTTCGAGAGCCGGAACCCCGCCGACCGCGCATGGGAGAGGTGGGCGGGTCCCGCCACCACGCGCGACACCGCGCACGGCCCGCTCGAGGAGCGGGCGGAGGTGGAGGAGACGGGGCCCGGTCGGATCACGGTCGCCTTCCGCAGCCGCTTCGTCGCGACGGGCGAGCTGGTCACGCAGGTGCAGGAGTTCGCGTTCCGCGACCGGGCGACCATCCAGGCGCAGCTGGACGGGGCGGGCTTCGCCGTGGACGCGGTGCACGGCGACTTCGCGCGGGGCCCGCTCACCGGGTCGTCGCGGGTGATGGTCTTCGTTGCCCGGGCCGTCTGACGGGGCCGACCGCGCCGACCCGCATGGGAGCATCGGACCCATGAGCGACCCGACCGCGCCCGTCTCCCCGCCCGACCTCGACGCCGCAGCGCGCATGTGGGACGCGTACGCCGCCGCCCACCCGCAGGCCGTCGCCGCCGGTCCCGAGCACACGGTCGAGCACTTCGGGGACCACGCCCAGCTCGCCGACGAGCTGCTCGGGATCGTGCTGTCCGGCCGGAAGCGCGCCACCGCCGAGCTGGTCGCCGACTTCCTCGCGCGCGGCGACGAGGTGCCGCGGATCGGCTCGCACTGGATCGCCTGCGACAGCGCCGGGGCGCCGCGCATCGTGATCCGCAGCACGGAGCTCCGCGTCGGCCCCTTCACGAGCGCCGACGCCGCCTTCGCGCACGACGAGGGCGAGGACGACCTCTCGCTCGAGAGCTGGCGCACGCAGCACCGCGTCTACTGGGAGCGGGTCAGCGCGGCCCGGGGCGCCGTCTGGTCGGAGGACGAGGAGATCGTCTTCGAGCGCTTCTCCGTGGTCTGGCCGCCGGAGCACGCGGACCCGCGGTGACGCGTCCGGTCCGCCTCCCCTCCGCGCGCACCGCCGCCCGCCTCTGGTTCGCGGCGCAGGCGCTCGGCGGGGCCGCCTGGTGGGTGGCCGTGCCGACGATCCCGGCGGTGCGGATCGCGACGCTCGGGTCGCTGGATCCGCTCCCCGTCGCGCTCCTCGACGTGCCGCTGTTCGTCGTGGGGTCGGCGCTCGCCGCGGCCCGGATCCGGTGGGCCGCCGTCGTCGCCGCCTCCTGGACGCTCCTCGTCGCCGTCGCGCTCGCCGGGTACGCGACCGTGACGACCGAGGCCGGGATCGGGGTCGTGATCATGGCGGTCGCCGCCCTCGGATCCCTCGTCGCGTGCGCCCTCCTGCTCCTCGGCCGGCTGCCGACCCGCTGGGCGCTCATCGGCCCGTTCGCCGCGCGCCCCGCCGACGCGGACGCCGCCACCTCGCGGCACGTGCTCGCGACGGCCGGGCAGATCGTCGTCTTCTGGGGCTTCTTCCTCCTGGTCGTGCCGCTCGCGATCCGCTGGCTCAAGATGCGCTGGCGGGTCGCCGTGCCGCTGCCCGCCGCGGCGCTGCCCGTCGGGATCGTCGTGCCGGTGCTCGCGAGCGCGCTGGGGATCTGGTCGGCCGCCGCCATGTCGACGCGCGGCGGCGGCACCCCGCTCCCGGCCGCGACGGCGACGCGCCTCGTCATCGCCGGGCCGTACCGCTTCGTCCGCAACCCGATGGCGCTCGCGGGCGTGACGCAGGCGGCCGCGGTCGGGCTGATGCTCGGATCCTGGCTCGTCGTCGCCTACGCCGTCATCGGCTCGTCGCTGTGGAACCACATCGTGCGGCCGGGCGAGGAGGCCGACCTCGAGGCCCGCTTCGGGGATCCGTTCCGCCGCTACCGCGCGGCCGTCCGCTGCTGGGTGCCGACGTTCCCGGGCGTCGAGGCGACGCGGCGCTGACACCTCGTGCCGACCGGCGCAGGATGGACGGGATGGCTGACACCGAGATCCCCACGACCACCTTCCCCGACGGCCGCACCGCCGTCGCCCTCGCGCAGGGCACCTGGAACATGGGCGACGACCGCGCCGCCCGGTCCACCGAGCTCGACGCCCTGCGCGCCGGCGTCGACGCGGGCCTCACCGCGATCGACACCGCCGAGATGTACGGCAGCGGGCGATCCGAGGAGCTCGTCGGCGAGGCGATCGCCGGCCGCCGCGACCAGGTGTTCCTCATCAGCAAGGTGCTGCCGTCGAACGCGTCCCGCCGCGGCACGGGCGAGGCCGCGCGCCGCAGCCTCGCGCGCCTCGGCACCGACCGGCTCGACCTCTACCTGCTGCACTGGCGCGGATCGCATCCGCTCGCGGACACGGTCGCCGCGATGCAGGAGCTCGTCGAGGAGGGCCTGATCCGCGCGTGGGGTGTCAGCAACCTCGACGGCGACGACCTCGACGAGCTCGCCGCGCTCCCCGGCGGCGACGCCGCGCAGACCGACCAGGTGCTCTACAACCTCGCCCAGCGGGGGCCCGAGCACGACGTGATCCCGCGGGCCCGCGAGCGCCGCATGCCCGTCATGGCCTACTCGCCGCTCGACCAGGGCCGGCTCGCGACGGATCCGACGCTCGCCGCCCTCGCCGAGCCCCTCGGCGTGAGCGCCGGCCAGCTCGCGCTCGCGTGGGTCGTCCGGCAGGCGCCGCACGTCTTCGCGACCGCCAAGGCCGCGACGGCCGCGCACGTCGCGGAGAACCGCGCCGCGCTCGACCTGGTGATCCCCGACAAGACCCTCGCGGAGCTCGATCGCGCGTTCCCGGGCCCGTCGGGCGCGGGTCCGCTGGCGATGTACTAAGGGGCGACCTTTCGGCCCGAGCCCTCACTGCGGTTTTTGCTGGCTTACTGCCCCGGTCCGTAAATGGTGAGATGCCCGAGTGCTTTGGTGGGTTTTGGGGCGTACTCAAGGAGTCTTCTATACCCATCATCTAGGGTGGCCGGTGGAAATAAGGTCGATGGCGACGTCATTGTTCCTTTGCCAAGCCAATCCAAGGCATCCTCCAAGGCCACTTCTATAACACCGACCACATGCTCCTTAAGCGATCCGAAAATATCGCCGTGTTCTAGGTCTGCTGGGGCTATAAGAAGGCCGTGCTGAGCGTGCGGGCGGTGGTATATCGATGGAACCGAGTAGCGCAGGTCTACCAAGCGACTTAGCGTCCCGATGCGATAGCCCGGTATGGCCGTTTCCTTTAAGGGTCCGGAGCGAAATACTAGGATGAAAGCCTTTGCATCTGACCCCTCTTGTGCAGGAGATCTTCGAGCGTGGTGAGCAAAGCCCTCGTTGCTTACTTGCTTGTAACATGCAAACCAAAGGGCGATCCATATGTTGTCTACAACGTCCATCCAACGCGTATTAAGCCCATAATGCTGCAGTAATGGCTCCATGACGGCCCTGTAAGTGCCCGATACTACGGACCCCGCCTGTGTCCTATGGCGCACAGGTCGAGCGATTTCGAGACAGTTATGCATTCGCGAAAAAGATTTTGCGCTTACGCCACAAGAACAGGGTGCGCCGTACAAGGTATCGATATAGGCACGAAGTTTGACGCCATGCTGATCAAGTTGATTTTTAGATAGTCCTGTCCGTCCGGGTGTGTCTCTTCTTGAGCGAAGACCTGTTGCCAGCATCTCGGAGTATAAGTGAACCTGGCCCCTGAAGAGCGCAACTCCCTCTTTTGTATTGTATCTAAGCCATCCAGCAACCTGAGTCAGTTCAGTAGGGTTACTGACCGTGTAAATAGTGTAACCGTTTTCCACTCTTTCTGGAATCTTACCAAGCTTGCGATCCTTTTCGTCGACAACTCCGTCAGTCATTGGGGCACCTTGCGCTTTCGGTAGTGTGGCCCATCCAAGCAAATCGCGTAGATATTGACGACATGCTAGCGACGCGCGCGTTCTTCACAAACCCCCTATTCGGGAGCGCTGTCAACATCGCACGTGGGCGTGTCGCTCTACTGGTCTTTGAATTCCGTCGGCCGGTCGACGTCGAAGACGAATGGAAGTAGGTGATGGGGGTAGCAGCATTGCTGGCGCGGATGCGACCTCGTATGCAGGCACTCAGAGGGAGTCAGTCCTGAAGAGAACGTCAGGCCCGCGCGACCCCCGTCATGATCCACCGGTCGCCGCGCGCCCGCAGCCCGAGCGTGAGCGCGCGGGCGCCGATGTAGACGAGGCCGAAGGCCGCCCACAGCGCGAGGAGGGCGGGGGTGCCGGCGACGCGGCCGGTGCCGGTGAGCCACGCCACGAGGATCAGCGCGGGCGCGTAGATCGCCAGGTTCACGAGGCCCGCGAGCGCGAGGTAGCGGGCGTCACCCGCGCCGATGAGCACGCCGTCGAGCACGAACACGTACCCGGCGACGGGCAGGCCCACCGCGAGCACGAGCGTCACGGCGGTCAGCATGCGGTGGATGTCCGGGTCGCCCGTGAAGACCGGGCCGAGCAGCGGCGAGAGGGCGGCGAGGACGAGGCCGAGGATCGCGCCGAGGCCGACGCCCCACTGGACGAGCCGGCGGGACACGGCGCGGACCCGCGGCACGTCGTCCGCGCCGAGGCCGTGCCCGACGAGGGCCTGGCCCGCGATGGCGAGCGCGTCGAGCACGAACGCGATCGTCGAGAAGAGGGTGAGGGCGATCTGCAGGGTCGCGAGCCCGGTGACCCCGAGCCCCGCGCCCACCGCGACCGTCGCGAGGATCGCCGCCCGGAGCGAGGCCGTGCGCACGAGCAGCCACCCGCCGGACGCCGCCGAGCGCGCGACGCCGCGAAGGCCGGGGCGCAGGGTCGTGCCGTTCTCGCGCGCCGCGCGCACGGCGATCGCGACGAAGACCGCGGCCATGCCCCACTGCGCGATGACCGTGCCCCACGCGGATCCCGCGATGCCGAACCCGAGCCCGTAGATGAGGAAGGCGTTGAGGGCCGCGTTCGCCGCGAAGCCCGAGACGGCGACGACGAGCGGCGTGCGCGTGTCCTGGAGCCCGCGGAGGAGGCCGGTCGCGGCGATGACGAGGAGCATCGCGGGCATCCCGGCGAGCGAGATGCCGAGGTAGGTGCGGGCGGCGTCGACCACGGCGGCGGTCGCTGCCGGGTCCGCATCGGCGCCGCCGGTGTCGGCGAGGGCGCGCACGAGCGGATCCGCGACGGCGAGCCCCACGACCAGCACCACCGCGCCGAGCGCGAGCGCGAGCCACAGGCCGTCGATGCCCGCCCGGATCGCGCCCGGCCGGTCACCGGCGCCGAGCCGCCGCGCGACCGTCGGCGTGGTCGCGTAGGCGAGGAAGACGAGGAGGCCGACGATCGTCTGCAGGATCACGCTCGCGATGCCGAGGCCCGCGAGCGGCGCGCTGCCGAGGTGCCCGACGAGCGCCGTGTCGGTGAGGAGGAACAGCGGCTCGGCCACGAGCGCGCCGAGCGCCGGCACCGCCAGCGCGAGGATCTCGCGGTCGAGCGGGCGGCGGATCCGCGGACCGCGCCCGGCGGACCCGGACCCGGACCCGGACCCGGGCGGAGGCGCGCCCGTCAGCGGACCGCGTGCGTGAGGCGCTGCACGACGCCCGCGGTCGCGGCCGTGAAGGCCCGCGCCACCTCGGGGTCGAGGGAGCCGAGCGAGATCGGCCCGCGCTCGGCGATGTGCGCGTCGTACGGCACCGTGAAGATCTGCGCCGGGCGGGCGTCGTCGAGGATGCGGTCGATGCGGGCGACGACCGCGGGATCCTCCGGGCGCCCGTCGTGCAGGCGGATGATGATCGCGTTGTCCGCGAGCATCGCCGCGTGGCCGCCGAGCTCGCGCAGGAAGTCGAGCAGCGCCACCGCTTCGAGCACCGCGTCGCCCGCGTTGAGCACGGGGACGACGAGCACGTCGGTGACCTCGACGGCCCCGCGGAAGGCGGACGACGACGGCTGGTTGCCGGAGTCCATCACGCGGATCGCGTAGTACTCGTCGATGAGGCGCGAGACGCCCACGACGTCCTCGCCGGTGAGCTCGCGGCGCGGCCCGACGGACGCGACGACGGAGGCGAAGCTCGTCTGCGGCGCCGTGTAGCCGGCGAGCTGGCCGGCGCTGTGGATCTCGTCGCGGTCGCGCACGAGCTCGCCGAGCCCGCGCTGCGGCTGGCCCTCGGCGCGGTAGCCGAGCGCGCCGGGATCGTCGGTGACCTCGACCACCGCGACGGATCCGCCGCGGATGGAGCCGAGCACGCCGCCCAGGATGAGGGAGGTGGGCGTCTTGCCGACGCCGCCCTTGCGGTTCGCGACCAGCACGCTGACCGCGCGCGACCAGGTGGCCTGGCGGATCACGCGCTCGTCGCCCTCGCGGCGGGCGACCTCGGCGTTGGCCGCGGCCTCCTCGGGCCCGGGGGCGATCTTGAAGACGCCGCCCGTGACGGAGTTCATGAAGCCGCGGAAGCCCGTGCGGGCGACGACCGGGCCGCGCGGCGCGCGCTGGCCGGTCTGCTCGGGGAAGAGGGTGAGGGCGCTCGTGGCGGCGTCGGCGCGCGGGGTGCGCATGACGTAGCGCTGCGGATCCGCGTCCGGGAACGCCGTGAGGTCGGTGCCGGGGCGGCGGTCGTCGGCGGGCTCCTCCGTGTCGACGGGCGCGGCGGGCAGGGAGGCCACGGGGTGCGGCTCGGGGGCGGCGGGGGCGATGGGCGCGGCCTCGGCGGCGGTGTCGTCCGGCGCGGTGCCGGAGGTGCCGGTGCCGGTGCCGGCGTCGTCAGCGGTGCGGGTGTCGTCGGCGGCGTCCGCGGGCGCGGTGACGGCGGGGGCCGGTGTGCGGTCCTCCGTGCTCGGGCGCAGCGGCATGCGGAAGGGGTGCGCGTTCACGACGTGCGGCGCGGGGACCGACCACGCGGATCCGGCCTCGGGGGAGACGACCGCGTCGAAGGGGGTGGCGCCGGCGGATGCGGGGCTGGCGTCGTCGGCGTCGGTCTCGGCGTCGGCGTCCACGTCCTCCGCGGCGTCGACCTCGCCCGCGTCGTCCGCGGTCTCGTCGTCCTCGAAGAGCTCGTCGAACGCGTGCGTGCCCTCGACCTCGATCTCGTCCTCGGCGTCGTCCTCGGAGGAGGCGGCGTCGGCGTCGGCGCGGATCGCGGCCGTCGGCGCGGAGCCGACCGCGTCGTCGATGCCGTCCATCTCGTCGTCATCGCCCGCCTGAGCGGCAGCGTCCTCGGCAGCGGCATCCGCGGGCGCCTCGGCGCCGGGCCGCACGCGATCCGGTCCGAACAGGCCGCCCTCGGAGGTGCGGGGGACGGCGGGGAAGGGATCCACCCAGCGGTGCGCGTCGCCCGCCTCGCCGGAGGGGCGGTTCTGCTCCATCTCCTGCTGGCGGCGGCGCAGCTCGCGACGGCTGAGGATGGGGGGCTCGGACGTGCCCCCGCCCTGGGGGCCGGTCTCGTGCGTGTCGTCGGTCATGTGGCTCGCCTTCGTCGTCCCCGCCTGCGCGGACGAGGCTACCAGGGGTGCTCCCAGGGGCCGGAACCGGGTGGCCGGGCCGCCGTCCTCGTCCGGCCCGCCCGTCACCCGGCGTCGCGGGGGCGGCCGGCGCACGGGACGCCGATCCGCGTCGGTTAGGGTCTCCCCGTGATCCACGGAACCGCCGACGAGCCCGACGCCGCCGACGACCGCGCGGCCGCGGTCTCCGCCGTCGCCTCCGAGCTGGGCGAGGTCCTCGTGTCGATCCGCTCCCTCCGCCTCGAGCAGGCCGCCATCTTCCACCCGGGACTCCAGCCCGGCGCCTTCGCCGTCGCGCGGTGGCTCGGCCAGGCCGGGCCGTCGTCGGCCGGCGCGGTCGCCACCGGCCTCCTCATGGACAAGAGCTCCGTCAGCCGGCACCTCCGGGTGCTCCGCGAGGAGGGCTACGTGCGCGACGAGCCGGATCCCGAGGACCGCCGCTCCACGATCCTCAGCCTCACGCCGCTCGCGGAGGACCGCCTCGCCGAGGTGCGGGCGAGCACGCGCGTGCGCCTGCAGAACCGGCTCGACGCCTGGGACGTGGCGGAGGTGGAGCAGCTCGCCGCGATGCTGCACCGCTTCAACGTCTCGCCGCGCGACCCGGCGCCCCGGGCCTGACGGCCGCGGCCGTGCCGTCGGCTCCGGGCCGCTGACGCGCGGATCACCCCGCCTGGTGCACCGCGTAGCTCGCGACGAAGCCGAGCACGGTCACGAGCCCGGTGAGGGCCTGCGCCTTGCGGAAGGCCTCGGGGATCATCGTGTCGCAGATCATGGCGAGGATCGCGCCCGCCGCGAACGCCATCACGACCGACTGCCCGCTCTCCGGCAGGCCGCCCAGCAGCGCGTAGCCGCCGAGGGAGGAGAGGGCGCAGATCACGGCGATGGAGGTCCAGAGCCCGAAGACGTAGCGCGCGCCGCGGCCGTTCTCCTTGAGGTCGGCCGTGCTCGACATGCCCTCGGGGAAGTTCGAGATGACGACCGCCACGAGCACGCCGATGCTCAGCGCGCCGCCGCCCGTGAGGCTGAGGCCCTGCACGGCCGTCTCGGGCACGCCGTCGAGGAGGGCGCCGAGCGCGATCCCGACCCCGGTGCCGCCCCCGCCGCCCGACTTCCCGTGGTGCTTCCGCCGGAACCCGCCGTGCTCGAGGATCTGGTCGAGCACCACGTACACGACCGCGCCCGCGACGAAGCCGCCGAGCGTGGGGATCACGCCGCCGCTCGCCGCCGCCTCGTCGACGAGGTCGAACGCGAGCGCCGAGATGAGCACGCCGGCGCCGAACGCCATGACGAGCGCGACGACCTCGCGCGGCACCTTCACGAACCAGGCGACGAGGGATCCGACCACGAGCGACAGCCCGGAGAGCAGGCCGGCGAGCCCGGCCAGGAGGAGAGGCGACATGCCTTCGAGGATGCTCCTCCTGCACCGCGTGCGTCACCCGGCTGCGGCCGGGATCACCGCCCCGACGACACCCCCGCGTCGCGCAGCGCCAGGTCGGCGAGCTGGCGCACCACGCGCGGGTCGCCTGCGCGCCAGGCGGCGACGGGATCCGGGTGCGCCTTCAGCAGGGACGCCGGCTTCCGCGACGAGAGGGCCCGCAGCGCGAGCAGCTCGGTGCCGCCGGGCGTCGCGGCGAGGGAGCGGGCCGCGGCCGCCCGCCGCACGAACGACACGCGCCGGAGCAGCCAGTGCCGCACGATGAACGCGATCGGCACGAGCGCCACGAGCAGCCCGACGACGAGCGCGACGGTGCCGACGAGCGCCTGCTGGTCGCGCCCCGCCTGCACGAGGCCGGATCCGATCCCGCTCGCGTCCTCGAACGGCCCGCGCGCGGCGTCGCCCACGAGCGGCAGGCGGCCGAGGGCGTCGGCGGCGTCGGTCATGGATCCGCTCAGCTGCGTGCCCGACCGCTCCATGCTGCGGCCGAGGTCGCCGAGCGGGCGGATGAGCGCGGCCACCGCGATCCCCACCAGCACCGACACGACGATGCCCGCGAGGGCCGCGGTGTCGGCCGCGATCTGCCGGGCGCGGACGAGGGGGAGCGCGGAGTAGAGCTGCATGCGTCCAGCCTGGCCTGCGGGCGGACGGGCCGCGCGTCAGGTCGCCGGGTCGTCCAGCGCGTCGAGATCCCGCAGGGCCTGCTGGGCCCGCTCGAGGCGCGCGTCCTCGGGCTCGTCCCACCAGCGCGGGCCGCGCTCGCCGAGGCCGTGCTTCGCGAGGCCGACCCGGGTGCGGGCGGCGGCGACCGCGTCCTCGTCGCCCCGGCGCTTCGCGGCGCCCACCCCCGACCGGCCGCGGCCGAGGTGCGACTTCAGCGCCTCGACGACGTCGACCGGCAGCGACGGATCCGTGCGCGGCCACCGCCGGCCGCCCACGACCAGCCAGCGCTCGTCCTCGGTCGAGCCGTCGCCGGATCCGTCGCCCGCGTCCCCGGGATCCGCGCGCTCGCTCATCCCCCGACGCTAGCCCCCGCGGAGCGGCACCGGAGCCCGGCGGATCCGCACCCCGCACGTGCGAGGGCCGGGGCGCACGCACGCCCCGGCCCTCCGATCGGCCCCCCGATCAGCTCAGCGGGTCACCCCGCGAGCAGCTCGTGCGGGTCAGCCCCGCCAGACCTGGATGACCGACGGACGCGGTCCGCGCCAGGCGCCCTTCGGCGGGGTGACGCCGGCCGGCACGTAGTCCGGGAAGAACGAGTGCTGCTCGGCGAACGAGCCGTCCTCGCCCGGGTGCTGCACCGCGACGAAGACCATGCCCTCGGTGTCGTGGATGACCGGACCGCAGGTCTCCGCCTCGGTGGGCACGGAGAGGAACTGCTGCACGTGGCCGCGCTCGGCGCCCTCCAGCGGGACCTTGAACAGGGCGTCGTTCAGGCCGATGGTGCTCGGGGCGCCGTCGGTGGAGATCCAGAGGTTGCCCTCGGAGTCGAACGCCACGTTGTCCGGGCAGCTGATGGGCGAGACCTTGTCCTTCGGGAAGCCCGCGAAGTAGGTGGACTCGTTCTTCGCCGGGTCGCCCGCGACGAGGAGGAGGTTCCACGAGAAGGTCGTCGAGCGGAGGTCGCCGCCGTCCTCGGTGATCTCGACGATGTGGCCGTCGCGGTTGGTCGTCCGCGGGTTCATCTCCGTGGCGCCCTCCTTGCCGACCTTGCCGCGGTCGGTGTTGTTGGTGCACGCGACGTAGATCTTGCCGGTGATGGGGCTGGGCTGCACATCCTCGCAGCGGTCCATCTTGGTCGCGCCCACGGCGTCGGCCACGAGGCGGGTGCGGATGAGCGCGTCCTCGATGGTGAAGCCGGGGACGGGGCAGACGCCGTCGACCGCGATCGGGATCCACTGGCCGATGCCGTCGAACTGGCCGTCCGAGGGGAGCTGGCCGGTGCCGGTGATCTCCGCGACGGGCGAGTCGCCCGTGAAGCGCGCCACGTAGAGCGAGCCGCGCGTGAGGAGCTGCTTGTTCTTGCGGCGGTCCTGGCGGGAGGTGCCGATGACCATCGTGTCGTGCGAGACGAACTTGTAGAGGTAGTCGAAGCGCTCGTCGTCGCCCATGTACGCGGCGACGTGGCCGCTCGTGCCGGCGATGACGTTCGCGCCCTCGTGCTTGAAGCGGCCGAGCGCGGTGTGCTTGACGGGCGCCTCGCCGGGCTCGAACGGGTCGACCTCGACGATGTAGCCGAAGCGGTTCGGCTCGTTCTCGTAGCCGGGGGTGCGGGCGTCGAAGCGGGGGTCGATGGACTCCCAGCCGCGGCTCGTGGCCTTGTCGCCGAGGCCGTAGCGCTTGTCGGCGGCGGAGGTGCCGGCGGTGCGGAAGTAGCCGTTGAAGTTCTCCTCGCCGGAGAGCACGGTGCCCCACGGGGTGGTGCCGCCGGCGCAGTTGCCGAGGGTGCCGAGGATCGTCGTGCCCTTGGGGTCGTCCTTGGTGCGGAGCGCGGCGGATCCGGCGACGGGGCCGGTCACGGTGAAGGGCGTGTCCGCGGTGATGCGGCGGTTGCGGTGGTGGCCGATCGTGTAGGTCCACGGCTGGCCGACCGTCTTGCGGCGGAGGGCGACGACGGACATGCCGTGCGAGGCCTTGCCGATGCGGCGCTGCTCGTCGCGCTCGGCGTCGTCGGCCGCGGGCGGGAACATGATGTTCTCGTTCGTGTACTCGTGGTTGGCGACGAGGAGCGCCTCCTTGTTCCGCGAGTTGATCGGGATGATGTCGAGGTAGTCGTTGTTGTAGCCGAACTGGCGCGCCGCGAGCTTGGCCGTCTGGTTGTCGGCGTCGAAGTCGTCGGCGTAGCTGAAGATCGGGTCGCCCCAGCGGATGATCGGCGCCCAGCGGTACCCGGTGGGCACGTTGAACTGGTCGACGGAGGCGTCGACGGGCGTGATCGCCGTGAAGGGGAGGTTCGACGCGGCCTGCGCGGCGGCGGCCTCGGCGCCCGGGGCGGCGGCGTTCTGCGCCACGAGGATCGCGAGCGCGCCGGCACCGGCGCCGCCGAGCAGCGTGCGACGCGAGAGGGCGCGGCCCGCGATGTCGCGGAAGTAGGAGTTGTCGGTGAGGTTGGGGACGGGCTTCGTGCAGGCGTCGTCGCACTTGAGGTGGCAGGTGACGGTGCTGCGCTTGCCGCGGGCGTGGGGGTCGCGCGACAGGACCGGCAGGAGCCGGTGGTGGGTCTCACGGGTGAGGGTCATGTGGGGTCTCCATCGATCTCGGGCGTCTGCTCCGGGTACCGGCGGACGCATCACACCAGAAAGGTATTGGTGCCCCCGTGCGCGCCCCCGACGCCCGGGTGGACGCCGGGTTAACCCGGGATGGCCGGATCGTGCGGGCGTACCGTCGAGCTGCGGCGCGGATCCGCGTCACGCGACCCGAGGAGGATCCCCATGGCCAGGTTCGACACGAAGACCGCTCTCGTGACCGGCGGAGGCAGCGGCATCGGCGCCGCGATCTCGCGCGCGCTCGCCGCGGAGGGCGCGTCGGTGGTCGTGACCGACATCCAGCTGGAGGCGGCCGAGCGCGTCGTCGCCGAGATCGAGGCCGCGGGCGGCACCGCCACCGCGTTCCGCCAGGACACGTCGAAGGCGGAGGACTCGGAGGCCGCCGTCGCGCACGCCGTCGCCACGTACGGCGCCCTGCACCTCGCCGTCAACAACGCCGGCATCAGCGCCCCCGCGGCCGACATCGGCGAGTACGACGTCGCCGCGTGGGACCGCACCCGCGCGGTCGACCTCGACGGCGTCTTCTACGGCCTCCGGTACGAGCTCCCCGCGATGGTCGAGGCGGGCGGCGGCGCGGTCGTCAACATGAGCTCCGTGCTCGGATCCGTCGGCTTCGCCCAGAACGCCGCCTACGTCGCGAGCAAGCACGCCCTCGTCGGCCTCACCAAGGTCGCGGCGCTCGAGTACACGGCGCGCGGCGTGCGCACCAACGCGGTAGGCCCCGGCTTCATCGACACCCCGCTCGTGCGCGCGAACCTCACCCCGGAGGCGCTCGCGTTCCTCGAGAGCCAGCACGCGACCGGCCGCCTCGGCACCGACAAGGAGGTCTCCGCCCTCGTGCTGTTCCTCCTCAGCGACGAGGCGTCCTTCATCTCCGGCAGCTATCACCTGGTGGACGGCGGGTACTCGGCGCGCTGATCCGCGGGCGCCTCGCGGGCCCGCGCCCGCGGCGCGCGCACGGCCGCCCGGCGCGTCGAGACGCCGGGCGGCCGCGGAACGAGGTGCGTCAGACGGGTGCGAGGAACGTGAGCTGCGACCCGTCCTCCACGATGAGCGGCCCGAGCGCCGCGTTGAACTCGGCCCCGTACGAGGCGCCGATGTGCGCCTGGAACGCGGCATCGTCCCGGTAGACCTCGTGCACGACGAAGCGCGCCGGATCCTCCACCCGCCGGTACGGCTCGAACACCACGTTCCCCGGCTCGGCCCGCACGAGCTCCGCGAGCTCGGCGATCATCCGCGCGACCTGCTCCTCGTGGCCGGGCAGCGCCGTGAACTCCGCGTACAGGACCGTGGCGGTCATGCGGTGGCCGCGCCCGTCATGATCGCGACCGCGTCGGTCATGGAGTGCGACTGCGGCGTGATGGTGGCGGCCTTCTTGCCGAGGCGCTGGATGTGGATGCGGTCGGCGACCTCGAACACCTGCGGCATGTTGTGGCTGATGAGGATCACCGGGATGCCCCGGTCGCGCAGGTTCCGCACCAGCTCCAGCACCTGGTTCGACTCGCGCACGCCGAGCGCCGCGGTGGGCTCGTCGAGCACCACGACCTTCGACCCGAACGCGGCCGCGCGCGCCACCGCCACGGCCTGGCGCTGCCCGCCCGAGAGGTTCTCGACCGGCACGGTCACGTCCTGCAGCGTCGAGATGCCGAGCTCGGTCAGCTCCGCCTTGGCCTCGCGGCGCATGCCGGCCGTGTCGAGCATGCGGAAGACGGATCCGAGGATCCCCTTCTTCCGCCGCTCCCGCCCGAGGTAGAGGTTCGAGGCCACGTCGAGCGCGGGGGAGACGGCGAGGTTCTGGTACACCGTCTCGATGCCCGCGGCCCGCGCGTCCTGCGGCCGCTTGAACGACACCGGCTTCCCGTCGAGGAACAGCTCGCCCTCGTCCGGCGTCTCCGCTCCCGTGAGGCACTTGATGAGCGTCGACTTGCCGGCGCCGTTGTCGCCGATGATCGCGAGCACCTCGCCGGGGAACAGCTCGAGGCTCACCCCGTCGAGGCCGACCACGCGGCCGAAGGTCTTCACGAGCCGCTTCGCCTCGAGGACGGGGGCGCGGGTCGCGGCGGGGGTGCTCCCCGCGGGGTCGGTGAGGGTCACTTGCGCACCTTTCGGATCCACTGGTCGACGGAGACGGCGACGATGATGAGGACGCCCACCGCGAGGGTCTGGTAGAGCACGTCGAGCCCCGCGAGCGAGAGCCCGTTGCGGAAGACGCCGACGATGAGCGCGCCGAGGAGGGTGCCCCACACGGTGCCGCGGCCGCCGAAGAGGCTGGTGCCGCCGATGACCACCGCGGTGATGGAGTCGAGGTTGAGGTCGGCGCCGGCGTTGGGGCTGGCCGCGTTGCTGCGGCCGATCTGGATCCACGCGCCGACCGCGAGGATCGCCCCGGCCGCGAGGTACACGCTCATGAGCACCCGGTTCACGCTGATGCCCGCGAGGCGCGCGGCCTCCTTGTCGTCGCCGACCGCGTACACGTGCCGGCCCCACGCCGTCTTGCCGAGGATGAACGCCACGATCACGTAGAGCACGAGCATCAGCACCACGCCGAAGCTGATCTTCACCCCGGCGAGGTCGAACGTGCGCCCCGTCCAGGAGAGCGCCTTCGGCATGTCCACGCCGCGGACGGTCGCGCCGTTGGAGTACAGGAGCGTGAGCGCCACGAAGATGTTGAGCGTCCCGAGGGTCACGATGAACGGGGGGAGCCGCAGCCGCGTGACGAGCAGGCCGTTGAAGGCGCCGGCCGCGAGCCCCACCAGGAGCCCGGCGGCCAGCGCGACGGGCGCCGGCAGGCCGTTCTGGCTGGCCGTCTGCGCGATGACCATCGACGTGAGCACCATGACCGCGCCGACCGAGAGGTCGATGCCCGCGGTCAGGATGATGAGCGTCTGCGCCACCGCGAGCGTGCCGACCACCGCGACCTGCTGCGTGACGAGCGACAGGTTGGCGGGATCGAGGAAGCGGTCGTTGAGCAGACCGAAGACGATGACCGCGAGGACGAGGACGACCGCGGGGCTGACGGCGGGGTAGCGGTGCAGCACCCCGCGGATCCGGTCGAGGGGCGTGCGCCGGTCGAGGAACTCGTTGGCGAGGTCGAGCGCCGAGGTCGGCGGGTTCGGGTCCGTGGTCCGCTGGCTCACGGTCACTCGCCCCAGCACTTCGTCGCGGCGTCGTCGGCGGTGATGCTCTCGAGGCCGTCGACGGGGGTGTCGGTGACGAGCGCGGATCCTGTGTCGAAGAAGTCGAGGCCGGCGCTCGTGGCGGGCTTGGTGCCGTCCTCCGCGAGCTGCGCGATGGCCTCGACGCCGAGCTCGGCCATCTTCACGGGGTACTGCTGGGCGGTGGCGCCGATGACGCCGTCCTTCACGTTCGTCACGCCCGCGCAGCCGCCGTCGACCGAGACGAGGATCACGTCGTCCTCCTTGCCGGCCGCCTGGAGCGCCTGGTACGCGCCGAACGCGGCGGGCTCGTTGATCGTGTAGACGACGTTGACGTCGGGGTCCTTCGACAGCAGCGTCTCCATGGCCGTGCGGCCGCCGTCCTCGGCGCCCTGCGTGGCCTCGTTGCCGACGATCTCGTAGTCGCCGCCGCTGTACTCGCCGGTCTTCGCCTCGTCGCCGTTCTTCGCGTCGTCGGCGACGTCGATGCCCATGCCCGTGAGGAAGCCCTGGTCGCGGTCGTAGTCGACCGAGACGGCCTTGTCGTCGTAGAGGTCCAGCAGCGCGATGGTCGCCTTCTTCCCGCCGAGCTGCGCGGCCGCCCACTCGCCGATGGACTCGCCCGCGGCGAAGTTGTCGGTCGCGAAGGTGATGTCGACGGAGTCGGCCGGGTCGGGCGCCGTGTCGAGCGCGATGACGTAGAGGCCGGCGTCGCGGGCCTTCTGGATCGCGTCGACCACCGACGGGCCGTTCGGCGTGATGAGGATGCCCTTGTCGCCCTTGGAGATGGCGTTCTCGATGGCCTGGATCTGCGTGTCCTCGTCGCCGTCCTCCTTGCCCGCCGCGAGGGTGAGCGCGATGCCGGAGGAGGCGGCGGCGTCCTTCGCGCCGTCCTGCATGGCGACGAAGAACGGGTTGGTGGTCGTCTTCACGATGAGCGAGACGCCCACGTCGCCGGAGCCTCCGGATCCGCCGGAGGAGCTCGAGCTCTGGCAGCCGGTGAGGCCGACCGCGGCGATGAGGGCCGCCGAGCCGAGGGCGATGGTGCGCGTGAGGCGCGGGGATCGGTTCGTCATTGAGGGATCCTGTCCTTGAGGTGGGAGTTGGCCTCCCGACAACGTTGTCAGAGGCAGGTCTAGCGGGTCGGACCCGCTATGGTCAACCCATACCGCAGAGAGCGAGACCGATCCGTGACACCGTTGTCATCCCCAACCGGGGCCGTCCCCGCACCGCGGCGCCCCACGATGAAGCACGTGGCCCGGCTCGCGGGCGTCGGCATCAAGACGGTGTCGCGCGTGGTCAACGGCGAGCCGAACGTCTCGCCCGAGATGACCGAGCGGGTGCGCGCCGCCGTCGAGCAGCTGCAGTACCAGCCGGACATGCACGCGGGGAACCTGCGCCGCGCGGACCGCCGCACCGGCACGCTCGGCCTCCTCGTCGGCAGCGTCGCCAACCCGTTCTCGGGGGCGCTGCACCGGGCCGTGGAGGACGTGGCCCAGGAGCGTCGCGTCGCCGTCTTCGCCTCGAGCCTCGACGACGATCCCGCCCGCGAGCGCTCGGCCGTGGACGCGTTCCTCGCCCGCCGCGTCGACGGCCTCATCCTCACGGCCATCGCGCCGAGCCAGGCCTACCTCGGGATCGCGCTCGACCGCGGCACGCCCGTCGTCTTCGTCGACCGCGTGCCCGCGGGCATCTCGGCGGACGCGGTCATCACCGACAACGCCGACGGCGTCACCCGGGCGGTCGCGCACCTCGCGGACCAGGGGCACCGCCGCATCGCGTTCCTCGGCGACCGGCCGGAGATCTTCACGGCCCGCGAGCGCGAGCGCGGCTTCGTCGAGGAGATGACGCGGCGCGGGCTGCCCGTGGTGCCTGGCCTGGTCCTCGACGGCGCGCACGACGAGCACGTGGCCGAGGGGCTCGCCGAGCGGCTGCTCGCGCTGCCCGAGCCGCCGACCGCGATCGTCAGCGGGCAGAACCTCATCACCATCGGCGTCATCGCGGCCCTCCGCCGGCACGGCGCCCAGCGGCGCATCGCGCTCGTCGGCTTCGACGACCTCCCGATGGCCGCGCTGCTGGATCCCGCCGTCACCGTCATCGCGCAGGACCCGTCCCGCATCGGCCACGCCGCCGCGGAGCGCGTCTTCGCCCGGCTCGACGGCGACCGGGGCCCCGCGGAAACCGTCGTCGTCCCCACCACGCTCATCGTCCGAGGCTCCGGAGAGGTCCCCCGCCATGCATGACCAGCCCATCGTCGTCGTCGGCGACGCCCTCATCGACCTGCTGCGCGAGGACGGCGAGGAGCAGGCCTTCGTCGGCGGCGCCGCCCTCAACGTCGCGGTCGGGCTCGCGATCCTCGGCCACCGCGTGCAGCTCATCGCGATGGTCGGCGACGACGAGCACGGGAGCCGCATCCGCGCGGAGCTCGACGCGCACGGGGTCGAGCTGCTCGCGACCGTCGGGCCCTCGGGATCCTCCGTCGCCGTGAGCGAGCGCGAGGACGGCGAGCCGCGGTACGCGTTCAACGAGGCCGCGTGGAACCGGCGCGTGCGCATCGGCGAGGCGGAGCGCCGGGCGCTCGACGCGGCCTCGCTCGTGGTCGTGAGCTGCTTCCCCTACGACGACGCGGAGCAGGCCGACGAGCTGCTGGCCGCCGTGCGGGATCCGCGCGACCGCCTCCTGGTGGACCCGAACCCGCGCGCCGGCATGCTGCACGACGCGGCCAGGTTCCGCGCCGGCTTCGCGCGGGCGGCGGCCGAGGCGCTGCTGGTGAAGATCGGCGACGACGACGCCGAGCTGCTGGGCCTCGGAGAGCTCGCCGACGCGCGCGCCGAGCTGCACCGCGCCGGCAGCCGCCTGGTGCTCGCGACCGCGGGCGAGCACGGCGCGTCCGTGCAGCTCGAGGGCGGCGAGGTGGTGGAGGCGGGCATCACGGCGGATCCGCGGCCCGTCGTCGACACCATGGGCGCCGGCGACGCCTCGCTCGCTGCCGCGGCCGACGCCATCGCCCGTCGCGGGGCGCCGCGCACGCCCGAGGAGGGCGAGGCGATGCTCCGCACCTGCATGGCGATCGCCGCGGCCACCTGCCGCGAGCACGGCGCGCTGCTGCGGATGCCGACGGCCTGAGGCGGGCGGGGCGCGCCGACACGGTGCGTCGAGCGCGGGGTCAGCGGGCGAGCGCGAGGGCCAGCGCGGCCAGGCCGGCGCACGCGGTGAGCGCCGCCACGAGCGCGGGGAGCGCGCCGCCGGGGAGGGCGACGGGGCGATGCGGGCCATCGGCGGCCGCGGTGAGGATCCGGTGCACCCGACGGTAGCGGAGGTGGGCGGTCGTGAGCACGGCCAGGGCGGCGAGCACGCCGGCCGCCGCGACGACGAGGCCGGCCGGGCCGAGGAGCGCCGGCAGCGCGCGCAGCCCGAGCAGGGATCCGACGACGAGCGCGAGCGCCGTCCGCCGCCACGCCAGGGCCGTGCGCTCGGGCTGGAGGCCGGGGTCGAAGGGATGCTCGGCGGCACCGGACGCGCTCACGCGGTGAGAACCCCCAGCAGCACGAGCACCCCGGCGACGACCACCGCGATGCCGAGCGGCAGCGACAGGCCGGCGGCGGGCAGCGGGCGATCCAGCCGGAGGGCGCGCTCGACGCGCATCCAGCCGATCCACGCCTGGGCGGGCGCCGCGATGCCGGTGACGATGAGCACGATCGAGGCCGCGAGCCGGAACCCCGGCTGCAGCCCGAGGGCGAGCGCCTCGAGCGCGACGCCGCCGGCGAGCAGGGCGAGCGAGGTGCGGATCCACGCGAGGAACGTGCGCTCGTTCGCGAGCGTGAACCGCACGTCGGGCTCGGCGCCCTCGCGGTAGACGCGGCGCGGGAAGCGGCGGTCGGGGGCGGTCATGCGGCGGGACGGCGCAGGCGCGGCACCGCGGCGGGCTGGGGCATGCGCCCATTCTCGCGGGATCCGGCGCGAGCGGCGTCGACGGATGCCCGGTGCCGCCGCTCGATCGCCTGCCCCGCGTACGACGCCGCGACGATGAGCGCCGCGCCGACCGCGCCGACCGGCCCGATCGCCTCCCCGGCCACCACCACGCCGACGAGCAGCGCCCACACCGGCTCGGTGCCCATGAGGATGCTCGCGCGCGACGCCGACGTCCGCCGCACGGCCCAGAGCTGCACCGCGAACGCGAACAGCGAGCACAGCACGCCGAGGAAGAGGACCCCCGCCCAGCCCCGGGCGTCGAGCGACGCGGCCGCCGCGGGCAGGTCGGGCCCCGCCATCGCGGAGAAGATGGCCGCGCAGACGCCCATCTGCACGAGGACGACGCCGAGGGATCCCTCGCTCCGCCCGCGCGTGAGGTGCCCGCTCGCCGTGACGTGCACGGCCCGCACGACCGCCGCCGCGATCACCAGCCCGTCGCCCGGGGTGGGCGCGCGCAGCCCGCCCTCGGAGACCAGCAGCGCGACGCCGACCACGGCCGCGACCGCCGCGACGAAGTACGACCGGGGCAGCCAGGCGCGCGACGCGGCGCCCTCGAGCACGGGCGTCATCACGAGCGCCAGGCTGATGAGGAGGCCCGCGTTGGTGGCGCTCGTGAGGTGCACGCCCCACGTCTCCAGCCCGATGACCGCGGCCTGCGAGCAGCCGAGCGCCGCCGCGATGAGGAGGCCGCGGCCGCGCGGCAGCCGCTCGCGCCGGGCCAGGCAGACGAGGCCGGTCGCGACCATCGCGACGAGGAAGCGCAGCGCGACGGCCGCGGGCACGCCCGTCTCCGCCGCGAGGTCCTTGGCTGCGAGGAAGCTCGCGCCCCAGACCGCCGCGACGGCCAGGAGCAGCAGGTCGACGACGGGCTCGCGGCGGGTGGGGGAGGCCATGTCCCCACTGTCCGGCAGTCGACGCGGAAGATCGACGGGCATCGTCTTCATCGATGCGTTAGACAGTGCTCATGGATCCCGCCCGCCTCCGCCTCCTCCGCGAGCTCGGCGACCGGGGCAGCGTCGCGGCCGTCGCGGTGGCGATGCACGTGAGCGCATCCGCCGTCTCGCAGCAGCTCGCGGCGCTGCAGGCCGGCGTCCCCGTGCCGCTGACCGTGCGGCGCGGCCGGCGGCTGGCGCTCACGGAGGCCGGGGAGGCGCTCGCCGCCGCGTCGGTGCGCGTCGACGAGGCGCTCGCCGCGGCGCGGGAGGCGGTCGGCTCCTTCCTCGCGCACGACGACCGGGCCGTCCGGGTGTCCGCGTTCCACAGCGCCGGGCTCGCGCTCTTCGGGCCGCTGCTCGCCGAGCTGGCCGGTGCGGAGGGGCCCTGCACGCGCGTCGCGCTCGCGGACGCCGACGTTGCGCAGGGCGACTTCGCGGGCCTCACCGCGGATCACGACCTCGTCGTCGCGCACCGCCTCCCGCACGACCCGCCGTGGCCGACCGCGCGGCTCGTGGTCGTGCCGCTCCTGGTGGAGCCGCTCGACGTCGCGCTGCACGCCGGGCATCCGCTCGCCGCGTCCGCGGGGATCACGCCGGAGGAGCTGCGCGACGAGCGGTGGATCTCCACGCACACGGGCTTCCCGCTCGCCGGCGTCCTCGAGCACCTCGGCGCGCTGAGCGGTAGCGCCCCGCGGATCGTGCACCGCGTCAACGAGTTCTCGGTGGCGGCGCAGATCGTGCGGACCGGCGACGCCATCGCCGTGATGCCCCGCACGACCGCGGCCCCGCTCGCGGTCGACGGGATGGTGCTGCGGCCGGTGGTCGGCGCCACCCTCGTGCGTCACGTCGACGTGCTCGCCCGCCCGGACGCGCTCGCGCAGGCGCCCGTCCGCGCGGTGCTGGCGGCGCTGCGGCGGGTGGCGGACGCCGCGGCCGATGCCGCCGGGCGGACCGACGGCGCCTGACGCGGCGTGCGGTGCCGGACGGGCGTGCCGCGTCAGCCGCCGATCCCCTCCAGCTCCGCGAGCGCGTCCTCCGGCAGCCGGATCCGTGCGCCCGCGACGTTCTCGCGCAGGTGCTCCACCGACGACGTGCCCGCGATGACGAGCACGTTCGGCGACCGCTGCAGCAGCCAGGCGAGCGCGACCGGCAGCGGCGCCGAGCCGAGGTCGGCGGCCACGCGCGCCAACGTCTCCGACTGCAGCGGCGAGAACCCGCCGAGGGGGAAGTACGGCACGTAGGCGATGCCGTCGGCGGCCAGCTCGTCGACGAGCGCGTCGTCGTCGCGGCGGGCCAGGTTGTAGTGGTTCTGCACGGACACGATGGGCGCGATGCGGCGGGCCTCGGCGACCTGCGCGGGCGTCACGTTGCTCACGCCGAGGTGGCGGATCAGCCCCTCCTGCTGCAGCTCGGCCAGGGCGGTGAACGGCTCCTCGACGGATCCGTCGGTGGGGCTGTCGAAGGCGCCGACGCGGAGGTTCACGACGTCGAGCACGTCGAGCGTGAGGTGCGTGAGGTTGTCGTAGACGGCCTGGCGGAGCTCGGCGGGGGTGAGCGCCTGCGGCCAGCGGCCCTTCGCGTCGCGGAGGCTCCCGACCTTGGTGACGATGTGAAGGTGCTCCGGGTACGGGAACAGCGCCTCCTCGATGAGCGCGTTCGTGTGGCCGGGCCCGTAGAAGTCGGCCGTGTCGATGTGCGTGATCCCGAGCGCGACCGCCTCGCGGAGCACGGCGCGGGCGGCGTCGGGATCCGCGGGCGGGCCGAACACGCGCGGCCCGGCGAGCTGCATGGCGCCGTAGCCGAAGCGCGTGACGGTGAGGTCGTCGGCGAGGGGGAAGAGCCCTCCGGGCAGGTCGGTGGACATGGCGATCCTCTCGGGTGGGCGGTCCGCCCACTCTCCCGCGGCCGGGCGCGCCGGCGGCCGCACTCGCAGGAGCCCGTGAGCGGATCCGCGCGTCGGCGGATCCGCCCGTCGCCTCACCGCCGCCGCATCACCATGCCCGCGTGGTGCAGCACCCCGTCGACGAAGACGCCGTCGGCGCTGAACCCGGTGTCGTCGCGGTACGCGATGCGATCCCCGTCGACCTCGTAGGCGCCGGTGTACGCGGCCTCGCGGGTGCCGCGCGCCTCCACGTAGCGGCCGTCGGCGCGCAGCTCCTGGCGGACGCGGCCGTCCGCCGTGCACCAGAGGCCCAGGTGCGCGGTCATCGCTGCGCCGCCGGGCGCACGGTGATCTCGTTCACGTCGACCTCCGCGGGCTGCCCGACCGCGAAGGCGACGGCCGCGGCGATGCTCGACGCGGGGATCGCGCCGGCCCGGTACGCGACCATCGCCTCGCGGGCGTGCGGGTCGGTGATCGAGTCGGCGAGCTCGCTCTCGGTCACGCCCGGGCTGACGGTCGTGACGCGGATCCCCGCGGGCGACTCGATGCGCAACCCCTCCGTGATCGCGCGGGCCGCGTGCTTCGTGCCCGAGTACACGGCGCTCGTCGCCGGGACCTCCCGGGCGGCGATGGACGCGATCGTCACGAGGTGGCCGGACCCCTGCCGCGTGAAGTGCGGGAGGGTCGCCGCGATGCCGTGGAGCAGCCCCATCACGTTGACGTCGACCATGCGGCGCCACTCGGGGAGGAGGCCCGCGTCGAGGCGGGAGAGCGGCATGACGCCCGCGTTGGCGACGAGGACGTCGAGGCGCCCGTGCTCGGCGACGATCGCGTCGACCACGGCGCGGTGGGCCTCGGCGTCGACCACGTCGAGCTCGACGGCCTGGGCGGATCCGCCGGCCGCGGTCAGCCGGGCGACGAGCGCGTCGAGGCGGTCCCGGCGGCGGGCGGCGAGGACGACGTGGTGGCCGTCGGCGGCGAGGCGCTCGGCGGTGGCAGCGCCGATCCCGCTGCTCGCTCCGGTGATGAGGGTGATGGTGGGGGTGTCGTGTGCGGTCATGTCCTCCAGCCTCGGCCTCCGGATCCGCCCGCCGAGGGCCGCGGCGTGCCCGGGTGCGGTGCACCCACCCATCCGCGCGCCCGCCGACCTAGGGTCGGGGCATGAACCACGACCTCGGCGACTACCTGCGCGCCCGCCGCGCGGCGACCCGGCCCGAGGACGCGGGCTTCCCCTCGGGCGGCCGCCGCCGCGTCGCGGGCCTCCGCCGCGAGGAGGTCGCCGTCGCCGCGGGCATGAGCGCGGACTACTACATGCGCCTCGAGCAGGGGCGCGAGACGAACCCGTCGCCGCAGGTGCTCGACGCGCTCGGGCGCGTCCTCGGGCTCGACGACGACGGGCGCCTCCACCTCTTCCGGCTGGCCGGGCTCGCCCCCGCGCCGGCCTCCTCGAGCGCCTCGTCCGAGCGCGCGGATCCGGAGCTGCTGGCGCTCCTCGACTCCTGGCCGGAGCATCCGGCGCTCGTGCTCGGCCGCGCCTACGACGTGCTGGCCGCCAACACGCTCGGTCGTGCCCTGTTCGCGAGCGCCGCGCACCGCGGCAACCTCGCCCGGATGCTGTTCCTCGATCCGGACGCCCGCACGCTCTGGGCGGACTGGCCCGCGGCGGCCGCGGCGACCGTCGCGGGGCTGCGCCTCGCGGAGGGGCAGGCGCCGGACGACGCGCGCCTCCGGGCCGTCGTGCGGGAGCTGACGGCGGCGAGCCCCGAGTTCGCGGCCCTCCGGGCGACGGGGGACGCGCGGAGCAAGCGGCCCGTGCGGAAGGGGTTCCTGCACCCCGAGGTCGGCCCGCTCGACCTCCGCGCCCACGCCTTCGACGTGCGGGCCGCGCCGGGGCAGGAGCTCGTCGTCTACCGCGCGGAGGCGGGGTCGGCGAGCGCCGAGGCGCTCGCCCTGCTCGGGTCGCTCGCGGCCACGCGCGCCGCCTCCCGCTGAGGGCGGCGGATCCGCGGCGCCCCTAGGAGGCCGCGCCCGGCGCCGTCTGCGCCGCCGGGTGCGCCCGCCGCGTGGCGAGCACGCGCGAGAACACGAGCACGAGCAGGCCGGCGGCAGGGATGAAGATCAGGCCGTACCGGAGCGACGACGCGTCCGCGATGGCGCCGACGACGGGCGGCGAGACGAGGAAGCCGACGCGCAGCAGCCAGCCGACGATCGTGAGGCCGGTGCCGGGCTTGAAGCCGGGCAGCTCGTCCGCCGCCTGCATGGCCGCGGGGATGAGGGTCGCGACGCCGAAGCCCGCGACGCCGAAGCCGACGATCGTGCCGACGATGCTCGGGAACGCGAGCGCCCCGCCCATGCCGAGGAGCACGAGCACGCCGCCGAGGCGGGCGATGGCGCGCTGGCCGAAGCGGTCGACCATGCGGTCGCCGAGCATCCGGCCGATGAACTGCATGCCCTGCAGCGAGATGAAGCCGAGGCCCGCGACGAAGGCCGACGAGCCGAGGTCGCGCGAGAGGTAGATGGCCGACCAGGTGCTGCCGGCGTCCTCGACGATGGCGCCGCCGGAGGCGATGATCACGAGCGCGAGCAGCACGCCGTACTTCGCGACGAGGCCGAGCGCGCGCGGGGAGGCGGCGCGCGCCACGTCGCCCTCGGGATCCGGCGCGTGCGCGTGGGCGGCGCCGCCCTCGCCGGGCTCCGGCTCCGGGCCCTTCAGCAGCCACATCAGCGACAGCACCGCGAGCGCGCTGAACAGCACGGCCGAGATGGAGAGGTGCACGGCGAGCGGCAGGCGGATCTGCGCGGCGGCCGCGCCCATGATCCCGCCGGCGACCGCGCCGATCGACCAGACCGCGTGGAACGAGTTGATGATCGACCGCCCGTACAGCCGCTGCACCCGCAGCGCGTGCGAGTTCTGCGCGACGTCGGTGATGGAGTCCATGGCGCCCGCGAGGAACAGCGCGCCCGCGAGCACGAGCCAGCCGGGCGCGAGGCCGGCCAGGAGGATCCCGACGGAGGCCACCACGGTCGCGGCGACCGCCACGCGCGCGGAGCGGTACCGGCGGATGAGCACTCCCGCCGCGAGCCCCGCGATGAGCGCGCCGAGCGGCGACGCGGCGACCGCGGCCCCGAACTCGACGTTGGCGAGCCCGAGCTCCGCCTTGATCGACGGGTAGCGCGGCAGCAGGTTCGCGAAGATCGCGCCGTTGGTGAAGAAGAGGATGCCGACGGCGACGCGGGCGCGGCGGACGTCGCGGGTCGGGGCGGGCGTGGGCGACAGCGTCGGCGCGGACGGGGAGGGCATCGTCGGTCTCTCTCTGGCCGGGTGGCGCCGTGGCGCGAGGCGGGTCGGCGCCGATCCCTCGGCTGCCGGGACAAGCCTAGGGTCGGCGGGATGCCAGCGGGGACGTGTCCTCGGTGACGTCCATCACGAGGTCCATGAGGGGCACGAGCCGGGCGCTCACCTCGTGCCCGAGCTCGGTGAGCCGGTAGTCCACCCGCGGCGGGATGGTGGGCTGCGCCTCGCGGAGGACGAGTCCGTCGTCGGCCAGCGTGCGGAGCGTCGAGGCGAGCATCTTCTCGCTGATCCCCTCGACCTCGCGCCGCAGCTCGCCCCAGCGCCGGGACCGCTCGCCGAGCGCGAGCAGCACGAGCACGCCCCACTTGCTGGTGATGTGGTCGAGCAGGGTGCGCGACGGGCAGTTCGCGGGGTAGCGGCCGTCGGTCACGCCGGGCCGGTCGCGGGTCACCCGGAAGCTCATCTGCGTCACATCGCACAACTTACCAGAAGGTGGGTACCTCCCTGTGGGAAGGTACTCGGCGACGGAGTCGTTGACCCCGGCGTACCGCTCCTCCTCCCGACTCGAAAGGCATCCCATGACCATCGTCGTCACCGCCGCCACCGGCCGCCTCGGATCGCGCATCGTCGCGTCCCTCCTCGCCCGCGGCTACGCCGCCTCCGACGTCCTCGCCACCGCGCGCCGCCCCGAGGCCCTCGCCGACCTCGCCGCGCAGGGCGTCCGCACCGCGCGCCTCGACTACTCCGACGCCGAGAGCGTCGCCGCCGCGATCCAGCCCGGCGACACCCTCGTGCTCGTCTCCGGCAGCGAGGTCGGCCAGCGCGTGCCGCAGCACACCACCGTCATCGAGGCCGCGACGGCCGCGGGCGTCGGCCGGATCCTCTACACGAGCGTCCTCCGCGCCAGCACGACCGAGCTGTTCATCGCGGGCGAGCACAAGGCCACCGAGGAGGTGCTGGCCGCTTCGGGCGTGCCCGTCACCCTCCTCCGCAACGGCTGGTACACGGAGAACTACGCCGGCACGGTCGACTCGGTGAAGCAGTCCGGCGCGCTCCTCACGAGCGCGGGCGACGGCCGCGTCGCGAGCGCCACCATCGCCGACTTCGCGGAGGCCACCGCCGTCGCGGCCATGGACGACTCGCTCGCCGGGCAGACCCTCGAGCTCGCGGGCGACGAGCGCTGGACCCAGGGCGACCTCGCCGAGGCGATCTCCGGCATCACGGGCCAGCCCGTCCCCGTCTCGCAGGTCCCCGGCGAGGAGCACGCGCGCATCCTCGGCGAGGCCGGCCTCGACGAGGGCACCGTCGGCTTCGTCGTGGGCCTCGACGCCGCGACGGCCGCCGGCCAGCTCGACGACGAGACGGGCGACCTCGCGCGCCTCCTCGGCCGTCCCACCACCCCGCTCGCCGAGGGCCTCCGCCAGGCGGTCGCCGGCGCCTGATCCGCCGCGCCGCCCGCACGCGACGACGGCCCGTCCCCTCGCGGGGCGGGCCGCCGTCGTGCCGGCGGGATCAGCCGAGCGCGTCCCGCATCCGCCGGATCCCGTCGGGGCCGACCCGGCAGCAGCCGCCGACGAGCGACGCGCCCGCCCGGATCCACGCGTCGACGGACGGCAGCGCCGGGTCGCCGCGCCAGCCGCGGGCGACCGCGTCCCAGCGCTCACCCGAGTTCGGGTAGACCACCACCGGCCGGTCGGTGACGCCGCGGGCGGCGGCGATCGCGGCGGGCACCTCCTCCGGGTGCGCGCAGTTGATCCCCACGGCCACGACCTCGTCGGCCTCCTCCGCGAGGCGGAACCCCTCCGCCATCGGCTCGCCGGAGCGCAGGCGCCCGTCGGCGACCGTGAACGCGAGCCAGGCGGACGCGCCCGAGCCGCGCGCGAGGTCCACGAGCGCGCGGCCCTCGTCGAGGCTCGGGATGGTCTCGCAGGCGAGGAGGTCGGCGCCCGCGTCGGCCAGCACGGCGAACCGGGGCGCGTGCCAGCGGCGCAGCTCCGCGCGGGTGAGGCCGCTGGATCCCGCGTACTCGGAGCCGTCGCCGAGCGTCGCGCCGTACGGGCCGACGGACGCGGCGATCCACCGGTCGCGCGGCGCCCCGGCGTCGTCGCGCGCGACCTCGTCCCGCGCCTCGGCCGCGAGCCGCACGCTCGCGCGCAGCAGCGCCTCCGTCTCGGCCGCGCCCCGGCCGCGCGCCGCGAAGGCCGCGAAGCCCACCTGGTACGACGCCGTGATCGCGACGTCCGCGCCCGCGCGGAAGAACTCCGCGTGCGCCGCGCGGATCGCGTCGGGCTCGTCGGCGAGCACGCGGGCGCTCCAGAGCGGATCCGAGAGGTCGTGCCCGCGCGCCTCCAGCAGCGTGCCGAGCCCGCCGTCGAGCACCAGCGGGCGGTCGGGGAGGGGGAGCGGCCGGGTCATGCGCACATCCTGCCGGAGCCGGGCGTCGCATCCGCCGACCGCGACGCCCCGCGACGTCACCCGCCCGTCGTGCGCCGGCGGGTCCGCGTCGCGTCGCGTCCCGGGTACCGTGGACGCGACGGTGGGAGTCCCGATGAAGGATGACGACGACGTCGACCTGGTGATCGACGCGTGGGGTGCGGCCATGCCCGACGTCGACTTCGCGCCGCTCGACGTGGTGTCGCGGCTCCGGCGCCTGCTGCCGCAGATGCAGCGGATCCGCGAGGGCGCGTTCGCCGCCGAGGGCCTCACCACGAGCGAGTTCGAGTTCCTCTCCGTGCTCCGCCAGCAGGGCGACGCCGGCCTCACGCGCGCCGCGCTCGCCGAGCGGCTCGGCACCGACACGGGCAGCCTCGTGCACCGGGTGAACCGGCTGACCGCGCGCTCCTTCATCACGCGCGAGGAGGATCCGGCGGGCGGCCGCAGCCGGCTCGTCGTCCTCACGCCGTTCGGCATCGAGCGCGTCGACCGCGCGATGCGCCGCCTCGTCGCCGACGAGGACGAGGTGCTCGCCGACCTCAGCCGCGAGCAGATCGCGACGCTCATCGACAGCCTGCGGGTCATCGCCCGCACCACCGAGCGGGTCCGCGCGCGCCGCAGCTGACGCGCCCGCCGCTGCGCCGTGGCCGTCCGGGTCGCACGGAGGTCGGCCGGAGCACGATGGATCCATGGCCGACACCGATCGCATCCCGCCCGCCGTCCTCTTCGACATCGATGAGACCCTCATCCACACGGGCGGCTCCGGCGCCCGCAGCTGGGCGATGGCCTTCCGCGACCTGCACGACGTGGAGGCCGACATCGGCGAGCACTCGTCGGCGGGGGAGACGGATCCGCAGGTCGGCGCCGCGACCTTCCGCGGCGTGATGGGCCGGGATCCGCAGCCCGCCGAGCTCGCGCGCCTCTACGCCTCCTACCTGCGCCACCTCGCCGACGACATCCGCGTCTCGGAGGGATACCGCGTGCTCGACGGCGCCGAGGCGCTGCTCGACCGGCTCGCCGACGCGGGCGTCGTGCTCGGCGTCGTCTCCGGCGCGATGGAGGGCGCGGCCCGCACGAAGATGGAGCCCGCGCGGCTCGGCCGGTTCTTCGTGTTCGGCGCGTACGGATCCGACTCGCCCGACCGGGTGGACGTCGTGCGCCGCGCGATCGCCACCGCCGGCATCCTGCGCGGCGCCGAGCCGCGGCGCGAGGAGGTGCTCGTCGTCGGCGACACCCCGAACGACGTCACGTCCGCGCACGACGCGGGCGCCACCGCGGTCGGCGTCGCGAGCGGCCACTACTCGGCCGCCGAGCTCCGCGACGCGGGGGCCGACCTCGTGCTCGACTCCCTCGAGGATCCCGCGCTGGAGCGGCTGCTCGGGCTCTGACCGACGGCGGCCGCCGCTGCCGCCGCCCCGCGCGCTAGTCGGTCCCGCGCAGCCGCGCGACCGTGTGCATCACGTGGTAGATCACGATGGCCGCGACGGTGCCGAGCGCGATGCCGTTGAACGAGACGGTGCCGAGCGTGAAGGTGAAGGGCGCGATCGCGACGATGAGCGCGGTCGCCGCCGTCAGCTGGTTGACCGGCTTCGAGAAGTCGACCCGGTTGTCCATCCAGATCTTCACGCCGATGATCCCGATGAGGCCGTAGAGCGCGGTGGTCACGCCGCCGAGCACCCCGGCGGGGATCGTGTTGATGACCGCGCCGACCTTGGGGGAGAGGCCGAGCAGCACGGCGAACGCGCCGGCGACCCAGTACGCGGCGGTCGAGTAGACGCGGGTGGCCGCCATCACGCCGATGTTCTCGCCGTAGGTCGTGGTGCCGGATCCGCCGCCGAGGCCCGCGAGCACGGTCGCCAGGCCGTCGGCCAGGAGCGCGCGCCCGGTCAGCTTGTTGACCGAGCCGTCGGTCATCTGCGCGACCCCGCGGATGTGGCCCACGTTCTCGGCGACGAGCACCAGCACGACGGGCAGGAACGCGGGCAGCAGCGCCCAGAACTGCGGCGTGATCTCGGGTGCGTGGAACTCGGGCAGCCCGATCCACGCGGCCGACTCGATCTTCGAGAAGTCGATCTCGCTGCGGATCGCGGCCACGACGTAGCCGACGACCACGCCGAGCACGATGGAGAGCCGGCCGAGGATCCCGCGGAACAGCACTGTGGAGAGGATCACGGTCGCGAGCGTGATGGTCGCCGTCACGGGCGCCACGACGAAGTTGTCGCGCGCCGCCGAGGCCAGGTTGAAGCCGATGAGCGCGACGATGGCGCCGGCGACGACGGGCGGCAGCAGCGCGTCGATCCAGCCGGTGCCGGTGACCTGCACGATGCCGCCGATGACGGCCAGCAGGATCCCGACCGCCACGATGCCCGCGAGCGCCGCGCCGATGCCGCCGCCGCCCGCCGCCGTCGCCGCGTTGGCCGCGAGGATCGGCGCGATGAACGCGAACGACGACCCGAGGTAGCTGGGCAGCCGGTTCTTGGTGATGAGGAGGAAGAGGAGCGTCCCGATCCCGGAGAAGAACAGCGTGGTCGTGGGCGGGAAGCCCGTGAGGACGGGCACGAGGAAGGTCGCGCCGAACATCGCGACGACGTGCTGCATCCCGAGCCCGATGGTGCGCGGCCAGGTGAGGCGCTCGCCGGGGCCGACGACCGCGGAGGCGTCCACCGCCTTGCCGTCGCCGTGGAGGGTCCAGATCTGTCGGGCCATGCTCGCCTGCTTCCGCGCGGGTGTGTGGGGAGACGCCCCGATCCGCGAGCGTACCGACGCCGTGTTGCGGCGGCGTTTCGCGCTGCGGATCCGACGCGATCGGCTTCAGCTCCGGCGGACGGCCACCCGGTTCGCGATGCCCCACACGGCGACGAGCACGAGCATCTGCCCGGCGATCCACCAGTCGACGTCGCCCATCAGCGTGCGGACGAGGAACGTGCCGCAGGAGAGGAGGAGCGCCGCGACGCCGACCGCGGCGAACCCGCGCTGGGCGAGCTGCCGGTCGCGTTCGTCGCGGTACTCGAGCCCGTTCACCCGGGTCTCGTCGCTCACCCCCGGCTGCGCCGCGACGACGGCCTGGATCAGGAAGATGACGGTGATGACGGCCATGGAGATAGCGCGGTCCGCGTGCCCGGCGACGAGCAGGACGAGGGCGGACAGCGCGAACACGGTCCCGATGAGCACGTTCACGCGGGAGATCCCGCGGCGTTCAGTCGTCCTCGACATGGAAGACCTCCTCGACGGTCTGGTGGAAGAAGCGCGCCGTCCGCACGGCGAGCCCGAGCGACGGGTCGTAGCGTCCCGTCTCGATGGCGTTGATCGTCTGGCGGGAGACACCGAGCGCGTCGGCGAGGGCCTGCTGGGAGAGGCCGGCCGCCGTCCGGAGTTCCCTCACCTCGCTGCGCATGGGTGACAAGCTAGCTTTACGTCGCGGGGGTGTCAAGGGTGCTTTACACCGCTCCCGGCGCGGGCCGGGCGAAGGCGCATAGGCTCGTGCGCATGAGCGCCGAGACACCTCCGACCGGGATCCGCACCGACGAGCTGGACGAGGGGGTCAGGCCCCAGGACGACCTCTACCTCCACGTCAACGGCCGCTGGCTCGAGCGCACCGCGATCCCCGACGACAAGGCCCGCTGGGGCTCGTTCCACCAGCTCGCCGAGGCCGCCGAGGAGGCCGTGCGCGTGATCATCGAGGAGGCCGTCGACGCCGCGCCCGGCACCGAGGAGCGCAAGTTCGGCGACCTCTTCACGAGCTTCATGGACGAGGAGCGGGTCGAGTCGCTCGGCGTCGAGCCGATCCGCGACCAGCTGGACGAGGCCGCCGCCGTCACCGACGTGCCGACCTTCCTCGCGACCCTCGGCCGCCTCGAGCAGAGCAACGTGAGCGGCCTCCTCGGCCTCTTCGTCGACAACGACCCGGGCGATCCCGAGCGCTACGTCGTGCAGGTCGAGCAGGGCGGCCTCGGCCTCCCCGATGAGAGCTACTACCGCGAGGAGGGCCACGCGGCCGTCCGCGACGCGTACCGCGCCTTCGTCGAGCGCATGCTCGGCCTCGCGCAGCTCGACGACCCCGCGGGGCGCACCGACCGGATCCTCGACCTCGAGACCCGCCTCGCCGCGGCCCACTGGGACAACGTCCGCACCCGCGACAGCCAGGCCACCTACAACCTCGTCTCCTGGGCCGAGCTCCGCGACGTCGTCGCGAAGGCCGCCGGCGCCGACCTCGACGTCTGGCGCGACGCCCTCGAGGCGCCCGCGGCCGCGCTCGACGAGGTCGTCCTCCGCCAGCCGAGCTTCGCCGAGGGCACGGGCGCGCTGCTCGCCGACGCCGAGGTGCCCGCGCTCCGCGACTGGCTCACCTGGCAGGTCGTCCGCTCCAACGCGGCCCTGCTCCCGAAGGCGTTCTCGGAGGCGTCCTTCGACTTCTACGGCCGCACGCTCACGGGCGCGCCCGAGCAGCGCGTGCGCTGGAAGCGCGGCGTCTCGCTGGTCGAGGGATCCATGGGCGAGGCCATCGGCCGGATCTACGTCGACCGCCACTTCTCCCGCACCGCGAAGGCCGAGATGGACGTGCTCGTCGGCCACCTCGTCGAGGCGTACCGCGACTCCATCTCCGGCCTCGACTGGATGACCGCGGAGACCCGCGGGCGGGCGCTGGAGAAGCTCGACAGGTTCACCCCGAAGATCGGCTTCCCGGACAGGTGGCGCGACTACTCGGCGCTCGAGATCGACCCGACGGATCTCGTCGGCAACGTGCGCGCGACCGCCCGCTTCGAGACGCGCCGCGAGCTCGCGAAGATCGGCGCCCCGCTCGACCGCGACGAGTGGTTCATGACGCCGCAGACCATCAACGCGTACTACAACCCGGGCTTCAACGAGATCGTGTTCCCGGCCGCGATCCTGCAGTTCCCGTTCTTCGACGAGGCGCGCGACCCGGCCGCGAACTACGGCGCGATCGGCGCGGTCATCGGCCACGAGATCGGCCACGGCTTCGACGACCAGGGCTCGCGCTACGACGGCGACGGCCGCCTCACCGACTGGTGGACCCCGGCCGACCGCGCGGCGTTCGAGGAGCGCACGGCGTCGCTCATCCAGCAGTACGACGCCCTGGTGCCGGCGCAGCTCACGGGCGACGGCGCGCCGCACGTCAACGGCGCCCTCACCATCGGCGAGAACATCGGCGACCTCGGCGGCCTCTCCATCGCGTGGAAGGCGTACCTCCTCTCGCTCGAGGGCGCGGAGCCGCCGGTGATCGACGGCCTGACGGGAGCTGCGCGCTTCTTCCTCTCCTGGGCGCAGGCCTGGCAGCAGAAGGGCCGCGACGCCGAGGTGATGCGCCTGCTCGCCATCGACCCGCACGCGCCGAACGAGTTCCGCTGCAACCAGATCGTCCGCAACATCGACGCGTTCTACGAGACGTTCGACGTGCGGCCGGGCGACGGCCTGTGGCTCGACGAGGAGGCCCGCGTCACCATCTGGTGACGCGCCGCGCGATGGTCGCCGCCCGCGAGGATCCGCTCCACCGCCCCCGACGCGCCGGGGGTGGTGCCGCGCGCCACGCGGGCCAGGAGCCGACCCCGTGCTTCCGCCCCGCCTTCCGCGCGCTCGGCGGCCTCGCCCTCGACGGGATGCGCGTCGCGGCCCGCGCCGTCGACCTCGACTCCGGCGACGTCGTGCTCTCGGTCGACGACCACGTGGCGCTGCCCGCCGCCGGCCTCGGCCGCGTGCTGCTCCTCGTCGAGCTGTCGGCGCGCATGACCGCGGGCGACCTGTCGCCGCTGCACCTCGTCGACCGGAAGCCGGACGACGAGGGCGGCACGGCGGGCCTCTGGCGCCACCTCGTGGTGCCGTCGCTGCCCGTCACCGACCTCGCGTCGCTCGTCGGCGCGACCGGCGACGCCGCCGCGACCAACGCGCTCCTCGGCCTCGTCGGCCTGGATGCGGTGCGTACGCGCGCCGAGTCGCTCGGCCTCCGCCGCACGGCCCTCCTCGACGTGGCGCGCGGCAGCCGCGGGCCGGACGACGCCCCGCAGCTCTCCGTCGGATCCGCCCGCGAGCTCGCGTCGCTCTTCGCCTCCCTCGTGCACGGCGAGGTGGTCGACGAGGAGACGAGCACGCGCGTCGTCGGATGGCTCGCGCTCAACACCGACCGGTCGCTGGTCGCGGCGTCCTTCGGGCTGGATGCGCTCGTCAGCCGCGGCGGCGGCGAGCACGGCATGGCGCTCGTGGACTGCACGGGCGTCGACGCGGGCGTGCGCGCCGAGGCGGGCGTGCTCCGGGGGCCGCGCGGCGCGGTCGCGTACGCCGTGATGGTGCACTTCGACGACGCCGACCTCCGCGCCCGCCTCGCCGTCCGCGACGCCCTGGGCGTGGTGGGGCTCGACCTGCTGGAGCACGTGCACTGAGCCCGCGGATCCGCCGGGCGTAGAGTCGGAGGTCGTCCGCCACCCGCCCGGACGACGGAGGAGACCCCCGCATGACCGGCATGAACCCCGCCACCGCCAAGCGCCTCGCCCGCGACGACGTCGCGCCGATGTACGCGGAGGTGGACGCCGCCATCGCGCGCGCGGAGATCCCCGGCACCCCGGAGTGGCAGGAGAAGGTCCGCGGCCGCATCGTCATGGTCCGCCACGGGCAGACCGAGTGGAGCGTCAACGGGCGCCACACCGGCACGACCGACATCCCCCTCACCGAGACGGGCGAGGGGCAGGCGCGCGCGGTCGGCGCCGTGCTCGCCGGTACCGAGTTCGGCCTGGTGCTCGCGAGCCCGCGGTCGCGCGCGCTCCGCACCGCCGAGCTCATCGGCTACCGCGACCAGGCCGAGGTCGACGACCGCCTCGTCGAGTTCGACTACGGCGCGTACGAGGGCCGCACCACCGCCGACATCCAGTCCGAGCGCGGCCACTGGGACCTCTGGACCGACGGCGTGCCCGCGGGCGACACCCCCGGCGAGACGTCCCAGCAGGTCCGCGACCGCGTCCTCCAGGTGCTCGAGCGCGTGCTGCCCGTGCTGGAGTCCGGCCAGGACGTGCTGCTGGTGGCGCACGCGCACGTGATCCGCGCGCTCGCCGTCGCGTGGGTCGGCCTGCCCGCGGAGGCCGGCGGCATCCTCACCCTCTCCACCTCCACGCTCAGCGAGCTCGGCTTCGAGCACGGCCGCCACGCGATCATGCGCTGGAACTGCCCGGCGGACGGCTGGGCGCCGTCGCCGGTGGGCGGCAGCCGGTAGCGCTCGGCACCGGCACCGGCACCGGCACCGGCACCGGCACCGGCACCGGCACCGGCACCGGCACCGGCACCGGCACCGGCACCGCGCCCCCTCGGCGCGGCCGTGCATCGGCCCGCCGCGTAGGATCGCCCCTCGTGGCACAGAAGAAGAAGCGCACCCGCACGGCCCCCTCGTCCGCAGCACGCACCCGTCCGGGAACGCCCGCCAAGGCGCGTTCGGGGAACCCGGCGACGAGCCGCAAGGCGACGGCACGCGACTGGGTCTCCGGCGCCCGCATCCGCACCCTCCCGCTCGCCGTCGCCCCCGTCGCGATCGGCGCGGGAGCCGCCCGTGCGCTCGGCCCCGACGAGGGCGTCTCCGTCGGCCTCGCGCTCCTCTGCCTCGCCGTCGCGGTGCTGCTGCAGATCGGCGTGAACTACGCCAACGACTACTCCGACGGGATCCGGGGCACGGACGCCGTCCGCGTCGGCCCCGCCCGCCTCACCGGATCCGGCGCCGCGAAGCCCCGCACCGTGCTCACCGTCGCGCTCACGTTCTTCGGCCTCGCCGCCGTCGCGGGCCTCGTGATCGTGCTCATCACCGGCCACTGGTGGCTCCTCGCCGTCGGCGCCGTCGCGATCGTCGCGGCCTACTTCTACACCGGCGGGAAGAAGCCCTACGGATACGCCGGGCTCGGCGACGTGGTCGTCTTCGTCTTCTTCGGCCTGGTCGCGACCGCGGGCACGCAGTTCATCCTCATCGGCACGATCACGGGCGAGGGCTGGCTGGGCGGCGTCGCGGCCGGCGGCTTCGCGTGCGCGGTGCTGATGGTGAACAACATCCGCGACATCGAGCAGGACGGCAAGGTCGGCAAGCGCACCCTCGCCGTGCGCCTCGGCCCGCGCGGCTCGCGCATCGTCTACTGCGTCGAGATCGCGATCGCCTACGGGATCGTGGTGTTCTTCTTCCTCTTCTACCCGAAGGCGCTGCTGGTGCTGTTCACGCTCGTGCTGGCGCTGCCGGCCGCGATCATCGCGTGCACCGGCCGCACCCCCAAGGAGCTGATCCTCTCCCTGCAGCTCACGAGCATGGCCGCGCTCACGTTCGGCCTCGGCCTCGGGGCGGCGTTCGCGTTCTGATGCCGGAGGCGCCGGCCGGGCTGGTGCACGCGCTCGCGGCCGCGCACGAGGTGGCGGCCGTCGAGGGCGTGGGGCTGATGCTCCGCCCGCGGTCGACGGCCGGCGGGCGCGCGGTGCTGGTGGTGGATGACGCGCTCGTCGCGTGGTGGGATGCGCTCGTGGGCGCCGATCCGCGCGATGCGGCCGCCCGACTCGGGTCGGCACTCGCCGCCGTGGCGGTGGAGGCACGGCCGACGGAGCGCTACCGGCTCCTCGACGGGGATGGCTTCACGCCGTCGACCCGTGCAGTGCGTCCGGCTCTGCGAGACGCCTCGCCGCCGTCGTCGGGCGGCCGTTGGGTCCCGTACGTGCCGCGCGACGCGGGCTGAGCGGGACCGGCGCGCGGCCGCGCACGGCCCGTCCGTCAGGACAGGCGCTCGGTCAGGTGGACGGCGACCGCGTCGCCCAGGTCCTTGCCGAGCTTCCGCCGCAGCTTCGCGCTGATCGACAGCATGTGCCCGCCTGCGCCGGTGGGCAGCAGGCCCGCCGTGATCGGCTCGCCGTCGACGGTGGCGACCACCTTCACGGCCTTCCCCGTGCCGAGCAGCTCGACCGAGCCGGGGATCTCGACGCACGCCCACAGGTCGCCCTTGACGGTGACGCCGATGGGCGCCGTGAAGGAGAGGTCGAGGGGTCCGGCGGTCACGCGTGCATCCCCTCCCCGACGTCGTGCTGATCCGGCACGAGCGTACCGGGGAGGTCCGGACGGCTCCACCCCCTGACGGGGACGGCTCGCCCGGCGCCCGAGGGGTCAGCTCCGCTCGGCCTCGCCGTCCGCGCGCGGGGCCGCCGCCGCGGTGTCGGGCGTGCCGGCGCCCGGGGTGCCCACGGCGTCGGCGGATCCGTCCGCGCGGGCCCGTCGCTCGGCCGCGTCGACCGCGGCGTCCTCGGAGTCGTCGTCCTCCACGGGCTTGCGGCGGCCGGCCGCGACGGCCGCGAGATCCGCCGCCATGGCCTCGCGCTGGGGGCGCAGGAAGATGTAGGAGCCGCAGAACGACACCACCGCGCCGATGACCGCGGCGAGCGGCCAGAAGTCGGGGCTCACCGCGACCACCAGGCCGAACGGCACGGCGAACAGGAGGATGCGGACGACGGTGTAGACGAGCCAGTAGCGACGGGAACTCACCGGGTCAGCATAGGTCGGGCGGCTGGGCGAGGCCCCGACCGTCCACGCCTCGCCGCCCAGCCCGGGTCCGGCCCGCGCCCCCTTCCCGCTCGCTGGACGCCCGGCGTCCTCCCCGGTTGCGGAGCTACCATCGGGAGATGCCCCGCCTGTTGATCGGTCTCGCCGTCGTGATCGTGTTCTTCACGGTCTTCGTCATCGTGGACACCTCCCTGACGCCGCGGAACCGCATGCGCGGTCTCCCGAAGCCCGCGTGGATCGCGGTGGTCGTGCTCGTGCCCCTCATCGGCGGCATCCTGTGGCTCACGATCGGCAAGGACCGCACCGACCTGGCCCGCGCATCCGGCCGCCGCCTCGGCCCCGACGACGACCCCGACTTCCTCTCCGGCCTCGGGCGCGCGCGCTCGGAGGAGGAGCGGATCCGCCGCCTCGAGCAGGAGCTCGCCGACCTCGACAGCTCGGGCGACGGCGACGGCTCCGGCCCCGACGGTCCGACGACCCCCGGCGGCACGGGCACCGCCCCGCGGCCGAGCCCCGACGCCGACGACGACCGCGGCGCCCCCGGTCGCCGGGACGCCTGACCCGGTGACCGCCACCGACGCCCTCCGCATCCCGTCCGCCGCCGGTCCGCGCACCGGCAACCCGTCCACCGACCGCGCGCTCGCGATGCTGCTCGCGCTCGTCCGCGAGGGCGTCACCGACGTGGTGCTCTGCCCCGGATCCCGGTCGCAGGCCCTCGCGCTCGTCGCCGCGGAGCTGGAGCGCGTCGACGGCGTGCGCCTGCACGTGCGCATCGACGAGCGCGCCGCCGCGTTCCTCGCGCTCGGCCTCGGCGTCGAGTCCGGCCGGCCCGCGCCCGTGATCACCACCTCCGGCACCGCCGTCGCGAACCTGCACCCGGCGGTGCTCGAGGCGTGGCACTCCGGCGTCCCGATGCTGCTCGTCACCGCCGACCGGCCCGCCGAGCTCCGCGGCATCGCGAGCAACCAGACCACGCACCAGCCGGGGATGTTCGGGGAGCGCGTCGCTTGCATCGACGTGCCCGCGCCCGAGGGGACGGACGACGACCTCGCCGAGGACGCCCGCATCGCGCGCGACGCGTACCGCCGCGCCCGCGACGAGCGGACGCCCGTGCACGTGAACGCCGCGTTCCGGGATCCGCTCTCGGTCGCGGTGCCGGACCTCGCCGCCGCCGTCGCCGTCGCGGAGGCGCGCGCCGCGGGCCACGCGGAGGGTGCCGCCGATCCCGCGCCCGCCGCCGACGTCCTCGACCTCCCGCACGGACCCCGCACGCTCGTCGTGGCCGGCCATGCCGCGGGCGAGGCCGCCGAGGAGCTCGCGCGCACCGGGGGCTGGCCGCTCGCCGCCGAGATCTCCAGCGGATCCCACTTCGGCCCGAACCTCGTCGTGTCCTTCCGTGAGCTGCTCGCCCGCCCGGGCTTCGGCGACCGCGTGGAGCGCGTCGTCGTGTTCGGCCACCCGACCCTCACCCGCGAGGTCCCGCTGCTCGTGGGGCGCGACGACGTCGAGGCGATCGTCGTCGGGTCCACCGGCGGCGAGGACTACGACCCGCGCCACCGCGTCACCGCGCACCCGGCCACCGTGCGCGTGGTCGGCGAGCCCGCGGATCCGACCGAGGCCCGCCGCTGGCTCGGCACCTGGGTGCAGGAGAGCCGCGCGATCCTCGACGAGGCCGCCGCCGCGGAGTCCGCGCCGCTCGTCCCCGCCGGCACCACGCCCGCCGAGCGCCGCGAGTTCGCGCGCGCCGAGCTCGCCGCCGTGCGGGCCGACGTCACGCGCCGCAGCCTCGTCCGGGCGGTGTGGCAGGCCACCTGGCCGCACGACCGGCTCGTGCTCGGGGCGTCGCGCCTCATCCGCGAGGCCGACCGCGCGCTCCCCGGCAAGCACGTGCGCGTGCACGCGAACCGCGGCCTCGCCGGCATCGACGGCACCGTCTCCACGGGCCTCGGCATCGCGCTCGCGTCGCAGGCGGGATCCGGCACCTCCGCCGCGGGCGTCACGCGCGTCCTCGTCGGCGACCTCACGCTCCTGCACGACGTCGGCTCGCTGCTGCTCGGTACGGGCGAGCGCGTCCCGCGGATCCAGGTCATCGTGGGCAACGACGGCGGCGGCACCATCTTCGACGGCCTCGAGGTGTCCCGCACCGCCGCCCCCGCGGCCATCGACCGCGTCATGTTCACGCCGCAGCGCGTGGACCTCGCGGCGCTCGCCGCCGCCTACGGCTGGACGCACCTGCGCGCGTCGACCCACGGCGAGCTGGAGGCCGCGCTCACGACGGCGTCCACGGCGCCGATGCTCATCGAGGTGCCGCTGGTCCGGTAGGGCCGCCGCCGCCTTCGCTACGGTCGTCGAGGCGGGACCCGATCCCCGCGCGATCGGGGGCCGCATGCTGGGGATGGCGCTCGCGCTCGGATCGGCCGTCGCGCACACCGGCTGGAACGCGCTCAGCAAGGCCGGCGCGGGAGGCGGAACGGCGTTCGTGTGGCTGTGCACCGTGCTCGGCGCGCTGCTCGTCGTCCCGGTGGCCGTCGCGATCGTGCTCGCGCAGGGGCTCGTCCCCGCGTGGTCATGGCTCGCGGCCGGGGCGGTGGGCGCGGCACTGCACGGCGGCTACAGCCTCGTGCTCCAGGCGGGCTACGAGCGCGGCGACGTGAGCGTCGTCTACCCGGTGTCGCGCGGGATCGCGCCCGTTCTCGTCGCGGTGCTCGGCGTGCTCCTGTTCGGTCAGCGCCTCGGGATCCCCTCGGGCGTCGGGGTCCTCCTCATCGCCGTGTCGGTGCTGCTGCTCCTCGGCGACGGTTCCCGTGCGGGCGCCGGGTCGGATGTCGCCTGGGGCGCGCTCACCGGCGTGGTCATCGCCGGGTACACGCTCTGGGACGCGGCCGTGGTCGTCGCCTGGGGGATCCCCCCGGTGCCGTACTACGCGGTCGTCGCGCTGCTGCAGCTCGCCATGGTCACCGTCGTGGCCCGTCGGCACCTCGGCGTCGGCGTGCTCCGCGACCGACGCCGGCTCGGCCGGGCGGCGGCCGTCGGGGCGCTGATCCCGCTGTCGTACGTCCTCAGCCTGCTCGCGCTCCAGCACGCGCCCGTCGGCGAGGTCGCGGCGCTGCGGAGCACGAGCATCGTCATGTCGGGGGTCGTCGCGTGGGTCGCGCTGGGGGAGCGGGTGAGCGCCCGCCGCGTCGCGTCGACCGTGCTCGCGACCGGGGCCGTCCTGCTGATCGCGGTGTCGGCGACCTGAGGTGGCCCGTCCCGCCGCGTGCCGTCCGGCTCAGGCCGGGATCGCGCCCCGCCACGTGCGCAGCAGGTCCCGCTCGTGGTCGGTGAGCTCGGCCGCGGCGAGGAACGCGTCGAGGTCGATCCCCGCCATCGCGTCGCGGAACGCCGCCTCGCTCGTGGTGCCGCGCTCGGCGAGGAGCTCGGCGATCCTCGGCTCCATGTCCCGCTCGCCGGAGTTCGCGGATCGCTCCGGGCCGAGGCGGATGGTCGCCAGGTAGTCGTCGACGATGTCGTCCGGCTCGGCGCCCACCGCGAGGAGGAGCAGCAGCGCGACCAGGCCCGTGCGGTCCCGTCCGGCGCCGCAGTGGAAGAGCACGCCGCCCGCGGGCGCGTGGGCGATGGTCCGCAGCGCGGATCCGGCGCGCTCCGGCAGCTCGGCGAGGTGCGGCAGGTATTAGAGCGGCGTGCCGTGGAGGCCGGCCGACCAGTACGGCTCCCAGAAGCCGGGGTGGTCGTCGAGGCCGTCGAGGTCGACGTGCGCCCGGTGGATCCGATCGGGACGCGGCCGGGTGTCCCGGGCGCGCTCGCCTGGCTGGCGCAGGTCGAGCACCGTGCGGTAGCCGAGCTCGCGCAGCCGCTCCCATCCCGCGTCGGTGATGAGGTCGGCGTCCTCGCAGCGGGCCAGGACGCCCGTGGGCGTGGTGCCGCCGGAGCGGAGGCGGATGCCGCCGAGGTCGCGGGCGTTGACGAGGCCGTCGATAGGGAGGGCGCGGTCGGATGCGGTCATCGCCCGAGTCGACCACGGCGACCGAGCGCCCCGCGTCATCCCAGCGACCGTCAAAGACATGTTTGACAGTCGAGGCGCGGCCGTGGTCGGATGGCGCGTGCCCGCCGACGAGACCGACCTCCGCGACCTCCGCGTCATCGCCCACCCGCTGCGCCTCCGCCTCCTCTCGCTCTGCACGCGGTCGCCCGTGAGCGCGTCCGAGGCCGCGCGCGAGCTCGGCGAGACGCAGGCGAACGTGAGCTACCACCTGCGGCGGCTGCGCGAGGCCGGGCTGCTCGAGGACGCGGGCGTCGAGCGGATCCGTGGGGGAGCGGCCAGGCGCTACCGTCACGTTCCCGCGAGCGGGGAGCGGCTCGACGCCCTGACCGGGGGCAGCATGCCGACCGTGGCCGCCGCGCTCGCCGCGGAGCTGACCCGCCGCGCCGCGTTGCACGCGGAGGGCACGCGGCCGGTGATCACGGATGCCGAGCTCACGGTCTCGACCAGCACGTGGATTCGCGTGCAGGAGCTCGCCCGCGAGCTCGGCACCGTGCTCCACGACGACTCCGCGCGTCGCCCGGGCGACGACGACGTGGCGGTCAGCGCGACGCTCGCGCTGTTCGCGATGGCCCGGGGCGCGACCGCGGGTCAGGCCCCGGCGTGACCGCCGCCCGCACGCCGCCGCCCGCCCGCACCGGCTACCTCGCCGTCCTGGCGCTGCCCGGCGCGCTCCGCGTGTTCCTCCCGGCGATGCTCGGCCGGCTCTCCTTCGCGATGGTCGCGCTCGCGCTGCTGCTCCTGGTCCAGGCGCGCACCGGGTCCTTCGCCGCCGCCGGCCTCGCGACCGGCGCGTTCGGTCTCGCGAACGTGCTGGCGTCGCCCGTCCGCGCCCGGCTCGTGGACGCCCACGGACAGCGTCCCGTGCTCGTGGCGCTCGCGGTCGCCCACGCGGCTGGGCTCGTCGGGGTGCTCGCGGTGGTCCGCATGGGCGCGCCCGTCGGGGTCGTCGTCGTGACGGCCGCGCTCGCCGGCCTCGCGATGCCGCCGCTCGGCGCCGCCATGCGCGTCGTCTGGGCGGCGCTCGTGCCCGACGCGCGGATGCGGACGCGCGCCTACAGCCTCGACGCCGTGGGGGAGGAGGTCGTCTTCACCGTCGGGCCGCTCGTCGTGGCGGCCCTCGTGGCCGTCGCGGATCCCGAGGTCGCTGTCCTCGCGTCAGCCGCCGCGAGCGTGCTCGGCACCCTGGGCATGACGTCGTCGCGCCTGTCCCGGGCGCAGGGCGCGCGGCAGGCCCCGCCGGAGGGCCAGTCGACGCGAGACGGGCGTGCGCGTCGCCGGTCCGCGGATCCGCTCCGCCAGCCGCTCGTGATCCCCCTGCTCGTGACGCTGCTCGGGGTCGGCGCGGTGCTCGGATCCGTCGAGGTCGCCGTCGCGGCGCTGGCCGAGCGCGCGGGCAGCACGGCGCTCGCGGGGCCGCTGCTCGCCGCGTTCGCCGCGGGCAGCGCGGTCGGCGGTCTCGCGTACGGGACGCGCGCGTGGCGGGCGCCGGCGCGGATCCGCCTGGTCGTCCTCGTCGCGGCGATGCTCGCCGCGACGGCCGTGCTCGCCGCGGTCGCGTCCCGCGTCCCCGCCGCCCCTGACGCCCGCGCGCTCATCCTGCTCGCCGCCGCGCTCGTCCCCGTCGGCCTGTTCCTCGCGCCCGCGATGGTGACGGGCTACCTCCTGGCCGACGCGCAGACGGAGCCGTCGGTGCGGACCGAGGCATCAGCGTGGGTCAACACGGCCGTCAACACCGGGGTCGCGCTCGCGGCGGCCGCGGTCGGCGCGGTGGTGGACGCGGCGGGCCCGCTGGCCGGCATCGGGGTCGGCGTGGTCGCGGCGCTCGTCGTGACCGGGATCGCGGCGCCGGCGCTGCTGCGGCGACGCGCGACGGCGGAGCGAGCGGAGGCGGAGGCGGAGGCGGAGGCGCCAGCCGATGGGACCGCCTCCTAGCCCAGCGCCTCCACGACCGGTCGGAACTTCATGGCCGTCTCGGCGCGCTCGCGCTCGGGGTCGGATCCCGCGACGATGCCCGCGCCCGCGTGCGCGACGATCGCGCCCGACGGATCCACCTGGGCGCCCCGCAGCGCGATGGCCCACTCGCCGTCGCCGTCCGCGGAGACCCAGCCGACCGGCCCGGCGTAGCGGCCGCGGTCGAAGGGCTCGAGCTGGGCGATGAGCTCCAGCGCGGCGGCGGTGGGGTGCCCGGCGACCGCGGCCGTCGGGTGCAGCGCGGCGACGAGGTCGAGCGACGAGGATCCGTCGCCCAGCGTGCCCGTGACGTCGCTCGCCAGGTGCCACAGGTTCGGCAGCTTCAACGTGAAGGGCGCGTCGGTGGTGGAGAGGTCGCGGCTGTGCGGGCGCAGCGCGTCGAGCACGCTGTCGCGCGCGAAGGCGTGCTCCTCGTTGTCCTTGGGGCTCGCGGCGAGCCCGGCGGCCGCTGCGGCGTCGGCCCGGGCGTCCGCGCCGCGGGAGACCGTGCCGGCGAGCACGCGCGCGCCGACCGTTCCGCCGCCCACGCGCACGAGCGTCTCGGGGCTCGCGCCGATGAGCCCGTCGACCGCGTACGTCCAGCAGTCCGGGTAGCCGAGCGCGAAGCGGCTGAGCGCGAGCCGGAGGTCGCCGCCGAGCGGCAGGCGCCCGACGAGGTCGCGCGCGAGCACGACCTTCTGCACGTCGCCGGCCTCGATGGCCGCGACGGCGCGCGCGACGGACTCCTCGTAGCCCTCGGGGCCCTGGGATCCGGGGCGCAGGTGCAGGCGGTACTCGGCGCCGGAGCGCTCGGGCACGGGGACGGATCCCGCGGCCAGGTCGTCGAGGGGGGAGGCGACGTCGTCGGCCTCCGGCTCGGCCAGCCGGATCCTGGTGACCCACGACACCCCGTCGCGCCGCCCGACGACGACGCGCGGCACGACGAGCACGCTCGCGGCCGCCGAGTCGTCCGCGAACGCGAAGGCGCCGAACGCGATGAGGCCGGTGCCGGGGATCCCGAGCGGATCCGTCACGCGCGCGGCCGCGGCCACCTCGCGCCATGCGGCGGCGGCGTCGCGCACGCGGTCGGGGCCCGTGAACTCCAGGCGGAGCGCCTCGCCGATGCCGCCCATCCCGGATCCGTGCCGCAGCCACAGGAGCGGGTGCCGGGCGTCGAGGAGGGGGACGAGTCGTGCGATCGAGTCGACGGGGGTGGTGTCGACGAGGAGCGCTCGGACGCGGGTGGCGGTCACGGATGCCAGCCTACCGCCGGGGATCCGGGCCTCCCGGGGGCGCGCGACGGCCCCCGGCGCCCGGCTCGGCCCCCGCCGCCCCCGTCCTCTGATGGGCCGCTGGGCATCCGGCCGCCGCCCACCGAGCGCCCAGCGCGCCCGAATAGACTGAACGGGTGATGCGCGCAGACCTCAGCAAGAAGCCCGGCCAGGTGTCGGCCATGTTCGACGAGGTGTCGAGCGCGTACGACCGCACGAACGCCCTCCTCTCGGTCGGCAACGACCAGCTCTGGCGCGTCGCCACCACGCGCGCCGTGGCGCCCGTCGCGGGGGAGCGCATCCTCGACCTCGCCGCGGGCACGGGAACCTCGAGCGCCGCGCTCGCCGCGTCCGGCGCCCACGTGGTCGCCGCCGACTTCTCCGAGGGGATGCTCGAGGTCGGCCGCCGTCGTCACGCCGGCAACCCGCGCATCGAGTTCGTGCACGCCGACGCCACCGACCTGCCGTTCGAGGACGACTCCTTCGACGCCGTCACCATCTCCTTCGGCCTCCGCAACGTGGTCGAGCCGAGGAAGGGCCTCGACGAGCTGCTCCGCGTGCTCAAGCCCGGCGGCCGCATCGTCATCTGCGAGTTCAGCACCCCGCCCGTGCCGCTCGTGCGCCGCGGTTACGACCTCTACATGAAGGCCGTCGCGCCCTCGCTCGTGAAGCTCGTGAGCTCCAACGCCAGCGCGTACGAGTACCTCAACGAGTCCATCCAGGCCTGGCCCGACCAGGAGACGCTGGCATCGTGGCTGCGCGAGGCTGGCTTCGCGTCGGTCGAGCACCGTAACCTCACTGCGGGGATCGTGGCGCTGCACCGCGGCGTCAAGCCGGCCGGCCGCCACGCCGCACCCCGTCCCGCCGCGTCCTGACCGGCGCGTGAACCTCCACAGACAAGGTTGCCGATCATGAGTCCGAGCATCCCGCTCGCCCGGCGCGGCACCTCCGTCGCCTCGCACGCCAGCCTCACCGAGCGCCTCTTCTCGTCCTCGGACGACCGCCGCATGGCGCGCAGCATCGACGACGGGCTCGCGCTCGTCGAGGAGCAGCTGCTCCGCGAGGTCCGCTTCGCCGACGACGTGGCCGACGTCACCACGCGCTACCTGCTCGACGCGGGCGGCAAGCGCGTGCGCCCGATGCTCGCCCTCCTCATCGCCCAGCTCGGCGAGGGCAACACGCAGCAGGTCGTCGACGCGGCGGTCGCCATCGAGATCACGCACCTCGCCTCGCTGTACCACGACGACGTCATGGACGAGGCCGACATGCGCCGCGGCGTGCCGAGCGCGCAGGCCGTCTGGGGCAACTCGGTCGCCATCCTCGCGGGCGACCTCCTCTTCGCCCGGGCCAGCAAGATCGTCGCCGACCTCGGCCCCCGCGCCATCCGGCTGCAGGCCGCCACCTTCGAGCGCCTGGTCCTCGGCCAGCTGCACGAGACCATCGGCCCGCGCGAGGACCAGGACCCCATCGAGCACTACCTCGACGTCCTCGCCGACAAGACCGGATCCCTCATCGCCTGCGCCGCCCAGATGGGCGTCATCTACTCCGGCGCGGATCCCGAGCTCGAGTCCGCCGTGCTCGCCTTCGGGGAGCGCACGGGCGTCGCGTTCCAGCTCGTGGACGACGTGCTCGACCTCGCCGACCAGCCCGAGGAGACCGGCAAGCTCGCCGGCACCGACCTCCGCGCCGGCGTCTCGACGCTGCCGCTGCTCTACCTCACGCGGCTCGCGGCCACCGACGAGGGCGCCGCAGCGCTGCTCGCCCGCATCCAGCGCGACGTGGAGCACGAGGAGACGCCCGAGTCCGAGGCCGACCTCACCGCCGCCATCGCGGAGCTCCGCGACCACGAGGTCACGGCCCGCACGATCGCCGAGGCCCACCGCTGGGCCGCCGAGGCGGTCGACGCCCTGGCCCCCCTCCCGGAGGGCCCGGTCAAGAAGGCGCTCACGCGCTTCGCCGACACCATCGTCGAGCGCACGCGCTAGCTCCCGCTCGTCCCCGCCGGCTCTCGCGGGGATCCGCACCACCACGCCCCCGACGGCCGGACCGGGGACGACGACGATCAAGAGGACACCAGTGACCAAGCTCAGGCTGGCCATCGTGGGCGCAGGGCCCGCGGGCATCTACGCGGCCGACATCATCCTGAAGGCCGAGAAGCAGTTCGACGTCTCCATCGACCTCTTCGAGCGCCTCCCCGCGCCGTACGGCCTCGTGCGCTACGGCGTCGCGCCCGACCACCCCCGCATCAAGGGCATCATCGGCGCGCTCCGCGACGTGCTCGACCGCGGCGACATCCGGATCTTCGGCAACGTCGACTACGGCCGCGACATCACGCTGGCCGACCTGCAGAAGCACTACAACGCGGTCATCTTCTCCACGGGCGCGATCCGCGACGCCGAGCTCGACATCCCCGGCATCGACCTGCCCGGCTCCTACGGCGCGGCCGACTTCGTCAACTGGTTCGACGGCCACCCCGACTTCCCGCGCGACTGGCCGCTGGAGGCCCGCGAGGTCGCCGTCATCGGCAACGGCAACGTGGCGCTCGACGTCGCGCGCATGTTGTCCAAGCACGCGGACGACCTGCTGCCCACCGAGATCCCGGACAACGTCTACACGGGCCTCAAGCACTCGCCCGTCACGGACGTGCACGTCTTCGGCCGCCGCGGTCCCGCGCAGGTGAAGTTCACGCCGCTCGAGCTCCGAGAGCTCGGCGAGGTGCCCGACGTCGACGTGGTCGTCTACGACGAGGACTTCGGCGTGGATCCCGCCGCCGAGGAGGCCGCGAAGACCAACAAGCAGGTCATGGTCATCAGCCGCGTGCTGGAGAAGTGGCGCACGCGCGAGGCCGGCACCGCGTCCCGCCGCCTGCACCTGCACTTCTACTCGCGCCCCGCCGAGGTGCTCGCGTCCGACGACGCCGAGCCCCGCGTCGCCGGTCTCCGCATCGAGCGCACGCGCCCCGACGGCCACGGCGGCGTCGAGGGCACGGGCGAGTTCCGCGACGTACCCGTCCAGGCGATCTACCGCGCGGTCGGCTACTTCGGCTCGCCCGTCGACGGCATCCCGTTCGACGAGGTCCGCGGCGTGATCCCGAACCACGAGGGCCAGGTCCTCGACCTCGACAACACGCGCATCCCCGGCGTCTACGCCACGGGCTGGATCAAGCGCGGCCCCATCGGCCTCATCGGGCACACCAAGTCCGACGCCATGGAGACCGTCTCGCACGTGCTCAACGACCAGGGCGACTGGTGGACCCCGGAGGCGCCCGAGGAGCAGGCGATCGTCGACCTGCTCGCCGAGCGCGGCATCGAGTACACCGACCTCGCCGGCTGGCACGCGCTCGACGAGCACGAGATCGCCCTCGGCCAGCCGCACGGCCGCGCCCGCGTGAAGGTGGTCGAGCGCGACGAGATGCTCGAGGCGTCGCGCCCGCGGCGGTCCGTCTGATCCGCACCCCCTGATCGACGCCGACGGGCGTCCGCGGTCCTCCCGCGGGCGCCCGTCCGTCGTCCGTCCCCAGGCGGGGCCCGGGCCGCGCGGTCGCCGCGCCGCAGGCCCTAGGGTCGCCGCGTGATCCCCGCCCTCGCCGTCGCCGTCGCGCGCGCGGCGGGGGCACCCGGCACCGCACCGGCCGGCGTCGCGATCGCGGGCCTCCTCGGCACCGTCGTGGGCGCCGCCTCCCCGCGCCTCGCCCGCCTCGCCCTCGCCGGCGGCCGGAGGGCGGACGGGCTCGACGCGCGTCCGCTCGATGCGCTCCCGGGCCTGGGCCCCGCGGCGGCCGTCATCGCGGCGCTCGCCACGGGGATCCTCGCGGCCGCGTCCGCCGCGGAGGCGCCGCCCGCGCACCTCCCGGTCGCCCTGCTGCTCGTCGCCGTCGGTCCCGTGCTCGTCCTCGCCGACCTCGCGGCGCACCGCCTGCCCGACCGCGCCACCGCCCCCGCGGCGGTCGCGGCCGCCGCCCTCGCGCTGGCGACCGGCGGATCCAGCCTGCTCCTCCGCGCGCTCGCCTGCGCCGCCGGCGCGCTCGTCGTCCTCGCCCTCCTGCAGGCGGCCACCCGCGGCGGCCTCGGCACCGGCGACGTGAAGCTCGCGGGCGTCCTCGGGCTCGCGCTCGGGCAGCTCGGCGCCGCGCAGGTCGCGCTCGGCCTCGCCGTCGGCACGCTCCTCGGCGGCGTCGCGGCCACGGCGCTGCTGGTCGGCGGCCGGGCGCGGGCCGGGTCGGCGCTCCCGTTCGGCCCGTGGCTCGTGCTGGGCGCGCTCGCCGTCGCCTCCTCTCCCGCTACGCTCGCGTGAACGCGCGCACGACCTCGGCCGACCGTTGCCTGTACGTGGGCATCCTCCCGCCCCGACAGGCGTACGGTGGAGGAAGTGTCCAAGACCCCGGCATCGACGTACTGACGAGCCAGAGGAAAAGAGACATGGCACAGAGATCGCTCGCACTGCTGGAGGACGAGACCGGCGTCCTGCTGGCCGCCGCTTCCCGAGCGGTGGTGTCGCTCTACCGGCCGCTGCTTCAGCCGCTGAACCTCACGCATCCCCAGTACCTCGTGCTGCTGGCCCTCGACGAGGAGGAGCCGCAGGCCGTGGTCGACCTCGCCGAGAAGCTGCACCTCACCCCCGGCACCCTGTCGCCGCTCCTGAAGCGCCTCGAGGTGTTCGGCTACGTCACGCGCTTCCGCGACACCACCGACGAGCGCCGTCTCTCGGTCGGCCTCACCGACGCCGGGCGCGACATGCTGCCCGTCATCTGGCGCGTCGGCGACCAGGTCCGTCAGGACATCGCCGGCGAGGGGCTCGGGGATCCGCAGCTGCGGCTCCTGCTCCAGGCCGTCCTGGAGCGCGCCAGCCTGCACGAGCAGGACGACCCGCGCGCCGACGGCGCCGCGGACCCCGACGCGATCTGATCCGCGGGGAGCCTCGGGTCGCTACTGCACGCCCGAGGTCAGGCGCGCGAGGTTGTCGAGCACGGTGCTGAGCCGCGTGCGCCGGCTCCACTCCTCGAGCGTGAGCTCGCGGCTGCGCGCCCGGTAGCCGTCCTCGACGCGGCGCATCTCCCGCACGAAGCGGGGCCCGCGCACCATGAGCGACACCTCCATGTTGAGGCTGAACGAGCGCATGTCCATGTTGCTCGACCCGATGACGGCCACGTCGTCGTCGATCGTGAAGTGCTTGCTGTGCAGGATGTACGGCGCCCGGTACATCCAGATCCGCACGCCCGCCTTCAGCAGCTCCTCGTAGTAGGAGCGCTGCGCGTGGTACACCACGGGCTGGTCGCCGATCTCGCTCACGAACAGCTCGACCGAGAGCCCGCGCTGCACGGCGGTGGTGATCGCGTACCGCATCGAGTCGTCGGGCACGAAGTACGGCGACGTGATCACGATGCGCTCCTGCGCGTAGTAGAGGAGCGCGTTGAAGAGCCGGAGGTTGTTCTCGCCCGGGAACCCGGGGCCGGACGGCACGACCTGGCAGTCGAGCTCCTCGTCGTCGTCGGACGCCGCGATCTCGATCGGCTCCGTCTCGCGCACGAGCAGCTGGTCGGTCTCGGCGTACCAGTCGGTGATGAAGATCGCGTTGAGGCCGCTGACGATGGGGCCCTCGAGCCGCGTCATGAGGTCCTGCCACTTGAGGCCGCGCTTGCGGTTGACGACCTTGTTGTAGCTGCGGTGCACCATGTTCTGCGAGCCCATGAAGCCCACGCGGCCGTCGACCACGAGCACCTTGCGGTGGTTGCGGAGGTCGGGTCGCTGGTACCGCCCGCGCAGCGGCTGCACGGGGAGCATGAGGTTCCAGTCCGCGCCGATCGCCGTGAGCTTCCGGGTGGTGCGTCTGTAGCCCGGCGCGCGCAGCGAGGCGATGTGGTCGAGCAGCACGCGCACGGTGACGCCGCGCTGCACGGCGCGCTCGAGGGCGTCGAAGAACGGGGCGCTCGTGACGTCCCACGCGAGGATGTAGAACTCCACGTGCACGTAGCGGGTGGCCCGGTCGACCTCGTCGGTCATGGCCTGGATCGACTCGTCGTAGTGGCTGTAGAGCTTCGCCCGGTTGCCCCCGACGAGCGGCATGGCCCCGAGCGTGCGGTTGAGCTCCACGACCGAGTCGAGCCAGCCCGGCCAGGAGTGCTCGCGCGTGACCCGCTCGATGCCCTCGGTCGACTCGATGATGAACCGGTTGATCTCCTGCTGCTTCTCCCGGCGCCGCTTGGGCAGCCGCGTCGACCCGATGAGCAGGAACAGGAGGATGCCGAGGTACGGCAGGAAGAAGATGGCCATGAGCCAGGCCATCGCGGTCGACGGCCGGCGGTTCCGGGGGATGACCAGCAGCGCCGTGACGCGGACGATGAAGTCGACGACGACCGCGAGCCCCGCGAGGACGAGGGTGGTCATCGAGGGGTCCATCAGCCGGAGTCTATCCGCCGGGACCCCGCCGTCGACGGGCCGGGCGCCGGTCGGACAGCGCCGAGGCGAGGCGCCGGATCAGCGGAAGTTGACGAACTGCAGGTCGAGGTCGACGTCGGCGCCCTTGAGCAGCGCGATGGTCTGCTGCAGGTCGTCGCGGCTCTTGCTCGAGACGCGGAGCTCGTCGCCCTCGACGCGGCTCTTGATGCCCTTCGGGCCCTCGTCGCGGATGATCTTGCCGAGCTTCTTCGCGTTGGCCTGGTCGATGCCCTGCTTGAGGGTGACCTCGATGCGGAACTCCTTGCCCGAGGGGAAGGGCTCGCCCTCCTCGAGGCTCTTGAGGCCGATGCCGCGCTTGATCATCTTCGACTGCAGCACGTCGAGGATCGCCTTCACGCGCTCCTCGCTGGAGGCCTTCATGAGGATGGTGTCGCCGCTCCACTCGATGGAGGCGCCCACGTTCTTGAAGTCGTAGCGCTGCTCCACCTCCTTCTGGGTCTGGTGGACGGCGTTGTCCGCCTCCATGCGGTCGACCTTGCTGACGACGTCGAACGAGGAATCTGCCATGCCGACCATGTTAAGGGACGCCGGCGGGGGAGCGGCCGGCGGGCGACGGGGCCGGATCCGGGCGATTTCGGTTCGCGGGCCGGCGACCGCTATCATCGACGAGCGTCTCCGGTCCGTGATCACACAGGTCGGGTGCGCATGGCGAGTTACCCTAGCGGCCAAAGGGATCTGACTGTAAATCAGACGGCTCAGCCTTCGGGGGTTCGAATCCCTCACTCGCCACCGAACGGAACGGCCCCGCCCACGCGGGGCCGTTCCTCTGCCCCGCCGCATCCGACGGGGCCCGTCCGTGCCCGCACCGTCGCGCGCGCGCCCGACCACCTGGATCCCTCTCCCATGTTCCCCGCCGCTCCCGGCCCCTCGACGCGCGCCCTCGGCACGTCCGGCGTCGTCGTCTCCACCGTCGGCCTCGGCACGAGCGGCTTCGGCTGGACGGCCGACCGTGCGGAGGCGTGGGCGATCCTCGACGCCTACCGCGAGGAGGGGGGCACCTTCGTCGACACCGCGTCCTCCTACTCCCAGTGGGTGCCCGGTCACGCGGGCGGCGAGTCCGAGGCGATCATCGGCGGCTGGCTGGCCGCGCGCGGCTGCCGCGACGACGTGGTCGTCGGCACCAAGGTCGGCAAGAGCAGGGACGCGCCGGGCACGTCGGCGGAGTCGATCCGCCGCGGCGTCGACGCGTCGCTCCGCCGCCTCGGGACCGACCGCGTCGACGTCGTGCACGCGCACCTCGACGACACCCGCACCCCGCTCGAGGAGACGGTCGGCGCGCTGTCCGACCTCGTCAAGCAGGGCAAGGCCCGGCTCGTCGGCGTCTCGGGCTTCACCCCGGAGCGGCTGGAGCAGGCGCTCGCGCTGGCGCACGGATCCGGCGCGGTGCCCGTCGGCGTGGTACAGGAGGAGTACAGCCTGCTCGCGCGCGACCGCGCCGAGGGCCGGCTGCAGGCGGTCGTGCGGCAGGAGGGCGTCGGCCTCGTCGCGCACAGCGTCCTCGCGAAGGGCTTCCTCACGGGCAAGTACCTGCCGGGCGCGCCCGCGGTGCCGTCGGCCCGGGCGCTCGACGCCGAGCAGTACATGACCGCCGGCGGCCACGCCACGGTGCGCGCCGCCGAGGAGGTCGCGCGGATGCGCGGCGTCACCGTCGCGGAGGTCGCCATCGCCTGGGTCTTGGATCGGCGCGGGGTGGCGAGCGCGCTCGTGGGCGCGCGGACCGTCCGGCAGATCCGGCAGCTGATGCCCGCGGCCCGTCTGACGCTCGACGACGACGAGGTGTCGCGGCTCGCGTCGGCGGCCGCGCGAGCGGTGCGGGGCGAGAGCGCCTGATCCCCGGGCGGCCCCGTCCCGGGCGGCCTCGTCCCGGGCGGCCCCGTCCCGGGACCGCCCTGCTCGTCCTGACCCGCCGCGACCGGCGGTCGTCGCTGCCGTGCGACCTCCCCGCGACGCGATGCGGCGGTCGTAGGGTGTGAGGGTCCCGCCCGACCGCCGAGGAGATCCGCCGTGTCCCGTCCCTGGCCCGAGGGCTCCTACATCGCCGCCCTGCTCGTGATGACCACCGCGACCGGCGCCGTCGACGGGGTCAGCTACCTCGCGCTCGACCGCGTGTTCACCGGCAACATGACCGGCAACGTCCTCTTCATCGGCTTCGGCCTGGTGGGCGTCGCCGACATCCCCGTGCTCAACAACCTCGTGGCCCTCGTGGCCTTCATGCTCGGCGCGGTGATCGCGTCCCGCATCACGCGCCGGGCGCCCACCGACGTGCACCTGCCGCGCTCGTCCGTCTGGATCCTCGTCGCCGGCACCCTGCTCACCCTCGCGCTCTCCGGGGTCTGGCTCGCGGTCGGCGTGCTCGACACGGGCGTGATGATCGCCATCACCGGCATCCTCGCGCTGCTCCTCGGCGCGCAGGCGGCGGCCGTCAAGAGCATCGGCCTGCGCGACCTCTCCACCGTCGTCGTGACCATGACGATGGTCAACCTCTCCTCCGACAGCCGCGTGGCCGGCGGCACGGGCGCCGCGTGGGCCCGTCGCATCGGCGCCATCGTCTGCATGGGCCTCGGCGCGCTCGTGGCCGCGCTCATCACGACGCACGTCGGCGGCGCGTGGGCGCTGCTCGCGGCCGGCGTCCTGATGGCGGTGGGCGTCGGGCTGCTCGGGAACGCGCGGCGCGTGGAGCGGACGCGCCTGCGCGAGGGCGGGGCGTCGGGCGCGGCGGTGGACGAGCGCACGGGCACCGCGACCGCCTGAGCCGCGCCGCCCGCCGGCGCCCGAGGCGCTCCGCCGCGGCCTCCCGGCGGCTCTGGCAGGGTGGACGCATGACCTCCCCCGGCGACGCCGCGCTCCTGACCATCGCCCGCGACATCGCCACCCGCGCCGGGGAGCTCGCGCTCCGCCGCCGCCGCGAGGGCGTGGAGGTGGCCGCGTCGAAGTCGAGCCCCGAGGACATCGTCACGCACGCGGACCGCGAGACCGAGGACCTCATCCGCCGCGCGCTGCAGGACGTCCGCCCCGACGACGGGTTCCTCGGCGAGGAGTCCGAGGGCACGTCCGGCACGTCCGGCCTCACCTGGGTGGTCGACCCCATCGACGGCACCGTCAACTTCCTCTACGGCATCCCCGCCTGGGCCGTGAGCATCGCGGTGGTCGAGGGCGAGGCGGATCCGCTCACCTGGACCGCGCGCGCCGGCTGCGTCGTGAACCCCACGCTCGGCGAGGTCTACACGGCGACCGCGGGCGGCGGATCCGCGCTGGACGGCCGGCCCCTCGCCGTCAACGCGGGCGTCCCGCTCTCCCTCGCGCTCGTCGGCACGGGCTTCTCCTACGGGGCGGAGAAGCGGATGCAGCAGGGCCGCGTGATCACCGACCTGCTCGGTGAGGTGCGTGACATCCGCCGCATCGGCGCCGCCTCGCTGGACCTCTGCAACGTGGCCGCCGGTCGCGCCGACGCGTACTTCGAGCGCGGGCTGAAGCCGTGGGACCACGCCGCGGGTGCGCTGATCGCGGCCGAGGCGGGTGCGCGGGTGGTCGGGGTCGACGGCGGTCCGGCGTCGGCGGAGCTCCTGATCGCAGCGGAACCGGAGCTCGCGCGCGCCCTCGAGGAGCGGCTGGCGCACGCGGGCGCATAGCCCCTGAGCGCCTCGTCGCGCATCCCCCGGGTGGCGCGAATCCCTTCCTCCGGTTAGCCTTTACCGATCCGTTACATCGCGACCGGGCTGGGCCCGGACGCACGCGCGTGCCCCGACCCCCGTCGGCCGGCTCCGCGCACACCCCTGTCCCCTCGCGCTAGGAGCTCCACGATCCTGTCCGTCCTCCACGCCTCGCGTGCCCCCCAGTCCTCCGTCCGGCGGTCCTCGTGGTGACCCCCGACGAGACCGCGGGAGTCGTCTACCCGACGCGACGCGAGCGCCGTGAGGCCGAGCGCCGTGCGGCGGAGGCGATGACGGGATCCGCGGACGAGGCGGCCACGACGCAGGCGCCCGCCGCCGCCGAGGAGCAGGCCCCCGCCGCCGCCGAGCAGCCCGCGGACGACGCCACGGCCACCGCGCACCCCGCGGACGACGCCACGGCCACCGCGCAGACCGCCGCCGAGCAGCCCGTCCCCGCCCCGCGGATCTTCCACGTCGCGGTCGCGGCCCCCGCCGTCCCCACCACGCACCTCCCCGCCGACGCCGAGCCGGCCGTCGTGGCCGCTGCCGACGCCGTGCCGCTCGCGATGCGCGCCCGCCGCCTCCGCACCGCCGCCGCGCCCGAGGCTCGCCGCTCGTCCTTCGTGCACGCCAAGCGCGCGAGCGTCCCCGCCGCCGCCCCGCACTCCCGCACCCGCGGTCGCCGCACCCCCGTCTCCGCGCGTCCCGCTCTCGCGGCGCCGCACCCCGAGGCCTCCGCCGGCCGCCGCCGCTCGAACGCCTCGCGCGGCCTCACGCTCCTGACGATGGCCTTCGTCGCGACGGTCACCATCGCGACCTCGCTGCCGTCCGCCGCGTTCCTCACCGGCCAGGACATGGCGCAGGCGAACGTGATCACGGACGCCCCCGCCGGCTCCGTCCCCAGCCAGAGCATCGCGCTCTCCGCCGCCCCCGAGGCCCAGGTGGTCGGCGGCACGGACGACGCGTTCACCGCGACGACGCCACAGCAGATCATGCTCGCGCAGACGTCGAAGGGCGCCGGGGCGTTCACGAACGACATCAACGGGTCGATCCAGTGGCCCTTCGCGGCCGGCGTCCCGATCAGCGGCGTCTTCGGCAAGCGCATCGCGCCCTGCTCCAACGGCTGCTCGAGCAACCACCAGGGCGTCGACTTCGCGCCGGGCATGGGCGCGCCGATCCAGGCCATCGCCGACGGCGTCGTGCGCGAGTCCGTCAACAGCGACACCGGCCTCGGCGTGCACCTCGTCATCGACCACGTGATCGACGGCCAGCTCATCACCACCGTCTACGGCCACATGCTGCCGGGCTCCATGCGCGTGCAGGCGGGCGATCCCGTGAAGGTCGGCCAGCAGATCGGCCAGGTCGGCAACACCGGCGCCTCCACCGGCCCGCACCTCCACTTCGAGGTCCGCATGGCCGACGGCACCGCGGTGGATCCCTTCGCCTGGCTCCAGGAGCACGCCAACTAGCACCCCCGCGAGGCCGGACGGCCCCGCACGACGACGCCCCCGCCGCCCGAAGGCGGAGGGGGCGTCGTCACGTCCGGGCGGGGCGGCCCGCCGTCGTCAGTCGCGGAGGAGCCACACGGTCGTGTCCGAGGGCACGGCGTCGCCGTCGAGCGCGTGGCTCGCGAGCAGCACGCGGCCCTCCGGCAGCGGCACGGACGCGGCGCCGAGGTTCGCGATGACGGTGACGCCGGCGCTCTCGAACGCGATGACGTCGTCGCCCTCGGCGGTGACCCACTCGAGCGAGCCGAGCGCGAGCCCGTGCTCGCGACGCAGCAGCAGCGCCTCCGTGTACAGCGCGAGGGTGGACGCGGGATCCGCCTGCTCGGTGTCGCGCGCGAACCGGTCCCAGTCGCGGGGCTGCGGCAGCCAGCTGGCGTCACCCGTGCTGAACCCGTAGGACGGCGTGCCGGCCTCCCACGGGATGGGCACGCGGCAGCCGTCGCGGCCGTAGCGCTCGCCCGCGGTGCGGTGGAAGGTCGGATCCTGACGTGCCTCGTCCGGCAGGCGCGTGTCCTCGGGCAGGCCGAGCTCCTCGCCCTGGTAGATGTACGCGCTGCCGGGCAGGGCCAGCATGAGCGCGCTCGCGGCGCGGGCCCGGCGCAGGCCGAGCTCCTCGTCGACCGTCACGGTCGAGCGCGGCCCGATGCCCACGCCCTGCGGGTTCTCGCCCGAGAGCGCCAGGCGGCTGGCGTGCCGCACCACGTCGTGGTTCGAGAGGACCCACGTGCTGGGCGCGCCCACGGACGAGAACGTCGCGAGCGACGCGTCGATCGTGCGCCGCAGCGCCGTCGCGTCCCACGGCGTCTCGAGGTAGCTGAAGTTGAAGGCCTGGTGCATCTCGTCGGGACGCACCCAGTCGGCGAGCTTCGCGAGCGGCTCGACCCACGCCTCGGCGACCATCGCGCGGTCGCCCTCGTAGGAGTCGAAGATCTCGCGCCACTCGCGGTAGATCTCGTGCACGCCCTCCTGCGCGAAGTAGGGCGGCGGGGGAGCGGGCTGGTCGTCGACGCCGCCGGCGCCGCCCATGCTGCCCTGGCCCTCGGGCGGCGTGTAGTCGGGGAGGCCAGGTGCCTTGACCATGCCGTGCGCGACGTCCACGCGGAAGCCGTCGACGCCGCGGTCGAGCCAGAAGCGGAGGATCTCGCGGAAGCGCTCGCGCACCCACGGGTTCGTCCAGTCGAGGTCGGGCTGGGAGGAGTCGAAGAGGTGCAGGTACCACTGGCCGGGCGTGCCGTCGGGCTCGGTGAGCCGCGACCAGGCGGACCCGCCGAAGATCGACTCCCAGTTGTTCGGGGGCAGCTCGCCGTCGGCGCCCTTCCCGTCGCGGAACATGTACCGGGCGCGCTCCTCGCTGCCGGCCGGGGAGGCGACGGCCTCCTGGAACCAGCGGTGCTCGCAGGACGTGTGGTTCGGGACGATGTCGACGATGACGCGGAGGTCGAGCTCGTGCGCGCGGCGCTGCATCCGCTCGAAGTCGTCGAGGGTGCCGAACAGCGGATCCACCGCGCAGTAGTCGGCCACGTCGTAGCCGGCGTCGTTCTGCGGGGAGAGGAAGAAGGGGGAGAGCCAGATGGCGTCGACCCCGAGCTCGCGGAGGGCGGGGAGCCGCTCGGTGATGCCGGGGAGGTCGCCGATGCCGTCGCCGTCGGAGTCGGCGAACGAGCGGGGGTAGATCTGGTAGATCACGGCGGTGCGCCACCACTCGGAGCCGGTGCCGTGCGCGTCGCCGTGGTCGGGGCGGGCCAGGAGGTCGTCCCGGGCAGCCGGGGAGGGGGCTGTGGGGGAGGGTGGGGTCATGGATCGAGCCTAGGCGACGGGCAGGGAGCGGTCCCGACGCGGGGGACGGACAGGAATAGTCGACGGGCCGCGTGCGCTGGGGAGGGGGACGGCCAACGCGGCCACCACCGGACGAAGGAGATCAGCCATGACGCAGCCCGCACGCGCGCCCCTCGGATCGAGCGGCCTGGAGGTGAGCCCCCTGTCCTTCGGCGGCAACGTCTTCGGCTGGACCGCCGACGAGGCCACCTCCTTCCAGCTGCTCGACGCCTACGTCGAGGCCGGCGGGAACTTCGTCGACACCGCCGACGTCTACTCCGCGTGGAAGCCCGGCAACTCCGGCGGCGAGTCCGAGGAGATCATCGGCCGCTGGCTCGCCTCGCGCGGCCGCCCGGACGACCTCGTGATCGCCACCAAGGTGGGGTCGCTCGAGTCGGCGAAGGGCACGTCCCGCGACAGCGTGCGCCGCGGCGTCGAGGCCAGCCTCCGCCGCCTGGGCGTCGACGCGATCGACCTCTACTACGCGCACATCGACGACCAGGGGACCCCGATCGAGGAGACCGTCACGGCTCTCGCCGAGCTCGTGGCCGAGGGGAAGGTCCGCGCGATCGGCGCCTCCAACTTCACCGCGGAGCGCCTGCAGGCCGCGCTCGACGTCTCCGCCCGCGAGGGCATCGCCCGCTTCGAGGTGCTGCAGAACCGCTACAACCTCGTCGCGCGCGACGCCTACGAGGGCGAGCTGGCCGACCTCCTGATCCGCGAGGGCATCGCCTCCGCGCCGTACTCGAGCCTCGCCAGCGGCTTCCTCACCGGCAAGTACCGCGGCGGCGACGTCGACAGCCCGCGCGCCGGCACCGCGTCCGCCTACTACGACGACCACGGCCGCGCCCTCCTCGAGGTGCTCGACCGCGTCGCCGAGGCGCACGGGGTCTCGGTCACGACGGTCTCGCTGGCCTGGCTGCGCGCGCAGCCGTCGGTCACCGCGCCCATCGCGAGCGCCCGCGACCTCACGCAGCTGCCGGACCTCCTCGCGTCGATGGAGCTCGAGCTGACGGCCGACGAGATCCAGGACCTCTCCGCGGTCTGATCCGCGCCGCGCCCCGCGTGCCCCGGTCCGGGGCCGTCCCGCGTCTCGTGGGCGGTCCCGGACCTGCTATCGTCGTAGGGTTCCAGCGCGTCTCCGACGCGCCTGAGCACGCCCCCATAGCTCATTGGTAGAGCACTTCCTTGGTAAGGAAGAGGTAGTGAGTTCAATCCTCACTGGGGGCTCGATCCCTCCGGGTCCGGCCACGGTCGGCGGCGAGGGTCATGGCGGGGTAGCTCAGGTGGTTAGAGCACACGGCTCATAATCGTGGTGTCGCGGGTTCAAGTCCCGCTCCCGCTACGGAAGCGCGGATCCTCAGGGTCCGTCCTCCTCGATAGGCCCCGGACACCTCTCGCCAGGTTCCGGGGCCTTTCCTCTGCCCGTCGCCGAGCGGCTGCGTCGCCGAGCGGCGGCGTCCCCGGGCTGCCGCGTCCGCGCCGGCCCGTGTCCTCCCGCGGCGCGCGTCCTTCCGGTGCCCGCGCGCGCGGCGTAGCCTCCGGGCATGACCCACCACGAATCCCCCGACCACCCCGACCACGCCACGGGCGCCGAGCACGACGACGTGCTCTACAAGACCCAGGGCAACCCCGTCCCCGACGCGCACGACGAGGAGCGCCGTGAGGCCCCCGCGGGCGGCGACTACACCGCCAGCGAGTCCGAGGAGGAGAAGGAGGCGCGCGAGGCGCGCGAGTCCTGATCCGCATCCCGCGCACGGCGCGGGAGGAGGGCCGCCGCGACGTGATCGCGGCGGCCCTCGTGCGTGCCGGGTGCACCTCGTCGAGGGTCCGGAGCAGGCGACACGCCGGGCTCGTGCGGGCTCCGGGATCGGTCGGCGGCCGCGGATCCGCATGACGGCGCGGAAGGCGCCGCGACACGCCGAACCACTAGATGTAGTGGAATGACAGGTCTGTAGTTCGGGTTATATAGTGGAGAACCTCACCGCCCCACCGGGTGGCCGAGCACACCGGATCGTCGCGGAGACGCGGATCCGGAGGCCATCGGGGCGAGAGCCACGAGACCTGAGGAGCCGCACCGGCGGCTCCCCACACGACACAACGGGAGGCACCCATGGACTACGACAACAACGACACCGTCGGCGGCTACGCGATCCCCGTCGACCCCATGGAGCTCCTGCAGTGCGACTCCTGCCAGTAGGCAGCTGACGCCGCGGAAGCAGCATCGCGTACCCGGGCCCCGGTCCCCACGAGAAGTGGGGGCCGGGGCTCTCGCGTGCCCGGGGCCATCGACCGCCGGGCGCCCGCGGGCCCGCCGCGTAGGATCGTCCGGTGCCAGTGAATCCAGAGCTCCAGGGCCGCGTGCTCCCCGCCGCCGCCCCGTACCTGGTGGGACGCGAGAAGGTGCGCGAGTTCGCCCGTGCCGTCGGCGCCACCCACCCCGTCCACCTCGACCCCGAGGCCGCGCGCGCCGCGGGCCACGCCGACGTGGTCGCGCCGAGCACGTTCCCCGTCGTGCTGCAGGCGATGACCGTGACGCAGCTGCTCGCCGAGCCGGACACGGGGATCGACTACAGCCGCGTGGTCCACGGCGAGCAGGCCTTCACGTACTCCCGGCCGGTGGTCGCGGGCGACGAGCTGACCGCGACGCTCACCGTCACCAAGGTCCAGACCCTCGGCGGCAACGCGATGGTGACCGCCGAGTCCGCCATGGTCGACGGATCCGGGGCGCACGTCGTCACGGCGGTGTCCACCCTCGTGGTCCGCGGGGACGACGCGTGAGCGCCGCAGCCGCGGCCGGCAGCGTGCCCGTGCTCGCGGACCTCGCCGTGGGCGAGGTCGTCGCCGAGCGCTCGATCCACCTCACGCGCGAATCCCTCGTCCGCTACGCGGGCGCCTCGGGCGACTTCAACCCCATCCACTACCGCGACGACGTGGCCGCGTCGGTCGGCCTGCCGGGCGTCCTCGCGCACGGCATGCTCACCATGGGTCAGGCCGTGCAGCCCGTGGCCGACTGGGCGGGGGATCCCTCGCGCATCGTCTCCTACGGCGTGCGGTTCACGCGGCCCGTGGTCGTGGATCCCGCCGACGGCCAGGAGCTGACGATCGTCGCCAAGGTCGGCGCGATCGACGCCGAGGCCGGCACGGTCCGCATCGACCTCGCCGTCTCCGTCGACGGGAAGACCGTCCTCGGCCGCGCGCAGGCGCAGGTCCGGCTGGCGTAGGGCACCCATGACGATCGAGACCCACCGCGACGCCCCGCTCGCCGACCTCACCACGCTGCGCGTCGGCGGCCCGGCCGAGGAGCTCGTGACCGTGAGCGAGCGTGACGAGCTCGTCGACACCCTGCTCGGCCTCTGGGCCGTGGGGGAGGACTGGCTCGTGCTGGGCGGCGGATCCAACTCCCTCATCTCCGACGACGGCGTCGAGGGCACCGTCGTCCGCATCGCGACGCGCGGCGTGGAGGTCGGCGACGAGCGCGCCGACGGCACCGTGCTCGTGCGCGTGCAGGCCGGCGAGCCGTGGGACGCGCTCGTCGCGCGCACGGTGGCCGACGGGCTGGCCGGGCTCGAGGCGCTGTCGGGCATCCCGGGATCCACCGGGGCCGCTCCCGTGCAGAACATCGGCGCGTACGGCCAGGAGATCGCCGACGTGCTCGAGGGCATCGAGTTCCTCGACTACGAGACCGGCGCGGTCGAGCGGCTGAGCGCCGCCGACCTCGGCCTCGGCTACCGCACCTCGGCGCTCAAGCGCGGTCGCGCGGGCGTCGTGCTCTCCGTCGACTTCGCGCTGACCCGCGGCGAGGGGCCGGACGCGCTCGGCCTCCCGGTCGCGTACCCGCAGCTGGCCGGCGCGCTCGGCGTCGAGCTCGGCGACCGCGTGCCGGTGGCCCGCGTGCGCGAGACCGTGCTGGCCCTCCGCGGGTCCAAGGGCATGGTGCTCGACGACGCGGATCCCGACACCTGGAGCGCCGGGTCCTTCTTCACCAACCCCATCGTCAGCGCCGCGTTCGCGCGCATGCTGCCGGCCGACGCCCCGCGCTGGCCGCAGGAGCAGCCGCCCGAGGACCTCGTCGTGCCGCTCGGCGACCAGTGGGAGGTGGCCGAGGCCATCGAGCGCGAGGCCGCCGCGCGACGCCGTCGCGAGCCCCCGGCCGTGAAGCTCAGCGCCGCGTGGCTCATCGAGCACTCGGGCGTGCACCGCGGCTTCCGGCTGCCGGGATCCGGCGCGGCCGTCTCCTCGAAGCACACGCTCGCGCTCACCAACCGCGGCACCGCGACCGCCGAGGACGTCGCCGCCCTCGCGCGCTACGTGCAGGGCCGCGTGATGAGCGAGCACGGCGTGATCCTGCAGCCCGAGCCCGTGCTGGTCGGCCTCGCCCTCTAGGGGCGGGCCGACCGGCGGCGGTCGTGCGGCGGGCGTGCGGCGGATCAGGCCAGCAGGTCGCGGATCCGGCGCACGCCCTCGAGCAGCGCCTCGTCGCCGAGCGCGTAGCTGAAGCGCAGGAAGCCGCTGGGGCCGAAGGCCTCGCCGGGCACCGCGGCGACCTCGGCCTTCTCGAGCAGCACGTCGGCCACCTCGAGCGAGGTGGTCGGCGTCACGCCGTCGATGTCGCGGCCGAAGAGCCCGGTCACGTCGGGGTAGACGTAGAACGCGCCCTGCGGCGTGGGCGTGACGAAGCCGGGGATGGCGTCGAGCTCGGCGACGATCGTGCGGCGGCGGCGGTCGAACGCCTCGCGCATCCGGTCGACGGTGTCGCGCGGGCCCCGCAGCGCCGCGATGGCCGCGCGCTGCGAGACGTTCGAGACGTTGGAGGACAGGTGCGACTGCAGGTTGCCGGCGGCCTTGATGGCGTCGGCGGGGCCGACCATCCACCCGACGCGCCAGCCGGTCATGGCGTACGTCTTGGCGACGCCGTTGACGAGGATCGTGCGGTCGGCCAGCGCCGGCACCACGTCGACGATGCTTGCCGCCTCGGCCCCGTCGTAGACGAGGTCCTGGTAGATCTCGTCGCTGATGACCCAGAGGCCCTTCGACTCGGCCCACTCGCCGATCTCGCGGGTCTGCTCACGGGAGTGGACGGCGCCGGTGGGGTTCGAGGGCGAGACGAAGAGCAGGACCTTGGTGCGCGGGGTCCACGCGGCCTCGAGCTGCTCCACGGTGACGAGGTAGCCCTGGTCGGCACCCGCGAAGACGTCGACGGGCACGCCGCCCGCGAGGCGGATGGCCTCGGGGTAGGTGGTCCAGTAGGGCGTGGGCACGAGGACCTCGTCGCCCTGGTCGAGGAGCGTCTGGAACGCCTGGTAGACGGCCTGCTTGCCGCCGTTCGTGACGATGATCCGGTCGATCCCCACGTCGAGGCCCGACGACGTGCGCGTCTTCTCGGCGATCGCCTCGCGCAGGTCGGGGAGGCCGGCGGCGGCGGTGTAGCGGTGGTTGCGGGGATCGCGCGCCGCCTCGACCGCGGCCTCGACCACGTAGTCGGGAGTCGGGAAGTCGGGCTCGCCTGCCGCGAAGCTGATGATGGGGCGTCCGGCGGCCTGCAGGGCCTTGGCCTTGCCGTCGACCTTGAGGGTCGCGGACTCGGCGATGGATCCGATGCGGGTGGAGACGCGGCTGAGGGGGACGGTGCTCTGCGGTTCGGCCATGCCCCGAGCATAGGGATCCGCGCGGGCCGCCACGCGGGTGCCGAGGCGGCGTCGGCGGCCGGCCCGACCGGGCGGGCGCGGATGCTGGTACACTCGTCCGGGTCGGTATCTCCGCCATGCTCTTCCGCGCCTTCTTCCTCCCGTGCTCGCACGGTGGTGGAGCGCAGGGGCAGGTGGGTGTCGACGCAGAGGGTGGTGGCTCAATTGGTAGAGCAGCGGTCTCCAAAACCGCAGGTTGCAGGTTCGAGTCCTGTCCGCCCTGCTAGATGGAACGGGTCCCCGGGCGCGTGACATCGCGGCTGGCCCGAACTCCGGGTGGAGCCGAGCAATGCAGGAAGGGACCCACGCGTGGCGCGGAAGATCGTCGACGAGCCGAGCGAGGAGATCGTCGCGCAGGCTCGCGAGCAGCGGGACGCGCGACGCAACCCCTTCGCCCGGCTGGTGCTCTTCATCAAGCAGGTCGTGCAGGAGCTCAAGAAGGTGGTCACCCCCACCCGCAAGGAGCTGCTCACGTTCACGGGAGTGGTCCTGGCCTTCGTCATCGTCATGATGGTGATCGTCTCGCTCCTCGACCAGCTGTTCGGGTACCTCGCCATCGTGGTGTTCGGCAACGGCGCCTAGCACCAGGGCCTCCACCGGAGGCGGCACGGGCCGGACGGCGGGCTGCGCACGGGATCCACGGATCCGATGCGCCGCGGAGCGCGGACGGCCGGAGCGCGGCGGATCCCGACGGGTCCGCGTCCACGCGGTCCGGCGCCCGGAGCAGCACGGCACGCACACGGCAACGCACGACGAAGAACGAGGGAAGTAGATCCATTGGCTGAGAGCAAGCGCGACGACGTCGACCTCGCCCCCGCGGCGGAGCAGTCCTCCGAGGTGGACGAGGCCCAGGAGGGTTCCGTCACCACCGCATCCGAGGGCAGCTCGGACGCGGCGGAGCACACCGCCCTGCACGTCGAGGGCGACGACGTCGAGACCGACCTGACGGCCGCGCTCGACGCCATGGAGTCGGTCGACGACCCCGAGGCCGACGCGATCGTCGAGGACGCGCTCGACGTGGACTCCGCCGACGAGGCCGAGGCCGCCGTCGAGGCGACCGACGACGAGGCCGAGGAGGAGGCAGCCGAGGAGGCGCTGGAGCCCGCCGAGGTCACGCCCGCGACCGCCGAGGACATCGCCGAGGCCGAGGCCGACCTCGTGCCCGACGAGGACGCTCCCGCCGAGGACGAGTCGGACGTCGACCCCTACGAGGACTTCCGCAAGGAGCTGCGCTCCAAGCCGGGCAAGTGGTACGTCATTCACTCCTACGCGGGCTTCGAGCGCCGCGTGAAGAGCAACATCGAGAACCGCATGGTGTCGCTCAACATGGAGGACGACATCTACCAGATCGAGGTCCCGATGGAGGACGTCGTCGAGATCAAGAACGGCCAGCGCAAGATGGTCAACCGCGTGCGCATCCCCGGCTACGTGCTGGTGCGCATGAGCCTCAACGAGGACAGCTGGTCGGTCGTCCGCCACACCCCCGGCGTCACGGGCTTCGTGGGCAACGCCCACAACCCCACGCCGCTGCGGTTCGAGGAGGCGTTCTCCATGCTGAAGAGCCTCGTCGAGATCAAGGAGGTGGCGCAGGTCAAGGGCCAGCCCACCAAGGGCGGCCAGGCGCAGCGCGTCGTCGCGGCCGAGGTCGACTTCGAGATCGGCGAGACCATCACGATCAAGGAGGGCTCGTTCGCGGGCCTCCCCGGCTCCATCAGCGAGATCAAGCCCGAGAGCGGCAAGCTCACGGTCCTCGTCTCCCTGTTCGAGCGCGAGACCCCGGTCGAGCTCAGCTTCGACCAGGTCACCAAGCTCTAGGCGGTCGGGCCGCGCGGCCCGCTCGATCTAGCAATCAAGAAGAAGGAAGAGAAATGGCACCGAAGAAGAAGGTCACGGGTCTGATCAAGCTGCAGATCAAGGCCGGCGCCGCCAACCCCGCACCGCCCATCGGGCCGGCGCTGGGACAGCACGGCGTCAACATCATGGAGTTCTGCAAGGCGTACAACGCCCAGACCGAGGCTCAGCGCGGGAACGTCATCCCCGTCGAGATCACCGTCTACGAGGACCGGACGTTCACGTTCATCCTCAAGACGCCCCCGGCGGCGGAGCTCATCAAGAAGGCCGCCGGAGTCGCCAAGGGCTCGGGCACGCCGCACACGGTCAAGGTCGCGAAGCTCACGATGGACCAGGTCCGCGAGATCGCCGAGCAGAAGCAGGCCGACCTCAACGCCAACGACATCGACGCCGCGGCGAAGATCATCGCCGGCACCGCCCGCTCCATGGGCATCACGGTCGAGGCCTAGCCTCCACCACCCGCGGATCCCGTCCGGGATCCGCTCCAGCATCATGCGGGAGAGCCGGCCAGGCTCACATCGACCGCACTCTCGAAACAGGAGAAACGAATGGCGAAGTCAAAGGCCTACCGGGCCGCAGCCGAGAAGATCGACGCGACGAAGGCGTACACCGCCTCCGAGGCCGTCGAGCTCGCGCGCGAGACCGGATCCAGCAAGTTCGACAGCACCGTCGAGGTCGCGCTGAAGCTCGGCGTCGACCCCCGCAAGGCAGACCAGATGGTCCGCGGCACCGTCATCCTTCCTCACGGTACCGGCAAGACCGCCCGCGTCATCGTCTTCGCGACGGGCCCCGCGGCCGAGGCGGCCATCGCCGCCGGAGCCGACGAGGTCGGCGGCGACGAGCTCATCGAGAAGGTGGCGGGCGGCTACACGTCGTTCGACTCCGCCGTCTCGACGCCCGAGCTCATGGGCAAGGTCGGTCGTCTCGGCAAGGTGCTCGGCCCGCGTGGCCTCATGCCCAACCCGAAGACCGGCACGGTCACCCCGGACGTCGCGCGCGCGGTGTCCGACATCAAGGGCGGCAAGATCGAGTTCCGCGTCGACAAGCACGCGAACGTCCACTTCGTGGTCGGCAAGGCCAGCTTCTCGCCCGAGCAGCTCTCGGAGAACGTCGGCGCCGCGCTCGAGGAGATCGTCCGCCTCAAGCCGTCCTCCTCGAAGGGCCGCTACGTGCAGAAGGCCACGGTCTCCACGACCTTCGGCCCCGGCATCCCGGTGGACGTCAACTCCATCTAGCACCGCCGCGCGGAGGCGCACGCACGACATGCAGCACAGGAAGGGCCCGCCTCGGCGGGCCCTTCCGTCGTTCCCCGGCGGGCGCGTCCGTCCGGGCCCCCGCGCCTGCCTAGGCTCGTGAGGGTGAGCACCCCCGATCCCGCAGGCCCGTCCTTCCGCGTCGCCACTCCCGCCGACGCCGACGAGGTGGCCGCCGTCGCCGCCCGCACCTTCGCCCTCGCGTGCCCGCCGACCACGACGGCCGAGGCGATCGCGGAGCACATCCGCACGGTCCTGTCGCCGGCGCGCTTCCGGGCGCACCTCGCGGACCCCGCGCACCGGGTCGTGCTCGCCGAGGTCGACGGTCGCCCGGTCGGATACACGATGGTCGTGGCCGCGCCGCCCGCGGATCCCGACGTGGCGGGCGCGCTGCGGCTGCGGCCGGTGATCGAGCTGAGCAAGGTGTACGTGGAGGCCGGGCAGCACGGGGCGGGCGTCGCGCGGCCGCTCATGGCGGAGACCCTGCGGGTCGCCCGGACGCTCGCGGGCGACGCGGGGCGCGACGCGGAGGCCGGGATCTGGCTCGGGGTCAACGAGCACAACCTGCGCGCCATCCGGTTCTACGAGCGCAGCGGGTTCGGCATCGTCGGGACGCGGTCGTTCCGGCTGTCGGACGCGGTCGAGACGGATCACGTGATGGAGCGGCCCCTGGCGGTCGTCACGTCGTGACGGGCTCCCGGATCAGCCGCGCGCGACGTTGAGCACGACCTTGCCGCGCGCGCGGCCGCTCTCCATGTGGCGGTGCGCCTCCGCCGCGTCCGCCAGGTCGAAGACCTCGTCGACGTAGACCTTGACGTCGCCGGACTCGAGCAGCCGCGCGATCACGGCGAGCTTCTGGCCGTCGGGCGCGACCTCGTAGTGCGTCGCGCGCACGCCCACGGCGGCGGCGTCCTGCACGAGCGTCGGCCACCCGTGCACCGGGGCGCTGACGATGAGGCCGCCGCGGCGCAGCACCTGGAGGGAGCGCGTTCCGGTGTCGTCCGTGCAGTTGCCGACCAGGTCGATCACGACGTCCACGTCGGCGAGCACGTCCTCGAAGCGGCCCTGCGTGCGGTCGATGACCTCGTCGGCGCCGAGCTCGGCGAGCCAGTCGACGTTGCGGGGCGAGCCGGTGGCGATCACGCGGGCGCCGAAGTGGCGCGCGAACTGGACCGCGAAGTGGCCGACCCCGCCGGCGCCGGCGTGGACGAGCACGACCTGGCCCTCGTGCGCCTTGCCGATGTCGACGACCATGCCCCAGGCCGTGAGCGCGCTCACGGGGGTCGCCGCGGCCTCCACGTGCGAGAGCCGAGCGGGCTTGCGGGTGAGGCTGACGCTCGGGACGGCGACGTACGCGGCGTAGGTGCCGGGCATCCGCGGCGCCATGGCGAGGCCGAACACCTCGTCGCCCGGATGCAGCGCGTGGTCCTCGTACGGCGACTCGACGACGACGCCGCTGAAGTCGCGGCCGAGCACCGCGGGCAGGGCTCCGGTGGCCGGGCCGTCCGGGCCGCCCGCGCGCTGGCGCAGGTCGACGGGGTTGACGCCCGCGGCCACGACCTTCACGAGCACCTCCGAGTCGAGGCGGCGCGGCACGGGCACGTCGGCGACGTGCAGGACGTCGGGCCCGCCCGTCTCGGCGACGACGACCGCGCGCATGGTGGGACCGTGCGGGGCGAGCGCGACGGCCGCGGCCGCCCGGTCCCGCTGGGCCTCGGCCGCGACGACGGCTCTCGACTGGACGACCTGGCTCATCGTGCGACCCCTCCTCGGACGCGGCGGCCCCGTGGATCCCACCCGGCCCCCGCTCCTCCAGTGAAGTCGGCGCGTGAGTCGGGAGTGTTTCCGCGGTGTTCCCCGGGTGAGAAGAATGCGCTCCGGGCGCGCGGCTGGCAGGCTCGCGGGGTGCTCATCTGGATCAACGGGACCTTCGGCGTCGGCAAGACCCAGGCCGCGGCGTCGCTCCGGCGGCGGCTGCCCGGCTCGGTCGTGGCGGACCCGGAGCAGGTGGGGTTCGGGATCCACCGGATGCAGCCGCCCGCGCTCCGTGGCGACTTCCAGGACACGCCGTGGTGGGAGCCGACCGTCACGGGGATCCTGCTCGACGTGCTCGCCCGGCACCCCGGCGACGTGATCGTGCCGATGGCGCTCGTGGACGAGGGGCGGCACGCGCGGATGCTCGGCGCCCTCCGGGACGCCGGCCACGACGTGCGGCACGTGACGCTCCTCGCCTCGGACGCGGTCGTGCTGCGGCGCCTGCGGACGCGGCTCGAGGGGCCGGACGGCTGGGCCGCGGCGCAGCTCCCGCGGACCGCGGCGCTGCGGGGACCGCGCTTCGCCGACCACGTGGACACGGACGGGCTCACGCACGTGCAGGTGGTCGAGGCGGTGGCGCTCGTGGCGGGCGTGCGGATCGGGCCTGACCTCACGGGGCCGTGGCGGCGCGCGGCCGAGCGGATGCGGGTGCGGCTCGCGCACGTGCGCTGACGGCTGCCCCGCGGGGTCGGGCGGCGCGCCTCAGGCCAGGCCGCGGGCTCCCGCCGGCGCGTTCGCCATGCGCACGATGAGCGCGATGAGGTCGTTCGCGCGCGCCACGAGCGCGGCGATCTCGGCCTCGTCGCGGTCGATCCACTTCCACTTCGGGATGTCGTGCACGGGCACGAAGTCGACGTGCTGCTCCCACACGATGAGCGAGCGCTCGGCGCCGAGCACGTACTGCTGCCACCAGATCTGCCGCAGGTAGTTGCGCGGGACGCTTCGCCAGGGCTTCGCGGTGGTCTTGATCTCGGCCAGCTCGAGCCGTCCGTCGGCGCGCAGCCCCACGCCGTCGGGGGTGGCGAGGTGGCGGCGCTGGCCCTCCGCGTGGAACAGGTGCGCGCTCGGGACGATGCCGTGCTCGGCCTCGACCCAGCGGGCGATCTCGGGCTCCCGCTCGCGGCCGTGGTCGGTGTAGCGGTTGCCGCCGAAGCCGGATCCGTGCAGCTTCTCGATGGCGACCGCCTGCAGCGAGGCGTCGGTCGCGAGGCGGGCGACGTCGGTGGCGGTGATCCCGAAGCTCCGGGCTCGCAGCCAGGCGACGCGGTCGGACGAGTGGGCGACGATGCGCGTCAGGTGCGGCGGGGGAGGGGGCGGCGGGGGTGCGGCGGGCGCCAGGTCGTCCTCCCACGGGAAGGCCAGCATCTCGTCCGTCACGGGCTCCAGGGTACGCGCCGGATCCGACGCCGCCGGCTCCGACGCGGGCGGATCATGCTGCCCCGGGGCCGCCTTGTCAACAGGCAATGCGTTTCCGACCAGGGCACGGAGGATCGTGCTAGAAAGACGTCGTCCCACCCACCCAGAGGAAGGAACGGCAATGTCACTGCTCATGGAGACGGCGGCCCAGGCCCCGTCGCGCACCACCGCACCCGGGTCCGACGACGCGTCCGACGCGCTGCTGGCGGAGGCCTTCGGCTTCACCATCACGCACCGCGGCGCGGAGGAGGAGCTCGTGATGGGCGACGTCACCCTGTGCTGCAGCACGACGTGCTCGTCGAGCGGCAGCGGCGGCCGCCAGCAGCCTCGCTGATCGCCCGCGCATGGACCCGTCGACCACGTACTCGGTGAGTCCCCGCTACGCCCTCGGGGAGGTGGAGGACACCCTCCACCTCCTCGGGGGTCGCGAGCTGGTCTCCCTGCAGCTGCCCTCGGGCGACGCCGTCTCCGCGGTGTCGCGACTCCTCTCCCGTCCCTTCACCCGCGCCGACCTCGACCGGGCCTTCCCCGCGCACGCCGACGCCGTGGCCCAGCTGGTCGACGAGCTCGTCTTGCGCGACGTCGTCGTGGGCGCGCCGACCGGCGGATCCTCGGCGTCCGTGCCCGACGAGCTCGCGCACGTCCTCGACGAGGCGCGGCGCAACGGCGGCGACCGCACGGGGCTCGGCCCCGTCCTCGACCCCGCGACGCCCGCCCGCGTCGCGCTCGTGGGCGACATGATCCCCTCGCTGCTCACGGGCCTCGCGGAGGCCCTGCCCTCGGCGGAGCTCGGCGACGAGGCCGACGCCGACCTCGTCATCGCCGCCGGATCGCGGCCCGTCCTCCGCGACGTCGGCGCGCGCATGCACGCCGCCGGGCGCGCGTGGCTCCCCGTGCACCCGTTCGACGGGAGGTTCCAGCTCGTCGGACCGGTGGTCGTGCCCGGCGAGGGCCCGTGCCTGGAGTGCGTCGCGCTGCGCTGGGCGTCGACCACGCCGTTCGCCGCGGATCACGCCGCGGCGGCCGACGCGGTCGCCGTCGTGCCGCGCGACCCGAGCCTCGACGCCATCACGGCCGGGTTCGCGGCCCGCTACGCCGCCCGGTGGATCCACGCCCACGACTGGCTCGTCGCGAGCACGGTGCTCGTCGTCGAGCCCAAGGTGATGGAGGCGGAGGCGCACGCCGTGTACCGCGTCGCCCGCTGCGGCACGTGCGGCCCCCGCCCCTACGCCGGCATCGTCTCGCCGTGGCGCGCATGAGCCGCGGGGCCCCCGGCGTCGTGAGCCCGTACACGGGGCTCGTCGAGCACGCGCATCCCATGGCCTTCACGCCCGACGCCATCCCGGACGCCCTCTACTCGGGTCGCTCGGCCGACACGGGGTTCCTCACCGGCACGGCGTCCGAGCGCTTCAGCATGGGCCCCGGCGGCTCCCGGCTCGAGGCCCGCCGCTCGTGCATCGGCGAGGCGGTCGAGCGGATGTCGCTCGCCGGCGCACCCGGCGGGTTCCGCGCGTCCCTCGGCGCCGACGCCCGTCAGGTGGAGCCGGACGCCTTCCAGCGCTTCCACCCGACGCAGTTCGAGGATCCGTCCTTCCACTACGAGCGCGCGCGGCGGGGCGACCTCCTCACGTGGATGCCGGCCCGCTCGCTGCACCGGGGCGCCGCCGTGCACGTGCCGGCGCAGCTCGTGGTCTTCGACGACCCGCATCGCGCGGACGGGCACCGCGAGCCGCACGTCGAGCCGGCGACCTCGTCCGGCGTCGCGGCGGGGCCGCACTTCGGGTTCGCCGCGGGGCGCGCCGTGCTGGAGCTCGTCGAGCGCGACGCGTTCCAGCGCACGTGGCTCCGCGGATCCACGCCCCCGGCCCTCGACTGGCGCGGCAGCCCCCGGCTGACCGACGCGACCCTCCGCGAGCTCGAGCGCCTCGAGGAGCTGTGCGGGCGGTTCGAGGCGTCGTTCACCGTGCGCGTGCTGGACGCGGCGGCCGACGTCCCCGTGCTGCTCGCGGTCATGCGCAGCGACCGGATCGGGGTCGCGGTGGGCTGCGCGGCCGACTTCCGGCTCGACCGGGCGATCCTCAACGCGGTCCGGGAGGCGCTGCACACGCACAACTGGTGCCTGCGGCTGCTCACGGAGCCGACGATCGACCCGGCGGACGTGGTCGAGTTCGAGGACCACATCCGGCTGCACTGCCGCCCGTCGGCCCGCCCGCTCACGGCCGCGCTCGACGCCTCGGATGAGCGGGTCACGGCCGTCGGCGGCCCGGCGAGCTGGGCGGACGTGGTCGCCGGGCTCGACCGCGAGGGCATCGACGTGCTGCTCGCGGACATCACCGCGCCCGAGGTGCGCGCCGCCGGCTACCACGTGGTGCGCGCGCTGAGCCCGGATCTCGTGGCGCTCGACGTGGTGCACGCCGCGCGCTTCCTGGGTCATCCGCGCCTGTACCGGCTCTGGCGCGACGGACCCGCGCTCCACGGGCCCGACGACCTCGTCCCCACCCCGCACCCGTTCCCGTGACGGCCGGCACCGCCCGTCCGCACGCCCGCCGCACCAGGAGGATCCCATGAGCACCATCGAGACCGACGCCGCCCCCGACCGGAGGGAGCGCCCGAGCGAGCCGGCCGCGACCGCGCGCTCCCTCGGCAGCATGGGGCCCATCTTCAGCGTCGGAGGCGCCGTCGACCGCCCGGCGGGCGACCCGGCGGAGGACTTCCACGAGGCGTCGAAGATCACGCGGATCACGCATCCCGGCTGGACCGACGTGCGGTACGCGCACCAGATGGCGCAGGAGGCGCAGGGCATCCAGGACGCGGGTCCGGGCGGGGCCACCTCCGCGCCGCGGCTCCTCCCGGCCGTGCCGCTGCCGCGCGCGCTGCCGGTGCGGCACGAGCTGGGCGCGACGCTCGCGGCGCGACGCTCGGCGGAGCCGCGCACGCTCGGCCGGCCGGTCGAGCTGGCCGAGCTCGCCACGGTGCTGCGGTACGCGTACGGGCCGCGCGGCGACGGGACGCCGGGGAGGCACGTGCCCTCGGGAGGCGGCTTGTACCCGCTCGACCTGCACGTGGTCGCGCGGGCGGTGACGGGGCTCGAGCCGGGGATCCACCAGCTCGACCCGCTGGAGGAGACGCTCGTGGACGTGTCCGGGCTCGAGCGCGCGTCCCGGCTGGCGCGCTTCCGCCGGGCGGCGCCGTCGCTCATGGCGCCGATCCCGGAGACCGCCGCGGTCACGGTCGTCATCACGGGCAGCTTCGAGCGCTCGCGCTGCAAGTACGGGATGCGCGGCTACCGGCTCACGCTGCTGGAGGCGGGGCACGTGGGGCAGAACGCGCTCCTGGTCGCGACCGCGCTGGGCCTGCCCGTGCTCGGCTGGGTCGGCTTCGTCGACCACGAGCTCGACGCGGTGCTCGGGCTCGACGGGGTGACCCAGTCGTCGCTCTACGCGATCTCGTTCGGCGGGGCCGAGCCGGCCGCGCGTCGCTTCGGCCAGGAGGAGGCATCCCATGACTGACGCGGTGGAGCTCGACGGGATCACCCGCACCTTCGGCCGCACGCGTGCCCTCGACGCCGCGTCGTTCGCGCTCGCACCGGGGCTCGTGCACGCGCTGCTGGGGCCGAACGGATCCGGCAAGACCACGGCCATCGACGTGCTCACCGCCACGCGCCGACCCGACACGGGCCGGGCGCGCGTGCTCGGCCACGACGTGCGGCGCGGCGGGCCCACGGCGTCGCTCGTCGCGGTGATGCCGCAGGCGCTCGCGTTCCCCGAGTACCTCACGGTCCGCGAGGTGCTGGCGCTCGCGCTCGTGCCCCACGCCCGCGCCCTGGCGCCGGCCGAGGCCATCGACCGCTTCGACCTCGACCGCCTCGCGTCCCGCCAGACGGGCGGGCTCAGCGGCGGGGAGCGCCGCCGGGTCGCGCTCGCGTGCGTGGTCGGTGCGGGCACGCCCGTCGTGGTGCTCGACGAGCCGTCCGCGGCGCTCGACATCCCGGGGCGCGCCGCCGTCCGCGACGCCATCGCCGCCGTGCGGGACTCCGGGCGCACGGTGCTGCTCGCCTCGCACGACATGGAGGAGGTCGCGGCGCTCGCCGACACCGTCGTCTGCCTCGACCACGGCCGCGTCGTCGGCCACTGGACCGCCGCCGACTTCCGCGGGCTCGCGGGCGTCCGGCGCGTCGGCTTCGGCGCGACGGCGCACGAGGCGCGCAAGGTGCGGTCGTGCGGGGCGCGGCCCGAGTCCGGCGCGGAGCCGCGGGCGAGAGAGCGGATCCGGTGGGTCATCGACACCGACCGCTCCGACGTCGTGGCCGGGCTCGTGCTCGCCGCCGTGCCGCATCCCGAGCTCACGGTGGTCGAGCCGGGGCTCGGCGAGATAGTGGAGCGCGTGCTCGCGGGCGGCGCGGCGGGGGCGGCACCCCCGCCGTCGCCGACGGCCGGAGCGGGACCCGGGCCGGACGGCGACGACGTCCCGGTCGACGACGACCTCGCCGCCGACGACCTCGCCGGCGACGATCCCGGCCGCTCGCGCAGCGCGGATCCCGCGGGGTGCCCCCGATGACCGCCACCCCGCGCCCGCCGGCCGTCCCCGACGTCCCCGCCCCCGGCGCTCCCGCCCCCGACGCGACCCCCGCCCGCCCCACCGCGCGGCGCCGCCTCGCGATCTACCGCGCCCACGTCGCAAGCGAGCTCGCGCAGAACGCCCGCATGCCCGCCTTCGTGCTCCCGCTGCTCGCCTACCCCGTGCTCATCTACGTCGTGGTCGGCCTGCCGCAGGGCGGCCCGCCGAGCGCGCGGCTCAGCGTCCTGCTCGGCTACGTCCTGTTCTCGGTGCTGGGCACGGTGACGTTCCAGTTCGGGGTGGGTGTGGCCTCGGCCCGGGAGTCGCCGTGGGAACGGTGGCTGTTCACGGCGCCGGTGCCCGCGTGGATCCGCCTGGCCGCGAAGCTCACGGTCGCGTGCGTCTTCGGGGTGGCCTTCGTGGTGCCCGTGGCGGTCGTGGGCGTCACGGCCGGCGGTGTGCGGGTGGACGCGCCGACCCTCGCCGCCGTCGCGCTCGCCGTGCTCGCGGGCTCCGTCCCGATGGCCCTGCTCGGCCTCGCGATGGGCTACTGGTTCCCCGCCCGCGGCGCCCTCGGCCTCGCCAACCTCGTGTACCTGCCGCTCTCGTTCGCGGGCGGCCTGTTCACGGGCGGTGACACGAGCGGCACGCCCTGGGAGTCGCTCACGGTGCTGCTGCCGACGGGCGCGTGGAGCACGCTGGCGAGCGCGGCCGCCCGGCAGGACGCGGCCGTCGTGGGACTCCCGCTGCTGATCCTCGCGGCCTGGACGCTGCTCCTCGGCGCGGTCACCCTGGCCGGCTACCAGCGCACGCAGTCGGCGAACTTTCGCTGACGTCCGCCGTGGAGGCGCGCGGCCCGGTGTGTAGCGTGGATCCCGCGCGCCGTCACCGGGCCCGCGCCACCACCACCGTCACCGTCGACGAGAGGGAACCATGCCCCAGATCACCAACCCCGTCGCCCTGTTCACCGGCCAGTGGGCCGACCTGCCGCTGGAGGAGGTGGCCCGGCTCGCGAGCGGCTGGGGGTTCGACGCCCTCGAGATCGCCTGCTCCGCCGAGCACCTCGACGTCTGGCGGGCGGCCGAGGATCCGACGTACCTCCGCGGGCGGCTCGAGATCCTCGAGCGGCACGGCCTCCAGGTGCACGCGCTCTCGCAGCACCTCACCGGGCAGGCCGTGTGCGACGACCCGATCGACTTCCGCCATCAGGCGATCCTCCGCTCGAAGGTGTGGGGCGACGGCCAGGCCGAGGGCGTGCGCCAGCGCGCCGCGGAGGAGCTGAAGCTCACCGCGAAGGCGGCCGCGGGCCTCGGCGTCACGCGCGTGACGGGCTTCACCGGATCCCGCATCTGGCCGTACGTCGCCATGTTCCCGCCGGTCCCCGAGTCGGTCATCGACGCCGGCTACCAGGACTTCGCCGACCGCTGGAACCCGATCATCGACGTGTTCGACGACGAGGGCGTGCGGTACGCGCTCGAGGTGCACCCGAGCGAGATCGCCTACGACTACTGGACCACCCGCCGCACCCTCGAGGCCATCGGCCACCGCCCCGGCTTCGGCCTCAACTGGGACCCGAGCCACATGATGTGGCAGGACATCGACCCGGTGGGCTTCCTCCTCGACTTCGCCGACCGGATCTACCACGTGCACGCCAAGGACACGAAGGTGAGCACCTCCGACGGCCGCGGCGGCCGGCTCGGCTCGCACCTCGGCTGGGGCAACCCGCGCCGCGGCTGGGACTTCGTCTCGGTCGGCCACGGCGACGTCCCGTTCGAGCGCGCCTTCCGGGCGCTCCGGAGCATCGGCTACGACGGCCCCGTCTCCGTCGAGTGGGAGGATGCGGGGATGGACCGACTCCACGGCGCCCCCGACGCCCTCGCGCAGGTGCGCTCCCTCCTCTGGCCGACGCCCGACAGCCTCTTCGACTCGGCGTTCGCGAACAACCGCGACGACGCGCCCGCGGCGGGCTCCACCGGCTCCACGGGCTCCACCGGATCGGCCGCGTGACGCTGCGCGACGGCCAGCTGGCCCGTCTCCTCGTCGTCGACGTGGAGACGGGCGCCGAGCGCATGGTCGCCGAGTCGGCCGTGCTGCACATCGAGGCGCCGAACTGGACGCCCGACGGCCGCTGGCTCGTCGTGAACGCCGAGGGCGGCCTGTGGCGGCTGCCCGCGCCGTCGGCCGAGGAGCCGGATCCGGACCTCCCCGAGCCCGCCGTCGACTTCCAGGCCGTCGACCTCGGCGGCGTGCCGCCCATCAACAACGACCACGTCTTCTCGCCCGACGGCGCGCACGTGTACGTCTCCGGCCGCGACGGCCACCTCTACAGCGTCCTCTGGAACGACGGAGCGGGCGGCGAGGGCCGACGCATCACGGCCGACCGGGATCCGGCGCTCGGCTTCAAGAACTACCTCCACGGCGTCTCGCCCGACGGCACGACGCTCAGCGTCATCGGCGGCCAGCTCGACGCGCGCGGCGAGTGGACCACGAACATCCACCTGGTCCCCGTCGACGGCGGCCCCACGACGCAGCTCACCGACGACGGCTTCCCCGACGATGGCGCCGAGTTCTCGCCCGACGGCGGCTGGCTCTACTACAACTCCGAGCGCGGATCCGACCTGCCGGGCCACGCGCAGCTCTTCACGATGCGCGTCGACGGCTCCGACGTGCACCAGTTCACCTCCGACGAGCGCGTCAACTGGTTCCCGCACCCGTCGCCCGACGGCGAGCACATCGTCTACGTGAGCTTCCCGCCCGGCACGCTCGGGCACCCGGCCGACCGCGACGTGATCCTCCGCGTCATCGACCGGCAGAGCCACCGCACGCGCGACCTCGCGTCCTTCCCCGGCGGCCAGGGCACCCTCAACGTCACGAGCTGGGCGCCCGACTCGCGCCGCTTCGCGTACGTCGCCTACCCGTTCGCGGCGCCGAGCCTGAGCTGAGCCGACCGGCGGCCGTCGCTCGGGGACGCCCGGCGGCCGGGCCGCTCCCTCGACGGGCGATCCGCGGAGCGTCGTCGCAGGGATTTCCCCGGTCCGGGGCGATCCCGCATGGGACCATGGGGATCCGCGCCACCCGCCGTCCCGATATCCCGTCGGCCTCACTTCCGGAGACCCCCGTGAACATCACCCCCACGACCTGGCTCATCACGATCGCGGTCACCATCGCGTTCTTCGTCTACGAGTTCTTCACCCACGTGCGCAAGCCGCACGAGCCCACCATCGGCGAGTCCGCCCGCTGGTCGGCGTTCTACATCGGCCTCGCGCTGGCGTTCGGCGTCGGCATCGGCGCCACGAGCGGGTGGGGCTACGGCGGCGAGTACTTCGCCGGCTACCTCACCGAGAAGGCCCTGTCGATCGACAACCTCTTCGTGTTCCTGCTGATCATGACCGGGTTCGCGGTGCCGCGGAAGTACCAGCAGAAGGTGCTGATGATCGGCATCGTCATCGCGCTGATCATGCGCGCGGGCTTCATCGCCCTCGGCGCGGCCCTCATCGAGAACTTCTCCTGGGTCTTCTACATCTTCGGCGCGCTGCTGTTCGTGCTCGCGTACCAGCAGCTGAAGGGCGACCACGGCGGCAACGCGGCGGACAACATGTTCGTGCGCATCGCCCGCCGGATCCTCCCCGTCCACGACGACTTCGTCGGCGACCGCTTCACCACGAAGATCGACGGCAAGCGCTTCGTGACGCCGCTCCTGCTCTGCGTCATCGCGATCGGCTTCGTCGACCTGGTGTTCGCGCTCGACTCGATCCCCGCCATCTACGGCCTCACGAACGAGGCCTACATCGTGTTCACTGCGAACGCCTTCGCGCTGATGGGCCTCCGCCAGCTGTACTTCCTCATCGGCGGCCTGCTCGAGCGCCTCGTGTACCTCTCGCAGGGCCTCGCGGTCATCCTCGCCTTCATCGGCGCGAAGCTCGTGCTGCACGCGATGCACGTCAACGAGCTGCCCTTCATCAACGGCGGCGAGCCGATGCTGTGGGCCCCGGAGATCCCGATCTGGTTCTCGCTCCTCTTCATCGGCGCGACCATCACGGTCGCCACCGTCGCGAGCCTCGCGAAGACCCGCGGAGACAAGCAGAAGGACGACCGGAAGACGGTCGAGGGCGAGCCCGTCACCCGCGCGACGGAGGACACGCACTAGCTCCCCGCAGCTCCGCACGATCCGGGCCCGGCGCATCACGCGCCGGGCCCGTCGTCGTCCTCCCGCGACGGCGCGGTCGTCGCATGGCCCGCTCATGGCCGCTTCATAGGAACATGCGGATGATGGTCCCCGTGACCACCACCCCGCCCTCCGGCTTCCAGCCCGCCGCCGCCCCGCAGCCCCGCCTCACCCGCGCCGACGGGTCGCCCATCCGGGTGCTCGTCGTCGACGACGAGGCGTCCCTCACCGACCTGCTCCAGATGGCGCTGCGCTACGAGGGCTGGCAGATCCGCACCGCCGAGAACGGGCACCAGGCGCTGGCCGCCGCGCGCGAGTTCAAGCCGGACGCCGTGGTGCTCGACATCATGCTCCCCGACCTCGACGGCCTCCAGGTGCTGTCGCGGCTGCGGGCCGACGCCGAGGACATCCCCGTGCTGTTCCTCACGGCGAAGGACTCCCTCGACGACCGGCTCGCCGGGCTCACGGCGGGCGGCGACGACTACGTCACCAAGCCGTTCAGCCTGGAGGAGGTGGTCGCGCGGCTGCGGGGCCTCATCCGCCGCTCGACGCTCGTGGTCAGCGACAGCGTCGACCCGGTGATCCGCGTCGGCGACCTCAGCCTCGACGAGGACAGCCACGAGGTCTCCCGCGCCGGCTCCCCGATCGAGCTCACCGCCACCGAGTTCGAGCTGCTGCGCTACCTGATGCGCAACCCGCGCCGCGTGCTGAGCAAGCTGCAGATCCTCGACCGGGTGTGGAGCTACGACTTCGGCGGCAAGTCGAGCGTGGTGGAGATCTACATCTCCTACCTCCGCCGCAAGATCGACGCCGGTCGGAACCCGATGATCCACACGGTGCGCGGCAGCGGCTACATGCTCAAGGCCGCCGAGTGACCTCTCCGCTCGCCGCCCGCCTCGCCGATCGCGTGACCGCGGCCGGGCGCGGCATGACGCTGCGCCGTCGGCTCGTCCTCAGCGTCGTGGGGCTGCTCGCGCTCGCGAGCCTCCTCATCGGGGCGGTCAGCATCCTCGCGCTGCAGGCGTCGCTGATGCGGCAGGTCGACCAGCAGCTGCAGGCCACGGCGGCGCGCTCGGAGAGCTTCGTCGACCGGGATCCCGGCGGCTACGGCAGCTTCCCCGGGGCGCCTCCCGGCGGGCTCGGCGCGTTCGGCCAGCAGGTCGGCACGATCAGCGCGACCATCATCGACGGCGTCGTCTCGGGCGGGTACATCGCCGACCGCGACGCCGCCGAGGGCGAGCCGGGCGGTGCGGGCGCGGTCGAGCTCACGACGCGGCAGAGCCAGCAGCTGCAGAGCGTGCCGACCGACGGCGTCCCCCGCACGGTCGACCTCGGCGGATCCCTCGGCAGCTACCGGCTCGTGGCCGGCACCTCGTCGTCCGGAGCGACCGTCGTCACCGGCCTCCCGACGAAGCCCGCCGACGACGTGGTGGACCAGCTCATCGTGGTGATCACGGTGGTCGCCGCGATCACGCTCGCGCTCGCCGCGTTCGTGGGCGCGCTCATCGTGCGCCGCGCGCTGCGCCCGCTCGACCGCGTCGTCGACACGGCGACCCACGTGGCCGCCCTCGAGCTCGACCGCGGCGACGTCGCGCTCGAGGCGCGCGTCCCCGCATCCGACACCGACGAGCGCACCGAGGTCGGCCGCGTCGGCGCCGCGCTCAACGGCCTGCTCGGGCACGTCGCGGACGCGCTCGCGTCGCGGCAGGCGAGCGAGGCCAAGGTGCGGCGGTTCGTGTCCGACGCGAGCCACGAGCTGCGGACGCCGCTCGCCTCCATCCGCGGCTACGCCGAGCTCACGCGCCGCGGTCCGCATCAGCTGCCCGAGGACGTGACGCACTCGCTGTCGCGCATCGAGTCGGAGTCGGTGCGCATGACCACGATCGTCGAGGACCTCCTGCTCCTCGCGCGCCTCGACGAGGGGCGGGAGCTGGAGTCGGACCCGGTCGACGTCACGCGCATCCTGCTCGACACGGTCGGCGACGCGAGCGCGGCCGGCCCGGACCACGACTGGGACCTCGACCTGCCCGAGGAGCCCGTCACCGTGCCCGGCGACGACGCCCGGCTCCGCCAGGTCGTCGTCAACCTGCTCGCGAACGCCCGCACCCACACGCCGGCGGGGACGCGCGTCGTCGCCTCGCTCGCGGTGGAGGGCGCCGGATCCGACGGGCACGCGGTCATCCGCGTCACCGACGACGGCCCCGGCATCCCGCCCGATCTGCAGGCGAACCTGTTCGAGCGCTTCGTGCGCGGCGACGGATCCCGGGCCCGCTCCACCGGCGGGACGGGCCTCGGTCTCGCGATCGCGCAGGCGATCGTGTCGGCGCACCAGGGCGCGGTGTGGGTGGAGTCGGAGCCGGGCCGCACGGTCTTCGGGGTGCGGCTGCCGCTGGAGCGGCGGGCGGACGCGCGCGAGGCAGCGGGTTCCGTGGCCGACCGCTGGGCGCCGCCGTCGGGCGCGCCCGTCGCGGGGCGCCCGGGCCCGCGCGTCGGCGGCTGACATGGATCCCGTCCGCCGCCTCCTGTTCTGGCTGCGCGTGCCGTTCGTCGCGGACGCGGCGCTCGTGGTGATCGGGATCGCGCTACTGGTCGGCGGCGACGGGGTCGGCTGGTGGGTGCTCGTGTTCGCGGGGCTGCGGGCGGTGGTCGGCGTGGTGGCGATCGTGTGGATCGCGCCGCGGATGATCGCCCGGCTCGCACCCGACGCCGGGGGTGCCGGCGCGGACGGCCCGCCCCGGACGCCCGAGCCGCCCGTCGATAGGCTGGACCCCTGATCCGGGCGCCCGAGCCGCGGGTCGAGAGGGTCGTCACCGTGAGCGCAGAGCCAGTCACCGCCGAGTCCGTGGAGCCCGCCGCCGGCATCCGCGTGCGACGTGCGCGCACCGGCGACGTGCCGCGGATCCAGCAGCTCGTCGAGCCGCTCGTGATGGAGGGCATCCTCCTCGGCAAGGACCTCGTCGTGCTGTACGAGAACGTGCAGGAGTTCCGGGTCGCGGTCGACGCGTCCGGCGAGGTCGTCGGCTGCGGCGCCCTGCACGTCATGTGGGAGGACCTCGGCGAGATCCGCACCCTCGCCGCCGCCCCGCACACGCGCGGCACCGGCGTCGGCCACGCGCTGCTCGAGCGCCTCGAGGACGACGCCCGCGAGCTCGGCCTCAGCCGCCTCTTCTGCCTGACATTCGAGGTCGGCTTCTTCCAGCGCCACGGCTACCACGAGGTCGCGGAGTCGATCATCGCGCAGGAGATCTACTACGAGATGCTCCGCTCGCACGACGAGGGCATCGCCGAGTTCCTCGACCTCTCGCGCGTGAAGCCGAACACCCTCGGCAACACGCGCATGCTCAAGGCGCTCTAGGGCCCGAGCCGCCCGGTCCGTGATCCGCTGCCGCCCCGCCCGGGCGCGGCGACCGGGCCCCGGACGGCCCCGCGAATAGCCTGTCGTCATGTCCTCGACCTCGCCCGGAGGCCGCCCGTCCGCGGCCGTGTACCGCCGCCGCCGTCTGCTCGCGCTGCTCGTCGTGGTGGCCGTGATCGCCGTCGTCGTGATCATCGTCTCCAACCTCGGCCGCGGCACGGCCGACACCGCCGCGCCGGGCGCGACCCCCACCGCGGACGCCGCGGACGACGCGGGCGCCGCCCCCGAGGCGACCCCGACGCCCACCCCGACCGCGAGCGCCGGCACGGAGACGAACGCCGACGGATCCTGCGCCGTCGGTCAGCTCACCGTCACCCCCGTCACCGACGCCCCGTCGTACAAGGCGGGCGTCCTCCCCAAGCTGTCCTTCACCGTGACCAACACGGGCATGGAGCCCTGCACGGCGAACCTCGGGACGACCACGCAGGTGTTCACGATCTCGAGCGGATCCGACGTCTACTGGAAGTCGACGGACTGCCAGACGGGCGCCGAGGACGCGCAGGTCGAGCTCGCCGCCCGCACGCCGCAGACCTCGTCGCCGTTCGAGTGGTCGCGCCAGCGCTCGTCCTCCACCACGTGCCAGGAGCGGGAGCGCCCGGCCGTGCCCGCCGGCGGTGCGACGTACACGCTCTCGGTCGAGGTCGCGGGCGTGAAGAGCGCCGAGCCGAAGTCGTTCCTGCTGTACTGACCGGCGCCTGCCATCGTGCCCACATGACAACGGTCATCAATTGGATGCACACATTGCAATCCGTGCATATGAGTGTCATCCTGGTGCTCCACCGACGTTAGGACGCACCATGACCGACACCACCGAGACCCACGCCGAGCACACCGTCGCCGAGCACCAGCACGGCACCGACTGCGGTCACGAGACGGTCACGCACGAGGACCACGTCGACTTCGTCCACGACGGCCACAAGCACGCCGAGCACGGCGACCACTACGACGAGCACTGATCCCGTCGCGCGGCGACGCGCGAGGATCGACACGGGGACCGGGCCACGAGGCCCGGTCCCCGTCGTCGTCATGGGGGAGCCGCGGTCGTAGGATCGACCAGGTGACGTACCCACCCGCCGGCTTCGAGCAGGCTGCCGAGCTCTTCAAGGTGCTGTCGTCGTCCTCGCGCCTCGGCCTCCTGGGGCTGCTGTCCACGGGGGCGATGACCGTGACCGAGCTCGTCGAGGGATCCGGGCTGTCGCAGCCGCTCGTCTCCCAGCACCTGCGCGTGCTGCGGTCGTCGGGCCTCGTGACCGTGGAGCGCGACGGGCGCATCGCCCGCTACGAGGTGGCGGACACGCACGTGACCCACGTGGTGGACGACGCCGTGGCGCACGTGCGCGAGCACGCGGCCGGGTCCGTCGACGCGCGCTGAGCCCGCCGCTCAGAACGCCTCGTCGAGCTCCTTCTCCCGCTCGCTCTTCGCGAGGGAGAACGCGCGGCCGAGCGCGGAGAACAGCGGCCCCCACTCGGCGTCGACGATCTGCGTGAAGCCGAGCCGCCGGGCCTCCGCCGCACGCTGGGGTGCCGACGTGACGCCGCGGATCTCGCCCGCGAGGCTGATCTCGCCGAACGCGGCGAGGTCGTGCGGCATCGCCTTGCCGTTGACGGCCGAGACGAGCGCGACGGCGATGGCGAGATCGGCCGCGGGCTCGGTGAGCCGCACGCCGCCGACGGTGGAGACGTAGACGTCGCGATCCGAGAGCCGCACGTTGGCGCGCTTCTCGAGCACCGCGAGGAGCATGGCGACGCGGGACGCGTCCACGCCGTTGACCACCCGGCGCGGCTGCGGCGCCTTCGTGTCGACGACGAGCGCCTGCACCTCCACGGGCAGGGCGCGGCGGCCCTCCATCGCGACGGTGACGCACGTGCCCGAGACCGAGTGGACGCCGCGCGAGAGGAACATGCCGCTCGGATCCGGCACCTCGACGATGCCGTCGCCCGCCATCTCGAAGCAGCCGACCTCGTCGGTGGGACCGAAGCGGTTCTTGAGCGCGCGGATGAAGCGGAGCGACGTCTGCCGGTCGCCCTCGAACTGGCAGACCACGTCGACCAGGTGCTCGAGGAGCCGGGGGCCGGCGATGGAGCCGTCCTTCGTGACGTGGCCGACGAGGAGGAGCGGCAGGTCGCGCTCCTTGCAGACGCGGATGAGGGTGACGGCGACCTCGCGCACCTGGCCGGGGTGGCCGGGCAGGCCGTCGGACGTGCTGCTGGAGACGGTCTGCACGGAGTCCACGATGAGGAGGTCGGGGGACACCTGCTCGATGTGGCCGAGGATCGTGCCGAGGTCGGTCTCGGCCGCGATCATGAGCGACTCCTGCAGCCCGCCCGTGCGCTCGGCGCGCATGCGCACCTGCGCGACGGACTCCTCGGCCGTGACGTAGAGGACCTTCGCGCCCTTGGCGGCCGCGCGCGCCGCGACCTCGAGCAGCAGCGTGGACTTGCCGACGCCGGGCTCGCCGCTCATGAGGATGGCGGCTCCCGGCACGATGCCGCCGCCGAGCACGCGGTCGAGCTCGCCGACGCCGCTCGGCCTGTGGCTGGCGGACGCCGTGCCGACGTGCATGATCGAGCGCGCCTGGCTCGACCCCGCGGGGGTGAGCGTGGTGACGCGACCGGCCGCCGCGGGCGTCTGCGACACCTCGGCGACCGTGTTCCACTGCTGGCACTGGCCGCACTGCCCGACCCACTTCGGGGTCGTCCACCCGCACTCCGAGCAGCGGTACGTGGTGTGGATGCGGGCCATGCGGGGGACTCTACCGGCGGGCACCGACACCCCCGGACCGGCCGGTGTCACCCCAATGCGGGGCTGCGGGGCCCCGCCCTCTTCCGCCTACCTTGAAGGCCCACCCGGATCCGTCCCGGATCCACTCGCCGTGACGCCCATCGCGTCCGAGGAGACGAAGGAGTCTCGCATGCCCCACTGCATCGTGAACAGAGACTCCCAACCGAATGGTGATCGGGAGGTCCACGACCTCGCCGCGTGCGTTCGTCTGCCCCTTCAATCGAACCGGGTCGATCTCGGTTTTCACGCGTCCTGCAGCGGAGCCGTCAACGCGGCGCGTCGCATGTACAGCAACGTGAACGGGTGCGCCTACTGCGCGAGCCCGTGCCATACGAGCTGATGGAGGAAGCAGGTCAATCGCGGGGCACCGTGCCCTCCGCGGGGCGGGCCCTGAGCCGGCCCAGCGCACGGACGTAGAGGAGCACGGAGCCCGCGAGGGCGGCCGCGCCGATCCAGGGCGGCTCGATCGAGCCCGTGATCAGCAGGGCGCCGATGATGAGCGTGATCACGAACCAGAGCGTGCCGGTCGGCGGGGGCGCGAGGGCCCGGTCACGGCCGCGGACACGCACGTACATGAATACGGACAGGGCGAAGGCAGCCGCGGAGATCCAGGGCGAGACGCCCGCGCCGGTGACGAGCAGGGCACCCGAGACGAGCCCGATCACCATCCAGAGCGTGCCGGAGGAGCGGGCGTCGGGGGTGTCGTCGGCCATGCGACCACCCTACGGACGCGGTACGACGCGACGCGCGCGTCAGCGCCCCGACACCGCCAGCGCCCGTACGGCCGCCGGGAGGAACGGCAGGAACGCGCTCGCCCAGACGCGGTAGCCGCGGTCGTTCGGGTGGAAGAGGTCGCCCGCGGCCTGCGTGAGCGCGAGGATCGCCGTCTGCCGGCGGGTGGTGGCGTGGAGGGGTGCGATGCGCAGACCGCGGTCGGCGGCGAGGCGGCGGACGATCTCGTTGGCCACCCGCACCTTGCGCTCGCTCGTCGGGAAGTGGAAGCACGGCAGGTCGGCGACGACGGTGGTCGGCGGGACGGCGTCGAGGATCCGGCCGAGGTCGCGCTCGAAGGCGACCGGCTCGAACGCGGCGATGTCGTTGGCGCCGATCGCGAGGGTCACCACGTCCGGCTGCAGCTTCGCGAGGCGGGGGAGCTGGTAGTCGATGAGGTCGGCCACGCGGGCGCCCGAGACGCTGAGGTTGACGGTGCGGACCGTGCGGCCGCTGAGGGCGCGGATCCGGTCGGCGAGGATCCCGACGTAGCCGTTCACCGGGCGGCTCGCGCCGATGCCCTGCGCGGTCGAGTCGCCGAGCGCCACGTAGAGGAGGTCGCCCTCGGTCTTCGCGTGCTCGCGCCACCAGGCCGAGTTCACGGGGAGCGTCTCGTTGAGGATGACGGCGCGCTCGCGGCGGCCGGCCTCGAAGCGGCGCGGCACCACGAGGGCGGCGGCGGTGAGGCCGCCGAGCGCGGCGGCGAGGGAGGCGATGACGGCGGCGGGACGGGCGGAGCGGGTGGTTCTCGTGGGCACCACGGGAGCATACGCGCGTGGATCCGGGTGCTGGCTGGCCGCCCGTCGCGGGATCAGGCGACGCGGAGGCCGCGGGCGAGGAGCGACGCGACCTCGCGGGCGTCGGGTGCGCGACGAGGGCCGTCGGCCGCGGCTCCGATGCCGTGGAGCGCCATCATCACGGCCCGTGCGCTCACGTCGTCGCGGAGGGTGCCGTCGGCGACCCCTCGGGACATCAGGTCGGTGAGGGTGCGCTCGAGCTCACTGCCGCCCTCGGCGCGGGCGGCGTCGTCGACGATGCCGGCCAGCGTGCGCGCGAGCGGGGCGTGCTGGAGGACGTAGTCCACGAATGCGCGCAGGAAGGTCTCCAGGGCCTCCGCCGGTGGGAGCGACGAGGCGCGGCCTCGCTCGCAGAGCGCGTTCACCTCGCCGCGGTAGACGGCCGCAGCGAGCGCCTCCCGGGTGGGGAAGTGGCGGTACAGCGTCCCGACGCCCACTCCCGCGCGCGCGGCGAAGTCGTCGAACCTCAGCTGCTCGTCGTGCTCGAACACGGCGCGCGCCGCGGCGATGATCGCCTCGCGGTTGCGGCGTGCGTCGGCGCGCAGCGGCTTGTCCTCGGCCATGCACCCTCCCGTTGACATATGGAGACAGTCTCCACATACTGTGAGCATGGAGATGGTCTCCACTTTAACGGGAAGAGCGCCATGAAGATCCTCATGTTCGGACGCGGGGTCATCGCGACCATCTACGGCCAGGTGCTCCAGGAGGGCGGTCACGAGGTCGAGTTCCTCGTGCGCCCGGGCCGTGCCGCCGAGTACGGCGACGAGGTGCGGACGGACGTCATGGACGCGCGCCGCTCGCCCCTGGGCCGTCGCGTCCGCGGCTCCGTCACGACGCGGCTGCGGGAGGACCTCGGATCCGCGGACGGGTTCGACCTCGTCGTGCTCAGCGTCGGGCACCACCGCCTCGAGGAGGCCGCCGCGTACCTCGCGCCCCGCATCGGCGACGCGACCGTGCTGGTCTTCGGCAACGTCTGGGACGAGCCGCTCGCGGCGATCGCCCCGCTCCCCGCCGACCAGGTGGTGTTCGGATTCCCCCAGGCCGGAGGGGGTTTCGGGCCGGACGGGGTCCTGCACGGCGCCCTCTTCCGATCGATCGTCCTCGATGCGTCCGGGCGCGCGGCCGGTCGTCGTGGACAGCTGGTGCGCGCGGCGTTCCGGCGAGCGGGGATCGGCACCCGGGAGGAGGAGGACATGCGGGGATGGCTGCTGCTGCACTTCGCCATGGACGCCGGCATGTTCGCCCAGGCGCGGGCCGCGGGCGGTCTCGCGCGCATGGTCGGGCGTCCGCGAGCGCTCCGGGAGGCGTTCCTCGCCAGCCGGGAGCTGCTCCCCGTCCTCGCGGCACGCGACGTGGACCTCCGCCGGCACGTCGCCGCCGCGGTCCCCTGGCGGCTCCCCGGGCTGACCGGCTGGATGCTGGCGGCCGCGACCGTCCTCGTGCCGATCGCGCGGGTGAGCCTCGCCGCGCACACCGATCCGGACGCCGCCGAGCACCGGGCCGTCCTCGAGGATGCGCGGAGCACGGCCCGGCAGCTCGGCATCGCGACGCCGCGGCTCGCGCGAGCGGCAGGCTGACGCGTCCGTCGGCTGGCGGTGGCTACGCCTCCCCCGGCGCCCGCCCCGCCCCCGCCGGCACGAACCGGTACCCCATGCCGGGATCCGTGAGCAGGTGCCGCGGGTGCGACGGGTCCGGCTCGAGCTTCTTGCGCAGCTGCGCCACGTAGAGGCGGAGGTAGCCGCTGTCGTTCACGTGCGTCGGCCCCCAGATCTCGGTGAGGAGGGTCTGGCGGGAGACGAGCCGGTCGGGGTTCCGCACGAGCAGCTCGAGCACCTGCCACTCGGTGGGGGTGAGGCGCACGCGTTGGTCGGCGCGGGTGACGACGCGGGCCGCGAGGTCGACCGTGACGTCGGCGAACGCGACGACGGCCGAGCGGTCCTCGTCGGGCGCGGCGCGGCGGCCGAGGGCGCGGATCCGGGCGAGCAGCTCGTCGATGGAGAACGGCTTCGTGACGTAGTCGTCGGCGCCCGCGTCGAGGGCCTCGACCTTGTCGGCGGCGCCCGAGCGGCCGGAGACCACGAGGATCGGCGCGGTCGACCAGAGCCGGAGCGCCTGGATCACCTCGACGCCGTCGAGCCGCGGCATGCCGAGGTCGATCATGTAGAGGTCGGGCTTCTCGGCGACGGCCAGGCGGATGGCGGCGGCGCCGTCCTCGGCCGTGATGATGTCGTAGCCGAGGCTCGTGAGGGTGATGCGGAGGGCGCGCAGGATCTGCTGGTCGTCGTCGGCGATGAGGATCCTCACGCGGTCACCTCCGAGGCGGGCGCGGCGGCGGCAGTGGCGGCGGCGGCACCGGCCGGGGGCGCGGCGGGCGCGGATCCCGCCCGGCAGGCCGGCAGCGCCACCACCATCGTGAGCCCGCCGCCCGGGGTGTCCTCGGCGGTGAGCGTGCCGCCCATCCCCTCGGTGAAGCCCTTGGAGAGCGCGAGCCCGAGGCCGAGGCCGGACGCGTTGTCGGTGTCGCCGAGGCGCTGGAACGGCACGAACATGTCGTCGCGGCGCTCGGGCGCGACGCCGGGGCCGTGGTCCACCACGCGGATCTCCACCGCCTCCGCGAACGCGCTCGTGCTGAGGCGCACCGGCACCCCGACGGGCGCGTGCCGCACGGCGTTGCTGAGCAGGTTGACGACCACGCGCTGCAGGAGGCCGGGATCCGCCACTGCGCCGGGAAGGTCCGGCGCGAGGTCCAGAACGGCGTCGGCGGGTCCGAGGTCCAGTTCGTCGAGGGCGGCGAGCACGACGTCGTCGAGGTCGACGTCCATCAGCCGCACGCCGAGGACGCCCGCCTGCACGCGGCTGACGTCGAGGAGGTCGGTGACGAGGTCGGCGAGCGTGCCGAGGCTCTCCTCGGCGGTGGCCAGGAGCTCGTCGCGGTCGCCCTCGGCCCAGCGCATGTCGGGGGAGCGGAGCGCGGTGACGGCCGCGGTCGCGGCGCTGAGCGGTCGCCGGAGGTCGTGGCTGACGGCCGAGAGGAGGGCCGTGCGCACGCGGTCGGTCTGGGCGAGCGGGCCGACCTCGCGGGCCGTGTCGGAGAGGTCGCGGTGCTCGAGCGCGGCGTCGAGCTGCGCGGCGATGACGCGGAGCAGGCGGCGGCCGGACGCCTCGAGGTCGTCGCCGTAGAGGGTGAGCACGGCGCGGGACCCCACGGGCACGTCGGTCGCGGCCGCGCCGGTGACGACGCCGTCCCACGCGATGGTCGCGTCGCGGTCCGCGAGCTTCACGCCCTGCAGGCCGAACGCCTCGCGGGTGCGGCTGACGAGCGCGTGCACGGCGCCCTCGCCGCGGAGCACGGATCCGGACACCGTCGCGAGCAGCTCCGCCTCGGCGGCCGCGCGGCGGGCGAGGCGGGTGCGGCGTGCAGCCTGGTCGACGATCCAGCTGACGAGCAGCGCGATGACGACGTAGAGCACGAGCGCGAGCAGGTGCAGCGGCTCGTCGACGGTGATCGTGTAGAGCGGGTCGATGAAGAAGTAGTCGAGCGTGATCCCGGAGAGCACGGCCGCGAACAGGGCCGGCCAGATCCCGCCGACGAGCGCGACCAGCACCACGAGCAGCTGGTACGAGAGCACGTCGCTCGTGATGGAGTCCTCCGAGCGCGTCGCCGAGAGGAGCCAGGTGAGCAGCGGGCCGCCGACGAGCGCGAGGAGGGCGCCCATCACCCGGCGCCGCATGCTGAGGGCGCCGCCGCGGATGCGCGGGAGCCGGAAGCGCCCGCCCGCCGCCGCGTGCGTGACGATGTGCACGTCGATGTCGCCGGACTCGCGGATCACGGTGGCGCCGATCCCCGGCCCGGTGGTCGCGGCGGCCAGGCGGCTGCGGCGGCTGACGCCGAGCACGAGCTGCGTCGCGTTGGAGGCGCGGGCGAACTCCACGAGCGCGCGCGGGATGTCGTCGCCGACGACCTGGTGGTAGCTGCCGCCCAGCGAGTCGACGAGCGCGCGCTGGCGGGCGAGCGCCTCCGGGCTGCCGGAGCGGAGGCCGTTCTGGCTGGAGACGTGCACGGCGAGGAGCTCCCCGCCGGCCGAGCGGGCCGCGATCCGGGCGCCGCGCCGCAGCAGCGTCTCGCCCTCGGCGCCGCCGGTGAGCGCCACGACCACGCGCTCGCGGGCCTCCCACCGCGCGTCGATCCCCTTCTCGTCGCGGTAGGCGGCGAGCGCGGTGTCGACCTCGTCGGCGAGCCAGAGGAGCGCGAGCTCGCGGAGGGCCGTGAGGTTCCCGAGCCGGAAGTAGTGGGAGAGGGCCGCGTCGATCCGCTCGGCCGGGTACACGCGCCCGCCGGCGAGCCGGTCGCGCAGGGCCTCGGGCGCGAGGTCGATCACCTCGATCTGGTGGGCCTCGCGGAGCACGCGGTCGGGGATCGTCTCGCGCTGCGGCACGCCCGTGATCTTCTCGACCACGTCGTTGAGCGACGCGATGTGCTGGATGTTGACGGTGGAGATCACGTCGATGCCGGCGTCGCGGATCAGGTCGACGTCCTGCCAGCGCTTCTCGCTGCGGCCGCCGGGGGCGTTCGTGTGGGCGAGCTCGTCGACCAGCGCGATGGCCGGCCGGCGGGCGATGACCGCGTCGACGTCGAGGTCGGTGATCTCCACCCCGCGGTGCGACACCTCGCGGCGGGGCAGGATCTCCAGCCCCTCGAGCATGGCCGCGGTGGCGGCGCGGCCGTGGGTCTCCACGACCGCGACCACCACGTCCGCGCCCTCGTCGCGCAGCCGCCTGCCCTCCTCGAGCATCGCGTAGGTCTTGCCCACGCCCGGCGCCGCTCCCAGCAGCACCCGCAGTCGACCGCGCTTCATGTCTCCTCTTCCTTGCCCGCGTGGTGCGGGCGTCAGCCGCCGAGGCCGGCGAGCGCGATGTTCAGCTGGAGCACGTTCACGGTCGGCTCGCCGAGGTAGCCGAGGTCGCGCCCCTGCACGTGCTGGTCGACGAGGCGCTCGACCTCCTGCACCGGGATCCCCCGGGCCGAGGCCACGCGCGCCACCTGGAGTCGAGCGTATTCCGGGCTGATGTGCGGATCGAGCCCGGAGGCCGACGCGGTGAGCGCGTCGGCCGGGATCGTCTGCGGATCCACGCCGTCGGAGGCGGCGATCGCAGCCCTCCGCTCCTCGATCGAGGCGATGAGGTCCTCGTTCTCGGGGCCGAGGTTGCTGCCGCTGGACGCGGACGCGTCGTAGCCGTCGCCCGCGGCCGACGGCCGGGACTGGAACCACCCAGGTGACGCGGCGCCGTCGGCGTCCGTGAAGGACTGGCCGATGAGCGAGGATCCGACGACCTCCCCGTCGGCGGTGGCGAGCGAGCCGTCCGCCTGCGCGGGGAGCGCGAGCTGGCCGATGCCCGTGACGACGGCCGTGTAGCCGACGCCGAGGATCACGGTGAGGACGGCCATCGCGCGGACGGCGACGCCGGCGGTGCGGAGGGACTGGCGGGGGGAGGGCATGGGGTTCCTTGTCTGGGTGGGGCGTGCGGGGAGCGGTGCGGGATCAGAAGCCGGGGATCAGGCTGACGACGAGGTCGACGAGCTTGATGCCGACGAAGGGCGCGACGACGCCGCCGACCCCGTAGACGAGCAGGTTCCGGCTGAGCACCTTGGAGGCGCTGAGCGGCCGGTACTTCACGCCCTTGAGGGCCAGCGGGATGAGCACCACGATGATCAGCGCGTTGAACACGATCGCCGAGAGGATCGCGGACGCCGGAGAGTGCAGCTGCATCACGTTGAGCACCGCGAGCTGCGGGAAGACGCCCGTGAACATGGCGGGGATGATCGCGAAGTACTTGGCGATGTCGTTGGCGATGGAGAACGTGGTGAGCGCGCCGCGGGTGATGAGCAGCTGCTTGCCGATGCGGACGATGTCGATGAGCTTGGTCGGGTCGGAGTCGAGGTCGACCATGTTGCCGGCCTCCTTCGCGGCCGACGTGCCCGTGTTCATCGCGACGCCCACGTCGGCCTGCGCGAGCGCGGGCGCGTCGTTGGTGCCGTCGCCGGTCATGGCGACCAGCCGGCCGCCCTCCTGCTCCTTGCGGATGAGCGCGAGCTTGTCCTCGGGCGTCGCCTCGGCGAGGTGGTCGTCCACCCCGGCCTCGGCGGCGATGGCGCGGGCGGTGAGCGGGTTGTCGCCCGTGATCATCACCGTGCGGATCCCCATCGCCCGCAGCTCCGCGAACCGCTCCTTCAGGCCGTCCTTCACGACGTCCTTGAGGTGCACGACGCCGAGCACGCGGCCGGATCCGTCGGCGTCCTTGGTCGCGACGACCAGCGGGGTGCCGCCGGAGTTCGAGACGGCCTCGACGGTCGAGGTGAGCTCGTCGCGGACCAGCATCGGCAGCGCGCGGCCGCCTTCCTCGAGCCACGCGAACACGGCCGACGACGCGCCCTTCCGGACGATGCGCCCGTCGGGCAGGTCGACGCCCGACATGCGGGTCTGCGCGGTGAACGGCACGTCCACCCCGCGCGGCAGCGTCGCGGTGTCCACGCCCTGCGCGACGGCGAGGTCGACGACGCTGGATCCCTCCGGCGTCGGGTCCGCGAGCGACGACATGGCCGCGGCGCGGGCGAGCTCCTCGCCCGTGACGCCGCCCACCGGGATCAGCTCGCTGGCCCGGCGGTTGCCGTAGGTGATGGTGCCGGTCTTGTCGAGCAGCAGCGTGGTGACGTCGCCGGCGGCCTCGACCGCGCGGCCCGACATCGCGAGCACGTTGCGCTGCACGAGCCGGTCCATGCCGGCGATGCCGATGGCGGACAGCAGCGCGCCGATGGTGGTCGGGATCAGGCAGACGAGCAGCGCGATGAGCACCGGCACGCTCACGGTCGCCGCCGAGTAGGAGGCGATGGGGTTGAGCGTGAGGGCCACGACCACGAAGACGATCGTGAGGCTCGCCAGCAGGATGTTCAGCGCGATCTCGTTCGGCGTGCGCTGGCGCGACGCGCCCTCGACGAGGCCGATCATGCGGTCGACGAACGTCTCGCCGGGCTTCGAGGTGATGCGCACCACGATCCGGTCGCTCAGCACCCGCGTGCCGCCCGTGACGGCGCTGCGGTCACCGCCGGACTCGCGGACCACCGGGGCGGACTCGCCCGTGATGGCCGACTCGTCGATGGAGGCGATGCCCCACACGACGTCGCCGTCGCCCGGGATCGACTCCCCGGCGACCACGACGACCATGTCGCCGAGCGTGAGGTCGGCGCTCGACACCTCGCGGAGCGCCGTGCGCTCGGCGCCCGGATCCGCGGCCTGGTCGTAGGACGCGACGACGTGTGCCATGGTGCTCGTGCGGGTCTTCCGCAGGCTGTCGGCCTGCGCCTTGCCACGGCCCTCGGCCACCGACTCCGCGAGGTTCGCGAAGACGACGGTGAGCCAGAGCCACAGGGCGATCCCGGCCGTGAAGGTCGCGGGCACGGCGCTGCCGCCGGAGGATCCGGGGCCGCCCGTGAAGGGCTCGGCGATCGCGAGCACGGTGGTGAACGCGGCGCCGACCTCGACGATCAGCATCACCGGGTTCTTCCACATGAGGCGCGGGTCGAGCTTCCGGAACGCGCCGGGGAGCGCCTCGGCGAGCTGCCGGGCGTCGATGGCGCGGGCGCGCGACGGCTTCGGCTCGGACGGATCCGACGGGACGGCCGCCGGCGCGGAGCCGGCCTCGGGGGTGATGGTGGTCATGACTGCAGCCCTTCCGCCAGGGGACCCAGCGCGAGAACGGGGAAGTAGGTGAGAGCGGTCACGATGACCGTCACCCCGATGAGGAGGCCGACGAACTGCGGCCGGTGGGTGGGCAGGGTCCCCGCCGTGGAGGGGATGCGGTCCTGCGCCGCGAGGGATCCGGCGAGCGCCAGCACGAGCACGATCGGCACGAAGCGGCCGAGCAGCATCGCGACGCCGAGCGCCGTGTTGAACCACGGCGTCGAGGCGGTGAGGCCGGCGAACGCGGACCCGTTGTTGTTGGACGCCGACGTGAACGCGTAGACCACCTCGGAGAGCCCGTGCAGGCCGCCGTTGAGGATCGAGGTGCCCTCGACGTCCGCGCGCACCGCGGGGATCGCGAAGCTCAGCGCGGTGCCGACGAGCACCAGGATCGGCGTGACGAGGATGTAGAGGCTCGCGAGCTTGATCTCGCGCGGCCCGATCTTCTTGCCGAGGTACTCGGGCGTCCGGCCGACGAGCAGGCCCGCGACGAACACCGCGATCACGGCGAGCACGAGCATGCCGTAGAGGCCGGATCCGACGCCGCCGGGGGCGACCTCGCCGAGCATCATGTTGAGCATCGGCATCATGCCGCCGAGCGCCGTGTACGAGTCGTGCATCGAGTTGACGGCACCCGTCGAGGTGAGCGTCGAGGTGGATCCGAACAGCGTCGAGAGCACGATGCCGAAGCGCTGCTCCTTGCCCTCCATCGCGCCGCCCGCGGCCATCGGGGCCGTGCCCGCACCCTGCAGCTCGAAGAGCGTGAGGGCTGTGAAGGAGGCCAGGAAGATCGTGGCCATGACGGCCGCGATCGCGGTGCCCTGGCGGGTGTCGCCGACCATCTTCCCGAAGGTGCGGGGGAGCGAGAACGGGATCACGAGCATCAGGAGCACCTGGAACGCGCTCGTCCAGGCGGTCGGGTCCTCGAACGGGTGCGCGGAGTTCGCGTTGAAGAATCCGCCGCCGTTCGTGCCGAGCATCTTGATCGCCTCCTGCGAGGCCACCGGCCCGCCCGGGATGGTCTGCGTGCCGCCCGCGAGGGTCTGCACCTCCTGGAACCCGGCGAAGTTCTGGATCACGCCGCCCGCGATGAGGACCACCGCGGTGACGAGCGAGAGGGGCAGGAGCAGGCGGAGCGACCCGCGGATCAGGTCGACCCAGAGGTTGCCGATGGTGCCGCTGCGCGTGCGGGCGAAGCCGCGGACGAGCGCGATGGCCACCGCGATGCCGACCGCCGCCGAGACGAAGTTCTGCACCGCGAGCCCGGCGAGCTGGACGGTGTAGCCCATGGTCGCCTCGGGCGAGTACGACTGCCAGTTCGTGTTGGTGACGAACGAGACGGCCGTGTTGAAGGAGATGCCCTCGGGCACGGCGGGGAGGCCGAGCGCGTAGGGGAGGGACGCCTGGAGGCGCTGCATCGCGTAGACGACGAGGACGCCGGTGAGCGAGAACGCGAGCACCGCGCGGAGGTAGGCGGGCCAGGTCTGCTCGGAGCGGGGATCCACGCCGATGAGGCGGTAGATGCCGCGCTCGACGCGCAGGTCGTGGCGCGACTCGTACATGCGCGCCATGAGGTCGCCCAGCGGGCGGTGGACGAGGACGAGGACCAGGACGACGGTGGCGACCTGGAGGATGCCGGCGAGCGCCTCCATCAGAACCGCTCGGGGCGGATCAGGGCGTACACGAGGTACACGACGGACGCGATGCCGAGCACGGCGGCGGCGAGGCCGGCCGCGTCGGCGAACGAGGTGATCACAGCTTCTCCACCCCCCGGGCGACGAGGCCGACGAGGGCGAACAGGACGATGGCGCCTGCGATGTACACGAGGTCGAGCACGGGGATCCTCCGGTGAGGGGTGCCGCGGCCGGTCGGACGCGGGTGCCCGGCGGGGCACGGAGGACCACTAGACACCTCGCGCGCGGGCGTCCTCACGCATCCATACGGTTCCCTCACGGCGCCGCGGGGAACCTCACGACACTCCTACGCGGGGGCGCGGCGAGGCGGTCCCGTCGGGGATCGCGAGCTCCACGGCGTCCCGGAGCGGGAGCCGGTCGCGCCCGCGGGGAGGGCGTCAGCCCGCGAGCGCGAGGTCGACCGTGCCCGCGGTCTTCACGGTGCCGTCGGCCGCGAGCGCGGTGAAGGTCGCCTCTGCCGGTGTGGTCATGCCGCGCTCGACCGTCCAGCGGCCGGGGCCGGTGGCGGTGGCGGTGTGCTCGGGCAGGGCGGCCTCGGGATCCGCCGACGGGCCGGACTGCTCGAGCGTGCCGGAGCAGCCGTCCTCGTCGCACATGCGCACGAGGGCGACCCGGGCGACGGCCTCCTCGGATCCGACGACCCGGACGTCCAGCGTGTTCCGGTAGCCGACATCGCTGCACGCGAAGGCGGCGGCGCTGCAGGAGCTGAGCGGCGCGGCGGCGAGCAGGGCCACGGCGACCAGGCCGACGACGCGGGAGGGGCGCGGGGAGCGGGGCATGCCCGACCCTCGCACGCGCGCACCCCCGCCGGACAGGCCCGTGACCGGATCGTCATCGTCGGGCCGCGTGACGTGCCCCCTACTGGGGCCCGGACCGGTCCGGGCGCGCCGACCGGCGCCCGTAGCGTGGAGGGCATGGCGACCCGATCCCCCTGGCTCCAGCCCGGCCCCGCGAAGCGCTGCGCCCGGCTCGCTGTGGTGTGGGGCGTGCTCGCCCTGCTCGCCGCCGTCATCGCGGTCGTGCTCGTCGACATCCCGGTGGCGGGCCGGATCTGCGAGGCGCTCGCCGCGGTCGCCTTCGCGGTGGTGGCCGTCTCCTACTACGCGAGCTACCGCGTGCACGCCCGCGAGGGCCTGCCGGGCTGAGCCCGCCGCGGGTGACGGGTCACGCAGCCCATTCCGCCACCACGTCCGACCCCACCTTCACGATGAGCACCGCCACCACCACGATGAACGCGATGCGGATGAAGCGGCTGCCGCGGGCCACGGCCATGCGGGATCCCGCGTAGCCGCCGACCATGTTCGCGACGCCCATCCCGAGCGCGAGCGCCCAGAGCACGTGGCCCTGCGGGATGAAGAAGGCGAGGGCGCCGAGGTTCGTCGCGACGTTCACGATCTTGGCCTTGGCGCTCGCGAGCACGAAGTCGTAGCCGAGCGCGGTGATGAGCGCGATGATCAGGAACGTGCCCGTGCCGGGTCCGATGAGCCCGTCGTAGAAGCCGATCACGACGCCGAGCAGCGCCGCGATCCCGTGGTGCTTCCGGCCCGTGTGGCGGAGCGCGGCCACGTCGCCGAGGCGCGGGCGGGCGATGGTCACGACGGCCACGATCACGAGCGCGACCACCACGAGCGGCTTGAACACCGAGGCGGGCAGCAGCGCCGCGAGGCTCGCCCCGCCGTAGCTGCCGGCCAGCGCGACCGCGGCCATGGGCAGGGCGGTGCGGAGGTCCGGGTGCGTGCGCCGGTACCAGGTCACGGCGCTCGTCGTGGTGCCGAAGAGCGACGCGAGCTTGTTGGTCGCGAGCGCCTCCACGGGCGTGATCCCCGGCACCAGCAGCAGCGCCGGCAGCTGCAGCAGGCCGCCGCCGCCCACGACCGCGTCGATCCAGCCGGCCGCGAGCGCCGCCAGCAGCATGAGCAGCGCGACCTGGAGGGTGATCTCGCCGAGGGATCCGCCGATGTCCATCCGCCGGCGCTACGCGGCGGGCGCGGCGTCGGGCCGCGCGTCCGCCGACTCGAGCGCGACCAGGCGGCGGATCTCCTCCGCGTCCACGTTCACGCCGAAGAGCGAGCGGCCGGGCTCCAGCACGCGGCCGGCGCTCAGCGGGCCGATGTCGACGGGGTCGAAGCCGAACGCGTCCACGAGGGCTGCGACGGTCGCCCGGGCCGCGTCGTCGTCGCCCGCGACCGCGATGCCCTTGCGGCCCGGCTCGCCGGCGGGCCGCGGCCCCTCGTCGAGGTCGTGGTACCCCATGTGGTTGAAGGCCTTGACGACGGTGGAGCCGGGGAGGGAGTCCTGCACCAGCTCGCTCGTGGAGGAGGCGGGGTGTGCGAGGTCGTCGCGGTGGCCGTCGACCTCCCACCAGTAGTTCATGGCGTCGACCACGAGCTTGCCGCGCAGCTCCGCGACGGGCACGGAGGGCAGCTTGCCGAGGGGGAGGGCGAGGATCACGACGTCGGCGCGGGCGGCCGCGTCGGCCGAGGTGGTGGCGACGGCGCCGGGCGCGAGCACGTCGACGATGAGGGCGATGCGCGACGGTTCCCCCGAGCCCGAGATGAGCACCGGGTGCCCGGCGGCGATCGCGCGGCGGGCGAGCACCGTGCCGACCTTGCCGGCGCCGAGGATCCCGACGGTGACGGATCCCGCCGCCTCCGACCGGTCGGCGTCGGGTCGGGCGGCGGGAGCGTCGGGATGCGTCATGGATCCATTCTCCGCGGACGCCCGCCCGGGTCACGACCCGTCGCCGGTGGCCGTCGCCGCCGGGTCCCGGCGAGGATAGGGTGGCGTAGCGGTCGACACCCGGTCCCTGCGCTCCGCGTCCCACCTCGCGCACTGTTCGGGCCTTGGAGGCTCCCATGCTCATGGTCATCCCCCCTCGTGCGTCGGCCCGTGCCTAGCCGCGGGGCCGTGGCCGAGGCGGCGCGGGCGCTCGAGCACGCGACGGCGGTCGGATCCGACCTGTGCGGCCCCCTCGTCGCCGCGTTCGGCGTGAGCGGCGCGGCCGTCTCCACCCTCGGGGACCCGCTCGGCAGCGAGACCGTCTGCGCCTCGGACGACCACGCGGGCCGGCTCGACGAGATCCAGCTCGACCTCGGGGAGGGCCCGTGCTGGGAGGCGCTCGTCACGCGCCGTCCCGTCCTCGAGCCCGACATGCAGGGATCCGGCGGCACGTCGTGGCCGCTCGCGCGCCGGGCCATGCACGAGAGCGGCGCCGGTGCCGTCTTCGCGTTCCCGCTCGTCTTCGCGGGGCTCAGCCTGGGCGCGGTCGACCTCTACTCCCGCACCGCCCGCGACATCTCCGACCGGGAGGTGACGGACGCGACGACCCTGTCCCGGATCGTCGCCCGCCAGATCCTCCGCCGCGCTCTGCTGGCTGCGGATGCCTCGCAGGAGGAAAATGGGGAGTGGGTGGGCCGGTACTCGCGCCGCGAGGTGCACCAGGCCACCGGGATGGTCGTCGCGCAGATGGGGATCCCCCCGGCGGATGCGCTCCTGGTGCTCCGCGGCCACGCCTTCGCCACGGGACGCCCGCTGCGGGACGTGGCCGAGGACGTCGTGGGCCGCACGCTCGACTTCACCCCGGACCGCTGACGCGGCCCACCGATCACCGACCACCCGAGAGACCCAGAGGAACCACGCCGATGCCCGAGACGCGGGAAGAGCTGCTCGTCCACACGTTCGTGAGCCTCGCCGACTCGCTCGTGAGCGACTTCGACGTGCTCGAGCTGCTCCAGACGCTGGTCGACCAGGCCACGCTGCTGTTCGACGCGAGCGCGGCGGGCATCATCATCGGGCCCGACGACGCGCACCTGGAGGTCGTCGCCTCCACGAGCGAGAAGAGCCGGCTGGTCGGGCTGATGCAGCTCGAGGTCGGCGAGGGTCCGTGCGTCGAGGCGGTCACCACCGGCCAGGTCGTGTCCGTGGCCGACGTGCGCGCGATCGCCGACCGCTGGCCGGCCTTCGCGGCGCAGGCGGCGGGGGCCGGGTACGTGTCGGTGCGCGCGATCCCGCTGCGGCTGCGCGGCCAGGTCATCGGATCCCTCAACCTCTTCCGCGAGCACGAGGGCGTGCTCAACGAGGCCGACGCGATCGCGGCGCAGGCGCTCGCCGACGTGGCGACCATCAGCGTGCTGCAGGAGCGGACGATCCGCGACAGCAGCGTCGTGCGCGACCAGCTCCGGCACGCGCTCGACAGCCGCGTGGTCATCGAGCAGGCCAAGGGCGTCGTCGCGCACATGCACGGCGTCGACATGGACGCCGCGTTCCGGCTCATCCGCCGCGAGGCCCGCAGCACCAGCACGGCGATGCCGGAGGTCGCGGCGGGCATCGTGGCCGGGCGGATCACGCTGGGGTCGCGCGACCGGTCCTAGCCGGCGCACCGCCGCGCCGACGGCCGGGTCAGTCGAGCTCGCCGGCGAGGATCCGGTCGAGCGTGCGGAGGCCCTCCCACACGTGCGCGCGCAACCCCGCGCGGCGGGCGGCCTCGACGTTGCCGGTCTTGTCGTCGACGAAGAGGATCCGCTCGGCCGGGCTCCCCAGGCGCTCCGCCGCGACGGGCCACACGTCCGCGTCGGGCTTGGCCATGCCGAGCCGCGCGCTCGTCATGACGTGGTCGAAGCGCGCGCCCCAGCCGTCGGGGTCCTCGAGCACGTCGGCGAGATCGTGCGGCGCGTTGCTCAGCACGGCGAGCCGGTAGCCCGCCGCGATGGCGCGGTCGAGCGCGGCGAGGACCTCGTCGTCGGGCGAGGCCCAGCGGCGCTGCTCGATGGCGACCAGCTCCCGGAGGCCGTCCTCGGAGGGGGTGGCGGCGTCGACGTCCGCGGCGACCGCGTCCCAGAACCCCCGGGCGCTCCCGCCGCGGTCGTACGGCTCCCGGTGCGCGTCGAAGGCCCCGCGGACGCGCCGTTCCGCGTCCTCGCCGGCGACGCCCGCGGGATCCAGCGCGCGGGCCAGCGCGCCGATGTCGTCCGGCCGCGTGATGAGCACGCCGCCGATGTCGAAGAGGAGCCAGGGCAGGGCGGGGTCGCGGTTCTCGGGCACGGGTCTCCTTCGGGACGTGGCGGACGGGTCCCCTCGAGCATGCCCGCTCGGGCGATGCGGCACGCGCATCGTCCGGCCGCCGTGCGGATCGCGTGAGGGTCGCCGCCCTGCGCGCACGGCTTCCGTGAGGGCGGGCGCGGGCCGTGCTGCGCGGGGGTAGACCTGCAGCCATGACCCTCACCGCGATCCTCCCGTCGCTCCGCCGCAGCATCCCGGATCCGCTCGCCGCCGCCCTCTGGCCCGCCGGCACCGTCGCCACCACGACCGACCTGCGGGTCGGCGACGTCTCCCTCGTCGCGCTCGCCGGCGAGCGCGGCACGCCCTGCACCGTCACCGGCCCGGTGGTCGAGCGCGGCAGCGGCGGCCGCGCGTCGCGCACCGCGTCGGCCTCCGCGGTCGTCCTGCGGATCCTCGCCGTCGCGCCCGCGACCGCCGACGCCCCGCGCGCCCTGCTCCTCGACGCGGACATCGCGGGCCTCGCCTGCACCTGGTCGGAGGTGCGGCTGATCGGGCGCGCGTCCACCGCGGCCGCGCGGCCCGCGGTGGTCGGCGGCACGCTCGTGCGCCTGCCCGCCGACGTCGCGGCCGGCGACCTCATCGCGGTGCCCGTGCCGGCGGTCGTCGAGGTGCGCGGGATCCGCGTGGTCGACGTCGCGACGCCGGTGCCTGTCGAGCTGCCCGTGACGGTGCGCGCGCTCGCGTCCGTGCGCTGATCCGCCGCCGCCCGGCCCGTGCGATCCCGCCCCGGGCCTGTACTACACTCGATCCCGGTGGCGTGTCCGAGCGGCCTAAGGAGCACGCCTCGAAAGCGTGTGTGGGGGAGACTCCACCGTGGGTTCAAATCCCACCGCCACCGCCAGCAGGATCCCGGCGGCTCGCCTCGCGCGACGCCCCCGATCCGCGCGAAGGGCCCCGGGAGACCGGGGCCCTTCGTCGTCCCCGGCGGTCATCTCGACATGCCGTCGACGTCGGGTCACCGGAGGAAGGCAGCTACGCGGCCCGCCCTTCACGTGCTCGCCCACGCCTCCCGCACAGCCGCGCGGAGGATCCTCGTGCACACGCACCAGGCACCGCCGCCCGCGCCTCCGTCGGGTCCGGCCATGATGGGCGCCGGGCTCACCTCGCATCGGGGGGCGCTCCTCCCGCGTTTCGAGATCGGAGCACCGCCATGTCCCACGACGTCGAGCCCTCGCCGGGCGCCTCCGCCCCGCTGTCGGATCCCGTGCCGCACGCCGGCCGGGCCGCCGCGCGCGGGGTCACGCCCGGGGTCCTCCTCGCCTCCGAGTGGTCGTGGCGCCTGGTGGTCATCGGCATCGCGGTGGCCGCGGCCGTGTGGATCCTCGTCTCGCTCAAGGAGGTGGTCGTCCCGTTCCTCATCGGCCTCCTCGTCTGCGCGCTGCTGCAGCCGCTCGTCGCGGCGCTGCGCCGGCGGCGCTGGCCGGCGTGGCTCGCCATCACGTCCACGCTGCTCGCGACCGCGGTGGTCATCGCCGGGCTCGTGCTGCTGGTCGTCACGCAGATCCGCACGGGCATCCCCACCCTGCAGCGCGAGGCCATGGCCCGCTTCGAGGACGTGCGCGACCTGCTCGCGCAGCCGCCCTTCAACGTCGTGCCGGCCGACTACGACGCGCTGCTCGCGTCCGCCGGGAAGGCCCTCGAGAGCAGCCGCGAGGCCCTGCTCACCGGGGCGCTCGACGCGGGGCTCGGCGTCGGCCACCTCGTCACGGGCGCGCTGCTCGCGTTCTTCACCATCGTCATCGTGCTCATCGACGGGCGCGGCATCTGGCGGTTCGTCGTCTCCGTCATCCCGCGGCGCGCGCGTCCCGCGATCGACGGCGCCGGCCGCGCGGGCTGGGGCACGCTCTCCGCGTTCACGCGCGTGCAGATCTTCGTCGCCGCCGGCAACGCGGTCGGCATCGGCATCGCCGCGTGGATCCTCGGCCTCCCGCTCGCCATCCCCATCGCCGTGGTCGTGTTCCTCGCGTCGTTCATCCCCGTGGTCGGCGCCATCGTCTCGGGCGCGTTCGCGGTCGTCATCGCGCTCGTGTTCGTGGGGCCGCTCCAGGCGGTCATCATGCTGGTCGCCGTCATCGGCGTGCACCTGCTCGAGTCGCACGTGCTGCAGCCGCTCGTGATGGGCGGGGCCGTGCACGTGCACCCGCTCGCGGTCGTGCTCGCGGTCGCCGCGGGCTCCTACGTGGGCGGCGTCGCGGGCGCCCTGTTCGCCGTGCCGTTCGTCGCGACGCTCAACGTGATGGTCCGGTACGTCGCCGGCGGCAGCTGGAAGGCCCGCACCCCCGCCGTAGGATCGTAGGGACGCACCTGCGGAGTCGACGGAGCCGCCCGCGCACGTCTCTACCGGGAGGACCCCACCATGACCGAGGAGAACTACTCGAATCCGGATCGCAACCTCGGGATGGAGCTCGTGCGGGCCACCGAGGCCGCGGCCATCCGCTCCGCCCCCTTCATCGGCAAGGGCGACAAGAACGCCGCCGACGGCGCCGCGGTCGACGCGATGCGCAAGTTCCTCGGCACCGTCGCCTTCGACGGGCTCGTCGTCATCGGCGAGGGCGAGAAGGACGAGGCGCCGATGCTCTTCAACGGGGAGCACGTCGGCAACGGCTTCGGCCCCGCGTGCGACATCGCGGTGGATCCCATCGACGGCACGAGCCTCACCGCCGCCGGCCGCATGAACGCCCTCTCCGTCATCGCGGTGAGCGACCGCGGCAGCATGTTCGACCCGTCGGCCGTCTTCTACATGGACAAGCTCGTCACCGGTCCCGAGGGCCGCGGCGTCGTCGACCTCGACCGCCCCATCGGCGACAACATCCGCGCGCTCGCCGAGGCCAAGGGCCTCGCGGTCGAGGACATGCAGGTGGCCGTGCTCGACCGGCCACGGCACGCCGACCTCATCGCGCAGATCCGCGCGTCCGGCGCCTCCACCCGCCTCCTGCTCGACGGCGACGTGGCGGGCGGCATCAACGCGGCCCGCCCCGACTCGCGCATCGACATGTGCGTCGGCATCGGCGGCACGCCGGAGGGCATCATCACGGCGTGCGCCATCAAGGCGCTCGGCGGCGTGCTCCTCTCCCGCCTCGCGCCCAAGGACGACGCCGAGCGGCAGCGGGCCGTCGACGCGGGCCACGACCTCGACCGCGTCCTCGACCAGGACGACCTCGTCACGGGCGACAACGCGTACTTCGTCGCGACCGGCGTCACCGACGGCGCGCTCGTCGCGGGCGTCACGCGCCACCGCGGCATGATCCGCACCTCGAGCATCGTGCTCCGCTCGCACTCCGGCACCATCCGCCGCGTGGAGGCCGACCACCTCGTCTCCAAGTGGTACAGCCTGGCCAGCTGACCGGATCCCGGCCCGCCCCGCCATGACGCGCACCCGCCGCAGCCTGCTGACCCGCCTCGTCCCGCCCGTCATCCGGCTGGTCGGCGGGCAGGGCGAGTTCGCGTCGCCCGACCGCACCATGCGCCGGGCCGCCCGGCGGGTGCTGCGGCCGGGCGGGTTCGCGCCCCCGCCGCTCCTCCGCGGGGTGCGCGTCACCGCGCGGGTGGAGCGCGGCTGGCACGTCTACGAGGTCGCGCCGGCGGGCCCGGCCACCCGCCGCCGCGCCCTGTACGCGCACGGCGGCGGGTGGACCCACGAGATCTCGCCGTTCCACTGGTGGCTCGTCGCCGGGCTCGCCCGCCGCACCGGCACGACCTTCACGGTGCCCATCTACCCGCTCGTGCCCACCGGCACGGCGGCGGACGTCGTCGCGCGCACGGCGGACCTCGCGGAGGCGCTCGTCGCCGAGGTCGGCGCAGACGGCATCACGCTGATGGGCGACTCGGCCGGCGGGCAGATCGCGCTGTCGACCGCGATGGCGCTCCGCGACCGCGGGGTGCCCGCGCCGCGCGACGTCGTGCTCCTGTCGCCCGCGCTCGACCTGACGTTCTCGGATCCGCTCATCGCGCGCATCCAGCCCACGGACCCGTGGCTCGCGGTCGACGGCATGCGCGCCGCCGTGGAGTCGTGGCGCGGGGAGCTGCCGGTGGAGGATCCGCGGGTCAGCCCGCTCCGCGGATCGCTCGCGGGCCTCGGCCGCATCACGGTCTTCACGGGCACGCACGACATCCTCTTCGCCGACGCGCGCGCCCTCGAGCGGAAGGCGGCCGCGGCCGGGCACCCGGTGCGGATCCACGTGGAGCCGGACCTCCTGCACGTCTACGCGCTCATGCCGATCCCCGAGGGCGCCCGGGCCCGCGACGCGATGGTCGCGCTGCTGCTGGCCTGACGCGGCGGCGCCCGGCCGGTCGGCCGCGCGACGGAGCCCCCCGCCGGCCCGCCGGAGGAGAAGCGGCGTACGTTCGAGGAGCGGGCGATGACGCCCGCCGTGCTCTCGGAGGGATCCACATGACCAGGACACACAGGACGCTCGCCGTCGTCGCGGCGGCGGCCACGGTCACGCTGCTCGCGGGATGCGGATCCGGCGGCACCGGCGCGGCCGACGCCTCCTTCACGACGGAGGCCACCGGCACGCTGAAGGCCTGGGCGTTCGACGGCGCGGACGACGTGGGCGAGGCCCGCCTGGCGCACGCGGCCGACGCGCTCGGCGACGTCGAGGTCGACCTCGACTCCACCGCGTTCGACGCGCAGAAGTTCACGACCCGCGTCGCGAGCGGCCAGACCCCCGACGTGGTGCAGATGGACCGCCAGTTCGTGGCGACCTACGCGGCCCAGGACCTGATCCTCCCGCTCGACGAGTGCTACGCCGTCCACGACGTGGACCCGGAGGAGCGCTTCTACGAGTCCGTCACCAACGACATCCGCTACGACGACGCCATCTGGGCGGTGCCGCAGTTCTTCCAGCCGCCGGCGATCATGCTCAACGAGCGCGTGCTCGGCGCGGCCGGTGTCACGGCCGACCAGTTCGACACGTCGAAGCCCGACCAGCTGCTCGAGGCCGTCGGGAAGGTCTACCGGGAGTCCGGCGGCGACCCCGCCGTGCTGGGCCTCGACGCCGTGCCCACCAGCCAGGCCGCGCTCTGGATGCTCGGCTTCGGCGGCCAGCTCGTCGACGACGAGGGCAAGCCCACGCTCGACGACGAGGCCAACCTGCCCGGCCTCGAGTTCCTCAAGCGGCTGTCCGACGCGCAGGGCGGGTACGCGAAGGGCAAGAGCTTCAGCGACGCGTTCGACACGTTCGGCGACGGCAACCAGTTCGTGAAGGACCAGGTCGGCGCGCAGGTCGACGCCCAGTGGTACCTCAACGTGGTCGCGCCGTACCGCGACGACATCGACATCTCGGCCGTGCCGTTCCGCGACCGCGACGGCGAGCCCTTCGCGGTGGCCGGCGGATCCGCGTTCGTGATCCCCGCGGGCGCCGCGAACAAGGACGCCGCGTGCGCGTGGATGCTCGACCTCACGAGCCAGGAGTCGTGGGAGGCGGCCGGCGACGTGCGCGCCGACACGGTCGCCGAGAACGGCGGGATCTACACGGGCCTGTTCACGGGATCCCCCGCGGCCGACCAGGCCGTCCGCGACGCGCACGTCGTGCCGAGCGGCGACGACGGCATCGACCAGGCCATCGCGACGTACTACGACGTGGTGTCGGAGGGCCGCTCGATCGGCGGGTCGCCGGCGGGGCAGCAGATCCAGAGCGAGCTGCAGAACGCGGTCGCCTCGACGCTCCTCGGCGACAAGACGCCCGAGCAGGCGCTCGGCGACGCGCAGACCGCGGCCATGCGGGCGTACGAGCAGGCGGCGCGCTGACCCGGCGCCGACCCGCACACGCCGTGACCAGGGCGCCCGAGTACCGTTGAGCTCGGGCGCTCATCCGCGCTCCCGGACGAGGGATCAGTACCCGGAACGCGACAAGACTGGCCAGGAGAAGTCGCCATGTCGTGGATCGTCCTCATCGTGTCCGGGGTGCTCGAGGCCGTCTGGGCCACCGCCCTCGGCAGGTCCGCCGGGTTCACCAAGCTCGGGCCGTCGATCGTCTTCGGCGTCGCCGTCGTGCTGAGCATGGTCGGGCTCGCCTACGCGATGCGCGAGATCAGCACCGGCACCGCGTACGCCGTGTGGGTCGGCATCGGCGCCGCGCTCACCGTGACCTACGCCATCGTCACGGGCGAGGAGCCCGCGAGCGTCGTGAAGGTCCTGCTGCTGCTCGGCCTCGTGGGCTGCGTGGTCGGCCTCAAGGTCGTCGACACCGGGAGCTGATCCGCCGCGCCGGCCGGCTCGGCCGTCGTGCGCTCGGCTCAGCTGGCGCGGCTCCCGCGGTCGGGCCGCACGACCTCGGCGGCGACGTCGTGGATCCGCCGGCCGGTGCTGCGCGCCTGGCGCCGCAGGTGCGCGAACGCCTCGTCGGGCGTGACGCCCAGGCGGTGGGCCAGCGCGCCCTTCGCCTGCTCGATGACCACGCGGCTGTCGAGCGCCTGCTGCAGCTGGTCGCTCAGCGCCTGGCCGCGGTGGATGGCGTCCTGCTGCAGGACGCTGAGGGTCGCGGCGTCGGCGAGCGTCTGCACGAGGGCGGCGTCGCGATCCGACAGCGGGCCCGGGGTCGGGGCGAAGAGGCAGAGCGATCCGAGCGTGCGACCGCGCAGGCGCATGGGCGTCGCGTGCACGGCGCGGAAGCCGCGGTCCTCGGCGATGCGGGCGAACTCCGGCCACTCCTGGAGCATGTCGTCGAGGTCGGGCACCTCGACCGCCTCGCCGTCGCGCACGCAGTCGAGGCACGGGCCCTCGTGCGCGCCGAGCTGGGCCTCCTCCACGTCGGCTGCGCGCTCGCTCGTGGACGCGATGACGTGCAGGACGCCGTCGCGGTCGGCGAGGACGATGCCGCCCTCGGTCGCGGACGTGTGGTCGACGCAGGCGCCCACCAGGTCGTTGAGCGCCTGCACGATGTCGGAGGCCACGAGGCTGTCGGCGAGGGCGGTGAAGATGCTGCGGAGGTCGGGTTCGTGCTCGGTCACCCCTCCACGATAGGCGGATCGCGCGCGCGTGACCGGGGTCGGCGGCGTGCGGGCCCGCGTCAGCCCTTCCGGCCCTGCGTCGCGATGCCCTCCACGAAGTAGCGCTGCCCGAACGCGAACAGCAGCAGCATCGGCAGGGTGACGAGCAGCGCCGCGACCATGACGAGCTGGTAGTCGCCCTGCCCGCCGTTCGTGGGGCTGAACGCGGTCATCGCGTAGGAGAGGCCGAGCGGCACCGTGAAGCCCTCGACGCTGCCGGCGTTCAGGTAGATGAGCGACGCCTGCAGGTTGTTCCAGCTCGCCTGGAACTCGAAGATGAAGATGATGACGAACGACGGGATCGACAGCGGCAGCGCGATCCGCCGGAACATCCCGAAGTAGCTGGCGCCGTCGAGCCGCGCCGCCTCGAACAGCTCCCGCGGCAGCCCGAGGAAGAACTGCCGCTGCAGGAAGATGTAGAAGGCCGAGCCGAACAGGTTCATGCCGAACAGCGGGACCCACGTGCCGATCAGCCCGAGGTTCTTCCAGATGAGGAACTGCGGCACCATCGTGACGGCGCCCGGCAGCATCATCGTCGCGAGCACCAGGCCGAAGAGGATCCTGCGGCCCGGGAACCGGAAGTACGCGAAGCCGAACGCCACGAGCGCGCTCGAGATCGACACGAGCGCCGCGGAGAGCAGGGCGATGGCGAGGCTGTTGCCCATCCAGCCGAGGAGCGGCAGCTGCTCCCACACCTCGACGTAGTTCTGCGGCGTGAACGTGCGCGGCCACAGCGTGTTGTCGAAGACCTCGCCGCGCGGCTTGAGGCTCGCGGCGAGCAGCCACGCGAACGGGTAGAGGAACAGGAGCGCGAAGCCGACGAGCAGCGCCGTGATGAGGGCGCGGCCGATGCGGGAGCGCACCCGCCGGGTTCGGTCGGGGTCGCGGCGCCCGGGCGACGGATCCCGCGACGGCAGCGGCGTGAGGGCGGCGGCGAGGCGCGGATCCCCCGTGGCGGCGGCCGGCGTCGCGGGCGTGGCCGGGGTGCGGTCGGTGACGGCCATCAGCGGTCCCCCTCGTAGTAGACGAACCGGTTGCTCAGCTGCACCTGCACGAGCGTGATCACCAGCACGATCACGAACAGCAGCCACGCCATCGCGGCCGCGAAGCCGAAGTCGAACGAGCGGAACGCCTGCTGGAAGAGGTAGACGCCGTAGAACAGCGACGAGTCGGGGGAGGCGTTCGTCTGGTCGCGCCAGAACAGCAGGTACGCCTGGTCGAAGACCTGCAGCGCCGCGATCGTGAGCACGACGACGTTGAAGAAGATCGCGCCCGAGATCATCGGCACGGTGATGGCGAAGAACTGCCGCACGGGCCCGGCGCCGTCGAGCGAGGAGACCTCGTAGAGCTCGCGCGGCACGTCCTTCAGGGCGGCCAGGAAGATCACCATGGTGCCGCTCACGCCCCAGAGCGTCATGAGCACGATGGACGGCTTCACCCAGGCGGGGTCGATGAGCCACTGCGGGCCGTCGATGCCGATCGCCTCGAGGCCCTCGTTCACGGCGCCGGTGTTGCCGTTGAGGAGCAGCAGGAAGACGCTCGCGGTGGCGACCGTCGGGGTCATCTTCGGCAGGTAGTAGAGGGTGCGGAAGATGCCGGCGGCGCGGCCGAGGCGCGCGAGGAGGATCGCGAGCAGGAGCGCCAGGCAGACCTCGAACGGCACCGCGAGGATGGCGTAGAAGAGGGTGTTGCCGAGGCTCAGCGCGACGCGCGGATCCGTGAAGAGGCGCTCGTAGTTCGCCGTGCCGACCGGGGTGGCCACGTCGGTCGCGAGGTTGTAGTCGCTGAACGACACCACGAGGCTGTAGACCATCGCGCCGAGCGTGAAGACGAGGAAGCCGATGATCCACGGGCTGATGAAGAGGTAGCCGGCCACGGCCTCGCGGCGGGCCATGCGGGAGCGTCGGGGACGGGGCGGCCGGTCGGGGGTGTCCGTGCGCGGCGGCCGGCTCGTCGTCGTCATGGTGGTCCTCGTCGACTGGTGGGTCGGAGCGGCATCGCTCCTCCGCCGACACTAGCCCCGCTCCTCCTCCTCCGGCGAGGTCGGATCCGCGCCTGTCCGGAGGGCATCCGCGGCGCCCCGACGCACGGATGCCCGCGCTCGGGGAGCGCGGGCGTCCGGTCGGGCGGGGGATCAGCGGCGTCGGCGGCGGGTGCGGACGGCGATGACCGCGACCGCGCCGGCCGCGAGGGCCGCCGCGCCGAGGGCGAGCTCGATGACGAGGCGCGCTCCGTCGCCGCCCGTGCGGGGGAGGTGGCCGCCCGGGGGCGGCACGTCGCCGGGCGGCATGGTGGGCGAGGGCACGCCGGTGGCGGGCGTGGTGGTGGGCTTGGATCCGCCGGTCGTGCCGCCGGTCGTGCCACCCGTCGTGCCTCCGCCACCGCTGCCGCCGGATCCGCCGGGCGGGGTGAGCGACGGGGCCGGCGTGGCCGAGGGCGCCGGGGTGGGCGTGACCACGGGCGTGGTGCCCGAGCCGATGGGCGACGTGCTGCTGCCGCACGTGGAGGCGACGAACGCGTCGTCGTCGAGGGTGACGGATCCGTTGCGGGCGAGCGCGCGGCCGTCGACCGTGGCGCCGGTGCCGACGGAGATGGAGGTGAGCGCGAGGATCGACCCGGCGAAGCCCGAGTTCGTGCCGAGGCTGGCGGAGCTCGAGACCTGCCAGAACACGTTGCAGGCCTGGGCGCCGTCCACGAGCGCCACCCGGCTGCTCGAGCCGGTGGTGAGCGTGGACGGGGCCTGGATGACGAAGACCGCGGCCGGGTCGCCCTGCGCGTCGAGCGTGACCGTGCCGGTGAGGCCGAGCGGGCCGCCTGCCGTGTAGACGCCCGGCGTGAGGGTCGCGCCGACCAGGTCGGCGGGGACGGCGGCGGTGGTGGGGCGGCCGGCCGCGTCGTCGTACGCCGTGGTGAGGTCGGACTGGGCCTGGCCGGCCGCGGCGTCGGCCGCGTGGGTGGCGCCGCCGACGACGCCGGGCGGGAAGCCGGTGACGGCCGCGGACGGGCTCGTGCCGAGATCCGCCGCGAGGGTGGTGGGGCCGGTGCTGGTGACGCCCTGGCCGGCGAGCACCGAGTAGGACGCGGCGGTGCCGAGGCCGACGGTGGCCGTGGCGGCGAACGCGCTGGCCGGTGCCAGGAGGGCGGCGCCGAGGCCGCCGGCGGCGACGGCGGCGACGGCGACGGCGAGCGAGGCGACGGCGAGGGCCCCGGATCGCGACCGACGGGATGAGGACGTGCAGGCGTGGCGCGACTGGTGCATGGGCAGCTCTCGTCGGAGGGATGGCGGGTGGAACCGCGACCGTATCGAGGGGCGATCCTCCCGCGGGGGCCGACTGCACAGGCCGCTACGGTGTGGGGGTGACCCTCCTCGCCGACGAGATCCCCGCCCGCGACGAGCTGCTCGACCTCTACGGATCCGTCGGCTGGAGCGTCTACGCGGCCGACCCGGAGCGGCTCGTGCGGGCGCTCGCCGGATCCTCCCTCATCATCACCGCGCGCGACGACGACGGGCGGCTCGTCGGCCTCGTGCGCACCGTGGGCGACGGCGCGACCATCTCCTACGTGCAGGACCTCCTCGTGCGCCCCGACCGGCAGCGGGCCGGCATCGGCCGCGCCCTCCTCGAGCGCGTCCGCGCGCGCTCGGCCGCGGGCGTCCTCCTCGTGCTCACCACGGACGCGGGCGGCACCGAGGACGGCGACCGCTCGCACCCCTTCTACCGCGCGCTCGGCTTCGCGCCGCACGCCGAGGAGGGGCTGGCGGCGTTCTCGCTGCGGGTGTGACGCGGGCGATCCCGATCAGCTGGGGAGCGTGCGGGCGCTCTGCGGGTCCTCGATCAGGCGCGCGGCGGCGTCGAGGTCGAGGCTCCCGGGGAAGTTGAGGTGCGTGAAGCGGCCGTCGGGGTCATAGGAGGCGGCGGGCGCCGCGATCCTGGACCCGCGCACCGCCGCGAGGAGCGCGGCCGTGCGCTCGGGCGAGAGGGCGTCGGTTCGGCCGATCGCGAGCACGATGCGGAAGCGGGCGCCGCCGGCGAGGTCGAGGCGGAGGACCAGCGGATCCCGCCGCGGACGCTTCCGGGGTTCGTCGTAGCGGGACTCATGCGGGACCGGTGCGACCTCGATGCGCGCGCCCACCAGGTCGGTGAACGGGTGCTCCCGCCCGCGGAGGCGGAGGACGCCCCGGCTGGCGTCGACGTCGAGCCCGGGGGCGAGCCGCGTGATGACGAGGAGGAGGATCGCCCCGGCGGCGGCGACGCCGAGCGCCACGGTGGCCCCGACCGTGATCCATCCGCCGCCGACGGCCTCCTCGACGGGCCGGCCGAGGTATCCCAGGGGGTTCACGCCCAGCCAGGCGACGAGGGCGAACCACAAGCCGCCGAAGAGGAGCCGCTGCCGGAAGCTGGGCGGCGGGATCCGCACCCACCCGTCGTCGGCCACGCGTCAGCTCCCGTCGGCGGGGCGGGCGCGCTCCGCGGGCTCGGCGGATCCGTCGCGCTCGGCCGCCGCCCGGGCGGCGTCGGCGGCGGCACGCTGCTCGGCCGCGCGTCGGGAGTCGCGGCGGGTGATGACGATGGTGCCGATGCCGCCGGCCAGGAAGAGGACGGCGAGCGCGACCACCGGGATCTCCGTGCGCCCGAACACCGCCGCCGGGTCCCGCACCGCGACGACCGCGAAGAAGGCGCCCGCCGCCGTCCCGATCCCGGCGATGACGTACTGCGCCCGCATCGACACGGGGCTCCGGCTGGGCGTGCCCGCGGGGCGGACGTTCCGCGCGCCGGTGCCCTGACCGCGCTGCCCGCGGGCGGCCGTCGGCTCGGCGGTGCCGCTGCCGTCGACGAGCGACGCGGTGTCCTCGCGCGTCAGGTGGCCGGGGAACTCGACGTGCGCGAACCGGCCGTGCGGGTCGTCCTTCGAGCGGGGCGGCGCGATGCGGGATCCGGCGACGAGGGCCAGGAGGGCGTCGCGCTGCGCGTCGTCGACGCGGACGCCCTCGCGCGTGGAGACGACGACGCTGCAGCTCTCGCCGCCGGTCGTCGTGAGGCGGAGGACCAGGGTGTCGTCGCCCGGGCCGCCCGCGAGCTCGATGCGCGCGCCGGTGACCTCGGAGAAGCCCCACTCCTTCCGGCCGATGCGGAGGCGCTCGCGCGCGACGTCGATCGCGGGCGGCGCGCTGCGCTCCGCGACGACGAGGTACGCGATGCCGACGACGGCGGCGATCAGGAGGATCGGCAGGCCCACGGAGATGAGCGGCGACGGGCCGATCGCGATGTCGACGAGGCGGGTCACGAGGCCGACGGGCGACCAGAGCAGGACCCCGGCGACGGCGAGCGACGCCGCGGTGAGGAGCCAGCGCTGCCGCGTGCTCGGGGACGGGATGCGCACCCACGCGTCGCTGGCCATGCTCCGACCCTATGGGCGCGGATCCGCGGCGCCGGCCCGGCGGGCGCCCGGCTCCGCCCCCAGAACGAGGCGCGCGATCCCGGGATCAGCGCGGCGCGGCCTCGTCCCACCCCTCCTGCGGGGTGTCGCACGTGCCGCGGAAGACGTACTGCGAGGGGCGCTTGCGCTCGCGGCTCGACCAGTCGATCGCGGGTCGGCGGGCCTCCGGCGGCAGGTAGCCGAGCCGGTAGACGGCCATGAGCTGGAGCTCCGGCGGCACGCGCAGCAGCTCCTCGACGCGGGTCCACTGCTCGCGGATCTCCATCGGGAACGAGATGAACTGGATGCCCATGCCGATCTCCACCGTCGTCAGCCACACGTTCTCCATCGCGGCGCCCATCGAGAACGTCGAGTAGAAGGACGCGAGCGACTCGGGCCGCTCCTCGCCGCGGTCGAGCATCACGCCGATGAGCAGCGGGCTGCCCGCGACCAGCCGGCGGTTCTCGCGGCCGAGCGTCTGGGGGACCCGCAGCGAGTTCATCAGCTTCTGGCCGCGCGGGGTGAACGCCTGCTTGGTGAAGGGGCGCAGCGGCGCGGGCAGCCTGTCGAAGAGCATGCCGTCGCGGCGGCTGTCCATCTCCTCCTGCGAGAAGCGGAAGTAGTGCTTGTAGCGCTCGAAGAAGGTGCCGTTCGACATCGTCTCGGTCATGCTCTCGCCGCTGATGTCGGCGATCCGCTCGATGGTGTCGCGCTCCTCGACGAGCACGAAGCGCCACGGCTGGCTGTTGAGCTGCGAGGGCGCGCGGCCGGCGACCTCCATGAGGAGGCGCTGGTGCTCCTCGCTCACCGGGTCGGGGAGGAAGGCGCCGTTGGTGGTCTTCCGGGCGCGCAGGACGTCGAGGAACTCCATGGGTCTCTCCAGGCGGTGAGGGTGCCCCAGGCGTACCAGGGGGCGGCGGTCAGGGCGACGGCGGGATGCCGCCGGGTGCGCGTGCCGGCGGCGGGGAGCGCGGCGAGCGGGAGCAGGGCGGGGGCGAGCGCGCGGGCCGCGCGACGGGCGGCGGCGCGGCCGGGCGCGGGTGCCCAGAGCGCGGCGCTCAGCGCGACGACCGTCAGGGCGCTCGTGAGCAGGTAGGCGCGGTGGTGGAGGCGGAGCTCCGGGCGGGGCGGCAGGATCCGGGCGGCCGCGCCGATCCCGATGGCGCAGTTCACGAGGTACGCGCCGGAGGCCGCGGCGAAGGCGACGCGCACGGCGGGCGACGCGGCCGGGCGGCGCGGGTTCCGAGTGGCGATCGTGGCTCCCGTGCTCCGCTGGGTCCGGTGCCCGGGCGGTCGCCGCGGGCCCTTCCGACGCTAGTCCGGGGCCGCGCGCGACGGCCGGGCGGCGGCGGAGGAGCACAGGCACGGGCAAGATCCGCGGCGGGCTGGCCGGCCGCCGCGGCGCCGCCGACCCGGTTGGATGGGGACATGCAGACACCCCCGGCCGCGCCCGCGCGCCTGCTCCTCACCCGGCACGCGCAGACGCCCTGGAACCGGGAGTACCGCTACAACTCGCGCACCGACGTGGACGTCGGCGACGACGCGGCGGAGCAGCTGGCGCCGCTCGCGGCCCGGCTGCGCGGCGAGGGCGTGGAGCGGATCCTCGTGAGCACGCTCGCGCGCGCCCGCAGCACCGCGCGGATCCTGCAGGAGCAGGGCGTGGCGCCGGGCGTGGTGCCCGAGCCGCGCGCCGAGCTGGTGGAGCTCGACTTCGGCGGCTTCGAGGGGATCACGCGCGACGAGCTGCGCGGGCCGGTGCACGGCGCGGCGTTCGCGGCTTGGCTCACGGGCGAGGACGGCGAGCCCGCGGCCCCCGGCGGCGGCGAGACGTGGGCCGCGGCGGCCGTGCGGGCGCGGGCGGTGCTCGACGACGTGGCGGCGGATCCGCGCACCACCCTCGTGGTCGCCCACGGCTACCTGCTCCGCGTGCTCTACCTCACCGCGCTCCGGCGCTCGCCGGCGCTCACGCGCTCGCTCGTGTGGGCGAACGGGCAGCTCATCGAGCTGGAGCGCGACGGATCCGGGTGGCGCGAGGCCGGGCCCGCGACGCGCTAGGCGCCCGGCCCCGCGGGATCCGCGTCCGCCGGGTACCGCAGCTCGAAGACCACGTCGTCGAGCGCGCCCGTCCACACCATGTCGTCTCCGCGGCGCGCGAGCGGCCCGTCGGTGAGGTCGATGGCGTCGGCCAGGCCGAGCCCCGCGATCCACGCCTCGACGACCTCGCGGCGCACCTCGGGCGCGTACGCGTCGGCGTCGCCCGAGAAGTGCACGCCCTCCCAGGGCCCGCCGAGCTGCCAGGCGAGGGGCGGCAGGCCGCGGATCGCGCCCTCCTGGTTCCACGCCATCGCGACGGAGGTCTCGATCGCCTGCCGCGTGATGCGGCGCTCGGTCGGGACGTGCTCGGATGCGGTCGACACGGTCTCTCCTCGTGCGGCCGGGGCGGCCGTGCTCGTTCATGCGGGTCAGCCGCAACCTAGCCGGATGCCGGGGCGGCGGCCAGCCGGACGCGGCACGCGGACATGGATCCGGACCCGTCGTGCTCCCATCGTATTTCCTCACTCCGAGGATGAGAGGATGGGCGAGGCGGGAGCAGGGGATCCGCGCGGCGACCGCGCGGGACCGGCACCGTCCGACGTCGGCATCGGGGGATGCGCGTCGCCGGCGACCGCATGATCCGAGGGGGACCCATGGCGCTCACGACCGCCACCGCACGACGCGAGGACGACGTGACCGTCGTCACCGCGACGGGCAATCTCAACATGGCCGCGGCCGCCGACCTGCGGCAGGCCATCCACGACGCGCTGGAGGGCGGCCCGCCGCGCATCGTCGTCGACCTCGCGGCCGTCGACTTCATCGACTCCTCCGGCCTCGGCGTCCTCATCGCCGGCCTCCGCGAGGCGCGCGACGCCGGCGGCGACCTCCGCATCGCGGCTCCCGGACCGCAGGTGGCGATGGTGCTGCAGCTGTCCAACCTCGACCGCGTGCTGGTGTCCACGCCGACGGCCGAGGCGGCCTACCGTGACTGAGACGACGCGCAGCCTCACCCTCCAGTCCCCGCCCGACGACGTCGACGCCGTGCACGAGCTCGTCGCCGGCCTCTGGGACGCCCGACCCGACGTGGGCGACCTCGACCGGATGGCGTTCGAGACGGCCCTCATCGAGCTCGCCTCCAACGTGATCGAGCACGCCGACCACGGGCAGGGCGTCACCTGCGTCGTGAGCGTCACCGTCGAGGGCGACGTCATGCGCGCGCGCCTGGCCGACGGATCCGAGCCCGGCGACTTCCGCCTCGTGCCCCGCGACATGCCGGGGGAGGACGCCGAGTCCGGCCGCGGCCTCGCGATGGTCCAGCTCCTCTGCGACGAGCTGACGTACGAGCGGGTCGGCGACGAGAACGTGTGGAGCGTGCGCCGGACCCGGAGCGAGCCCGAGGCGTCCTGATGAGCGCGAACGCGCGGCTGCCCCGGCTCGCCCGGACGCCGCATCCCGCCGTGCCCGCCTGGCTCGAGCGCATCACGTGGGTGCCGGAGTCCGCGGCCCGCGCGGGAGGCGGACCGGCCGGTCCCACCCCGATCCTCAAGCAGCTCCCGATGCTGGTGCTGTTCGCGCTCGCCGTGCTCGCGAGCGTCACGGTGCCGTCGCTCGCCATCACGGCGCCGCGCTCCCTGCTCGTGGCGGCCCTGATCCTCCTGGCCGCCACCGGCCTGGCGGTCGCCGTCTCGATGCGCCCGTCCCTCCGGCGCTTCGCCGACACGGTGCCCGCGCTCGACTTCCTGGCCGTCGGCATGCTCCGCATCGCGACGGGCGAGAACGCATCCATCTTCGGATCCCTCGTGATCCTCCCCGTGATCTGGTTCAGCCTGAACCCCGGCCGCTGGAACGTGCTCGTCGCGTTCGTGGGCGTCTACGTGACCCTCGGCCTGCCGCTGCTCCTCGAGCTCGGCGAGCAGAACGCGAACGAGCTGTGGCGCGGGTTCTTCAGCGCGCTGGCCTTCGCGGTCGCGGCGCTCGTGGTCAACGAGCTGTCGCGGCTCACGCGCCTCAGCCTCGAGGCGTCGCGCGCGCGGGAGCGGGTGAGCGAGGACGAGCTGAACCGCGCCTCCGTGGTGCAGCAGGCGCTCCTGCCGAAGACGTCCGCACCGCTGCCGGGCTATCAGGTCGCGGGCGCGTGCCTGCCCTCCAAGGCCGTCGGCGGCGACTTCTTCGACTGGTACCCGGTGCGCGAGGGCCTCGCCTTCACGCTCGGCGACGTCATGGGCAAGGGCGTCGGCGCGGGGATCATCGCGGCCACCGCCCGCGCGGTCGTCCGCAGCGCCAAGAACGTGCCGGATCCCGTGGCCGCCATCGAGCGCACCGCCGACTGCTTCACCGCGGAGCTCAGCGAGGCCGCGTCGTTCGCGACCGTGTTCCACGCGCGCGTGCGGGTCGAGGACCACACGGTCCTCTACGCGGACGCGGGCCACGGCCTCTCCGCGCTGGTGCGCGCCGACGGCACCCACGAGCGGCTCGAGTCCACGGACCTCCCCGTCGGCGTCCCGGGCGGCGACGGCTGGGCCGCGCACGAGGTGGCGCTCGGGCCGGGCGACCTCATCGTCACCTTCAGCGACGGCGTGCTCGACCTGTACGACGGGACGCTCCGCGCGGTCGACCGGGTGGCCGAGCTGGCGCGCACGGCGGCGTCGGCCGAGGACCTGGTGGGGCGGATCACCGCGCTCGCCGAGGGCCAGGCCAACCCCGACGACGTGACCGTGCTCGTGCTCCGCCGCGAGGCCTGAGCGCAGCGGCGCGGAGCGGGACGGCGGCATCCTGACGCCCTCCTGATCCGGGGAGGGCTCCGAAGACCTGCACGTACACTCGATGCAGGCGCGGCGGTCCGGGGGGATCGTGCGACGGGCGGGGCTCCGCCCGGCGCGACCGGCGCCGGATCCACCAGGGGGGCACATGTCCATGCAGGAACCCGTCGCACGCCAGGGCGGCTCGGATCCCGCGGGCGGGATCACCGTCGACGCCCGCCCGGGCGCGACCGGCGCCGCCGAGGAGGCGCGGCTGCGCGCCGTGCACGACCTGCGGCTCGTCGGATCCCGCGCGGAGGAGCGCTTCGACCGCGTCACCCGCATCGCACGCGAGCTGTTCGACGTGCCGATCGCCGAGATCAACCTCGTGGACGACGTCGAGCAGTTCACGAAGTCGCCGCAGCCCGCGGGCGTCTCGCTGCTGTCCGACCGCTCCCAGTCCTTCTGCGACGTGACCATCCGCTCGCCCGAGCTCCTCGTGGTGCCCGACGCCACCCGCGACGACCGCTTCTCGTGGCGCAGCACCGTCACCGGTCCGCGCCACATCCGCTTCTACGCGGGACGCCCGCTGATGTCGGGCGGCCAGGCCGTCGGCACGCTCTGCCTCGTCGACACCGAGCCGCGCGAGCTCGCGCCCGAGCAGGAGCGCCTGCTCGACGAGATGGGCGCGTGGGTCGAGCGCGAGCTCCGCGACAGCGCCGACGACGAGCTGGCGGGCGATGTCCAGCGGCGGCTCCTGCCCGTCGACCGGCCGCTCTGGCCCGACTACGAGCTCGCGGGGATCAGCCTCCCGGCGCGCGGCGTGGGCGGCGACTTCTACGCGTGGGGCGAGGACGCCGACGGCCTGCACCTGACCATCGCCGACGTGATGGGCAAGGGCGCCGGCGCCGCGATCCTCGCCTCGGCCGTCCGCTCCGGCTTCCTCGCGCACCGCGGCCCGGACGTCGCGCGCACCGTGACGGCGGTGCAGGCGCAGCTCCAGGCCGACCTCGACGCCACCGAGACGTTCGCGACGTTCCTGCACTGCCGCATCGACGGATCCACCGGCCGCTTCGCGTACGCCGACGGCGGCCACGGCCTCACCGTGGTGCTGCGCGCGGACGGCACGCACGAGGTGCTGCCGGCGCTCGGCCTGCCGCTCGGCGTGGTGCCGGACGCGACCTGGGCGCCCGTCTCCGGCGAGCTGCGGCCGGGCGACCGCCTCCTCGCGTTCACCGACGGCGCGCTCGACCTCTTCGACGGATCCCTCGACTCGGTCGCCCCGCTCGTGGAGCTCGTGCGCACGGCCGGGGACGCGGCCGAGACGGTGCGGCGCATCGCCGACGCGGTGGCCGGCACGCGGGTCGGGGACGACGTCTCCGCGGTGTGCGTGCGGAACGCGTCGGCCGGCTGAGCCGCGCTCGGCGGCCCGCTCGCCCGACGGCTCAGGCGGCCGGATCCCCGTCGGGAGCCGCCGGTCCGACCGCGCGCCCGTGCGGCGGATCCCACCGCGGGACCGGTCCCAGCGCCTGCAGGCTCGGGTGGTCGCGCACCGCGTCCAGGCCCTGCGCGCCGAGCACCGGGCGGGACCGGCGCGCGCGGACCGCGGTCGCTAGGCCGTCGCGCCGGCCGGATCCGTCGCGTCAGCCGTCTCCGCGCCCGCCTCCGCCCGCGCGTACTCGGATCCCGAGCGCGTCCGCAGCACCAGACCGGCGTCCACGAGGTGGCGGCGGAGCAGGGCGTGGTCGTCGGTGAGGCGGAGGAGGCGCGCGGTGAGGGCCTTCTCGTCGAGGACCTCGTGCGTGTCCAGCACCTGGGCGACCACGTGCCGCAGCAGGGCGTCGAGGTCCGTCGGGCCGGCCGGCCACTGCGCGATGCGGCCGTCGCGGAGGAAGCGCTCGACGCCCTGGGCGGGCGGTGTCGCGGGCTGCTGGGCGAGGATCGCGCGGAACACGGCGTCGGGTGCGGTCGCGCCGCCGTCCTCCGCCACCAGCACGAGGCCGGATCCGGTGAGCGCCGCCTGCGCCTTCCGCCGTCGGGCGGGGGAGAGGTGCGCGAGGGCGTCGTCGAGGGAGCATCCCAGCACGACGCGCGCGTACGCGGCCCGCATCTCCGTGTCGGCGAGCACCGCCGCGATGCGGCGCGGGTCGATGTGGTCCATGGATCCAGCCTCGCATCCGCGACAGGGGGATGTCGTGCGCCCCGGATCGGAGCAGGGTGGAGGTGCGCCCCGATCGGGGCGTTCCGCAGACGAAGAGGAGAACGACATGGCAGACCTCGCAGACAAGGCCAAGGGACTCATCGACAGCGACAAGGGCGAGCAGGCGACGGACGGGGCCATCGACAAGGGCCAGGACGCCGCCAGCAACGCGACCGGCGGCAAGTCCGACGGCGCCGCGGAGAAGGCCGGCGACGTCGCCGACCGGAAGCTCGGCCAGTAGTCCCGCACATCGAATCCGCACCGCCCGGACCTCCTCTCGAGGGCCGGGCGGTGCTGCGTCCGGCGACCGCGCCCCCGTCGGTCCGCGCGCCTTCCGTCCCGTGGTGGCGCCCGGGTACGGTCGGCACATGACCGCCCTCCGCCTCCTCGGCCGCGTCCTGATGCGGATCCTCTACGTGCTCGGCAAGGGCCGCATGTCGGCTGACGGGCAGAACCCCGCGAACGGCGACCCGATGGGCTTCGACAGGCCGCGCGAGTACCGGCCCTGAGCCGCCGGCCGCCCCTCCCCAGCGTCGCCGCCCGGCATCCCTCCCGGGGAGCTGTCAACCCCGTCCTCCCCGATCCCGCACGCGCCTAGCGTCGAGGGGATGGCGGGGACGCCCGGGAGGAGAGGGAGCATGCCGCGGATCGAGGAGCGCCTGGAGGTCGTCGCGCTCTCGGCGACGGAGTGGCGGGTGTGCGATGCGCGCCTGCACGAGAGCGACGCGCGGCGGCTCCGCGGCTACCTGCAGGCGCAGGGTGAGCGGGTCGAGCTGATGCGCATGCAGCCGGTCCCCGGGCTGTGCGACTGGTTCGGCTGCCTCGAGGACGCGCTGGCCGCGATCGAGGAGGAGCTCCCGGCGGAGGCCGGCGGGCGGGGCTGAGCCGGCCCATGCGTGCGACAGCCCCCGTCCTCACCGGGAGGACGGGGGCCGTCGGTGCGGCGAGCGGATCGCCCGCGTCGGGTCAGCTCGCGTCGGAGACCGCGGAGTTGATCGCCGTGGGGGCGTCGTACTCCTTGTCCTCGATCTTCTTCAGCGCGTCGAGCGCGTCGGAGTCGGCGCCCGACTCCTCCGCCTTCTTCACGATCGCGTCCTTGGACGCGGGGTAGTCGAGGCCGCTGAGGTGCTTCTGGAGCTCGATGGGGTTGATGGCCATGGGGTGTCCTCTCGTCGGTGATCAGGAGCGGTCGGCGCGACGGGTCGCGGCGTCCACGGATCGAGTCGACTCCTCCGGCGGCGCGTCGCCTAGGGGTGCTTCCTGGGGATCCGGCGGATCCTCGGCGAACACCACGTCGAACGCGTCGACCTCGCGGACCGGGATCGTGGTCGGCGCCTCGAGGTGCACGGCGCCGCTCGGCACGATGCCCGCGCCGCCGAAGCGCTCCATCACGCGCCACTGCGCGGCGACGTCCTCGCCCGAGTGGCGCTCGGGCAGGCGCTCCCAGAAGTCGAAGCCGCCCGTCTCCACGAGCGCGCGGCGGCGGTAGAGCACGCAGCCGCCGACCCACGCGATCCGGTAGGCGAGCCAGGTGTCGACCTCGAGGTCGAGGTCGGCGGCGATGTGCGCGAGGTTCGCGGCGTTGTGCAGCGGCCAGCGGTCGAAGCCCGGCGTGCCGCGGCGGATGCGCTCCGGTTCGACGTCGTCGCCCCACGGCGTGAAGGCCGTGGCCTCGTGGGCGCGGCGGTCCTCGAGGTAGCTGAGGCCCTGCACGGCGGCGCCGACGAAGCCGATGTCGAGGGTCTCGAGGGCGTCGTGCATCCGGCGCAGCATGCCGGGCTCGAGCCACACGTCGTCGTCGAGGAAGAGCACGGCGTCGGCGGTGGCGCGCGCGAGGAGCGACGCCCGGTGCTCGGCGATCCCGCGGCGCGGCAGGTGCGAGACCACCTCGACCTCGCGGCCCTGCGCCCGGAGCACGCGCACCATGCCTTGCACGCTCGGCTCGGCGTCGGCGCGGAAGCCGTCGGACTGGTCGCTCACGACGACGCGGAACGGCGGGTCGTCCTGCCCGGCGAGGCCCGAGAGGGTCACCGCGAGCTCGGCCGTGCGGCCGGCGCTCGGGATCAGCACGTCGATCGCGGGCGCGTCCGGCGCCCGGCCCGCGCCCCACTCGCCGGACCAGCGGCGGCTCCGGCCCGAGGTCACCGGGGTGCTCCCGGCGCGGGCTCCGGATCCGTCTCGGACGCGGACGCGGGGGCGTCGGCCTCGGGGCCGGAGACGGGCGCGGACGTCGCCGTGCCCGTGGGACGGGTGAAGCCGGGCTCGGGAGCGGAGGCGCGGATCCGGTCCACCATCGAGCTCGTCGACTGCGACGGCACGTAGCCGAGGATCGACACCTCGCCGCCGTACGCGCGCACCACCGCGGTCTCGTCGAGCATCTCGGGCGTGTAGTCGCCGCCCTTCGCGTACACGTCGGGCTGCACCGCCTCGATGAGCGGGATGGGGGTGTCGGTGTCGAACACGGTGATCACGTCGACGCAGGACAGCTCGGCGAGCACGCCCGCGCGGTCCTCCGCGGTGTTCACCGGCCGGTCGGATCCCTTCAGCCGCCGCACGGAGTCGTCGCTGTTGAGCGCCACCACGAGCACGTCGCCGAGGCGCTTGGCCTGGCGGAGGTAGGTGGTGTGGCCGCGGTGCAGCACGTCGAAGCAGCCGTTGGTGAAGACGATCCGGCGGCCCGCGGCGCGCTCGGCGGCCACGAGCTCGACGAGCTCGCCCTGGCTGACGGTGCGCGAGCGCGTCTCGCCGAGGTGGTCGGCGAGGGTCGCGGCGGAGCACACGGAGGTGCCGGGGAGGCGCACGACCACGTCGGCCGCGGCCTGCGCGAAGTCGGCGCTCACCTGGAGCGGGAGGCCGACGGCGCGCGCGAGCGTGAGGGCGGCGACGAAGGTGTCACCCGCGCCGGACGCCTGCTTCTCGGGCACCGGGTGCGCGCGCGTGCGGTACGGCTCGCCCGCGCCGAGCACCACGGTGCCGTCGCGGTCGAGGGTGACGACGGCGGTCGCGGATCCGGATGCGGCGAGCACGGCGTCGGCGAGCCCCGCGATGACGGCGGCGCGGTCCTCGTCGCGGCCGAGCGCACGGTCGACGAGGCGGCCGGCCTCGCCCGCGTTCGGCGTGATGAGGTCGGGGCGGAGCGGCGCCCACATGGCGGGGTCGTGCGCGTCCACGACGGTCAGTCCGGGGCGGCTCGACCGGGCGGCGAGCGACTCGAGCACCACGCCGTGCAGCGTGCCGGTGCCGTAGTCGGACACGATCTCGGCGTCGACGCCCGCCGTCGCCTCGAGCGCGGCGCGGGCGAGGGCGCGCGCGTCGTCGCGGTGCACGGATCCGCGGTGCACGTCGTCGACCCGCACGATCACCTGGTCGTCGCCCACGATGCGCGTCTTGGTGGTGGTGCGCAGGCGCGGCGAGTGCACGAGGCCGGTGACGTCGACGCCCGCGGCCACGAGCAGGTCGCGCACGCGGTCGCCCGCGGCGTCCTGGCCGACGAGGCCGACCATCCGCACGGTGCCGCCGAGGCTCGCGAGGTTCACGGCCGTGTTCGCGGCGCCGCCGAGCGACTGGATCCGCTCGGTCACGTCGACGACGGGCGCCGGCGCCTCGCGGGTCATCCGGTCGCTGTGGCCGCGCCACCACTCGTCGAGGATGACGTCGCCGATGACCGTGACGGTGGGCCGGCGCTCCGCGAGGAGGCCGATGATCCCGCGCAGCTCGCTCGTCATCGTGCGTCGCCCGCGTCGGTGCTCACGGAGCCGGACGCGTCCTCGGCCGGGGTGGTGACGGCCGGCGCATCGCCCGCGTCGAGCACGGGCAGCCCGAGGTGCACGACCGTCGTGGTGCTCATCTCGTCGAGCAGCTCGGGGCCGTAGCCGAAGCCGGATCCGCTGCGGCCGCGGGGCTGCGCGGCGCCGCCGGGTGCGCCGCCGAAGACGCCGTTGACCTTGATCGTGCCGACGGGCAGCTCGGCGGCGGCGCGCTGCGCGTGCTCCATCGACGCCGTGAGCACGCTCGCGGCGAGCCCGTAGCGGTCGGCGGACGCGCGCTCGAGGGCCTCGTCGAAGTCCTCGACCACCCGCACGGCCGCGACCGGGCCGAACGTCTCGTGCGTCATCACGGTCATGTCGTCGGTGCAGTCGACGAGCACGGTGGCGGGGTAGCGGGACCCGGGGCCGTCGGGGACGTGGCCGCCGACGAGCGCGCGGGCGCCCTCCGTGAGCGCCTCCGACACCTGCTCGTGCACGGCGGAGCGCATGCGCTCGTCGACCAGCGGACCGAGGTCGCCGGAGGAGTTCCAGCGCTCGGCCTCGGCGACGAGCGCGGCGGTGAAGCGGTCGGCGATGTCGCGGTGGACGTAGATCCGCTCGACCGAGGTGCAGATCTGGCCGGCGTTCGCGAAGGACCCGAGGGCGGCCTGCGCGGCGGCCCACGCGGGATCGACGCCCGCGTCGACGAGGAGCGGGTCGTTGCCGCCGTTCTCGCGGATGACGTGGGTGGGGGTGCCGGCGGCGCGGCGCGCGATGGCCTCGCCCGCGGCGGTGGATCCGACGTGCGCGACCACCTGCGTGTCCTCGTGCGCGACGAGCCGGTCGCCGACGTCGCCGCCGCCGACCACGGAGACGAGCACGCCGTCGGGCAGGGCCTCCGCGAGGATCCGCCCGAGCAGCTCGCCCGTGTGCGGGCAGCGCTCGCTCGGCTTGTGGACCACGGTGTTCCCCATCACGAGCGCCGCGCCGATGATGCCGGCGGCGACCGCCACCGGATCGTTCCACGGCGTGAGCGCGACCGTGACGCCGCGCGGGCGCGGCACCGAGAAGTCGACGTTGGGGAGCGTGCCGAGGAGGGCCTTCCCGCGGTGGACGGGCCCGAGCTCGGAGTACTGCAGGAGCGTGTCGACGCCCGCGCCGACGCCGCCGAGCGCGTCGCCGTGCGGCTTGCCGGTCTCGCGCACGTTGAGCTCCGCCAGCTCCTCCGCGTGCTCCGCGAGCGCGTGGGCGGCGCGGCGCACGGCCTGGCCGCGCTGGGCGGGCGGCGTCGCAGCCCAGGCGGCGGACGCGGCGACCGAGCGGCGCACTGCGGCGTCGACCTCCTCGGGGCTCGACGCGTCGATGTCGCCCACGGGCGAGCCGTCGCGCGGATCCGTGATCCGCAGCGTGCCGGGCCCGGCCTCGACCTCCTCGGGGTCGATCAGGCCGTCGATGTCGAGTGCGGTGTCCGTGGTCACTGGTCTCCTCGTGCGGGTCGGCGGCCCGCACGGTGCGGCGCGGGCCGGGCGGCGCTCGCGCGCCACCCGGCCCGTACCCACTTCCCCTGTTCCTCACACGGGGCGTCGCGTCGATCCCTCGTCTCGGGCCGCGGCGGCTACCCTCACCCGGTGACCGACGTGCTGCCGCTGCCCACCGACTACGCCAGCGTCCTCACGGCGCTGAAGCAGCAGGTCCGAACGGCCCAGCTCACCGCGCAACGGCGCGTGAACACGCAGCTGGTCGAGCTGTACTGGTCCATCGGGCACGTCATCCTGGAGCGCCAGGCAGACGAGGGCTGGGGTGGTGCCGTCGTCGCGCGCCTCGCCGATGACCTTCGCGCCGAGTTCCCCGCGATGAAGGGCTTCTCGCGCTCGAACCTCTTCCACATGCGAGCCTTCGCGGGGGCGTGGCCCGACCGTGCCGAAGTAGTCCAACAAGCTGTTGGACGACTTCCGTGGGGGCACATCACCGTCCTCCTCGGCAAGCTCGACGACCGGACAGCACGCGACTGGTATGCCGTGCGCGCCGCCGAACACGGCTGGTCGCGCAACGTGCTCACGAACCAGATCATGAACCGGACCATCGAGCGAGTCGGCGCCCCGCCGACGAACTTCGCCGGACAGCTCGCCCCTGCCGACTCCGACCTGGCCCGGGAACTCGGCAAGGACCCGTACGTCTTCGACTTCCTCGACCTCACCGACGCGGTCTCCGAGCGCGAGCTCGAGCAGGCGCTCATGGACCGGATCGTCGACACCCTCCGGGAGCTCGGCGCCGGCTTCGCGTTCGTCGGCCGCCAGGTGCGCTTCGATGTCGATGGCGACGACTTCTACGTCGACCTCCTCTTCTTCCACACCGAGCAGCTCCGCTACGTCGTCATCGAGCTCAAGACCGGGAAGTTCGAACCGGCCTTCGCCGGGCAGCTCGGCTTCTACGTCGCCGTGGTCGACGACGAGATGCGCCGCGACTTCCACCGGCCCACCGTCGGCATCCTGATCTGCGGCAGCCGCAACCAGCGCACGGTCCGGTATGCGCTCGGGCAGGCGTCGGCGCCGATGGCCGTGTCGACCTACACGTACGAGAGCCTGCCTGCGGCCGAGCAGCATGCGCTGCCCGCGGCCGAGCAGATCATCGCCGCGCTCGGATGGGCGGAGGACGACGGCTCGGCGTGACCCCATCGAGGTGACGATGGCGGTGGCGCGGACCGCGCCGCCCCTACGACTCCAGGTGCCCCAGCTCCGGCTGCGCCAGGAACGCCACGACCGGATCCGCCGCCGCGCCCGTCTCGAACACCACGAGGTCGTTGCGGCCCGCGCGGAGCTGCGCACCCGGCACGTAGAGCGTGTGCTGCGGCCCGCGGGTCCAGTAGCGGCCGAGCGCGAACCCGTTGACGAACGCGACGCCCTTGCCCCACGAGCGCGTGTCGAGGAAGAGGTCGGCGGGCGCCTCCATGTCGAACGACGCGTGCGCGAGCACCGGACCGTCGAGCGCCGTGACGGGCTCGGCCGGCTCAGCCGCGAAGGACGCCGCCGAGGAGACGACCGCGGCCATCGCGCCGAGGTCGAGCGGCATGCTCTCCCAGCCCGTGAGCTCCACGCCGTCGAGCGTCGCCGGCCCGATGAGGCCCTTCGCCTCGCCGATCCGCACGCCGTAGTTGACGCGCCCCTGGTCCTCCACGAGCACCTCGAGGATCCGGCCGGGCGGCACGGCGATCGCGGTCTCGTGCTGGTCGCGCTGGATCACGCCGACGCGCACGCCGTCGACCGACACCACGGCGCGGTCCCGCACCTCGCCGAAGGACAGCACGTGCGTGCCGTCGGACGCGGGCAGCTCCACCCGGTGCAGCGCGAAGCCGCGGAACACGCCGAGCGCGTCCATCGACGGCACGGCCTCCGTCGACCGGAACACGCCCGGGGCGCCGCCCTCGACGAGGTCGGCGAGCGGCGCGACCGCGTCGAACGCGACCTGGAAGGCGGGCGCGTCGCCGCGCTGCGCGGGCACCTCGTCGGGCACCGACCGGTAGCGGGCGATCACGTCGCGGAACGCGAAGAACTTCTCCGTCGGGGATCCGGTCTCGTCGAGCGGGGCGTCGTAGTCGTACGAGGTGACGTGCGACTGGTACGTGCCCTTGTGGTTGGCGCCGTTCGTGAAGCCGAAGTTCGTGCCGCCGTGGAACATGTAGATGTTCACGGACGCGCCCGCGGCGAGCAGCGCGTCGAGCTCGGCGGCGGCGTCCGCGGCGGAGGTCGTGTGGTGGTGCTCGCCCCAGTGGTCGAACCAGCCGTCCCAGAACTCGCTGCACATGAGCGGGCCGGTCGGCTGGTGGCGGCGCAGCGTCGCGAGGCGCTCGGTGGCGCGCGAGCCGAAGGATCCCGTGCGGTGCAGCTCGTCGAGGCTGCCGCGCGAGAGCATCTCGTCGGTGGGCTGGTCGACGGTCGTCAGCGGCACGATGATCCCCGACTCCCGCGTGAGGTCGACCAGGTGCCGGAGGTACTCCGCGTCGTCGCCGTACGCGCCGTACTCGTTCTCGATCTGCACGAGGATCACCGGCCCACCCTCATCGATCTGCCGCGGCGCGACGATCTCGTACACGCGGCGGAGGAACTCGTCGACGGCCGCGAGGTACAGCGGCTCGCTGCGGCGGACGCCCACCGCGGGGTCCTCGAACAGCCAGCCCGGGAGCCCGCCGCCGTCCCACTCCGCGCAGATGTAGGGGCCGGGGCGCACGATCGCGTGCATGCCCTCGGCGTGGACGAGGTCGAGGAAGCGGCCGAGGTCGAGGCCGTCGGACGTGTCGAAGGCGCCGCGCTCGGGGGAGTGGGCGTTCCAGGCGACGTACGTCTCGATGGTGTCGAGCCCCATGAGGCGGGCCTTGCGGATCCGGTCGGCCCACTGGTCGGGGTGCACGCGGAAGTAGTGGAGGGCGCCCGCGATGACGCGGTGCGGGCGGCCGTCGAGCTCGAAGTCGTCGGCGCCGATGCGGAAGCGGGTGCTGGTGGCGGGGAGGCCGGGCATGGTCGTGTCCTCGGATGTGGGGGCGGGTGGCATGGGAGAGGGGAGGCGCGACTCGCGTCGCACCTCCCCTCGTCGTACGGGTGTCGCTACTTCACGTCGACGGTGAAGCCCTGCTGCTGGCCGTACTCGGCAGCCGCCTGGCCCCACGCCTCGAGGACGGGGTCGAGCGAGGTGCCGTTGGAGTACGCGGACGAGGCCGAGTCGCTGAAGACGCTGTTCGTGTAGACCTGGAAGGGCAGGTACTGCCAGTCCGGGACGACCTCCTTCGAGGCCGCGCTGAGCACCTCGTTGATCTTCTGGCCGCCGAAGTACTCGGGGGTCTCGCCGAGGAACTCGGGGCTGTTCAGGTCCGCCGTGGTGGACGGGAAGCCGCCGGCGTCGAACGAGATCTGGCGACCCTGCTCGTCGGCCGTGGTGAACTTCGCGAACTCGGCCGCGACGAGCTTGTTCTCGGACTGCTGCATGACGGCGATGGAGGATCCGCCGCTCTCCGCGGTCGCGGTGTCACCCGCGGTGTACTGCGGCATGGGGGCGACGCGCCACTGGCCGGCGCCCTCGGTCGCCTGCGCGATGAGGTTGCCGGGCATCCACGCGCCGGTGATCAGGGTCGCGATGGACCCGTCGCCGAGGCCGCGGAACCACTCGTCGGTCCAGCCGGGGGTCTGGGCGAGCGAGCCGTTGGCGACGAGCTGGTTCCACATGGCCGTGTACTTCTTGGCGCCCGCGTCCTGCATGTCGATGGTGACCTTGTCGCCGTCGACCTTGTAGGGCTTGCCGCCGGCCTGCCAGATCATGCTCGTGGTGAAGCCGGCGTCGCCGGAGTCGCTGGTGATGTACTGGTTCGGGTCGGCGGCGTGCATCTTCTCCGCGGCGGCCACGTACTCGTCCCACGTGGTGGGGACGGAGATGCCGTACTTGTCGAAGACGTCCTGGCGGTAGAACATCGCCATGGGGCCCGAGTCCTGCGGCAGCGCGTAGAGGGCGTCGCCCTCGGTGACCGCGTTCCAGGTGGACGCCGTGAACTGGTCCTCGAGGTCCGTGTAGCCGTAGCCCGAGAGGTCGGCGAGGGACTTGCCGAGCGCGAACTGCGGGATCGCGAAGTACTCGATCTGCGCCACGTCGGGGGCGCCCTTGCCCGCCTTGATGGCGTTCTGGAGCTTCGTGTACTGGTCGGCGCCGGTGCCGACGTTCTGCACGTCGACCGTGATCTTCGGGTGCTCCTTCTCGAACGCCTCGGCGATCGGCTTGATCGCGGGGGCCCAGCCCCAGACGGTGATGGAGGACTCGGTGTCGAGGGCCTTCGCGAGGTCGTCGGCGCTGGCGGTGCCGCCGCTGGCGCCGCCGCCGGATCCGGAGGAGCACGCCGCGAGCGAGCCCGCGAGGACGATGCCGAGGCCGAGCGCGATGGCGCGCTTCGCCCTGCGGGGGAACGAGATGGACATGGTGGTGCCTTTCACTTCTTCGTGGTGGTGAGGGGACGTGCTGTGGTGCGGGGAGGTGCTGTCGGGGAGCGCTACGCCTTGACGCCGCCGGCCGAGAGGCCGGACTGCCAGTAGCGCTGGAGGAAGAGGAACGCGATCACGATCGGGATGATCGCGAGGAACGAGCCCGTGATGACGAGGTTGTAGATCGGCTGGCCGCCCACGGTGGTCGACTGCGCGTTCCACTGGTTGAGGCCCACCGTGAGGGGGTACCAGCGGGAGTCGCTCAGCATGATCAGGGGGAGGAAGTAGTTGTTCCAGGTCGCCACGATCGAGAACAGCAGCACCGTGATGAGGCCGGGGCTGAGGAGCCGGAGGCTGATCGTGAAGAACGTGCGCAGCTCGCTCGAGCCGTCCATCCGGGCCGCCTCGAGGATCTCGGTGGGCACCGAGTCGACCGCGTAGGTCCAGATGAGGTACAGGCCGAAGGGGCTGATGAGCGACGGCAGGATGATCGCCCACGGGGTGTTCGTGAGGCCCATCTGGCTGAAGAGCAGGAAGGTCGGCACCGCGAGGGCCGTGCCGGGGATCGCGACGGCGCCGAGCACCACCGCGAACACGATCTTCTTGCCCGGGAAGTCGAACTTCGCGAGGCCGTAGCCCGCGAGCGTGGCGAGCAGCGTGGCGCCGCCCGCTCCGACGACCACGTAGATGAGCGTGTTGCCGAGCCAGCGGACGAACTCGCCGTTGCCGTAGGTCAGCACGCCCTGGATGTTGTCCCACAGCGCGAAGTCGCCCGAGAACCAGAGGCCGAACGAGCTGAACAGCGCGTCCTGCGTCTTGGTCGAGTTGACCAGGAGCCAGAAGAGGGGGAGCACGGAGTAGATGAGCAGCAGCGCCATGACGAGCGTGAGCACGATGCTGCGGCGCTCGCGGGGAGCGCCCGCGCTCTTGCGGCGCTTCGGCGCCTTGTCGGCCGGGGCGTCGCGGGTGGGCGTGCCGGCGTCGGGCGCGGCGAGGGGGGTTCCGGTGAGGGTCGACACGGTCAGCTGTCCTTCCGGGTGCCGACGAGCTGCACCACGTAGGCGACCACCATCGTCAGGACGCCCATGATGATCGCGATGGCGGCGGAGTAGTTGAACTGCTGTCCCGCGAAGGACAGGTTGTAGGCGTACATGTTCGGCGTGAAGAACGAGCTGATGCCGTTCGGCGCCAGCGTCTGCAGGATGTTCGGCTCGTTGAACAGCTGGAAGCTGCCGATGATGGAGAAGATCACGCCGATGACGAGCGCGCCGCGGATGGCGGGCAGCTTGATGCCGGTGACGATGCGGAACGGGCCGGCGCCGTCGAGCTCGGCGGCCTCGTAGAGGTCGGGCGAGATGACGCGGAGGGCCGCGTAGAACAGCAGCATGTTGTAGCCGACGAACTCCCACGTGACGATGTTGCCGATCGACGCGAGGATCCAGCTCTGCGAGAGCAGGTCGGGGAGGTCCCAGCCGGTGGCCTGCTCGACGTTGCCGACGAGGCCGAAGCGGTTGCCGTAGATGAAGCCCCACATGAGCGCCGCGACGACCGCGGGGACGGCGTACGGCAGGAAGATCGAGATGCGGAAGAACGCCGTGAAGTGCAGGCGGGCCGAGTCGAGCGCGAGCGCCGCGAACAGGGCGATGGCCAGCATGATCGGCACCTGCACGACGAGGAACAGGGCGACGCGGCCGAGCGCGTCCCAGAACTTCGGGTCGTTGAGCGCCTGAGTGTAGTTGGCGAGGCCGACGAACGAGTTGCCGCCGATCATCCGCTCCTGGAACAGGCTGAGGTAGATCGAGTAGCCGACGGGCGCGATGAGGACGACGAGGAAGACCACGAGGAACGGGGCGACGAAGCCCAGCCCGGTCCAGCGTCGCTTGTCGCGTCGCATCGGGGGGCCGCTCGGGCGGCCCGCGTCGGGCGCCTTCGGCCGGGTGGCCGAGGTCGACATCGTCGTCATGTGCTTCCACTTCGTCGGGGGATCTCCGCGCTGCCGGGCCGTTTCGAAAGGCCGGTCACCCACCTCAGGAGGATTGGGTGTTTGCGCAAACATCTGTGATGCTCGCAACCATGACATCTCCACCGTCGGTCGTCAAGTCGGCTGGCCGCCGCACGCCCGGGGGCCGCACCGTGTCGATGGCGGACGTCGCCGCGCACGCCGGCGTGTCCGCCCAGACCGTCTCCCGCGTGTCCAACGGGGCCCAGAACGTGGAGGCGACGACGCGCCAGCGGGTGATGGACGCGATGGCCGAGCTCGGCTACCGGCCGAACAGCGCCGCGCGGGCCCTGAAGACCGGGCGCTTCCGCAGCATCGGCATCATCATGTTCACGCTCTCCACCCTCGGCAACATGCGCACGCTCGACGCGATCGTGACGGCCGCGTCCGGCGCCGGCTACACGATCACGCTCATGCCCGTGCCGCATCCCACCGAGGGCGAGGTGGCCGGGGCGTTCAGCCGGCTGCAGGAGGAGGCGGTCGACGGCGTCGTCATCATCATCGAGGCGCACATGCTCGACCGGGCCGACGTGATCATCCCCGTGGGGCTGCCCGTCGTGATCATCGACTCCGACGCGGGCGACCCGTTCGTGGTCGTCGACACCGACCAGGAGCAGGGCACGCGGCTCGTCACGCAGCACCTGCTGGACCTCGGGCACACCGCGATCGTGCACGTCGCGGGGCCGTCCACCTCGTACTCGGCGGCCCGGCGCGCGGCGGAGTGGCGCGCGACCATGCTCGACGCGGGGCTCACCCCGGAGGACCCGGCGCAGGGGGACTGGACCACGGCGTCCGGCTACCGCATCGGGAAGGAGCTCGGGCGGCGGACGGACATCACCGGCATCGTCGCCGCGAACGACCAGATGGCCCTCGGGATCATGCACGCGCTGCACGAGCTCGGCCGCGACGTGCCGGGCGACGTCAGCGTGGTCGGCTTCGACGACACCGAGGAGTCGAGCTCGTTCTGGCCGCCGCTCACCACCGTGCACCAGGACTTCACCGAGATCGGCCGCCGCTCCATGCAGGTGCTGCTGGAGATGCTCGACGGGCGCGAGCCCTCGGGCGACCGCATCGTGCCGACGCGGCTCGTGGTGCGCGAGAGCGCGGGGGCGCCGCGGACGTAGCGCGCCGATCCGCCGGACCGTTTCGACACGGCCGCCGCGGGGAACGGGGTGGGGGACCCGACCGCCCCACCAGGAGGCCCGCCCGTGCCCGTCGTCGCCCCGCTCCATGAGACCTTCCATCGCGTCCGCTCCATCGCCGTGCTGCGCGGCGGCGGGCTCGGCGACCTGATCTTCGCGCTGCCGGCCATCGCGGCGCTGCGGGCCGCGTACCCGGGCGCGCGGATCACGCTGCTCGGCACGCCGCTGCACCGCGCGCTGCTGGAGGGCCGCCCGGGAGCGCCCGAGGAGATCGAGGTGCTGCCGGTCGCGCACGGCGTGCGGGACGTGCCGGGCACGGATCCCGACCCCGAGGAGATCGAGGCGTTCGCCGCCCGGATGCGCGAGCGCCGGTTCGACCTCGCCGTGCAGGTGCACGGCGGCGGCCGCAACTCCAACCCGTTCCTGCTGCGGCTCGGCGCGCGGCACACCGTGGGCACCGCGACCGACGACGCCGAGCGGCTCGAGCGCGTAATCCCGTACGTCTACTACCAGCACGAGGTGCTGCGCGGGCTCGAGGTCGCGGGGCTCGCGGGCGCGCCGATCGCCGACCTCGAGCCGGTCGTCCAGGTCACCGACGCCGAGCGGTCGGCAGCGGCGGAGCACGTGACGGGCGCGCCCGGCGGGCTCGTCGTCATCCACCCGGGCGCCACGGACGTGCGCCGCCGCTGGCCGGTCGGGTCGTTCGCCGACGTCGCGCGCCGGGCCGCCGCCGACGACGCGCAGGTGGTCGTGGTGGGCGACGCGACGGACGCGGCCGACGCCGACCGCATCGTCGCGCTCGGCCGCCAGGGCCTGCCGGCGGAGCAGGCCGAGCGGATCACCTCCCTCGCCGACGCCCTCACCCTCGGCGAGCTGGCCGGCCTCTTCACCCACGCCGACGTGGTGCTCGGCAACGACAGCGGACCGCGCCACCTCGCGCAGGCCGTCGGCGCGCGCACGGTCGGCGTGTTCTGGTTCGGCAACGTGATCAACGCGGCGGCGTTCGGGCGCACACGGCACCGGATCCACATGGGCTGGACCACGCGCTGCCCCGTCTGCGGCGTCGACGTGACCCAGGTCGGCTGGACCGCGGAGCGCTGCGAGCACGACCCGTCGTACGTGGCCGACGTGCGGGTCGACGACGTGCACGCGGACGTGGAGCAGCTGCGGCGCGCGTCGCTCGGGGAGCGCGTGACGGCCTGAGCCGCGCTCAGCCCTGCTCGGTGAGGAGCGGCCCCGTCGCGTGCGGGGTCGTCGCGATCGCCGCATCGAGCAGCGACTCCGTGCCCGCGTCGAGGTAGCCGTAGGTCCTCTCGTGGGCGGCGTACTCGGCGGCGCGCTGGGCCTCGTCGGGGATCGTGGTCCAGGCGCGCGAGTCCGGGTCGTCGTTCCAGGGGGAGTGCAGCACGGGCGCGTGGCCGGTGACGGGCAGGAGGCCGCGCGCGGGATCGCCGTCGACGGAGATCACGGTGGCGCCGAAGCCGGGGGCGCGCGGATCCTGCCGGGACAGCCGGCCCCACACGGCCTCGCCGTCGTCCGCGGCCTCGCCCGCGAAGACGTGGCGGGCGTGCAGGTCGCGGACGCCGTGGATGCCGTCCTCGACGCCGGCCGAGCCGAGCATGACGAAGGAGCGCACGCCGAGGTCGCGGGCGGCGAGGGCGTCGGCGACCATGGTGGATCCGTACGAGTGCGCGATGACGCTCACCGACGACAGGTCGCCGCCGCGCCGCGCCGCCTGCAGCCCGGCCAGCTCGCTCGCGAACAGCGGGGCGCCGCGCTCCGCGGCGTCGCCGAGGGTCGCGTCGACGCCGGGCGGCGGCGTGCGGTACCCGATCCACGCGACCACGGCGTGCGCGGCCGGCGCGCCGACCGACGCCTGCGCGTCGAAGACGTTCTGCGCCGTCTCCGTCCAGAGCTGCATGTCGTCGGTGTAGGTGCCCATGCCCGGGACGGTGAACGTGACCTGCCGGGCGGTGTCGAGATCCCCCACGGCGATGGCGGCGAGCGGCGGATCCCGGCGGGTGAGCGACACGAGCGTGCGCTTCGGCTCCGGGCCGCCGGGGGTGGAGGCGTGCGCGTGCAAGGCGGCGCGGATCGCGGTGAGGGCGGCGAGGCGCGCGTGCGCGTCGGCGTCGCGGGGCCTCGCCGCGACCGCCTGCTCCTCCTCGCGGATCTCCGTCCGGAGCTGGCGGCGGTTGGCGGCGTCGCGCGAGGCGTAGTCCACGCCGTCGAGGTTGCCGATGAGCGCGGGCGACTCGCGGATCAGCGCCTTCCGGTGCTTCCGGTCCTTGGCCGCCCACCACGCGACGACGCGGTCGGGCGCCGCGTCCATCACCTGCAGCTCGAGCGCGGGATGCGCGGCGATCATGCGGTGCGCCTGCGCGGCCGTGAGGGCGGAGTAGCGGTCGAGCTGGGCGAAGCCGCCCTCGACGCCGGAGCCGGGCGGGGCCGGGAGGATCAGCAGGCCGACGAGCACGGCCGCGAGGGCCAGCGCGGTCTCGCGCCGCCGGTGGGCTCGGGACGGGACGCCATGTGCCGTCTCGCGCCGCCGGTGGGCTCGGGTCACCACCGCCTCCTCGTCTGGGACGTCGCCGGTCGGGTCGGGCGGCGCCCGTCAGAGGGTAGGGCGCGGGCGGCGGGCATCCGCTGTGCGCCGGCTGGGTGCGCGCCGGGTGTGTTGGGGGACGGGAGGCGCCGGGCGTGACGGAGCGCGGGCCGGCGGGCGGTGCCGGCGCGGGCCCGGATCAGCGGCGCCGGAGCGCGAGCGCGTCGCGGAGGGCGGCGGCGGAGGTGGCCGAGCTGTCGATCCGCCAGTCCTCCTCCTTCCGGAAGTCGAACCACACGAAGCCGAGCACGTCGGGCTGGGCCTGCAGGTAGGAGACGAGGTCCCGGTTCCACGCGGACTTGGATCCGCCGGCCTCGCTCGACGCGACCTCGCCGATGACGAGGGGCTTGCCGGGCGCGATGGCGCGGAGGCGGTCGATGCCGGGGCCGAAGAGCGCGGCGGGCGCGGTCCACGTCTGGCCGGGCGCGGTCCCCCAGTTGTAGCCGTCGAGCGCGACCACGTCGACCTGGTCGCTGCCGGGGTAGAGGGAGGCGAGGTCGGTGGATCCCGGGTACGGCACGTTCGGGCTCCACACCCACTTGACGTTGGTGGCGCCCTCGGCGACGACGAGGTCGTGCACGTGCTTCCACGCGGCCACGTAGGAGCCGGGCGCGTTGCCGTTGACGCCGTCCGACCACGGGTACCAGTTCCCGTTCATCTCGTGGCCGTATCTGAGGTAGACGGGCCCGCCGTACCTCGCGAGGTCGGCGCCCCAGGAGCGGATGTAGGCGTCCTGGTCGCCCGCGAGGATGCGTGCGTTCGCGTAGGCCGGCTGGTCGACGCCCGCGCCGCCGATCCACGGCTCCCAGGTGAGGAGGCTGTCGGCGCCGCGCGCGGCGACGCTCGCGAGGCCCGCCACGGGCGCCGGATGCGTGAAGTCGACGTGGCTCATCACGATGGACGGGCTCTCGCCGAGCGTCGCGGCGGCGGCATCGAGCTCGCCGTTCGCCGTGGGGCCGCCGGGGGTGGAGAGGCCGAGGCGCAGGCGGGCCGAGCTGATGGCCGGGGCGGAGGGGGCCGCCGGGGCGCTCGGCGCGGACACGGTGGGCGCGGGTGTCGGGGTCGGCCGCGGTGCCGGCGCGGGCTTCGGGACCGGCTTCGGGGCGGGGGCGGGCGTCGGGGTCGTCCGCGTCTCGCGCGCGCTGCGGGCCGGGGTGACGGTGAACGACGCGGCGGCCGTGCGCGTGCCGGACGTCGCGGTGATCCGGATGGTCGACAGCGCCGTGCGGGCGATCGGGATCGCGGTGGTGAGACGGCCGGTGGCCGTGGTCGTGATGCGCTTCGCGGTGGTTCCGGCCGTGACGACCGCGGCCTTCCTCGCGGGGAAGCCGGTGCCGGTCACCGTGACGGCGGTGCCGACGGGGCCGGCGGCGACCGAGAGGACGATCGCGGCGGGGGCCGCGGGCACGGCCTGCGCGGCGGCGGCCTGGGTCACGGTCGCCGGTGCGGCGAGGACGGTGGCCGTGACGACGACAGCGGGGGCGACGGCGGTGACGACGGCGCACTTCAGACGGCGACGAGCGGGCATGGCGAGATGGTCCTTCCCCCGATGGATCCATGCGAGCGTATGTTCTTCGGCCCCCGCCGTCCATCGGATGTCCGCTGAGCGACGGGATCCGACGGCCGGGGCGGCGGATCAGACGCGGCGGGCGGCGAGCGCGTCGCGGAAGGCGGTCGCGGACGACTCGGAGCTGCCGATGCGCCAGTCCGCCTCCTTGTCCATGTCGAACCAGACGAAGGCCGCGACGTCGGGCTGGGCCTGCAGGAACGCGACGAGGTCGCGATCCCAGGCGGCCTTCGATCCGCCGATCTCCGACGACGCCGTCTCCGCGATGACGATGGGCTTGCCGGGCGCGATGGCGCGGAGGCGCTCGATGCCGGGGCCGAACAGGTCGGCGGGCGACACCCAGGCGAAGCCCGCGACGCCGGTGCCCCAGTTGTAGCCGTCGAGCCCGACGACGTCGACGTACGCGTCGCCGGGGTAGAGGCCCGCGAGCGCGGTGGATCCCGCGTAGGGCACGTTCGGCGTCCACACCCAGCGCACGTTGGTGGCGCCCTCGGCCACGACGACGTCGTGCACGTGCTGCCAGGCCGCGGCGTACGAGCCCGCCGCGTTGCCGTTGACGCCCTCGGCCCAGGGGTACCAGTCGCCGTTCATCTCGTGCGCGTAGCGGAGGGAGACCGGACCTCCCCACGCGGCCAGCTGGGATCCCCACGCGCGGAGGTGCGCGTCGTGGTCGCCCGCGACGATGCTCGCGTTCGAGAAGCCCGGCTGGTCCCGGCCGCCTCCGGCGCGCCAGGGCTCCCAGGTGAGGAGGCTCTCGGCACCCCGGGCGGCGACGGCGTCGAGGGCCGCGATGGGCGGCGCCTGCGTGAAGTCGGCGTAGGAGAGCACGATGCTCGGGCTCTCGCCGACCTGCGCGGCGACCTGGTCGAGCTCGCCGCCGGCGGTCGGGCCGCCGGGCGTCGCGACGCCGAAGCGGAGCCGGGCGTCGGAGACGGTCGGGGCGGCGGACGCGGCGCCGACGGCGGGTGCGGTGCCGCGGGTCGCGGCGCTGGCGGGGGATGCTGCCGTGAGGACCCCGGCGGTGAGGGCGAGACCCAGGAGGAGGGCGGTCGCGGGGCGGAAGGGGAGGGGGTGGTGCTGCATTCTGACCAATTCTCTGCGGATGTCCGCTCCCCGGAAGCTATCCGACGCTCCCGCTGCATCCCGGGGCGATGTCCGGTCACGGCCGGACGGTCAGGCGATGGTCGGGTGGGGATCCATGCGCCCGCTCGCGCTCAGCCCCCGGCGACGGGGAGGTGCGCCGGCTGCTCGTCGCCGGGATCCCGCGCGAAGGCGATGGCCTCCTCGATCAGGCTGACGACCACGTCGACCTCGGCCTCGTCGCGCGGGCCGTAGACGAGGAACTCGGTGCCGAAGTCCTCGTACTGGTGCGGCGTGGCCCAGCCCAGCGCGGTGAGCTCGGCGCCGCGGGCGACAGGGAGGCAGAGGTGCACCGAGGTGTCGTCGACGCCGTGCAGGTGCACCGGCTCGAGGCGGCCCTCGGGGGCGAGCGAGGTCCACGGGACGATCGGCGTCTCGAGATCGCGGAGGAACAGGCCGCGCGACGACGCGGGCGACACCTGGCTGTGGCTCTCGCGCACCCCGGGCAGCGCGAACGCGTGCGCGACGAGCCGCCCCCACAGCTCGGGCGCGGCGCGGTCGGTGAGCTGCCGCTGCGGGCCCTCGTCGGAGAGGGACGGGCGCGGGCCGGGGCGCGGGGTGGAGATCACCCGTCGAACGTAGGCCGGGGCTGCGCCGGGAGCGTCGGCCGGAGGAGGGACGTGCTCCCACCGCCCGCATGCCACCCTGTGCAGGACCGACCCGAGGAGCCCGCATGACCACGTACCCGTACGAGTCGCAGTGGGGCGACCTCGCCTGCAACGCGCCGCTCATCGAGCGCGGCGAGAGCCCGGCCGACCGGTTCGACTGGCGCACCGAGGGCCACCCGTCGGAGGCCGAGTACCTGTTCTGGTCGCGGCACGTCTGCGGGCTCGCGGGGCTGCGGTCGGTGCTCAAGGCGTGGATCCCCGCGGCCGGCGCGCTGCCGATGCAGGAGCTGATCACCCGCGCCGTCGCGCGCGCCGCCCTCACGCGCGACGGCGACGAGGTCGGCGGGCTGTACTACCGGCCGTTCGCGGAGTGGGTGCGCGACGACTTCGGGATCGAGGCGGTCGTGCATCCGCGGATCGCCGTGCCCGAGCTGCTCGCCGGGGTGGGCGAGGGGCGGGTGGTGCTCGCGTCGGTGTCGTCGGAGATCCGGTACCCGGAGCGGCCGGCGACGAGGCGCGGCGGGCACCTCGTGCTGGTGCACGCGTTCGACGGGGAGACGGCGACGTTCCACAACCCGTCGGGCGTGGGATCCACGGCGGCGGATGCGCGGCTCGGGGTGGCGGACTTCGCGCGGTTCTCCGCGGAGCGCGGGGTGACGCTGGTGCGGCCGGTCTGACGCGATCGCGCAAGGCCCTTCCGCGGCGGGCGGGGACGCGGATAGCGTCGGGGGATCGACAGGCGTAGCGTGCGCCCGGGATCAGGGGGATCCGATGAGCGACCAGCAGACCGCGCACCGCCCGAGCGTCGCCGGACCCGTGCCGACCCGGCCGCCGTACGACGCGCGGCTCGCGATGATCCTGCTCGTCGTCGAGTGGGTGCTCGGCTTCGCGGGGCTCGTCGCCATGGTGCTCGTGAGCTGGCTCCCGGACCGCTGCGGGGTCTCGGGCGCCTGCGACATCGGCCTCGAGACGGCGGCCTCGCGACTCTGGGTCGTCGGGACCATCGCGGTGCTCGTGCTGTCGACCGTGGCCGTCGTCGTCTGCCGCACGCGTCGTGTGCCGGCCGCGTGGGCGCCGATCACCGGGATCGCGCTCATCGTGGGGATCAACTTCGCGGTGCAGGTCATGACCGGCATCGCTCTCCGCTGACCCTCGGGACGAGACGAGCCCGTCCCCGCGCGATGCGGGGCCGGGCTCGTGTCACGTGCGCAGGGTGCGGATCAGCCGCGGCTCACGGCCAGCTGTCCTCGAGCTCGTGGGTGATGACGAGCTCGCGGATCTCGCAGCCGCGCGGCTGGCCGAGGATGAACATCACGCTGTCGGCGACGGCGGCCGGGTCGTTGAGGTTCGCGTCGGAGCCGGGCTTGTACTTCGGGTCGCGGTCGTCGAAGAAGTGGGTCTTCATGCCGGAGGGGATGAGCGTGGTCACGCCGACCTCGCCCTTCGTCTCGGCGGCGAGGGCCCGGGTGAAGCCGAGCACGCCGAACTTCGACGCGCAGTAGGCGGTCGCGTCGGAGACGGCCTTGATCGCGAGCGACGACGCGACGGTGACGACGCGGCCGTGCGACTCGGTGAGGAACGGCAGCGCCGCGCGGACGACGGCGACCGTGCCCATCAGGTTCACGCCGATGACCTTCTCCCACTCGGTGGGGGCGACGTCGACGAGGCGGCCGCAGCGGTCGATGCCCGCGGCGGTGACGACGGCGTCCAGCCCGCCGTGCGCCTGGGCGATCTCGGTGACGAGCGCCTCGGTGGCGCGGGTGTCGGAGACGTCGATGCGGTGGGCCTCCATGCCGGTGACGCTCGAGGTGTCGAGGTCGAGCACGATGGGCTCGCCGCCGGCCGCGAGGACCGCCTGCGCGACCGCGGCGCCGAGCCCGGACGCGCCTCCGGTGATGAGGACGCGGCCGGTGCTGGGGCGGGGGGAGTCGGTCATGGGTGTTCCTTCCGTGATGCGGATCGCGCCCGGTGGGCGCGGAGGTGCGGGGGAGACGTGCGGATCAGGGGCTCAGCCGACGCGGGCGAGCGCGCCCGCGAGCTTCGTTGTCGAGCGGCCGGGGTGGTACGGCACGGTCACGGCCTGGCCGCCCCACTCGGCGATGACCGCCGACTCGGGGAGGTCCTCGGCGCGGTAGTCGCCGCCCTTGACCCAGAGGTCGGGCTTGATGGAGCGGAGCGCCTCCTCGGGGGTGTCCTCGGAGAAGAGCACGACCGCGTCCACGACGCCGAGCGACATGAGGAGGTCCACGCGGTCCTCCTCGGTCATGATCGGCCGCTCGGGTCCCTTGAGGCGGCGGACGGAGTCGTCCGAGTTGAGGAGGACGACGAGGCAGTCGCCGAGGGCGCGGGCCGCGGCCAGCGTGCGGGCGTGGCCGGCGTGCACGAGGTCGAAGCAGCCGCCGGTCGCGACGACGGTGCCGCCGGCGGCGCGGGTCGCGCGCACGACCTGGAGGGCGCTCGCCGCGTGGCCGCCGATGGGGCGGGCGGCCGGCGGGCCCGTGAGCGTGGCGACGCCGCCCGCGTCCACGTACTCGGCGGCGGAGGCGACGGCGTCGCGCATGGCGTCGTCCACCGCGGATCCGCCGGCGAGGGCCGCGAGGGCGGTGGCGGCCAGGCGGTCGCCCGCGCCGCACGGGTCACCGGTGGCGACGAGCGGGGCGGGGACGATGACGGGCATGGACGGGGATCCCCCGGCCGACGGCGCCGAGACGAGCAGCGCGCCGCGCTCGCTCATGGTGACGGCGACCGTGCCCACGCCCCACCTCTCCTGCAGGAGGCGGGCGGCGTCGGCGGCGGCGGACACGTCGCGCCCGGCGATCCCGGAGAACGCGCGCGCCTCGGCGAGGTTCGGGGTGGCGAGCGCGGTGTTCGGGACGGGCGGCTCGCCCGCGGGGTGCGGATCCCAGACCAGCGGCACGACCGCGGCGCGCGCGTCGAGAGCGGCGCGGACGCGGGGGTCGCGCGTGACGCCGCGGCCGTAGTCGGCGACCACGATGGCGTCGGCGGTGGCGATCGCGTCGAGCATCGCGTCGGTCGCCTCCGGCGTGGGCGGCGGCGCGCAGCCCTCGTCGATGCGGGCGATGGCGTGGCCGTCGGCGCGGACGCGGGTCTTCACGGGCGTGGGCGCGCGGGACGGGCCGGCGACCACGTCGATCCGGTCGAGGCACGCGCGGAGGGTCGCCGCGTGCCGGTCGTCGGAGAGCACGGTGACGAGGCGGACGTCGTGGCCGTCCCGCGCGAGCATCGTCGCGACGAGGCCCGCGCCGCCGGCGCGCGGCAGCGACTCCTCGACCTCGATGACGGGGACGGGCGCATCCGGGCTCAGGCGGTGCGCGGCGCCCGTCATGTCGACGTCGAGGAGCACGTCGCCGACCACGACGATCCTCATGCCGGCACCTCCGCGGGAGCGGCCGTGGTGGACGCGGGCGTGACCGTCACGGGGACGGACGCGACGGATGCCGGCGACGCGGGAGCCGCGTCCGCGGTGGCCGAGGCGAGGGCGGCGGCGCGGTCGTTCGCCTTCAGGCGGCTCTCGAACGCGCGGCAGATCGCGTGCACGGCGACGAGCTGCGCCTCCTGCACGTTGGCCGACGGCCCGTCGAGCGCGAGCGACTCGTCGCACGCCTCCACGAGCGGGTTCGGGCCGGGGCCCGTCATCGCCCAGGTGGTGGCGCCGGCGGCGCGCGCGGCGGCTGCGGCCTTGAGGAGGTTGACGCTCCGGCCGCTGGTGGAGAGGAGCACGACGATGTCGCCGGAGCGCGCATGCGCGTGCACCTGGCGCGCGAAGACCTCGTCGAAGCCGTAGTCGTTGCCGATCGCGGTGACCGCGGACGACTCGGAGTGCAGCGCGATCGCGGAGAACGGTCGCCGGTCGCCGTCGAACCGGCCCACCAGCTCGCTCGTGAGGTGCTGGGCCTCGGCCGCGGATCCGCCGTTGCCGGCCGCGAGCAGGCGCGCGCCGTGGCTCATCCGGTCGGCCATCTCGCTGCCCCACGCGGTGAGGCGCGGCGCGTGCGTGCGGAGGGCGTCGAGCACCGGGCCGAGCGCGTCGAGGTGCGCGTCGACCACGGTCGGGTCGGCGGGGAGGTCGTCGAGGGCGGCGTCCTGGATCGCGGACCGGTAGGCGTCGGCGGTGCGGGCGGCGACGGTCGCCCAGGAGTAGCCCTGCTCCATGCGGTCGCGGCCGGCGCGGCCGAGGCGGCGGCGGCGGGCGGGATCCGCGAGGAGCTCCCCGAGGGCGTCGGCGATGGCGGCGGGGTCGCGCGGCGGCACGAGGATCCCCGTCACGCCGTCGACCACGCTGTCGGTGAGGCCGCCCACGGCGGACGCGACGACGGGCACGCCCGAGGCCATCGCCTCCAGGGGCACGATGCCGAACGGCTCGTACCAGGGCGCGCACACGACGACGTCGGCGGTGCGCATCACGGCGGGCATGTCGGCCTGGGAGACGCGGCCGTGCAGGCGCACGCGGTCGGCGACCCCGGCGGCGCGGGCGGCGTCCATCAGGCGTCGGGCCTCGGTCTCCTCGGTGGCGCTCGCGGCGTCGCCGGATCCGCCGACGATCACGAGCTCGACGTCGCGCCGGCCGCGGCCGGCGAGGATCCCGAGGGCCTCGATCCCGAGGTCGACGCCCTTGCGGGGCACCAGGCGGCCGACGACCATGACGCGCATCGGGGCATCCGCGTCGGCGTCCGCGTACGACCGCGGGGTGAAGTGCTCGACGTCGACGCCGCACGGGATCACCGTGATGCGGGCCGCGTCGACGCCCGTGCGCACGAGCTCGGCGGCCTCGTCGGAGCAGGTCGCGATGACCGCGTCCGCGCGGCGGCCGACGCCGGGCTCGAGCTCGGTGCGCTCGGCGGGGCTCGTGTCCTCGGCGCCGAGGTGGCGGCGCTTCACGGAGCCGAGCGCGTGGAAGGTGTGCAGCACGGGCGGGGCCGCGGCGGCGCCCACCGGCGAGGAGGCGAGGCGGGCGGCGGCGTCGAGGGCCGCGATGCCGGACATCCAGAAGTGGCTGTGCACCACATCCGGCCGGTTGGTGCGCCAGTCGGCGAGGAGGCCGTCGGCGAGCTCGCCCATGTGCGGGAGGAGGTCGTCCTTGGGGACGGCGCGCGCGGGTCCCGCGTCGAGGTGCACGACCTCCACGCCGGGCGCGAAGGCGACGCGGGCGGGCAGCGAGGCGTCGTCGCGGCGCGTGTAGACGGTGACCGTGTGGCCCTCGTCCGCGAGCGCCGCGGACAGCGCCGCGACGTGCACGTTCTGGCCGCCGGCATCGACCCCGCCGAGGGTCGCCAGCGGGCTGGCGTGCTCGGAGATCATCGCGATCCTCATCGTGTCGTCCTCTCGTCGAGCGGGTGGTGCGGGGAAGTCCTGGGGCCGGATCCGGCGGGGGCGCGGCGGGAGCGGCGCGCGGCCGCGGCATCCACGGCGTCGTGCAGCGCGGCGTCCATGTCGCCGAGGAACCGGCCGAGCGAGTAGCGGGCGAGCGCGGCCTCGCGGGCGACGCGGCCGCGCCGGGTGGCCTCGTCGGGATCCGCGAGCAGCAGCCGGGCGACGCGCACGAGCTCGGCCGGGTCGGACGAGACGGCGCCCGCGTCCGGCGGCACCGCACGCGACGCCTCGGTCGCGTCGAGCACGAGCACCGGCATGGCCATGTGCATCGCCTCGAGCAGCGACAGGCCGAGCGAGGTCCAGCGGTGCGGGTGGATGTAGGCACGCAGCCGCGCGAGCTCCGGGTGCATGCGCGCGGTCGGCAGGTCGCCGCGCGGCACGAGGCGCTCGCCGAGCTCGGGGAACGCGCCCGGCAGCAGGTCGGTGCCCATGCCGAACACCTCGACGGGCGCGACGTCGGCGAACGCGGGCAGCAGGTCCGTGCCGGTGATGCGGCCGCGGCGCACGGGCTCGTTGATCACCGCGCCGAAGGAGGCGACCTCGCCCGTGTACAGCGCGCCGGGGTCGGGGACGCCGTGCTCGACGACCGTGGTGGGCGCGGATCCGGTGTCCCACATGAGCGCGTTGAAGCGCGTGACGTGGATCACGGGGATGTCGGTGCGGTCGGCGAGCGGGTGCACGGTCTCGGTCGGGGCGCCGCGCGGGGTGTTGTGCTCGAGGAAGACGGCCGGCACGTCGGATCCGAGGCGTCGGCCGAGCAGGCGCTCCGCCTCCTCGATCTCGGCGACGCGCTGGAGGAGCACGAGGTCGACGTCGGCGTCGTGCAGGGACGACGGATCCACCTCGCGGGCGCTCGCGGGCCACGCGCGGCCGCCGCGGCCGAGGCCCCACGCGTCGCGCGCGGGCGTCGTCGGGAAGAGGATCTCGTGCGAGCCGAGGACGAACGAGTCGGTCCAGCCGCCGTGGACGTGCCACATCAGGATCCTCATGCGGGCACCTCCGAGGACGGTCGCGACGCCGTGCCGCCGGTGCCGCCCGTGGTCGCGAGCAGGCGCTCGACCGCGTCGGCGACCTCCGCGGGGGAGACGCCGGCGAGGCACGGGTGGCCGGGGATCGGGCAGTCGCGGGCGCGGCTCAGCTTGCAGGGCGCGTCCTGGTCGCCCAGCAGGATCACCGGCACGCGGTACGGCGCCCAGCGGATGGGCGGCACGACGGGCGAGAACAGGCTGACGACGGGGAGGTCGGTCGCGGCGGCGAGGTGCGCGGGCCCGGTGTTGCCGCTCACGAGCACGGCCGCGCGGCGCATGAGCGCGCCGAGGCCGGCGAGGTCGGTGCGGCCGCCGAGGTCGAGGGCGGCGGATCCGGCGACGTGCGCCGTGAGGTCCCGCTCGTCGGGTCCGCCGGTGACGACCACGGGGATCCCGCGCTCCACGAGGAGCGCGACGGCGTCCCGGTGCTGGTCGGCCGGGTAGGAGCGCGCGCCGACCGCGGCTCCCGGGTGCACGAGCGCGAACGGGCCGTCGGGGAGGAGCGCCTCCACGTCGGACGGCAGCGCGGCCTCCCGGACGGCGAGCCGGCCGTCGTCGTCGGCGGGCAGCGCGTGCCCGGCCGCGGCGGCGATCGCGAGGGCGCGCTCGGGCTCGGGCTGGTCCTCGTCGAGGTCCTCGCCGGGCTTCAGGCGCACGTCGAGGAGGGAGCCGGCGTAGTCGACGCTCGCGCCGGTGATCCGCCGCACGCCCGCCAGCCGCAGCAGCAGCGCGAGCGGGAGCGGCGACTGGTGGAAGGACGTGAGGATGACGGCCTCGTCGGGCGCGACCTCGGTGAGGATCGCGTGCAGGGCGTCGACGGACGCGGCGTCGGCGGCGGGCGCGGGGGAGGAGATCCACGGCGAGTCCCACACGTGCACCGCGTGGACGCCCGGCAGCAGCCGACCGCCGGACGCGCCGCGCGGGCCGCAGAGCAGGTGGACCTCGACGCGCGGGTCGGCGGCGACGGCGCGCACCGCGGGGCCGGAGATCAGCACGTCGCCCACGGAGTCGAGCCGCACGACGAGCACGCGGCGGGGCGCGGGGTCGTGGATGAGGAGGTGCACCGCGTCGAGGACCGTCGGGGCCACGAGCTCCGCCTCGGCCACCTCCTCCTCGCGCGTGACGGGCGTCGGCACGAGCACGCCGCGCGCGCCCGCGTTCCGGGCGGCGCCCATGTCGGCGGCGATGTCGCCCACGACCGCGACGGTCGACGGCGCGATGCCCCACGTCCGGCAGGCCTCGAGCACCATGCCGGGGGCGGGCTTCCGGCAGTCGCAGCCGTCGTCGGATCCGTGCGGGCACAGCAGCACGAGGTCGAACGCGCCGAGCAGCTCCTGCACGCGCGCGTTGACGGCGTCGGCCTGATCGCGGGTGATGAGGCCGCGCGCGATGCCGGACTGGTTGGTCACCATGCCGACGCGCAGGCCCGCGGCGCGCACGGCGTCGACGGCCTCGCGGGCGCCGGGCATGAGCGTGACGAGGGCCGGGTCGCCGTTGTACGGCACGTCGACGACGAGCGTCCCGTCCCGGTCGAACAGGACGGCCTGGAGGTCGATCCCGGGCGAGCGCATGATCGGCCCGTACCCGACTGCTCCTCCTCCCAAACGCGGCCGCGAGCACTTCTCCTCCTCCCGTCACACTTCTCCGCGAGCCGAGGAGCAGCGCCCCCGCGCGGGGAGCAGCAGCGCCCTCGGACGGGGGCGCGCGGACGGGGGCGCGGGTCGAGCGGAGGCCGGCGTCAGCGCGCGGGCGCCTCCGTGATCCACCGCGATCGCGCCAGCAGCATCGGCATGAGCGGCGCGATCAGCAGCGCGCCCAGCCCGCCGACGGCCATGTCGCCGATCGTGTCGGCGTAGCCGGTGAGGATCTCCGGGTCGAGCCACGTCTGCCCCGCCCACTCGCCGAGCTCCCACAGCGCCGAGAGCGCGAGGCCCACGGTGAGGCTGAGGAACCCGAGCGGCAGCGGCCGCCGGTCGACGACGACGCCCGCGCGGTCGGCCAGCAGGATCACGAGCGCGGCGAGCGCGGCCGTCGTGACGAGGTGCGCGGGGATGTCCCACCACGGCAGCCTCTCGTAGAGGTCGAGCCGGTTGCTCGCAGCGGAGACGAGGGTCGTGATCCCGATGGCGAGGTCCAGCCCGGGCCGCGCGCCGAGACCCCGCGGCGCCACCAGCCCGAGCAGCGCGAGCGCGAACATCGCGGAGGTGACGCCCGTCCACGCGAACACGGAGAAGAGGAACGTGAGCAGCCCGATCACGCGCACGGCGTCGGCGAGGACCGCCGTGATCCCGCGCGGCGGCTGCAGGAAGGTGAGCCCGGCCAGCCCGGCGAAGGCCGCGACGTCCTCGGGCGGGGCGGGCGCGTCGGGCGGGGTCGACGCGGTGGGGTCCGTCAGCACCGCACCACCGCCTGCAGCGCCTCGTGGTCGCTCGGCGCGCGGCCCGCGACGCGCGTGGTGTTGATGCCCACGCGCGTCACCTCGACGTCGGGCGTGACGAGCATCCAGTCGATCCGGCGGGTCGTCCGCTTCGGCGCCTTGTAGTTCGACCACGTGCCCCACTCCGGAGTGAGGCGCTCGCGGGCGGCGGGCCAGGCGTCGACGAGCGCGCCCGACTCGACGAGCAGCCGGTGCGGCTCGGTGTCGACGCCCGCGTTGGTGTCGCCCGAGACGATGGTCGGCACCGGCACCTCGGCGACGATCTCGAGCATCATGCGCGCCGACGCCTCGCGGGAGCGCCGCGAGAGGTGGTCGAAGTGCGTGTTCACGTGCCGGAGCGGGAGGCCCGTGGCGAGGTCGGTGAAGTCGGCGACCACGGCGATGCGGGGCACCATGTTGCCCCAGCTCCGGGATCCGGCGACCGCGGGCGTGTCCGACAGCGCGACCTGCCGCCAGCTCGTGAGCTCGAGGCGGCGCGTGTCGTAGAAGGTGGGGCAGCCCTCGCCGTGCCCGTCGGGGTTGCGGCCGTGGCCGATCCGCCGGTAGTGCCGCCCGAGCGCGTGCGACAGGGCGCGGCCCTGCGTGGGCATCGCCTCCTGCGTGCCGAGGAGCGCGGGCTGCTCGCGCTGCAGCAGCGCGGCGAGGAGCGGCTCGCGGTCGGCCCAGCGGTCGGGGCTGCCCGGCCGGTAGCGGCGGAACAGGCGGCGGATGTTGTACGTCATCACGTGCAGGTCGGGGGCGTCGACCGGGCCGATGAGCACCCGCCCGTCCTGCAGGGTGCCGTCGGCGCTGAGGGTCATGCGTCCATCGTCCCCCAGCGGGGCCGCACCGACCGCCGCTGGCGGGGAACCGTCACCGGGGTCGTCCGCATCGTCGCGACGCGACACGCGGAGCCGCTCGGCCCGTCGGACGCGGCGCGAGGCTACGCGGCGGCGGGATCCGGGGCGGCGTCGATGCGCGCGAGGAACGCGTGCAGGTCGTCGCGGATCCGTCCGAGCTCGGCCGGGGTCATGCCGGTGCGCTCGGCGACGCGCGCGGGCACCTGCTCGGCCTGCCGACGGAGCGCCCGGCCCGCGCCGGTGAGGGTGACGCGCACGACGCGCTCGTCCTCCTCGCTGCGCGACCGCTCGAGGAGGCCCGCCGACTGGAGGCGCTTGAGCAGCGGCGTCACCGTCGCGGGCTCCAGCGCGAGCGCGCCGCCGAGGTCGGAGATGGAGCGGCCGTCCCGCTCCCAGAGCGCCAGCATCACGAGGTACTGCGGATGCGTGAGGCCCAGCGGCTCGAGGATCGGCCGGTACAGCGAGACGACCGATCGCGCCGCCAGCACCGCCGCGAAGCAGACCTGGCTCTCGAGCGCCAGGGGATCCGCGCGCGTCGCGTCGTCGTGTGCCATGCCCTGCTCCTCGCCGCGCGGAGAAATACCGCGTACACTGAATACTATGACACGAGGTAATGGGCGGGAGGACGGCCCGCGGCACGAGCGCGGCTTCGGGGCGGCCGTCGAGCGGTTCAACCAGCGGCTGCGCCCGTACCTCGGCGCGCCCCCGCTCGGGCCGTACACCGACGATCCGGTGCCCGAGCCGCAGTCGCGCCTCTGCCCCATGTGCGGCAAGCCCATGCCCGACCACGACATCGACCGGTCGGGGGCGCGCACGCAGGTGCGCTGCCCCGCCTGATCCGCGGGTCGGCCGGCGCGACGTCTGGCCTCACGGCTGGCCGGGCCGAGCCGGGCCGAGCTGGGCGGTGCCCGGGTGCCGCGTCAGTCGAGCGCGCCCAGCGCCGCGACGGCGGCCTTCGCGGCGCCGGAGATGAGGGCGTCGTCGACGTCCGCGTCCTGCCGGTCCTTCGACGAGTGCACGGCGATCACGATCGGTGCGGCATCCGGCCGCCAGACGACGGCCACGTCGCCGCGGCTCGCGTAGGCGCCGCTGCCCGACTTGTCGCCGACCGTCCAGTCCGTCGGCAGCTCGGCGCGCACGAGGGTGTCGCCCGTCTGCGTCGCCGTCAGCCAGCCGGTGAAGAGGGCGCGCTCGTCGGCGTCGAGGGGATCCGCGATCGCCCCCGGGCCGCCCAGGGCGTACGCGCGGAGCAGTGCGGCGGCGGCCCGCGGGGTGGTGGTGTCGCGGTCGTCGCCCGGGGTGGCCTCGTTGAGGTCGGGCTCGGTGCGGGAGACGATCGTCGTGTCGTCGCCGAGGGCCGTGAGCGCCGCATCCAGCTCCGCGGGGCCGCCGAGCGCCTCGAGCAGGAGGTTCGCCGCGGTGTTGTCGCTGCGGGTCATGGCGGCCTCGGCCAGCTCGCGGAGGGTCATCGTGCCGCCGACGCGCGTCTCGGTGACGGGGGCGTAGGAGAGGACGTCGGCCGCGTCGATCGGCACCGCGCGCTCCATCCCCGCGATGCCGACGCGGTCGAGGAGGGCCGCGGCCAGCGGGGCCTTGATGGTGGAGGCGTACGCGAACCGCTCGTCCGCGCGCCAGGAGACCTCGGCGCCCGTGCCCGTGTCGACCGCGTGGACCCCGAGGCGCGCGCCGAAGCGCCCCTCCAGGGCGGTGAACGCGGCGTCGGCGGCGGCCTGGTCGACCGCGGGCGAGGGCTCGGCCGATGCGGGCGGCGCGGCGGGGGCGGGCGGCGTCGGGGACTCGGCGGCGGGGGCGGCGCACCCGGCGAGGAGGGCGACGGCGAGCGACGCGACGGCGGCGAGGCGCACGGGTCGGGCGGGGTGGATCACGGCGGGGCTCCTCGGGAGGCGTCGGGCGGATGCGGCGCGTCGTGCGGGCCGCGGATCCAGCCTCTCCCGCGTGGACGCGCGCGTCGTCCCCCGGGCGGTGCAGGCGGGTCCCCCGCTCGGACCACGCTTCCGATTCAGCGGATGTGGAAAAGCGTTCCCTAGGCTTCGCGGGGCTCCCGACGCGGGACCCGACGCCCGACCCCGACGCCCGACCCCCCGAGAGACGAGAGGCCGCATGAGCGCCATCACCGCAGTGACCCCCGGCGAGATCCATCCGAGCGAGGGGTACGACGGCTTCGTCGGCTGGGTCCTCTCGCTCATCGAGACGCTGGGGGAGGTGGGCGTCGGCCTCGCGGTCCTCATCGAGACGTTCGTGCCGCCGATCCCGTCGGAGGCGATCCTCCCCGTCGCCGGCTTCCTCGCCTACGAGGGCCGGATGAGCGCGTGGGGCGCCTGGGCCGCGGCCACCGTGGGCGCGCTCCTCGGCGCGCTCATCTGGTACGCGATCGGTGCCGCCCTCGGCCGCGACCGCACCCGCCGCCTCGTCGGCCGGATCCCGCTGCTCGACCACGCCGACTTCGACAAGGCCGAGGCCTTCTTCGTGCGCTGGGGCGGCACCGCCGTGCTCCTCGGCCGCTGCGTGCCGCTCGTGCGCTCCTTCATCTCGATCCCCGCGGGCATCGAGCGCATGCCCGTCTGGCGCTTCTCCCTCTACACGGTGATCGGATCCGGTGCCTGGAACGCCGTCTGGGTGGGCCTCGGCTTCGCGTTCGGCCCGGCGATCCGCCCGGTGCTCGAGGAGTGGAGCGGGCTGATCTCGTACGCGGCCGTCGGCGTCATCGCGCTGCTGGTGCTGTGGTTCGTGGTGTCGCGGCTGATCCGGCGGGTGCGGGCGGCCTGAGGGCGCGGGGCACGCCACGCCCGCGCCCGCCTGCCGGTGGGCGCGGGCGGCCGCGATCATGCGGTCGCTTGACGGGATCCAACTCGATTGAAGTTGAAGCTGGCTCCTCCAACTATCTGGTGAAAACGTGCATACGAGCGCGAGCTCAATTTAGGTTGCCCTGCCGGTCCAGTACTTGGCTGCATATTCGGCAGTGGTTGTGCCTGTTTGGATCCAATCATTCAGCTCCACTTCAGAAAGCCCAAAGTATTCACTGATGGAGCGCAGCACATAGCTTTCGACGAGCATGGGTGGCGCAACGAGCTGCTCAACGTCAACATATAATCCGTTGATGACGACAATCAAGTCGTGGTTGTTATGTATGGTTGGATCTACCAGGCGATCCATGGCTGAGTACTCGCTGTGGCTTAATGCTGCTACGGACGCATACCAAGAACTGGCTCTTGCCTCAAAAGTCTTACGAAGAAGATTTTTTGCTAACCGGGGCGGCGTCGGAGTGTTGGTTTTGGATACCGGCTCCCCGCTATTGGATATAAGCTCTGCCTCCCAGCGTGCTGCATGATCTCGCGCTCGGCGGCCCCATTCGGTTTCATATTCGCGGTACTCCTCGCCGGCTAAGTAGCTGACGGACTTAATACGAAGCCTAGAAAAGCGGTAGTAAAATTCTTCGGTTGTTTCTGATTCGAGGAAGTAAGCGACCTTGCCAAAGGCCTCTGTGGCGCCTCTGGCTAGTGAGCCGAGTGCCCATGCGCCGACCGGCCGGGCCTCGAGGGTGGAGCAAAAAGCCTTGAAATGGTCAAGGCCGGACAGCGCAGTCATTAACAGATCTTGGTGAGCATGCCGGATGTCATCACGAGAAATATCACCGCTGGAATCCAAGTGAAGTTTAGCAGCAGACTCTTCACGTCGGTCTCCTTCCTCGAGAAGTTTAATGATGAGCGCTTCCCCTGCTTGAATGTGGGATGCTAAGGCACGTGAAAAGTGTAAGATAGTTTCTGTACTCATATTCAAGTTGAACAGATTCGTGCTCCATTTGCAAGCGTTTCCGCACCTAAATGCTGCACCTCCAGCCGTTTTGCAAAACAGTTCATTTGCCGTGGTACTGGTACGAGTGGGTGCTACAGGCTGAGATCGCGTGCCAGGCTGGAACCCATGCATACCCCCGGCGATCGCGCCGCCCTCCCCGACGACGCCCGCCCCGCTCCCACGAGCACCGACGGCGCCGCGAGCCTCGACAGCCCCGCCGAGATCCTCGTCCTCCGCGCCATCAAGCTCGGCGACATCCTCGTGGCCGTCCCCGCGCTCCGCGCCATCCGCCGCGCGCACCCGGGGTCGCGGATCCTGCTCGCCACCACCGGCTGGCTCGCCCCCGTCGTGGAACTCCTCGGCATGGTCGACGTGCACCTCCCGCAGCAGGGCTTCGACCACCCCATCGCGCGCGAGCCCGGAACCGTCGACCTCGCGATCAACCTGCACGGCGCCGGCATCGAGAGCCGCACGCTCCTCCACGAGCTGCGCGCGCACCGCACCCTCGGCCACGCGGCGCCCGAGCTCGACGGCATGCCCGCCGCCGACGGCCCCGCGTGGGAGGACCACGTCCTCGAGCGCTACCGCTGGGCCCGGCTCGTCTCCTGGCACGGCATGCCCGCGGACCCGGACGACGTCGGCATCCTGGTGCCCGCCGAGCCGCCCGTCGCCGAGCACGCCGTCGTGATCCACGTGGGCGCCGCCTACGGATCCCGCCAGTGGCCCGTCGACCGCTTCGCCGAGGTCGCCCGCGCGCTCGCCGACGAGGGCCGCACGGTCGTCTTCACCGGCAGCGACAAGGAGCGCGAGCGCGCCCTCGAGGTCGCCGCCCTCGCCGGCATGCCCACGGAGACGGTGCTCGCGGGCGAGCTGGCCCTCGACGCCTTCGCGGGCGTCATCGCGGCCGCCGACCTCGTGATCTCCGCCGACACGGGCGCCGCCCACCTCGCGAGCGCCTACGGCATCCCGTCGGTCGTGATCTTCGGCCCGGCCCCGCCCGAGGAGTGGGGCCCGCCCGCGTCCGGCCCGCACATCGTGCTGACCGACGCGTCGCAGCGCCTCGGCGACACCTTCTCCGCGATCCCGGATCCGGCGCTTCTCGCGATCACGCCGGCCCACGTCCTCGAGGCGGCCCGCTCCCTCGACGGCCACCGCGTGATCCGTCCCCTCACGGGCGAGCCGCGCGACTGATCCGCCGCGACCGCAGGACGGCTCAGCGCCGCAGCCGCATGACCTCGAAAGCGAGGTCGACCGGGACGGCGAGCGGCTGCTCCGTGAGGGGCACCTCGTGCCGGACGCGCTCGTCGCCGATCCCCGTGACGATGCGTGCGTGCTCGCCGTCGCGATGCACCTCGACCAGGTGCAGCCCCGGCACGTTGTCGTCGAGGTGGTGCTCGAGCGACGCGAGGTCGTAGTGGAGCGTGAGCCAGATCGCCCACGGCGTCATGTCGTACGGGAAGCTCTGCCAGCAGTCCGGGTCGAGCGGCGCGAGCGGCATGAAGGCGGCGAGTGCCTCATGGATCTCCTCGCTCGTCGCCCACCCCGGCATGCGGATCCGGTGCCCGGAGGTCGTGATCAGCGTCGTCGAGTCCTCGGCGAACTCGACACCCTCCACGATCGCGACGCACTCCGGCTGCGACAGCTCCACGAGCGTCAGCCGCGACAGCAGGTTCCCGCGGAACGTCGCCGCGCGCGGGAGGTTCGAGTGCTCCATCGCCGGGTCCGTCATCGCTGCATCAGCTGTAGTCCGCGTGCACCGTCTTCGCCGCGCCGTCGAGCCGCACCGTCCCGCCGTGCGGCAGGATCCACTGCGGCCGCGTGTGACCGAACGGCACGCCCACGCAGACCACGGCGCGCGGGTTGTAGCGGGCGACCTGCTCGATGATCGTGTCGCGCTGCTCCGCCCGCAGCCGCGCGCGCTCCTCGGCCGACGGCACCGGCGCTCCCATGATGATGGTCGGCGGCCGGGCGACGAGCACGCCCGCGACGACGTCGAGGATCCCGCGCTCGCCGAGCCCCCTCACCCACCGTCGCACGCTGTCGGCCGACGGCACCTCCTCGCTGGTCTCCAGCAGCAGGATCCCGCCCTCGAGCTTCGCGACCTCGGGCATGCGCCCGGCCATCGCGATCTGGTCGATCACCTCGATGCAGCCGCCCCACGTCGGCCCCTCCGCGATCTTCGCGGGACCGGCCCACTTCCACGGCTCGGTCGCGTGGCGCTCGCCGTGCTCGGTGAGCGCGCGAGGATCCGTCCAGTCGATCCCGAAGTCCTCCGACTCGCCCGGTTCCGTGATCGCCAGCTCCCCGCCCTCGATCAGCGCCGCCCGGAGCGAGCGGAGGTGCACGTCGTCGATGCCGGGTCCGGCGCCGAGGTGCACCTGGGTGGATCCGCCGTAGAAGGAGGGGATGCCGAGCCCCGCGAGCAGGTTGTGCAGGTTCGTGTTGTCGCTGTAGCCGAGGAACGGCTTGGGGTTCCGGGCCAGCTCCTCGATGTCGACGTGCGGCACCACGGTGACCTGGTCGTCCCCGCCGATGGTCGAGACGATGGCGCGGATCGAGTCGTCGGCGAACGCGGCGGTGATGTCGGCGGCGCGGTCCTCGGCGCTCGCACCGAGCCGCCGGGTGGTCGGGTACTCGACGGGGATCAGCCCGGTCGCCTCCTGCAGCCGGCGCATCGCCTGCTCGTGCACCTCGGGCGCGATCCCGGGGGCGGCGAACGCGGGGCTCAGCACCGCCACCTGGTCTCCCGCCTTCGCCTTGGGCACGGACTTGCGGAACCGGGAGGTGGTGGAGGGCGTCATGCGGGTCATGCTCGCAGAGGAGCCCGTGAGCCCGCGGGGCGATCCCTCCGTCCGTTCCCCCTTGTACCAATCCTTGGTACCTTCGTGCCATGGCTCAGAACACGTCGATCAGCCTGGACGGGCACTTCACCGGCTTCCTCGCCCGGGAGGTCGAATCCGGGCGCTATCGCTCGGCGAGCGAGGTGGTCCGTGCCGGGCTTCGTCTCCTGGAGGACCAGGAGACGCAGCTCGAGGCGTTGCGTGCAGCGCTCATCGCCGGCGAGGCGAGCGGCGAGGCCGCACCGTTCGACCTCGACGCGTTCATCGCGGACAAGCGCGCGTGAAGCCCTACCGGCTCACGCCGGCGGCGACGAAGGACCTCTCCGAGATCTGGGACTACACCGAGGAGCGCTGGGACGCCGATCAGGCCGAGTCGTACGTCCGGGAGATCGGAGCCGCCATCGAGCGCGTGGCCGAGGACTCCCTGCGCGGCCGCGATTGCGGCGACATCCGCCCGGGGTACAGGCGCTACGGCATCGGGAGTCACACGGTCTACTACGTGGACCGGCCCGACACGATCAACGTGATCCGGATCCTGCACCAGCGGATGGACCCGTCCCGGCACCTGTGAGGGGCGCTGGACTCGCCTCGGCGGGTGGCTCTGCTCGACGGGGGCGTGTCCCGCCCTACGGCCCGCCCAGCCAGTGGTCGATCCGATGGTGGTCCGGGCTGAACCCGTGCCCCACGCCCCAGATGACCGCCTGGGTGCGGCTCTGCACCTGGATCTTCCGGTAGATCGAGCGGATGTAGCTCTTCACCGTGTTGGGGGAGAGGTACGTGAGGGCGGCGACCTCCTGGTTGCTCTTGCCCTGCGTGATGAGCGCGAGGATCTCCGACTCGCGGTCCGTGATCCCCTCGCGCTTGCCCGGCCAGTCGAGCGACGGCGCGCTCGCGGCCCGCAGCGGCGCGTCGTTGAACAGCTCCTCCCCGGCCTGTATCCGCTCGAGCGCCTCCACCAGCTCGCGGGCCGGCAGTGCCTTGGAGAGGTAGCCGTGCACGCCCTGGCGGCGAGCGTCGGCGATCAGCTCGGGCTGGAAGTTCCAGGTGTAGACGACCACGTGGGTCGCGCGCGGGTTCCGCACCAGCTCCGCGATCTCGTGGTGGTCGGACTCCGGCTGCGCGAACGAGTCGTAGAGCACGATGTCGATCTCGTCGGCGAGGGCCGCGTTCGCGTCGATCTCGGCGACGACCACGCGGTCGCGGTAGTCGTCAAACATGTGGGCGAGGCCCTTCAGCACCACGTCGTAGTCGTCGACGAGCGCGATCGTGACAGGGCGGGTGCGGGTGGCGGGCATGGATCCAGGATCCCACCCCCAGGGGTGTGCTCCCACACCCCGGAGGGTGGTTGGTTGGGGTCATCGGCCCGAACGGGCACCCACCGCGCGTCTTCCCTGACGTGCTCGCACAGAGGAGAACACCATGCTCGGACTCATCATCAGCCTCATCGTCGTCGGCCTGATCGCCGGCTTCATCGCCCGCGCGGTCGTGCCCGGCCGCCAGAACCTCGGCATCCTCAAGACGATCCTGCTCGGCATCGTCGGCTCGTTCGTCGGCGGCTTCCTCGGCTTCCTGATCTTCCAGCACGACGTGATGGACGGCTTCCTCCAGCCCGCCGGCATCATCGGCTCGATCATCGGCGCCATCATCGTGCTGCTCATCTACGTGAAGGTCGGCGGTCGCAGCAACCGCAGCGTCCGCCGCTGAACACGGCCGGGCGACCCGTCGATGCGCTGGCGCGCACCTGACGACAGCCGGTAGTTGAGACGAGGAGGGGCGGGCGGCCGTGGAGGCCGCCCGCCCCTTCGGCGTACGCGGATCAGGACTGCTTGCCGTCCCAGCGGGTTTCTCCGTGCTCGTCGACCCAGTGGTACAGCTGCTGCTTCAACTGTCCGAACGAGCTGTAGGTGAGCTTCCGTCCCCGCAGCGCGGCGAAGTCGGCGTCCTCGCGATTCACGAGAGGGATCTTCCACAAGGACCCCTGCCGCAAAGACGGATCGCGAGACAGGAGGAGTTGCACGTCGATCTCGAACGACCCGATGACGAACCGAGCTCGGGTGTGAGGGCCGTGGACGGCGACCAACGCGCGAGGCGCGTCGGTCGGATGCTCGATCCACTCGTCCAGATGCCGCTCGATCTGCCACCATGCTTCCGCATCGGCGGCGATGATCTTCTCGTCGGGGTTGCTCGGGTCGGCCATGATCCGGCCGTCTGCCAGGACGTCGCCCGCCGCGAGGTAGACGAACAGCGCACCGCCTGCCTGCTGCGCGAGGTCTCCTTCGTGGACCGGTGCCAGGCCGATCCGGTCGGCGAGGTCGGCGGGAACTCCCAACGGGAGGAAGCGATGACCATTGCCCACAGCTCTGTTGAATTCCGGGGCCATGGCGGAGATCAATGCGGCCTCGACCTCCAAGCCCGTCTTCTCGTCGGCGTAGGGGCCCGCGATCTCGAGCGAGTAATCGCCGCGCTCGAGCCAGGATCTGAGTGCATCGTTGTGGCTCTCGGCTGCATGCGACAGGGCCCTGGCTGGCTTTCGTCCGTACCCGACGTACTTCGCCTTCTGTTGGGTACCGGTCGAGCGGTACAAGTAGACGTAGGAACCGGAATCGCCTTCGATGCTCACCCGGACGACGCTATACACAGCCGGTCGCGGACGCAGGACCCCGGTCGGGCTCCTCATCCGGCGACGCTCGAGATGCGCTACGACTGACCTCCGGTTCGCGGGGAACCGCTGGAACCCGCGTCCGCCGGCCCCAGCAGCGGCGCCCGCGGATCCACCAGCACCGAGCGCGCCGCCGCGCCGAAGTCGCGCATCCCCTGCCCCCAGTACGCGCGCGGCGCGACGCCGCAGGCGCGGAGGGCGGCCCGGTGGTCGACCACGATCACGATCGCCGCGCCCGCCGCGACGACCGTCCAGGCCGCGCCGATGAGCGCGCGCAGGGGAGCGGGGGTGTCGCGGAAGCCCGTGCGGAGCCGGTCGATCTGGAAGCGCACGTGGTCGCGCTCGTCGTCCGCGATCCGCTGCCCGAGCGCCCGGAGAGCGGGATCCGGCGCGTGGTCGGCGAGGGCGTGGAAGTAGCCCGTCGCGACCGTCTCCGCGATGAGGAACAGGCTGATCTCCGTCCGCAGCCCGATGAGGTGCCGCAGCCGCGTGAACGCCGCGTCGGTCCAGTGCGCGGGCAGCGCGGGCGCGTCGAGGTGGTCGAGCGCGCGGAGGAAGAGGGCCACGTGCTTCTGCTCCTCCTGCACGAGGAGCGCGAGCGCGTGCGTGTACGCGGGGTCGCCCGCGGCGGTCGCCATCCGCAGGAGGTGCATGCCGTCGCCGCTCTCGCCGAGCGCGAACCGCTGGAACGAGCGGATGAACGCGCGCCGGGTGCGGGCGTCCATCGGCGAGGGCGCGTCGTCCGGGATCAGCTCCTCCGGGGTCCGGTGCCGGTCGGCGTTGGCGTGGAAGTGGGCGATCCAGTCGACGGCGGTCGCCATGCGGGGCGTCCCGCTCGCGGCGTCGGGACGGGGATCGGGGTGCGCTGCGGTCGGTGTGTTCGAGGTCATGTCGTCACGCTAGGAGCGCCCGCCCCGCGGCCTCGCCGGGCGCAGGGGGGACCCCGGGGGTCGCCGCGGAGCATCTCCCGGCGACGACGTGGTCCGCGAGGCGGACGCCGGCTACGTCCTCCGCGGGACGACTCGCCGACACGGACGCCGACTCGCGCGCCGCCCCGCTCCCTGTCCCCTCCGGTCGCGGATCGCCTGCACGGCGTGATCGCCGCCGGCCGTGGCGCATGATGGGCATGCGGGCATCGTCGGGATGAGCGGTGCGCGCCCCGTCGCCGGATCCGGCCACGACGACGTCGCCGACCGAGCCGTCCCCCGGGACGCCGCCCGGCTCGTCGCCGTCACGGCGCATCCCGACCCCGGGCCGGCCGCCGATCACCCGAGCAGGGCGCCCACGAGAGGAACCACCATGAGCATGGAAGGCGCGGCCTGGAGCTCGCTCTACAAGATCTCGAGCGCCCGGGACGGCAGGAACGGCATCTCCCGGGAGTCCGTGCGCCGGATCCTGGCATTCGCGGTGCCCTACCGGTCGAAGCTGCTGGTCTTCATCGGGCTCTCCGTCGTCGGCGCGTTCCTCGCCGTGGCGACGCCGGTGCTCGCCGGCCAGGTGGTCGACGTCATCGTCGCCCGGGGCGAGGTCGGCACGATCACCTGGCTCGCCGTCGTCATCGCCCTCGTGGCCGTGGCCGACGCCGCCGTGTCGCTGGTCACGCGCTGGTACTCGGCGCGGATCGGCGAGGGCGTGATCCTCGACCTCCGCACCGCCGTCTTCGACCACGTGCAGAGGATGCCCATCGCGTTCTTCACCCGCACGCGCACGGGCGCCCTCGTGAGCCGCCTCAACAACGACGTGATCGGCGCGCAGCAGGCCTTCAGCGGCACACTCTCCGGCGTGGTCACGAACCTCGTGGCGCTGATCCTCACCCTCGCCGTCATGCTCAGCACCTCGTGGCTGGTGACCGTGCTCGCGGTGATCATGCTCCCGATCTTCCTGATCCCCGCGCGCCGCATGGGCGGTCGCCTCGCCGCGCTCCGCCGCGAGGCCGCCGACCACAACTCCGCCATGAGCACGCAGATGACCGAGCGCTTCTCGGCGCCCGGCGCGACCCTCGTCAAGCTGTTCGGCCGCCCCGATGAGGAATCCGAGGAGTTCCGCGTGCGCGCCGCCCGCGTCCGCGACATCGGGGTCCGCAGCACGATGCTGCAGTTCGTCTTCTTCACCGCGCTGATGCTCGTCTCCGCCCTCGCGCTCGCCCTCGTCTACGGGCTCGGCGGCTTCCTCGCGCTGGCCGGCCAGCTGGACACCGGCGAGGTGGTCACGCTCGCGCTCCTCCTCACGCGCCTGTACGCGCCGCTCACCAGCCTCGCGAACGCCCGGGTCGAGATCATGAGCGCGGTGGTCAGCTTCGAGCGGGTCTTCGAGGTGCTGGACCTCGAGCCGCTCATCCAGGAGAAGCCCGACGCCGTCCCCGTGCCCGCGGGTCCGGTGGCGGTCGAGTTCGACGACGTCCGCTTCGCCTACCCGTCCGCCGACAAGGTGTCGCTCGCCTCCCTCGAGGAGGTCTCGACGCTCGACACCCGCGGCGGCGAGGAGGTGCTGCACGGCGTCTCGTTCCGGATCGAGGCGGGGCAGACCGTCGCCCTCGTCGGCACGTCTGGCGCCGGCAAGTCCACGATCGCGCAGCTCCTCGCGCGCCTGTACGACGTCGACAGCGGCGCCGTGCGCCTCGCGGGGACGGACGTGCGCGACGTCACCTCCGCCTCCATGCGGCACACCCTCGGCATGGTGACGCAGGACGGCCACCTGTTCCACGAGACGATCCTGTCCAACCTGCGCCTGGCCCGGCCCGAGGCGACCGACGACGAGGTGTGGGACGCCGTCCGCCGTGCCCGCCTGGAGCCGCTCGTCCGGTCCCTCCCGGATCAGCTCGACACGATGGTGGGGGAGCGCGGCTACCGGCTCTCCGGCGGCGAGCGCCAGCGCATGACCATCGCCCGGCTCCTGCTCGCCCAGCCGCGCGTCGTCATCCTCGACGAGGCGACGGCGGCGCTCGACTCGACCTCCGAGGCCGCGGTGCAGGCCGCGCTGAGCGAGGCGCTCGAGGGGCGGACGGCGCTCGTCATCGCCCACCGCCTCTCCACGATCCGCAGCGCGGACATGATCCTCGTGGTCGAGGACGGATCCATCGTCGAGCGCGGCACGCACGACGAGCTGCTGGCCGCGGCGGGCCGGTACGAGGAGCTGCACCGCACCCAGTTCGCGGTGCGGAAGGCCGCCGTGGCGGCGGACGAGGAGCCCGTGGGTGGTCCCGGCCGCTGAGGCCGGCGCGGGAGCCGCGTCACCTCACCCGAACACCCGCCGCACCACCTCGAACTCCTCCTCGAGGCCGTCCCACTCGTCGGATCCGTCGGGCCGGCTCGACTCGTTGACCATCGCCAGCGCGCCCGTGAACCCCGCGTCCTGGAGCACGCGGAGGGAGCGGGCGTAGTCGACGTCGTCGAGGCGGCCGTCGTCGTGGCGGTGGGCCTTGGCGTGGCAGGTGACCGCGTGCGGCGCGATGCGGGCGAGCTGCTCGTGCTTGTCGGGCATGGTCCAGTTGCCGAGGTCGACGAGCACGCGGATGTCGCCGGCGTCGGCCAGGAGCGCGAGCACGGAGTCCGCGTCGGGCATCATCTCGCGCCAGTTCTCGACGACCAGCTGGAGGCCCGGGTGCGCGTCCGCGAGCCGGGACATGCGCCGGGCGCTCGACGCGATCAGCTCCGGGGTGGGCGCGCTGCGGCCGGCGCCGACGCGGGCGTGGTGCGCGCCGAGGGCGAGGGCGTCGTCGAGCCGGTCGGAGATCCACCGCTCGTGCAGGTCGGCGTCGGTGGGGTGCGTGAGGTCGCCGTCGTCGACGAGGAACGCGTCGAGCACGATGCCCGCCGTCTCGAGCGACGACCGCAGCTCCTCGAGGTAGGAGGCGTCGCGCGTGGGCAGCTGGAAGTGGGCGAGCTGCACGGCCCGGTATCCGCGGCGGGCGAGCTCGGCGGGCAGGTCGAGGAGGTCGAGGGCACCGGCGGCGCGGGTGACGGAGCCGGATCCGTCCGGGCCGGGGACGCGGGGATGCCCGAGCGTCCCGTCGAGGGACCAGGCGTGCACGGCCTTGTCGGTGGGGCCGGTCATCGGATCGCTCCGTGGTCGTCGGCGATGGCGTCCATGCGTCCTCCGGGTCGCCCGCATCGGCGCGGGGCATGCGTACGATCGTAGGCGCGGGCATGCCGCCGCGTCCGGCCGATCTCGGGCCCGACCCGTGCGGCGCACGCCCGATCCCCCGATCACCGCCGAACGAGGAGCGCCATGGACATCGTCGTCTGGAACGAGAACGTGCACGAGAGCAGGGGCGACGCGACCGTCCTGTCGCACTACCCGGACGGGATCCACGCCGTCGTCGCCGACGGCCTCCGCGAGCTGCTGGGCGACGACGCGTCCGTGAGCACCGCCACGCTGCAGGATCCGGAGCACGGCCTCACCGAGGAGCGCCTCGCCGCCACGGACGTCCTGTACTGGTGGGGCCACGTGGCCCACGGCGAGGTGTCCGACGAGGTCGTCGAGCGCGTGATCCGCCACGTCCACGCGGGCATGGGCCTCGTGGTCCTGCACTCCGGCCACTACTCGAAGGTGTTCACGCGCCTCATGGGCACGACGTGCTCGCTCAAGTGGCGGAACGACGGCGAGCGCGAGCTCGTCTGGACCATCGCGCCGCAGCACCCGATCGCCGAGGGCATCCCGCACCCGATCGTCATCGACCGGCAGGAGATGTACGGCGAGCAGTTCGACATCCCGCGCCCCGACGAGGAGGTGTTCCTCTCCACCTTCGCGGGCGGCGAGGTCTTCCGCTCGGGCGTCGCGTACCACCGCGGCCGCGGCCGCGTCTTCTACTTCTCGCCCGGGGATCAGGAGTACCCCGTGTACCACCACCCCGACATCCGCCGCGTGCTCGCGAACGCCGCGCGCTGGGTCGCGCCCACGCAGGGCCGCGCCGACCTCACGGCCGACCAGCACCCGCGCGACTGGTTCCTCGCCCGATGAGCGCCGCGAAGGCGACGCCCGCCGTGCCCGCCGCGCCCGCCTACGACGGCCCGCGCGTCCGCGTGATCCACGTCGGCCTCGGCGGCTGGGGCGGCGACTGGGCGCGCAACGCCGTGCCGCAGGTGGCCGAGGTCGAGGTCGCCGCGATCGTGGATCCGAGCGAGCCCACCCGCGAGGAGGTCCGCGCGCTGCTCGGCCTGCCCGCATCCGCCGCCTTCGCGTCGCTCGCCGACGCGCTCGCCGCGGTGGAGGCGGACGCCGTCATCATCACCGCGCCCGCCGTCACCCACGCGCCGCTCGCGCTGGAGGCGCTCGCCGCGGGCAAGCACGTGATCGTCGAGAAGCCGTTCGCGAACTCGACCGTGGAGGCCGCCGAGGTGGTGCGGCGCGGCGAGGAGCTGGGGCTCATCGTGCAGGTCAGCCAGAACTACCGCTGGTACCCGGCGCCGCGCCGCGTGCGCGAGCTGCTCGCGGCCGACGCGCTCGGCGAGGTCGCGACCATCGAGATCGACTTCCGCCAGTGGGACAACGACGAGCCCGACGACTACCCGCACTACCGGTTCCCGCAGCCGATCATCAACGACATGGCGATCCACCACTTCGACCTGATCCGCATGGTCACCGGCCGCGAGGCCGTGCGCGTGTTCGCCCGCACCAGCCGGCCGTCGTTCAGCCACTACCGCGACGCCGCGGTCGCGAGCATGGTCATCGAGCTGGAGGGCGGCCTCGTCGTCGACTACCGCGGCAGCTGGCTGCACCGCGGACCCGCGACGCCGTGGGCGGGCGAGTGGCGCATCTCGGGCGAGGAGGGCGAGCTGACCTTCACGAGCCGCGGCGAGGGCGTCTCGGCCGACCGGGTCGGGATCCGCGACGCCGCCGGCGCCGAGCGCGAGCTCGACCTCGAGACCCTCCCGCTGAAGGGCCGCGCCGCGGGCCTGCGCGCCTTCGCCCTCTCGATCCTCGGCGGCCCGCCGCCCGAGACGAGCGGCCGCGACAACCTCGGCAGCCTCGCCCTGATGGAGGCGGCCGGCCGATCCGCGGAGTCCGGCCTCTTCGAGGACGTGCGGCACCCGCTGGCGGACCAGCCCGCCCCGTGAGGCAGGACGCGGCCCGGCGGCCCGGCGTCACGCAGGAATAGCCGGGCCGCGTCCCGCCTTGTGCACCGCGAGGCCCGACGGCGTGCCGATCCCCGACCACCGACCGAAGGACCGTCGCATGACCCTCACCGAGAGCACCACCACCCCCGCCTCCACCGAGCGCACCGCCGACACGTCCGTGCCGATCGTGCGCGAGCTCGACGCCCGCTGGAGCCCCCGCTCCTTCGACCGGGACGCCACCGTCTCCGACCAGCAGCTCGACGCGCTCCTCGAGGCCGCCCGCTGGGCGCCGTCCGGCAGCAACCAGCAGCCGCGCCGCTTCATCGTCGCCCGCCGCGGCACGCACGCCTTCGACACCATCGTCGACGCGCTCGTCGGCTTCAACGCCGCGTGGGCCGTGCACGCCTCCGCGCTGATCGTCGCCATCGCCGAGACCTCCACGGTCGAGGGCGAGAAGCGCCCCTACGCCGCGTACGACCTCGGCCAGGCCGTCGCCCACCTCTCCGTGCAGGCGCAGGCCGAGGGCCTCCACACGCACCAGATGGCCGGCGTCGAGTTCGACAAGCTGTCCGCCGCGTTCGACCTGCCCGAGAACCTCCAGCCGCTCACCGTCACGGCCGTCGGCACGGTCGCGCCCGCCGACGCGCTCGAGGGCCCGCTCGCCGAGCGCGAGACCCTGCCGCGCACGCGCCTGCCGCTCTCCGAGCTGGTGCTCGTCCGCGAGTAGTCCCACCCGCACGCACGCGGCCGTCGACCCCCGGGTCGGCGGAGCCGTCGGGGGAGGCCCGCATGTCCGACGTGACCATCACCACCGAGCGCGGCGACGCCGGTCCCGCCTTCTTCGTGCGCCACCCGTTCGACCTGTAGGGCTTCGACGGCATGCCGGAGGACGGCCCGTACCCCTCCCACGAGGCGGCGGAGTCCGCGGCCCGGCCCATCCTCGAGGCGGTGTGCGGCGCCGACGACTGAAGTCGGGGATCGCGGACCGCGGGCCGCGGACCGCGGCCCTCGGTCGGGTCGTCGGATAGCGCACCCGGCCCGCCGAGGTCAAGCACCTGGGCGCCCCCGCCCTATCGGAGTGCGATCGACGCACGCCGACCGATCCGAGGGGGACCATGCGCGCCAACGTCCGACTGATGTTCGTCCTGGCCTCGTTCTTCGTGGTCGCCGCCGTCGCCTACGTCGTGTGGAACATCGCCTACGAGGCGCAGGGCCTGAACACCGACCCGAACAGCGGCGAGGGCGCGTCGACGGTGGAGTGGGTCGGCACGACCGCGCTGTTCCTGTCCGCGGCCTTCGCGGCCCTCATCGGGTTCTTCCTGCAGCGCGTCCACCGGGCGCAGTCGGGCGAGCTGCCCCAGGACGTCGAGAGCGCGAACGTCGACGACGGCGACCCCGAGCTCGGCTTCTTCTCCCCGCACAGCTGGTGGCCCATCACCCTGGCGGGCGGCGGCGCGCTCGTGTTCCTCGGGCTCGCGGTGGGGATCTGGATCGCCCTGTTCGGCGCGATCCTGCTCGTCATCGCGCTCGTCGGCTGGACCTACGAGTACTACCGCGGCTGGCACGCCCGCTGAGGGCGGATCCCCGGTCGGCGCCGGGGACTCGCGTAGTGTCCGACGGGCGACCCGCGGTCCCGGAGGTCGGCGGTCCGCCGCCCGTGCCGCGCGGTCGCGCATCCCCGCGTACCCCGTCACCGACACGAGCCGGAGCCCCGCCATGACCGAGATCCTCGACTACGTCCGCACCTGGCTCGACCTCCGGGTCTGGCAGACCCGCGTTCCCGGCGCGCAGGTCGCGATCGCCCGGCACGGCGAGGTCGTGCTGTCGGAGGCGTACGGCGTCGCGGATCCCACCACCGAGGCGCCGCTCACCCCCGCGCACCTGTTCCGGGTGGCGTCCCACTCCAAGTCCTTCACGGCCACCGCGATCCTCCAGCTCGCCGAGCGCGGCGCCCTCCGCCTCGACGACCGGCTCGCGCTGCACGTGCCGGAGCTGGCCGGATCCGAGCTGGCCGACGTCACGGTCGCCGCCCTCCTCGAGCACGGCGCGGGCGTGCTCCGCGACGGGCCCGACGGCGACCACTGGCAGCACGCCGGCCCGTTCCCCGACCGCCGCCACCTGCTCGCGATGGCGACCGCGCCCGGCGTCGCCAAGGTCGCGCCCGACACCGCGTTCAACTACTCGAACGTCGGCTACGCGCTGCTCGGGCTCGTCGTCGAGGCGGCGTCCGGCCTGTCCTTCGCCGACTACCTGGCCGACCGGATCATCGCCCCGCTCGGGCTCCGCGACACCGCCGCCGAGTACCTGCCGGAGCGCGCGGGCGAGTACGCGGCGGCCTCCACCTCGCTCCGCACCTCGCGCGAGCGCAGCGTCCTCCCGCACGTCGACACGCAGGCGATGGCCGCGGCGACCGGCGTCACGAGCACCGCGGCCGAGCTGGTCGCGTTCTTCTCCGCGCTCGTGCTGCCCGGCGACGAGCGGCTCCTGACCGACGCGTCGAAGCGGATCCAGCAGCGTCCGCGTTTCGCCACCGGCCAGGACCCGGCCGGTCCCCGCCGCTACGGCTACGGCCTCATCGTCGAGCGCGTCGGATCCGGCGCGCACGAGGCCACCGTGCTCGGCCACTCGGGCGGGTACCCCGGCCACATCACGCGCACGGCGGTGAATCCGGTGAGCGGCTGGGCGGTCAGCGTCCTCACGAACGCGATCGACGGCCCCGCGGCTGCGCTCAGCACGGGCGTGCTCGAGCTGCTGCTGGCCGACTCCGCCGCCACCGACGCGGAGCGCGCCGCCGTCGACGCGCCCTTCACGGGCCGCTTCGCGAACATGTGGGGCGTGCAGGACTTCCAGGTGGTCGGCGACCGCTTCCTCCGCATCGACCCGACGGCCGAGCACCCCCTCGACGCCGTCGACGTGCTCGCAGCGACGGGCGACTCGTCGGCGCGCATCGTGGAGGGCGAGGGCTTCGGATCCGTCGGCGAGGAGGTCACGGCCGAGCGCGCCGCCGACGGCTCGGTCGACCGCATCCGCGCGGGCGGCGGCATGACGCTCGAGCCCGAGACCCGCAGCTTCGTCCCGCGGTCGCGCGGCTGACCCGCCGCACGCCGCGCCTCGAGTGTTGCTCGCGGCGTTATGGAGTCGCGGCGAGACAGCAATGCAATAGCAGCGCCGCCAGATAACCGCTGACAGTGAGTAACTTGAGTAAGCGTCTAGAGGTGGGCACTGCGGGCGGCTTGCAGTGCCGCGACTTGGCAGCGGTGATTGCGGGCAAGGCTAGCCGGATGACCGTGAGTATGGTCTCGGGGTCTCGGCGACGGGGCCTTGGACGGGCTAGCATCGCTACCGAATAGAGGAGACAACTGCCCCAGAATTGCCGCTCTTAGGGCGCTCGGTGAAGCGCCGAGAAAAATGCGTTATTCCGGCTCATTGAGGGCTCTAGTGATGTCTTCGATAACCGATAGGCATCAGACTGAATAACATCTCCCGCACATCTACTTGTGTTGTTTGACGCACTAGCCCTGCGCGTTTAAAATCATTGCCTCGATCAGGCGCGGCATCGAGCTGCCGGGATTTTGACCAGCATGGCTGGTAACCATTTTGCGATTGCGCTTGTCGGCCCGCTCAACGGCATCTACGTACTTCTCATATGGAAACTTTGTTGGAATTGCTTTTTGCTCGTGGCCTTCATGTTTTAAAGCTGCCTGCACCGCACTTGTCGAGTCATTGCGATTGTGATCACGGTAGTGCCACAAGAGCCATATTTCAAAGCAGGGATTGGAGACAATGACGCCCACGCTGGCCGCCCCTGAACTTTCAAGGCATTTGTCTAAGGTCTCATGATCATCCACGTCCACGAGAGCAAAGGTCTCGTCGAAGCCTTCGGCGTCAGATTCCCTGAGTTTGACCGTGGCCTGCAGTACGCTATACGGATCTCTTCCTATGCCTTTTAATAGTGGCGTACGGATGCTGACTCCACTCGTCCGCAGATATTGCGCCAGCCCCTGTATATACTGAGCTTCGGTAACCACCCCTTCCGAGACTACAAGAATTCGTTTCCGCTCTTGTCGGGCTCGGTGCTTTCGGTTGACACGACTGCTGCTCATAATTAAGCGTCAATTTCGTGTTGGTCAAACAGGGATGCCAGGAAGCTGGGTGCCACCGAAGGAGTGGCGCCATATCGACCATGGAGGTAGCGCCTAGATATATTTTCGCTGTCCCGAATATTAAAATCGGATAGCGCATACAACTCGCTAAGTCCGCTTCGATCCTTTTCTGCGAACCAAACTTCTTCTTCGCCTAGGCGGACCTCTGCGGCTGGAGAAAGAAAGTAAGTGTCGTGAGTCGTGAATATCAATTGCGCACCTGCTTGATTAAGCAACGGGTCCTTAAACATCTGAATCAAGACTTGAGCTAATTGGGGGTGGAGACTGGCATCCAATTCGTCGATCAGCAATGCGCCGCCGTGGCGCAATATTTCGACGCTGGGAAGCGCTAAACTCAGCCAGGACATTGTTCCAGTAGATTGAACAACTGCAGGCAAGTTATAGTATTTTCCGTCTTGACCCAGGTGCGAGAATTCAAGCGCACGCTGAATGCTGTCAATGGCCCTGAAGCCTTCTATGGAGCGCGCGCTTCCGCTGTTATCTTCGTTCTTCGTTGCTTGTGCTTTTCGCTTACCCTTTCCTGGGTTCTCGGCTGCGGCGTTTATCATACGTTGAATCATGTCAAGGACCTCGGCGGGGAGTTCGGAGGTTTTGACCTCCACTTCGCCAATTCCAACGTCAGCAACCTTTAGCAACGTGACTATGTCTCGAAGTGCAACTTCGCCATCAGCTAGGCCTTCTGCTATTTTCGCAATTCGAGTTTGACGACTTGCGTCAGTGAACTCCGCGTACCGCATTTTGGATGTGAGTTCAAGCATGATTTCACGAAGAAGTTCGTGGCGAGAGCTTGCGGCACGGGAAAGAAACAGCTCTCTTTGTCCTGTAATCTTTTCCAAAATTGCCGTTTCACCTCGAAGGGCCCGCCCGAACTTGTAATCCGTAACGTTATTCCGTTCGAACAATACCCTCCTGCGGCTTACGGGGTAGTCGTATAGCCATTCTGAGACTATCGCGTCTTCTGTGAAAGTGAATCCGTATTCGTGCCGCAGGTCATCTATTGCAAAGTCGAGAACGAATGAAGTTGGCTGTGCGCTCGAAACGTCATCCAACTTAAAAGGAGTTTGTGGCAGCTTCTTTCGGTCTGCCCACGCTGTTGCGGAGTTTTGGATCATGTTTCGGAACAGCTCCATGGCTCCCAAGACTGAGGATTTTCCAGAGGCGTTCGCGCCGTATATCGCCGCCACATGCGTCGTGTAGTCAGCCCATTGGCCGTCGTGGGGCCGGGCGGACTTCAACCGGCTCTGCAAAAACGACAGCTCTGCTTCGTCGCGGAAGCTTCGGTGGTTCGAGAGGCGGAAGCGTAGGAGCAGCATGCTCTGAGTATGCGCCATGGCAGCCTTACATGTCGAACTTCGTCCTCAGGAGCCCTGTGGAGTCATCTGAAGCGTCATCTCGAGCGCTCAGGTGACAAGCCTCGGTCCCAAAGGCCGTCGCTCTCGACTAGCTGTAGTGCGGGCGCCGTGGTCAAGCTTCGCGGTCGGCTCAGAGAGACCGGCTCGCCTTGGCGGGAGCCTGTACATGAGTCGGAGGGGCGGGCGGCCCTCGGCCACCCGCCCCTCCCGTCGTCCCGCGTGGTGCGCGGGCCCGCGACCTACGCCGCGTCGACCAGGTTGCGTCGCGCGTCCGGCACGCAGTGCGTCATCACGAGGCCCGTGACGTCGCGCGTCCCGTTGTGCCCGAGGTTCGCGAGGCGGGTCCGCTCCTCCTCCGACAGCGTCTGCGACTGCAGCGGCGGCAGGTCCTTGACCTCCTCCAGCGTGATCCCGAGGCCCTCGCCCACGCGGCGGCCCAGGTCGTCCTCCACGAGGTAGAAGTGCCAGAGCATGCGCTCCTGCACCGGGCGCGCGGCCTGCGAGATGAGGTCGGTGAGGTTCGCGACGAGGTCGTCGCGCTCCCAGCCCTCCATGAGCAGGTAGCGCTGGCCGGCCTGCAGGTAGTCGGCGGTCAGCGGGATCCGCTTGCGCGTCAGTCGGCCGGTGATCTCCGGGCCCTGGTCGTCATGCGTCGGGTACTGCCCCTCGCGGAGCCCGCCCGTGATCGACGGCTCGTAGTTAATGTGCGGGTTCTGGCCGCCGTGATCCTGGTGGAACGTCATCTGGCCGTCACGCTGGTTCGTCGCCACCTTCGCGTGCTGCGGCGCGTTCACCGGCAGCTGCAGGTAGTTCGGGCCCACGCGGTACCGCTGCGCGTCCGAGTAGGAGAAGGTGCGGCCGACGAGCATCTTGTCGTCGGAGAAGTCGAGGCCGTCCACGAGCACGCCGGTGCCGAACGAGAGCTGCTCGTTCTCGGCGAAGTGGTTGGTCACGTTCCGGTCGAGCACCATGCGGCCCACGGCCTTCGGCGGGAAGTCGTTCTCCGGCCAGACCTTCGTGTCGTCCAGCGGGTCGAAGTCGAGCTCGGGGTGGTCGCCGTCGTCCATGAGCTGCACGCGGAGCTCCCACTCGGGGAAGTCGCCGCGCTCGATGGCCTCGTAGAGGTCCTTCGACGCGTGGCCGAGGTCGCCGCCCTGCACGACGGCCGCGTCGGCCTCGGTCATGCTGCTGACGCCGGCCTTCGGGATCCAGTGGTACTTCACGAGCTTCGTGCCGCCGTCGGCATCCACCCACTTGTAGGTGTTCACGCCGAAGCCCTGCATGTGGCGGTAGTCCGCGGGGATGCCGCGGGGGCTGAACAGGTTCATCAGCATGTGCATCGACTCGGGCGTCTGCGACATGAAGTCGAAGATGCGCGCGGGCTCCTGGCGGAAGGTGACGGGGTCGGGCTTCAGCGAGTGGATCACGTCGGGGAACTTGATGGCGTCGCGGATGAAGAAGACGCCCATGTTGTTGCCCACGAGGTCCCAGTTGCCGTCCTCCGTGTAGAACTTCACGGCGAACCCGCGCGGGTCGCGTGCCGCCTCGGAGGAGTCGCGGCCGCCGATCACGGTCGAGAAGCGGATGGCGACGTCGGTGCGCTTGCCCGCCTCCTGGAAGAGCTTCGCGCGCGTGTACTTCGAGACGGGCTCGTCGCCCCACGTGCCGGTCGCCTCGAAGTAGCCGAACGCGACGGCGCCGCGCGCGTGCACGACGCGTTCCGGGATCCGCTCGCGGTCGAAGTGGCTGATCTTCTCGAGGAACTGGTAGTTCTCCAGCGTCGCGGGGCCGCGCGCGCCGACGGTGCGCTGGTTCTGGTTGTCGTAGACGGGGTGGCCCTGGCGGTTCGTGAGGACCTCGCGGTCATCGCCCTCGGCGGGGCCCTGGGAGGAGACGTCGGTCATGGGGGAGTCCTTTCGTCGTCGTCCTCCCAGCCTGCCGAGCCGCGGGCGACACGCCCAGCGACCGGCCCCGACTCGCAGAGGATCAGACGGGTCCGGATCCCCGGGCGCGGCGTCGGCGGAGGAGGCCGGCTCCGCAGGCGACCACGACGCCGGCGACGAGCGCGAGGCCCGCGGAGATGGCGAGGTTCTGCGCGCCGGTGTTGACGCCGGCGCCCGTGACGCGGGCGGCGCCGAGCGCCTGGGGAGCGGATCCGGCGGGGGCGGGGCCCGCCGCCGTCCCGTCGTCGGCTGCCGCGGGCTCCTCGGCCACCGCCAGCTCCGGCGTGGCCGTGGGCGCGACCCGGTGCAGCGTCGCCTGCTCGTACGCGTAGGCCATCGCGAGCAGGTCGCCGTCCCGGTGCCGGGGCGCGGCGAGCTCGAGCCCCACGGGCGCGCCCGCCGACGTGAAGCCGGCCGGCACGGAGATCGTGGGGATCCCGGTGTTCGCGCCGACGTCGCAGAAGGTGGTGCCCGCCCAGGTCGGCGTCGCGCTGGTGGCGCTCACGGGCATCGCGAGGGCGTCGACGCCGTGCTCGACGAAGAACGCGTCCATCGCGTCCCTGCCCGCCTCCTGCTCGGCGATCGCCGCGTCGTACTCGGGGTTCGGGACGTCGCGCTGACCGAGGAAGTGGGCGATGTCGCCGTCCGTGAGCGCGCTCGCGCGGTCCGCCATCGCGTCGGCGAACGAGAGGACGTCCTCGGGCGCGGTGCGCGCGGCGACGCGGGCCGGCCAGGTCGCGGGTGTCTCACGGAGGAAGCGGTCGATGGACGGGCGCATGTCCATCCAGCCGCCGCTCTGCAGCGTCCCCTCGACGAACTCGCGCGTGAGCGGGACCTCGACCACCTCGGCGCCCTGCGCCGCGAGGTCGCGCACGGCCTGCTCGAACAGCGCGGTCGTCTCGGCGAGGCCCGGCTTCTCGGGGTCCTCCTCGAACGCCCAGCGCACGACGCCGATCCGCTTGCCCGCGAGCGCGTCGGGGCGGAGGCCGGCCACGTACGCGGTGCCGGGCTGCGCGTCGGCGGCGACCGTGAGCGGATCCGCCGGGTCGCGCCCCGCGAGCACCTCCAGGAGGAGCGCGGCGTCGGCGACCGTCGTGGTGAGCGGGCCGACCACGTCCTGCCGCGGCGAGAGCGGCACGACGCCGGCCGTGCTCGTGAGGCCGAGGGTCGGCCGGAGCCCGACGAGGCTCTGGTGCGCGGCCGGGCCGAGCACGGATCCGCACGAGTCGGTGCCGAGGCCCGCCGGCGCGTACGCGGCCGCGACCGCCGCGCCCGTGCCGCCGCTGGATCCGCTCGCGCTCCACGAGAGGTCGTAGGGGTTCGCGGTGCGCCCGCGCGCGGAGCTCAGCGTGTAGGTGCCGTGCCAGGCGAACTCCGACATGTTCGTCTTCGCGAGGACGATCGCGCCGGCCGCGCGGAGCCTCGCGACGACCGTGGCGTCGTCGCGCGTCCGGTACTCGGCGAGCGCGGCGCTGCCGGCGGTGGTGGGCATGTCGGCGGTCGCGAGGTTGTCCTTGACGACGATCGGCACGCCGTGCAGCGGCCCGCGGATCGTGCCGGCCGCGCGCTCCGCGTCGAGCTCGGCGGCGGTCGCGAGCGCGTCCGCGTTCGTCGTGATGACGGCCTTCAAGCCCTTCCGGTCGCCGCGCGGGTCGTCGTACTCCTCGATGCGCGCGAGGTAGGCGCGGGTCAGCTCGACGGAGGTGGTGGCGCCCGAGTCGAGCAGCGCGACCGTGTCGGCGACATTCAGGTCGACGACGGCGGGGGCGCTCACGCTTGCGTCCGCCGCGGGGCGCTCGGCGAGGGCGCGGGCCGGGGACGCGGTGCCGACGCCGAGTCCGCCGACCGCGAGCGCGGCCGCGAGGGCGAGCGTCGCGACGCCGCGGCCGACGAGGACGGGCGCGCGGCGGATGCGCGCGCGGGGGCGTCGGCGTGCGGCCATGCGGATTCCTCCAGACGGGGGAGAGGCGTCTCCTCAGTCTGGGAACCGGGTGTTGCGGCGGCGTTTCGGGCGCGGGACGATCCCGGGTCGCCGGGCGGCGCGGGCGCGGGCGGCGCCGCGGGCGACGGGACCATCCGGCGGGTCAGCGCTGCTTGGGGAAGACGATCCAGAGGATCAGGTACAGCAGCACCTGCGGGCCCGGCAGCACGATCGAGATCACGAAGAGCAGGCGGACGAGGAAGCGGCTGATGCCGAAGCGGTCGGCGAGCGCGGCGCAGACGCCGGCGATGATCTTCCCGCGACGGGGACGCATGAGGGTGGCCATGCACCGAGCATGCCAGGCGCGGGTGGGCGGCGACCGGACGGGGGCGCGGCTCCCGCGCGCGAGCGTACGGCTCCCCGTGAGTTCTCCCCCGGGTCGGTTTGGGCCCAAAGCCATGGTGCGATACTCGAACGGTCGAGCCGGGGCTCGGCGTCTCCTCGCGATGCCGCGGGTCGCGGTCGCGCACGCGTCCGGTGAGCCGCCACGCCCCTCGAGCGCCAGGAGGAACGGATGGAGCAGCGCCGGTCCGCCCTGCCCGCCCGCGTCGTCGCCGCGATCCACTCCGCCGCCGATCGTTCCTCCGGGGTCGACCTCCTGCTCGCCGCCCTCCTCGACGCGTCTTCCGCGACCGGCGCGGCCGTGGTCCTGCCGCGCGGAGCCGGGATCGCGGTGGCCGGGGAGACCGGGCCGGCGCTCGCCGAGCTGCTGCGGGGGCCGGGGCCGGCGACCGGGTCCGGCCTGCTGATCGTGGCCCTGGGGGACGAGCCGGCCGTGCGCCCGGGTGCCGCCGGCGTCGTCGCGCTGCACCGCGGATCCGCCGCGCTCGGCGAGGACGACCTGGTCGTCGCCGAGGAGGTCGCCGTGCACGCGCGCATCGCGCTCGCCGCGTGGGACTCCGCGGAGGACCTCGCCCGCGGGCTCGCGTCGCGCTCGCTCATCGGGCAGGCGCAGGGGATCCTCATGGAGCGCTTCTCGCTCGACGCCGACCGCGCGTTCCAGGTCCTCCGCCGTCACTCGCAGGACGGCAACGTGAAGCTCGTCGAGGTCGCGCGTCGCGTGGTCGAGACGGGCGCGCTGCCCTCGGCCTGAGCGGATCCGCCCGCGCGGCCTGGCGAGGCGTCAGGCCGAGCGCCGGTCCGCTACGCCCGCGCGGATGGGCGACACCTCCGCGAGCGGCGCGGCCTCGGGCAGCGCCTCCGGCTCGCCGCGGGTGAGCTCCGCGCGCAGCCGGCCGAGGATCCGCGCCAGCAGCCGCGACACCTGCATCTGGGTCACGCCGAGCTCAGCCGCGATCTCGCTCTGGCTGCACTCGTCGACGAAGCGCAGGTGCAGGATCCGCCGGTCGCGGTCGCTGAGCACCCCGCGGGCGGCGTCCAGCAGCACCGTGCGCTCGGCGCGCGCGAAGCCGGGGTCGTCGGCGCCGAGGGTCTCGGCGAGCGAGGTCCCCTCCTCCTCGTGCACCGTGAAGTCGAGGGACGCGGGACGCAGGCTCGAGTGCGCGGCCAGCGCCTCGGCGACCTCCTCGCGCGGGTGCCCGGTGTGCGCGGCCAGCTCCGCGTCGGTGGGCGTGCGGCCGAGGCGCTGCGTGAGCGCGGGCACGACCGCGAGGAGCGCGTGCCGCAGCTCCTGGATCTGGCGGGGCGGCCGCACGACCCAGCCGTTGTCCCGCAGGTGGCGCTTGATCTCGCCGGAGATGGTGGGGATCGCGAACGACACGAAGGGCGCGCCGAAGCCCGGGTCGTAGCGGCGCGCGGCCTTCACGAGGCCGAGGTAGCCGACCTGGCGGAGGTCGCTCCAGTCGTGGGCGCGGCCCGAGTGCTGGCGGGCCAGCTGGTCGGCGAGCTCGAGGTGGTCGAGGACGATCTGGTCGTGCAGCCGGCGGCGCTCGGCGTCGCCCGCGGGATCCTCGGCGGCGGCCGCAGCCCGCACGAAGCGCTCGTGGGTCAGCCGGCGCTTCTCGTCGCGGGCGGCGGCGAGGCCCGTCGCCGCGCGCTCCGCGGTCGTCGCGGTCGCCGTCACGGCGGAGCCGAGCGGGGTCGGCGCCACCGGGGCGGACCGGGTCGCGGATCGACCCGCTGTGCGCGGGAGGGCCGTCGCGGCTGGGGTCGCCGAGGCGGCTCCGCGCGAGGCGGGCGATGCGGCGACGAGGGCGCGCGAGCGCAGCGTTCCGGTCACTCAGGACCCTCCGGACGAAGGCGGACGCGGCACGCTGCTTGACCGCTCCTCCAGAGAAGCACTGCTTCTCGGAGGTGCCTAGGTCGGGCGAGCACTTCTCCTCGGCGCTTCTCCTGCTTCTCCGTCGGCCGGGCGTGTCGATGGCCGCCGCATCCGCACCAGTCCGGAGCAGCGCCCCCGCACGGGGGCGCGGCCCGCGCGCCGGTAGGCTCGATCCCCGTTCCCCGCCTCCCCACCCGAACGGACGTCCCATGAGCCTGTTCCGCACGAAGAGCATCGAGTCGTCGCTCGCCGACGCCGCGGGAGGCGAGCGCAGCCTCACCCGCTCGCTCGGCACCTGGGACCTCATGCTCATGGGCGTGGCCGTCGCGGTCGGCGCCGGCATCTTCTCCGTCGGCGCGAAGGCGGCCGGCAACTACGCGGGCCCGTCGGTCACGCTCGCGTTCGTGCTCGCCGCCGTCACGTGCGGCCTCGCGATCATGTGCTACGCCGAGTTCGCGTCGGCCGTGCCGGTCGCGGGCAGCGCGTACACGTTCACCTACGCGACCATGGGCGAGCTGCTCGCCTGGATCATCGGCTGGGACCTCATCCTCGAGATGCTCACCGCGGCAGCCGTCATCGCCAAGTACTGGGGCATCTACCTGGAGTCGGCGCTGCAGCTCGCGGGGCTCGACATCCCCGCCACCGTCACGGTCTTCGGTCTCGGGATCAGCTGGGGCGCCGTGCTCATCACCGGGATCTTCACCGTGCTGCTCGTGCTCGGCACCAAGCTCTCCAGCCGCGTCTCGAGCGTCTTCACCGTGCTCAAGGTCGCGGTCGTCCTGTTCGTGATCGTCGTGGGCGCCTTCTACGTGAAGGCCGAGAACTACGCGCCCTTCATCCCGCCGCAGCAGCCCGCCGAGGGCAAGGCCGCCGACGTCTGGACCCAGTCCCTCTTCTCGTGGGCGAGCGGCCAGGAGCCCACGCAGTACGGCCTCTACGGCCTGCTCGCCGGCGCCTCGCTCGTCTTCTTCGCGTTCATCGGCTTCGACGTCGTCGCCACGAGCGCCGAGGAGGTCAAGGACCCGCAGCGCACCCTGCCGCGCGGCATCTTCGCGGGCCTCGCGGTCGTCACCGTGCTCTACGTGCTCGTGACCCTCGTGCTCACGGGCATGGTGCCGTACACGGTGCTCGCCGACGCCGAGGACCCGTCGCTCACGACCGCGTTCACCGCGGTGGGCGCCGGATGGGCGGCGCAGGTCATCTCCATCGGCACGCTGCTCGGCCTCACCACCGTGCTCATGGTGCTGCTGCTCGGCCTCGCGCGCGTGGTGTTCGCGATGAGCCGCGACGGCCTGCTGCCGCGCGGCCTCAGCCGCACCTCGGCGAAGCGCCGGACGCCGGTGCGCGTGCAGATCATCGCGGGCGTCGTGGTCGCGGCCCTCGCCGGCTTCACCGACGTGGGCGTGCTGGAGGAGATGATCAACATCGGCACGCTGTCCGCGTTCGTGCTGGTGAGCATCGGCGTGATCGTGCTGCGTCGCAAGCGACCGGACATCCGCGCGTCGTTCCGTGTGCCCTTCATGCCGTGGCTGCCGATCCTCTCGGCCGTGCTCTGCATCTGGCTGATGCTCAACCTCACGACCCTCACCTGGGTGCGCTTCGTCGTCTGGCTCGCGATCGGCTTCGCGATCTACTTCCTCTACGGCCGCCGCCACTCGGTGCTCGGCAAGGAGGAGGCGCGGATCGCGGCGGGCGGCGAGCCCGCGCCCGAGCTGCCGTCGGCGTCGACGCCGCGGGACTGATCCCCGGGTGCCCGCGCGTCAGGTCTGGCAGCGCGGGCACCAGTAGGTGACCCGGTCCTGCGAGCCCATGCCGGGCCGCACGGGGTCGCCGAGCTGGCCCTGCAGGATGCGCGTGCCGCATCGCAGGCACGGCTTGCCCTTGCGCCCGTAGACCCAGTCGGTGCGGCCGCGGCGGAGGTCGCCCGTGGTGGTGCGCTCGATGCGGTCGCGGTTGGCGCGCATGGTGCGGCGGGCGAGCGCGACCATCGCGGGCAGGTCCGGCACCTCGCGCACCGGCCGCGTGGGCAGCACGCCGCGGAGGAAGCAGAGCTCGGCGCGGTAGACGTTGCCGATTCCGGCCGCGTTCCGCTGGTCGAGGAGCGCGAGGCCGATGGGACGGTCGGGCTGGGCGGCGATGCGCCGCACGACCTCCTCCGCCTGCGCGTCATCCCACCCTGGGCCGAGGATGTCCGGCCCCAGGTGCCCGACGACCGTGTGCTCCTGGTCGCGCGGGATCACCTCGAGCACCCCCAGCGAGAAGCCCACCGTGACGCGCTCCGCCGTCTCGAGCACGACGCGCGCCTCGAACGCCGGCCGCCGCCACGCGGTGCCGTGCTGGTAGATGTGCCAGGACCCCTCCATCTTGAGGTGGCTGTGGATCGTGACGTCGTCGACCCGGTGGAGGATGTGCTTCCCGACGCTCACGACCTCGTCGACCTCGCGCCCGACGAGGTCGAGCGTCGCGTGCTTCGGCACGCGGAAGTCGCTGCGCGTGAGCACCCGGCCGCCGATGGCCTCGTGCAGGTGCGCGGCGGTGCGGTAGACGGTGTCGCCCTCAGGCACGCGCGGCTCCCGTCGTGGCGATGCCGCTCGGGGACGTGCGCACGCTCACGACCGCATCCGCAGCCCGCGCGGCGTGGCCGAGAATCCGTGCTCTTGCAGCGCCGTGCCGAGCGGGGTGCCGAGGATGAACGCGCCGTTGACCTTCTCGATCGCGAGCTTCGCCACGCCGCCGCGCCGGACGACGCCGCCGAGCGACTCCGCCGCCGCGCGCAGCACGGCCTCGTCGTCGTCGAACCGCAGCACCGTCTTGCCGCCGCGCTCCACGTAGAGCACGAGCTCGCCGTCGACCAGCACGACGAGCGCGCCCGCCTTGCGGCCGGCCCGGTGGCCCGTGGGCCGCTCGCCGCGCGCGTCGACGCTGCCGGCCGCCGCGACCGTCGCCGTCGCGCCGCCGCCGTCCGCGTCGCCCGCGGGATCCGCGTCCGCGCCGTCGTCGCCGTCCACCGACGACCCGTCGAGCCGCGGCCAGGGCAGCGCCGCGCCGTACGCGTTGGCCGGATCCGTGGCCGCCAGCGTCAGCGCGTTCAGCGGCCGCTCGCCCGCGTCGGGATCCCGCGTGAAGCCGCGCAGCCGGTCGACCGTCCCGCCCGTGGAGAACTGCGCCGCGCCCAGCGTCTCGATGAAGTACCCGCGGCGCGCGCGCCCGGTGTCCTCGAACCCGGCGAGCACCTTGTAGGTGAGCGCGAAGCCGCCCGGCACGCGCTCGGTCATGACCGACCCGCGCGTGACCACGCCGTACCGCTCGAGCAGCAGCTCGGCCGTGCCCGCGGCGCGCACGGTGGCGTCGGTCTCGGCGAGCGGCACGATCGACCACCGCCCGGCCGCCGTCGAGGGCCCGGTGCGCGTGGGCATGTCGGGCCGCGGCATCCGCCCTCCCCGGTACATGCGGCCGCGCGGCGCCCGCTGCGGGGTCTTGTGCGCGGTGGATCCGCCCGCGAGCAGCGCCCGCAGCGGCGAGAGCGTGTCGTTCGTGACGAGGCCCGCCCACACGAGGTCCCACAGCGCGGTGACGAGCGCCTTGTCGTCCGTGGATCCGACGGCGTCGCTCAGCTGCCGGAAGAAGTAGCCGCCGCCCGTGCCGAGCGTGGTGAGGACCTCGCGCTGCAGCTCGTCGGTGTCGTGCGCGTCGGGCTCCGGCAGCGTGAGCGCGACCTGGTCGGCGAGGTGCAGGCTCACCCAGCCGTCGGCGCCCGCGAGCGTGCCGGCGCCCGACCAGATGACCTCGCCCGTGGACGTGAGCTCGTCGAGGAAGGCGGGCGTGTAGTCGCGCACCCGGGCGGGCAGCACGAGCGTCTCCCACGCGGAGGCGGGCACGGGCGCGCCCGCGAGCTGCTCGATGACCTGCAGCACGCCGTCGACCCCGCGGAGCCCGCGTTCGCGGTCCGCGCCCGCGACGTGCTGCCACGCCGGCAGGAAGCGCGCGTACGCGGCTCGCTCGACCGGCTCGACCTCGCTGCGGAGCGCCGCCAGCGAGCGGCTCCGGAGGCGCCGCAGCACCTCGACGTCGCACCACTCGCTGCCGGAGGCGCCCGGCCGGAACTCGCCCTCGACCACCCGCCGCTGGGCGCCGAGCCGGGCGAGCGTGTCGGCGATCACGGCGGATCCGAGGCCGATGCCGGTGGCCGCGTCCGCGATGGTGAAGGGGCCGTGCGTGCGCGCGTACCGGCCCACGAGGTCGCCGAGCGGATCGGCCACGGGCTCGACGAAGGCGAGCGGCGTGCCGATGGGCAGCGGCACCCCGAGGGCGTCGCGGAGGCGGCTCGCGTCCTCGATGGCGGCGACGCGCGGCTGCCCGCCGAACGAGACGCGGAGCGCGCGCTTGCCGACGACGAGGGCGTCGAGGTGCGCGGCGCCCTCGCCGGCCTCCTCGGGCTCGAGGCGCGCGGCGACCTCGTCGGCGTCGAGCGGGCCGAGGATCCGCAGCAGGTCGGCCACGCCCTCGAGCCCCTTCGCCCGCCGATCGGGCGCGAGCCGCTGCAGCTCCAGCTCGGTGCGGGCGATGACCGCGGGATCCAGCAGCTCGCGCAGCTCCGCCCGGCCCAGCAGCTCGCTGAGGAGCCCGGCGTCGAGCGAGAGCGCCGCGGCCCGGCGCTCGGCGAGCGGGCTGTCGCCCTCGTACATGAAGGCGCCGACGTAGCTGAAGAGGAGGCTGCGCGCGAACGGCGACGCGTCCTCCGTGGTGGTCTCGACGATCTTGATGCGCCGGGCCTCGATGTCCTTCGCGAGCGACGTGAGCGCGGGAAGGTCGTAGACGTCCTGCAGCACCTCGCGCACGGTCTCCAGCACGATGGGGAACGCGGGGAACTTGCGCGCGACGTCGAGCAGCTGCGACGCCCGCTGGCGCTGCTGCCAGAGCGGCGAGCGGCGGCCGGGGTTGTAGCGCGGCAGCAGGAGAGCGCGGGCCGCGCACTCGCGGAAGCGCGAGGCGAACAGCGCGGACCCGCCGACCTCGCGCGTGACGATGGCGTCGAGCTCGTCCGGCTCGAACACGAAGAGGTCGGCTCCCGGCGGCTCGCCGTCGGTCTCGGGGATGCGCACCACGATGCCGTCGTCGTTGGCCATGGTCGCGCCGTCGATGCCGTACAGCTCGGTGACCCGCGCACCCACCGCGAGCGCCCACGGCGCGTGCACCTGCATCCCGTAGGGGGAGTGCAGCACCACGCGCCAGTCGCCCAGCTCGTCGCGGAAGCGCTCGACGACGAGGGTGCGGTCGTTCGGGACGTGGCCGGTGGCCTTCTTCTGGTCGTCGAGGAACGCGAGCAGGTTGTTCACGGCGCGGTCGTCGAGGCCCACGCGGCCGGCCCGGGCCCGGGCGTCGTCGACCGCGGATCCCGACAGCTCGCGCACGAACGCCCCGATGGCGCGGCCGAGCTCCAGCGGCCGGCCGAGCCCGTCGCCCTTCCAGAACGGCAGCTTGCCGGGCTCGCCGAACGCGGGCGTGACGAGCACGCGGTCGTGCGTGATCTCCTGGATCCGCCAGCTCGTGGCCCCCAGCGCGAACACGTCGCCGACGCGCGACTCGTAGACCATCTCCTCGTCGAGCTCGCCGACGCGCGACGCCTTCTCGCCCACCATGAACACGCCGAACAGGCCGCGGTCGGGGATGGTGCCGCCGGAGGTGACCGCGAGCCGCTGCGCGCCCGGCCGCCCCTCGATGGTGCCCTCGTCGCGGTCCCACACGATGCGGGGCCGCAGCTCCGCGAACTCGTCGGACGGGTAGCGGCCGCTCAGCAGGTCGAGCGTGGCCTCGTACGCGGAGCGCGGGAGGGTCGCGAAGGGCGCGCTCCGCCGCACGATGTCGAACCACTCCTCGACGCCGACGGACTCGAGCGCCACGGCGGCGACGGTCTGCTGCGCGAGCACGTCGAGCGGGTTCGCGGGAACGCGCAGCGACTCGATCTGCCCGCTCGCCATGCGCTCCGCGGCGACGGCCGAGTGGATGAGGTCGGCGCGGTGCTTGGGGAAGATGACGCCGCGGGAGACCTCGCCCACCTGGTGCCCGGCGCGGCCGACGCGCTGCAGCCCGCTCGCGACCGACGGCGGCGCCTCCACCTGCACCACGAGGTCGACGTCGCCCATGTCGATGCCGAGCTCGAGGCTGGAGGTGGCGACCACGCAGCGGAGGCGGCCGGACTTGAGGTCGTCCTCGATGAGGGCCCGCTGCTCCTTGGAGACGGATCCGTGGTGCGCCTTGGCGAGCACGGGATCCGCGCCCTCGGTGCTCCCGGCCTGCGCCATGACCTCGGCGGGCGGGCGCGCGGCGGTGCGGCGCGTGGCGGAGAACGCGGTGGCGTCGGCGCCGCCGCCCGACGAGGTGGAGGTCGCCGACGTGAGCGCCGCGGCCCCCGCGAGCACGGGCACGGCGTCCGCCGCCGCGGACCCGCCCGAGATCGCCCGACCCTCGGCGTCGATCCGCCCCTCCTCGATGCGCCCCGTGTAGATCTCGTTGAGCCGCGCCGTGAGCCGCTCCGCCAGGCGCCTGCTGTTCGTGAAGACGATGGACGACGTGTGCTGGAGCACGAGGTCGACGATGCCCTCCTCCACGTGCGGCCAGATGGACCCCTGCTGCGGCGCGTCGCCTTGCGCCGCCGACCCCTCGAGCGGCGCCGTGGTGCCGAGCTCGGTCATGTCGTCGACCGGCACGATGACCCGGAGGTCGAACTCCTTGGTGTTCTTGGGCGACACGATGCTCACGGGCGAGCGTCCGCCGAGGAACCGCGCCACCTCCTCGGGCGGCCGGACGGTGGCCGACAGCCCGATCCGCTGGGCCGGCTTCTCGAGCAGCGCGTCGAGCCGCTCCAGCGAGAGCGCGAGGTGGCTGCCGCGCTTGGTCGCCGCGACCGCGTGCACCTCGTCGACGATGACCGTCTCGACCCCCGCGAGCGTCTCCCGCGCGGCCGACGTGAGCATGAGGAACAGCGACTCGGGCGTGGTGATGAGGATGTCCGGCGGCGTCCTCGCGAGCGCCCGCCGGTCGGCCGCCGGGGTGTCGCCGGAGCGCACGCCCACCGTGACCTCGGGCGGCTCGGCGCCCAGCCGCTTCGCCGTCTGCACGATGCCCACGAGCGGCGAGCGGAGGTTCCGCTCCACGTCGACAGCGAGCGCCTTGAGCGGCGAGATGTAGAGGACGCGCGTGCGCCGCATCGGATCCTCCGGCGCGGGTCGCGAGGCCAGCCGGTCGATGGACCAGAGGAACGCCGCGAGCGTCTTGCCGGATCCCGTGGGCGCCACGACGAGCGCGTGCGACCCCTTCTGCACGGCCTCCCACGCGCCGGTCTGCGCGGCGGTGGGGCCGGGGAAGGCGCCCTGGAACCACTCCCGGGTGGCCGGGGAGAAGCGCGCGAGGACGGGATCCATCTGCTCATCCTCCTCCGCGCCACCGACATCCGGCCGGGCCGCGCGCCCGCCGGACGGCGGCGGTCGGCCGGTCGTGCGGCCGTCAGCCCGCGTGCTCCCGGATGAAGGCGGACACGTCCCGCAGCTCCGGCGCCGACACGGAGTGCGGCAGGTCCTCGTAGATGCGCTCCGTGAGGTCGGTGTGGGCGCCGATCCAGGCGCTCGTGCGCGCGACGGCCTCGTCCGGGATGACCTGGTCGGCCGTGCCGCGGCCCCAGAACACCGGCGTCGGGGCGGCGGCGTTGGCCGCGTCGCCCGCGTGTCCGCCGCGCACGGAGAACCCGCTGAGCTGCACCGCGTACGCGAAGCGCCCGGGCGCGAGCCGCAGGAGCTGCAGCGCGGTCGCGCCGCCCTGGCTGAAGCCGAGGAGGCCGACGGAGCGCGGCGGCACGGGCAGTGCGTCGAGCCAGTCGAGCACGCCCTGCGCGGCGGCGTCGGCGGCCGCGGGATCCGGGTCGCCCGTGGTACCGGGCACGATCGGGAACCACGCGTGCCCGCCCTGCAGCGCGATCGGCGCCCGCAGCGACGCGACCACGGGCCCGAGCGGCAGGTACGGCGACAGGCCGAAGAGGTCGCCCTCGTGCGAGCCGAAGCCGTGCAGCAGCACGAGCAGCGGCCGGTCGGCGAGCTCGGCGGTCGAGGCCGACCAGAGGACGGCGTCGGGATCCAGCGGGAGAGCGGTCACGGGTGTCCTCGTCGACGGGCCGGGCGGCGGCGGATGCGCGGACGCGGGGATCGACCGGCGCGCCCATCCTCGCACCCGCCCCTGGACGGCATCGGGGCAGTCGGGCGGGCAGTCGGGCGGGCAGCCGGGCGGGCAGCCGGGGGACGCTGCGAGCCCCGGAGCGCGCCGGTGGCCGTCGCGCTCCGGCCGTGGGTGACAATGGACCATGACCGTTCGCACCCCGGACCCGAACATCCCCGACCCGAACTCCGGCTGGCTGTCGGACGTGGAGCTGGCGCAGATCCGGCAGCGGCTGCCCCTCCTCTACGTGGAGGCCGTGCCCGTGCGGGTCGACGGGATGGGCCGGGTGAAGGACATCGGCGTGCTGCTGCGCGCCACGGTCACCGGCCAGATGACGCGCATGCTCGTCTCCGGCCGCGTCATGTACGGCGAGACCCTGCGCGACGCGCTCTTCCGCCACCTCGAGAAGGACCTCGGGCCGATGGCGTTCCCGCAGCTCCCCGCGAGCCCGACGCCGTTCTCGATCGCCGAGTACTTCCCGTTCCCCGGCGCGAGCCCGTTCACCGACGACCGGCAGCACGCCGTCTCGCTCGCGTACGTGGTGCCGGTGACGGGCACGTGCGATCCGCGGCAGGACGCCCTGGAGATCACGTGGATGACGCCGGAGGAGGCCGCGTCCGACGCCGTCTCCGCCGACATGGAGGGCGGCCGCGGCGCGTTGCTCCGCGCGGCCCTCGCCTCGGTGGGCGTGCTGCCCTAGGCGTATCCCGGCCCGGGCACGCGAGCGCCGGCCGCCCGGAGGCGACGCGCGCTCAGACCGCGGCGGCCCGCTCGGCGAACTCGGGCGGCTCGAGGTAGTGGCGCCGCAGGTCCTCGAAGGCCTCGCTGGCGCCGGCGCCCACGCCGTAGGACCGCTGCACGTGCAGGCCGTCCATGGCGGACAGCACGACGGCCGCGGCGGCCTCCGGGTCGAGGTGCGGGTCGATGATGCCGCGCGCCTGGTCGACGATGACGCCGGAGGTGATGCGGTCGAGCTCGCGCGCGCGGCGCTCGCGGAACATGTCGTGCAGCGAGTGGCCGGCGGCCGAGGCCTCGGACGAGACGACGGCGAGGACGCGCGTGAGGCACGCGCTCTGCTCCCCGTCGGCGATGACCACGGCCGCGTGCTCGGCGACGCTGCGCGGGCGGTGCAGCTCGATGGCGGCGGCCAGGCGCTCCTCGCGACGCGCGAGCACGGCGAGCAGCAGCTCCTCCTTGCCGCTGAAGTGGTGCAGCAGGCCGGCCGGCGTGATCTCCGCGCGCGACGCGATCTCGCGCAGCGAGCTGCCGCGGTAGCCCTGCTCGGCGAACACCTCGATGGCCGTGCGGATGAGGAGCTCCCTGCGCTCCAGTCCCTTGCGGTACGGGCCACGGGTGGCGAGGGCGGGGCGTGTCATCCGCACACCGTATCCGGATGCGTCGGGCCGCCTCGGCGACCGTCCCCAGGTCGCGCCTCGGCCCTCCGAGCTCGGGGCACGGACGCGTCGGCCGATGCCGTGCCCGGGGACGACGGAGGGCCCCCGTCGTCGACGAGGGCCCTCCGTGTCACGCGGGCGTGCGCTGCACGCCGTGCGGTCTAGCGTCCGCTGGAGACGCGGCGGTGCGTGCGCGCACGACCGCCGGCCGCGCCGCCGCCGGAGGCCGCGGGGCGGTCCTGGCGGGGACGCGAGGGAGCGGCGGACGTGCCGCCGCCGAAGCCCTCGGAGGAGGTGCTGAACGTGCGGGGCGTGCTGCCGCCGCGCTGTCCGCCCGAGGCGGCGCCGTCGCGACGACCCGACGCGGCGCCCTCGCGGCGGCCGCCGACGGGAGCGCCGTCGCGGGCCGCGCGCTTGCGCTGCGCGTTGGCGCCCTGCGAGCGTCCGCCGCCGTTGGCGCGGCCACCCTGCGACTGGCGCTGGGTGGACTCGCGGACCGACTTCGTCTCGCGCGGCGCGGGCTTGACGTACGCCGCGACGGCGCCCGTCAGCTCGGCCACGGCGGGGGAGGACTCGGTGACCTGCTGCGGCGTGACGTGGATGTCGGCCTTGCGCATCAGGAGCTGCACGTCCTTGCGCTGCGCCGGCAGCATGATCGTGACGACGTCGCCCGCGGAGCCCGCGCGCGCCGTGCGGCCCGAGCGGTGCAGGTACGCCTTGTGCTCGGCCGGCGGGTCGACGTGGATCACGAGCTCGATGTCGTCGACGTGCACGCCGCGCGCCGCGACGTCGGTGGCCACGAGGACCTTGACGTCGCCCGCGGAGAACGCGGCCAGGTTGCGGTCGCGGGCCACCTGCGAGAGGTTGCCGTGCAGGTCCACCGACGGGATGCCCGCGTCGGTGAGCTGCTTCGCGAGCTTCTTGGCGTGGTGCTTGGTGCGCATGAAGAGGATGCGGCGGCCGGTGCCGCCCGCGAGCTTCTGCACGAGGAGGCGCTTGGCCTCGACGTCGGACGCCTCGAACACGTGGTGCGTCATGGCGGCGACGGGCGAGTTCGCCTCGTCGACGGAGTGCAGCACCTGGTCGTGCAGGTAGCGGCGGACGAGCTTGTCCACGCCGTTGTCGAGCGTGGCGGAGAACAGCATGCGCTGGCCGGTGTTCGGGGTCTTGTCGAGGATCCGCGTGACGACGGGCAGGAAGCCCAGGTCGGCCATGTGGTCGGCCTCGTCGAGGACGGTGATCTCCACGGCGTCGAGGTTCACGAAGCCCTGCTTCATGAGGTCCTCGAGGCGGCCGGGGCAGGCCACGACCACGTCGACGCCGGCCTTGAGGGCCGCGACCTGGCGCTGCTGCGAGACGCCGCCGAAGATCGTGGTGGTGGTGAGGTTGTAGGCCTCGGCCAGCGGCGCCATGGCGGCCGTGATCTGCGTGGCGAGCTCGCGGGTCGGCGCGAGGATGAGGCCGAGCGGGCGGCCCGGGCGACGACGGCCGCCGGCGAGGCCGCCGCCGAGGCGCGCGATCATCGGGATGGCGAACGCGAGCGTCTTGCCGGAGCCGGTCTTGCCGCGGCCGAGCACGTCGCGGCCGTTGAGGGTGTCGGGCAGCGTGTCCACCTGGATGGGGAACGGCGTCGTGATGCCGTTCGCCGTGAGGGCGGAGACGAGGGGGGCGGGCACGCCGAGCGCGCCGAAGGTGTCAGTGGTCATTCGGGGGAGTTGCCTTCCAGGCACGGGTCCGCCCCGACGTCATGATCCGCAGCGAGGCGGATCCGCACGGAAGCGGAGGATGGCGAAGGCGCCGATGGGCGCATCCGTTCGCCGTAAGAAAGATGTCACTCGGCCCCGTCGGCCTGTGCGGCGATCTGATCGGGGTGAGGAGGGAACGCGTTCTCTCGACGCAGGGAGCACGGTGATGTGCTCGCAAGTGGCCCCACCGTAGCAGGTCAGGCCGGGGAGAAGCCCATCTCGCCCACGGGCACCTCGAATCCGAGCACGTTCCCGGCCGGGGCGAGGGGGCAGGCCCACTCCGGGTCGTAGGCGCACGACGGGTTGTAGGCGAAGTTGAGGTCCACCACGATCGAGCCGGGAGCGCCGGGGCCGAGGTCGGATCCCTTCACCGTGTCGAGCAGGTAGCGGCCGCCCCCGTAGGTGCCGCCCTCGCGCCGGTGCGACGCGTCCTTCACGGGCAGGTGCAGGCCGCCGCCGTAGCTGGCGAGGCGCCAGACGTCGAGGGTGCCGGCCTCGCGGCCGTCGGCGGCGGGCAGGTGCACGGATCCGAGGAGCTCGAACGGCACGACGCCGTCGGTGCCCGTCTCGACCTCGTGGCGCTCCTCGCCGCGGTCGTCGTGGATCTCCAGCTCGAACCGCCAGGCCGGGTCGTACTCCGCGACGTCGAGCCGGTCGAAGTCGGCGCGGTGCTCGGGCAGGAGCGGCGTCGCCGGGTGGCTGCGGAACATGTCGTCGCGGGTCCGCCGCCAGAGCGCGTGCGCGGCGGCGGGATCCGTCTGCGCGACCCAGCGCACCTCCGCGTACATCTCGTGCGTGCGGCGGCGCCAGTCGGCGACGTGGAGGGCGGTGACGGCGGAGGGCATGCAGCCACCGTACGGGGCGCCACGCGCGATGCCGCTGCCGGACGGCCCCGGCGTCAGTCGGCGGACACGCCCGCGCCGGACGCGCCGGCCTCGGGCTCGGGCTCCGCCTCGGGCTCCCAGTCGTACGCCCACGTCGGCGCGAGCTGGCGGAGCCGGAACGCGCGCCACTGCCAGAAGGCCCAGAAGGTCGGCCACATCGCGGGGCCGAGGAGCCCGGCCTCGAACTCGAGCTGGTCGCGGAAGAGCGTCTTGACGCGGCCGTCCTCGTCGGGGCCGGCGGGATCCGCCGACACGGCCATGCTGTGCCGCATGCTCGTGGGGATCGCCATGAGGCCGGAGAGCCCGTGGCCGTCGTCGCGCACGATGCGCACGCCCTCGACGCGCGGCCGCATGTCGCGCAGACGGATGCTCTGCCGACCCGCCGTGAACGGCCCCGTCTGCATCGCCGCGACGTGCTCGCGGCCGTCCCAGCTGGTGGGGAACCCGCCGTCCTCGAGCGGCACGAAGTCGACGAGCGGGCCCGCGACCTCCCGCATGACGGTGGGCGAGTGGAGCGCGCGCCAGGCGGCGTCGGGATCGCAGTCGAGGATGGTCTTCAGCAGCACGCGCATGCCCCCAGCATGCTCCGCGCGGCTGGGCGATCGTCCCGCCGCGCCCGCCGCCCGGCCGCGGTGGGACAGGATGGGACGGACATGATCAGGTACTGGGTGGGCGTCGTCTCGCGCGACCGCGTGCTCGACGGCCTGGACCTCGGCATCGCGCAGGTCAACCGCGGCGCCCGCGAACCGGTCGAACGGCTCGGCGAGGCCGACGGCTTCGTCTACTACTCGCCGCGCGAGTCGTACCCCGACGGGCAGCTCCTCCGCTCCTTCACCGCGATCGGCCGCGTCGCCGACGCCGCGCCCTACCAGGGGCGCGTGGGCGAGTGGCGGCCGTGGCGGCGGCGGATGGACTGGGACCTCGGCGCCGTCGACGCGCCCATCCGCCCGCTCGTGCCCGTGCTCGACTTCACCCGCGACTCCCTCGAGTGGGGCCGGAAGCTCGCGCCCGGGCTGCTCGAGATCACGCGCGACGACTTCGAGGTGATCCGCCAGGCGATGCGCCGCGGGGCGCCCGAGCCGTCGCGCCGCGTCATCCGGGGAGGGGCGGGGCCGTGGACGCCCGTAGCATCGGATCGTGACCTCCTCCGCTGACGCCGCGCACCCCGACCCGTCGACGCAGGCGCGCTACCAGGTGCGGCTCGACGGCGGCGTGGCGGGCGCCCGCCGCATCGCGACCGGCGCCGACGTCATCGTCTGGGTCGACGCGCTGCCGACCGTGCCCCCGCCCACCGCGGCGCGCCGCGACGAGGTCGTCGCGACCCTCCCCGCGCGTCCCGCGATCGTGAGCGCCGGGCTCGCCGACGCTCCGGCCGTGGCCGGCTGGATCCTCGCGCTCCAGGAGGCGCTCGGCCGTCGCGCGTACGTGGCCGTCGTCGCCGCGGGCGCGGTCGAGGCCGACGGATCCTGGCGCACGGCCGCCGAGGACCAGCTCGCCGCGGGCGCCGTCGTCGACGCGCTCGCCGCCCTCGGGATCGACGCCGCGTCCCCCGAGGCCGCCGTCGCGTGCGCCGCGTACCAGGGCCTCCGGCCGGCCGTCTCCCACCTCGTCACCGCGAGCGTCTCCGCGCGCCGGCTCGACGCGGCCGGGCACGGCGACCTCGTCGCGCAGGCGGTCGCGGCCGTCGCGTCCGCCGACGTGGTCGTGCACCGCCTCCACCGCGACGCCTGACCCGGGCGGATCGCCGCCTGTCCGGATCCCGCCGCCCGCGTCCCCGGCGGAATGGCCGTGACGTGACGCGTGTTCCCCGGAGCAGGCGCCGCCGTCCGCGTGACGCCCGGACCGTCAGGAAAGGCACCCCATGAAGGCACAGCTGAACGGCGTCACCGTCGCCGAGGCCCCCAAGGACGAGCTCATCGAGATCGAGGGCAACTGGTACTTCCCGCCGCAGAGCGTCGACATGTCGCTCCTCACCGAGACCTCCACGCCGTACCACTGCCCGTGGAAGGGCGACACGCAGTACTACTCCGTGAAGGACGGCGAGACCCCGCTGCAGGACCGCGCGTGGTCGTACCCGACGCCCATCCCGTCCTCGTTCGACCGCGTCGGCCGCGACTACAGCGGCTACATCGCGTTCTGGAAGGAGGTCCGCGTCAGCGAGTGACGCGGATCTCCGATCACGGCCCGGGGGCTCGCGCTCCCGGGCCGTCGTCGTCCCCGGGGGCGGGACGCGGGGGCGCGACGCGCGCCGGGATCCCCGTCCGCCGCTCCCGCAGCTGCCGCGCGCGGTGGGCGCGCACCTTCGCGCGGTTGCCGCAGCGCCGCATCGAGCACCAGCGGCGCGTGCCCGAGCGGGTCGTGTCGAGGTAGAGCACGGTGCAGTCGTCGGCCGAGCAGCGGTGGATCCGCTCGGATCCCGCGCCGAACACCGCCACCGCGTCGCGCGCCGCGGACGCGAGCGCCTGCGCGGGCCGGGCGAGCGCGCGGCCGGCCTGGCGGGATCCGCCGCCGAGCGCGGGCGGCAGGTCGGGCGTCGCGGCGTACAGGTTGAGCACGTCCACGTCGCGCGGCTCCGGCTCGCGGTCGTCCGCGAGCGCGGCGGCGATGTCGCCGATGGCCTGCCGGAGCGTGCGCGCGTCCGCGAGGTCGCGCTCGGCCGGCTCGGAGACGGGCGCGAGGTGCTCGCTCAGCCACGCGCCGAGGGCGGCGGCGTCCGCCAGCGTCTCGCGCGGCTCCGGATCCCCGAGCGCGCCCGTGTAGGCGAGGTCGAGGCTCACCGCGCCCGTGTCGAGGAACCAGCGCAGGCCGTCGGGGTCGTCGATCCACTGCCCGGTCGGCCGCTCGGATCCCGGCGCCCGGCTCACGCGGCGCCCTCGCGGCGCCGGGCGGATGCGGATGCGGAGGCGCCCGACGGCACGTCCCGCCGGGTCCACGCGATGAGGTGCGCCGCGTCGAAGCGCTTCGAGCACAGCCCGCAGGCGAGCGGCCTCGTCGGCTTCCGGTAGCGGAAGTGCGCGTGGCCGGCCGGGCAGGCGCCGACCCACGGCGCGAGCTCCTCGGCCACCGCGCCCGAGTGCAGCCGCGATCCCTCGTAGCCGAGCTCCGCCGCCGTCGCCTTCCACCTCGGCCCGTGCCCGGCGCGCGACCCGGCGAGCGCGTGCGCGACCTCGTGCAGGAGCACCTGGTGGATCTCGTCGTCCTCGAACCGCCCGGCGAGGTGCCGCGAGACGGTGATGCGCTTGTCGCCGTAGTGGCAGGCGCCGGCGCGCGTGCGGGCGTGGTCGAACGCGAAGGTCCACGACGGGTCGAGGTGCAGCGCGATCAGGGCGTCGGCCCAGACCCGCACGCGGGCGAGGTCAGCCACGGCCGGCCGCCCGCGGCCGGGGAGCGAGCGGGCGCATCACGCCGGCTGGGCGGCGATGCGCTCCTTGGCGACGTCGATGGCGAGCGCCGAGCTCTCCAGCTGGTCGCTCGGCAGGCCCTCGCGGGTGCGGAGCGTGTACGCGTCCTCGAAGTCGGAGAGGGCGTGGCGGTAGTCGCCGCGGTCGAAGTGCACCTTGCCGCGGTGCTGCAGCGCGAAGGCCTCGAGCGCGTGCCACTCGTGGGCGCGGGCCTCGTCGACGCAGCCGCCGAGGTCCTGCAGCGCGATGTCGAGCTTGCCCTGGTACTGCTGCACCTGCGCGCGGCGGATGCGGCACGCGAGCAGCGTCTCCCGGTCGCCCGTGAAGCGCGCCTGGCGGACCGCGGCGTTCGCCATGTCCCACGCCTCGTCGAGCCGGCCGAGCATGCGCAGCAGCGCCACCTTCTCGGTGATGGCCGAGAGGCTGCGGAGGGCCTCCAGCTCGTCCAGGCGCTCGCCGGCCGCCCGCAGGTCCACCTTCTCCCGGAGGGTGTCCCTGTCGTAGCCGATGATGATCGCGGTGCCTGTCACGAGGAAGAGATTATCCCGCCTGGATCGGCATGAGCTCGACCCGGAGCAGCTTGTCGTCGCCCTCGCGCGGCTGCCCGCGGCCGTCGGTGTTGTTCGTGAGCATGCGCAGCGACCCGTCGGGCGCGGCCTGCACGTCGCGGATCCGCCCGAACTCGCGCGTGTAGAACTCGGTGACGCGGTCGTCGGGGATGGGGTCGGTGGGCACGGCGCCCGGCCGGATCACCCAGAGGCGCTGGCCGCCGAGGCCCGCCATGAAGATGGTGTCGCCCGCGACCGCGATGCCGCTCGGGCTCGCGTCGTCGGTCGCCCACTGGCGGACCGGGTCGATGTACGCGTCCGACGGGTCGTCGCCGGAGCCCTCCACGACCGGCCAGCCGTAGTTCCCGCCGGGCTCGATGAGGTTCAGCTCGTCCCAGGTGTCCTGCCCGAACTCGGCCGACCAGAGGTTGCCCTCGGCGTCCCACGCGAGCCCCTGCGGGTTCCTGTGCCCGAGCGAGTAGACGGGCGATCCGGGCGTCGGGTTGTCGGCCGGGCCCTGGCCCTCGGGCGTGAGGCGGAGGATCTTCCCGGCCAGCGAGATCGGGTCCTGCGCCGCGTCGCGGAGGTCCGCGTCGCCCGTGGTCGCGTAGAGCATGCCGTCGGGGCCGAACGCGATGCGGCCGCCGTTGTGGTTCGCGTCGCGGGGGATCCCCGTCACCACGTCCTCGGCCGGCCCGAGCCCCAGCGACCCGGCCTCGCCGGTCACGTCCATGCGCACGATGCGGTTGTCGGTGTCGCTGGTGAGGTACGCGTAGAGCTGCGTGGTGCCGTCGGCCTCGCGCGGCGCGATGCCGAGGAGCCCGCCCTCGCCGAGCGGCCCGACGCCCGCGACGACGCCGGCCACGCGCGTGGTGCCGTCGGCGAGCACCTCGACGACGCGCGCGGTGTCGCGCTCGCTCACGAGGAGGGAGCCGGACGGCAGCTCGGCGATCGACCACGGCGACACGAGGCCCGTCGTGATCGCCGTCGGCGTGCCGGACGGGGCGACGCCCGCGGGCGCCGCGTCGGAGGCCTCGGCGGAGGGCGCGGGCGGCTCGGTGGCCCGGACGTCGACGGGCGAGCCGTCGTCGTTGGTGCACCCCGTGAGCGCGACCAGGGCGGCGAGGCCGAGCGCGGCGAGGCGAGCCGGGCGGGTGCGGGAGCGGCGGTTCATGGTGACTCCGGTGGATCGGCGGGCCTCGGTGCCCGGGATGAGGCCGGTCAGGGCCTCGTCTGGAAGATGCTGCGGGCGGGGGAGGGCGAGGGCACGGCCGTCGCGTCGGTCACGACGGACGCGCCGGCGATGAAGTCGGTGAGCTCGCGCCCCTCGACGACCTTCGCGGGATGCGGGCCGCCCGCGAGCAGGCGCGGCACGAAGTCGAGCGGCAGCGGGGTGGCCGAGGCGGCGAACACGACGTTGCCGAACCGGCGGCCCTTCAGCACCTGCGTCTCCGCGAGGGCGGCGACGTGCGGCAGGACGTCCTGGATCGTCGCGGCCTGGCCGCGCGCGAACGCGAGCCCGTGGCCGTCGGCGACGTTGATCGTCATGATCCCGCCGGGCGCGAGGAACGCGGCGGCCTCCGCGTGGAACTCGCGGCTCGTGATGTGCGCGGGCGTGCGGGCGCCGCTGAACACGTCCACGACGATGAGGTCGACGGAGCCGCGGAGCCCCTGGGGCAGCCGCCCCATCACCTCGCGCGCGTCGCCGTAGCGCAGTCGGATGGAGGCCTTCCGCGACCACGGCAGGTGCTCGCGGACGAGCCCCACGAGGTCCTGCTCGAGCTCGATGACCTGCTGGCGGGATCCTGGCCGGGTCTCCTCGACGTACCGCGGGATGGTGAGCGCGCCGGCGCCGAGATGCAGCGCGGTGATCGGCTGGCCGGGGTCGCCGACGAGGTCGATGACGTGCCCCATCCGCTGCACGTACTCGAAGAACAGCTCGCCCGGGTCGTCCATGTTGACGTGCGACTGGGGCGTGCCGTCGACCACGAGCTGGTACGCGCCCGGCACGAACCGGTCGGGCTCGATGACGGCCCGGTGCCCGCTCAGGGACAGGACGGTCGACGGGTGCTCGGGCATCTCCTCAGCCTAGGCGCCCGCTGCGGGAGCGGGCCCGGCCGCCGGGCGACCCGTCACCAGCCGCGCGAGCGCCAGGCGGCGAGGGATCCGCGCTCGGCGCCGAGCGTCGTCGAGTCGCCGTGGCCGGGGTGCACGTGCGCGTCGTCGGGGAAGCGCGCGAAGAGCCGCTCCTCGACGTCGTCCATCAGCTGCCGGAAGCGGTCCGGGTCGCCCTGCGTGCTGCCGACCCCGCCGGGGAAGAGCGAGTCGCCCGTGAACAGGTGCGTGCTGCCGTCGCCCGGCTGCAGGACGAGCGCGACGCTCCCGGGCGTGTGGCCGCGGAGCGCGACGACCTCGAGCACCATGCCGCCGAACGCCACCTCGTCGCCGTGCGCGAGCCGCCGGTCGGCATCGAGGGGGAGGTCGTCGGCGTCGGCGGCGCCCACGGCGGCGGTCGCGTCGGTCGCGTCGACGACGGCCGCGAGGGCGCCGTGGTGGTCGGCGTGGCCGTGGGTCGTGACGACGACGGCCAGCCGGCCGACGGGATCCGGCTCGGCGACGAGGGCCAGCAGGCGGTCGGCGTCCGCGGCCGCGTCGACCAGCAGGCGCTCGCCGGAGTCGAGGTCGGTGAGGAGGTACGCGTCGTTGTCCATCGCGCCCACGGAGGCCTTCCGGACCTCCACGTCGCCCGCCCGGTGCACGTGCGAGGGGCCGCCGGGGGACACGTGCCAGGGATCGCTCATGCCCCGACGCTACGCGGGCCGAGCGGCCGTCCGACAGGGCGACCGGACGTTATACACCGAGACACGCCGAGGATGCAAGATTCCGCTGGACATGGCGCGTCGCGACCCGTATGGTGATCCTTTGCGCTCCCACTCCCTTTTGCCTTCATATTGCGGTCGGTCATCGTGTGCGCTCGGGTCCATCCCGAGCCCATCCCGCGAGGTGTGGCGAGCAACTCCATCAGGATCGGCACGGGTCACGTCCCGGGTCGGTCTCGGCGTATCGACGACATCGGAGCCCGACGGGGCCCACGGAGGTAATTTCCTTGGCTGCTGCGCGCAACGCAACTCCCACTCCCCAGAACGGTCGCGACGCATCGCGGCTCTCGTTCGCGAAGATCACTGACACCCTCACCGTCCCCGACCTGCTCGCCCTGCAGACCGAGAGCTTCGACTGGCTCGTCGGCTCGGACGTGTGGAAGCGGCGCGTCGAGGAGGGCACCAAGCAGGGTCGCACCGACCTCGCGCTCAACTCCGGCCTCGAGGAGATCTTCGAGGAGATCTCCCCCATCGAGGACCTGGGCGAGACCATGCAGCTCGGGTTCACGAACCCGTACCTCGAGGAGCAGAAGTACTCCATCGACGAGTGCAAGGAGCGCGGCAAGACCTACTCTGCTCCCCTCTACGTCGAGGCCGAGTTCATGAACCACCTCACGGGTGAGATCAAGACCCAGACGGTCTTCATGGGCGACTTCCCCCTCATGACGGAGAAGGGCACGTTCATCATCAACGGCACCGAGCGTGTCGTCGTGTCCCAGCTAGTCCGCTCGCCCGGCGTGTACTTCGAGCGCCAGCAGGAGAAGACCTCCGACAAGGACATCTACTCCGCCCGCGTCATCCCGTCCCGCGGCGCCTGGCTCGAGTTCGAGATCGACAAGCGCGACCAGGTCGGCGTCCGCATCGACCGCAAGCGCAAGCAGTCGGTCACCGTGTTCCTGAAGGCCCTCGGCCTCACCAGCGAGCAGATCCTCGAGGAGTTCAAGGGCGTCGCGTCCATCGAGCTCACGCTCGAGAAGGACTCCATCCTCACCAAGGAGGAGGCCCTCAAGGACATCTACCGCAAGCTCCGTCCCGGCGAGCAGGTCGCCGCCGAGGCCGCCCGCGCGCTGCTCGACAACTTCTACTTCAACCCGAAGCGCTACGACCTGGCGAAGGTGGGTCGCTACAAGATCAACCGCAAGCTCGGCATCGACAAGCAGCTCACCGACTCGGTGCTGACGGTCGAGGACATCCTCGCGACCATCAAGTACCTCGTCTCGCTGCACGCGAACGAGACGAAGATGAACGGCACGCGCGACGGCAAGCCCGTCGAGCTGCGCCTCGACGTGGACGACATCGACCACTTCGGCAACCGCCGCATCCGCGCGGTCGGCGAGCTCATCCAGAACCAGGTGCGCACCGGTCTGTCCCGCATGGAGCGCGTCGTCCGCGAGCGCATGACCACGCAGGACATCGAGGCCATCACGCCCCAGACCCTGATCAACGTGCGCCCCGTCGTCGCCGCGATCAAGGAGTTCTTCGGCACGAGCCAGCTGTCGCAGTTCATGGACCAGAACAACCCGCTCGCGGGTCTCACCCACAAGCGCCGCCTGTCGGCGCTCGGCCCGGGTGGTCTGTCCCGTGAGCGCGCCGGCGTCGAGGTCCGCGACGTCCACCCGTCGCACTACGGCCGCATGTGCCCCATCGAGACCCCCGAGGGCCCGAACATCGGCCTGATCGGCTCGCTGGCGTCGTTCGCCCGCATCAACTCGTTCGGCTTCATCGAGACCCCGTACCGTCGCGTCGTCGACGGCGTGGTCACCGACACGATCGACTACCTCACGGCCAGCGAGGAGGACGAGTTCCTCGTCGCCCAGGCCAACGCGCCCCTCACGAAGGACTTCCGCTTCGCGGAGGACCGCGTCCTCGTCCGCCCCAAGGGCGGTGAGGTGGAGCTCGTCGCGAAGGAGAACGTCCACTACATGGACGTCTCCCCGCGCCAGATGGTGTCCGTCGCCACCTCGCTCATCCCGTTCCTCGAGCACGACGACGCGAACCGGGCCCTCATGGGCGCGAACATGCAGCGTCAGGCTGTCCCGCTGCTGCGCAGCGAGAGCCCGCTCGTCGGCACCGGCATGGAGGGCTACGCGGCGATCGACGCCGGCGACGTCCTCACCGCCGACGCCTCGGGCGTCGTGCAGGAGGTGTCGGCCGAGGTCGTCACCATCCAGCTCGACGAGGGCGGCACGCAGACCTACTACCTGCGCAAGTTCGACCGCTCCAACCAGGGCACGAGCTACAACCACCGCGTCCTGGTCTCGGCCGGCGACCGCATCGAGGCCGGCGAGGTCATCGCCGACGGCCCCGCCACGGAGAACGGCGAGCTCGCGCTCGGCAAGAACCTGCTCGTCGCGTTCATGCCGTGGGAGGGCCACAACTTCGAGGACGCGATCATCCTGAGCCAGAACCTGGTCAAGGACGACACCCTCTCCTCCATCCACATCGAGGAGTACGAGGTCGACGCGCGCGACACGAAGCTGGGCAAGGAGGAGATCACCCGTGACCTCCCCAACGTCAGCCCCGAGCTGCTCGCCGACCTCGACGAGCGCGGCATCATCCGCATCGGCGCCGAGGTCCGCCCCGGCGACATCCTCGTGGGCAAGGTCACGCCGAAGGGCGAGACCGAGCTCAGCGCCGAGGAGCGCCTGCTGCGCGCGATCTTCAACGAGAAGAGCCGCGAGGTCCGCGACACGTCCCTGAAGGTGCCCCACGGCGAGCAGGGCACGATCATCGGCGTCAAGGTCTTCGACTCGCAGGACGGCGACGACGAGCTCGGCTCGGGCGTCAACCAGCGCGTCGTGGTGTTCATCGCGCAGAAGCGCAAGATCACCGAGGGCGACAAGCTCGCCGGCCGTCACGGCAACAAGGGCGTCATCTCCAAGATCCTGCCGGTCGAGGACATGCCGTTCCTCGCCGACGGGACCCCGGTCGACGTCATCCTCAACCCGCTCGGCATCCCCGGCCGCATGAACTTCGGCCAGGTCCTGGAGACCCACCTCGGGTGGATCGCCAAGCAGGGCTGGGAGGTCGAGGGGAGCCCCAAGTGGGCCGAGCGCCTGCCCGACCACGCGCGCCAGGCCCCGGCCGGCACGAAGGTCGCCACCCCGGTGTTCGACGGAGCGCTCGAGGAGGAGATCGCCGGCCTGCTCGACTCGACGACGGTCACCCGCGACGGCGACCGCCTCATCGGGTCCAGCGGCAAGACGCGCCTGTTCGACGGCCGCTCCGGCGAGCCGTTCCCCGAGCCCGTCTCGGTCGGCTACATGTACATCCTGAAGCTGCACCACCTGGTGGACGACAAGATCCACGCGCGCTCGACGGGTCCCTACTCGATGATCACGCAGCAGCCCCTGGGCGGTAAGGCCCAGTTCGGCGGCCAGCGGTTCGGCGAGATGGAGGTGTGGGCGCTCGAGGCATACGGAGCGGCCTACGCGCTCCAGGAGCTCCTCACCATCAAGTCGGACGACATCCTCGGCCGCGTGAAGGTGTACGAGGCCATCGTCAAGGGCGAGAACATCCAGGAACCGGGTATCCCCGAGTCCTTCAAGGTCCTGATCAAGGAGATGCAGTCCCTCTGCCTGAACGTCGAGGTCCTCTCGGCGGACGGCCAGGCGGTCAGCCTGCGCGACACGGATGACGAGGTCTTCCGCGCGGCGGAGGAGCTCGGCATCAACATCTCCACCCGCTTCGAGTCGTCCAGCATCGACGACATCTAAGCCCGCTCAAGACTTTCGACTCGAAGCTTTCCAAGGAGAGAAGGAAAATTGCTCGACGTAACAACTTTCGATGAGCTGCGGATCGGCCTCGCGACGGCCGACGACATCCGCCGCTGGTCGCACGGTGAGGTCAAGAAGCCCGAGACCATCAACTACCGCACGCTGAAGCCCGAGAAGGACGGCCTCTTCGGAGAGCAGATCTTCGGACCCAGCCGTGACTGGGAGTGCTCCTGCGGCAAGTACAAGCGGGTGCGCTTCAAGGGCATCGTCTGCGAGCGCTGCGGCGTGGAGGTCACCAAGTCCGCGGTCCGCCGCGAGCGCATGGGCCACATCGAGCTCGCCGCGCCCGTCACGCACATCTGGTACTTCAAGGGCGTGCCCTCGCGCCTCGGCTACCTGCTCGACATGGCGCCGAAGGACCTCGAGAAGGTCATCTACTTCGCCGCCTACATGGTGATCAGCGTGGACGAGGACGCTCGCCACGAGGACATGCCGGGCCTCGAGAACGAGCTCCGGCTCGAGATCAAGACCCTGCAGGACCAGCGCGACAGCCAGATCGCCGAGCGCCTCGGGCGTCTCGAGACCGACCTGGCCGCGCTGGAGGCCGAGGGCGCCAAGAGCGACCAGAAGCGTCGCGCGAAGGACGGCGCCGAGAAGGAGATGGGTCAGACGCGCAAGGCGTTCGACGAGGACATCTCCCGCCTCGAGCGCGTCTGGGAGGAGTTCCGCAGCCTCAAGGTCGGCGAGCTCAAGCCCGAGGACGCCGTCTTCCACGAGCTGCAGGACCGCTTCGGCATCTACTTCGAGGCCCACATGGGCGCCGAGGCGATCCAGAAGCGCCTGGAGGCCTTCGACCTCGAGGCCGAGGGGGAGCTGCTCCGCGAGCAGATCGCCACCGGCAAGGGCCAGAAGAAGATCCGCGCCATCAAGCGCCTGCGCGTCGTCAGCTCCTTCCTCGCCACCGGCAACTCGCCGGCCGCGATGGTGCTGCAGGTCGTCCCGGTCATCCCGCCGGAGCTGCGCCCGATGGTGCAGCTCGACGGCGGCCGCTTCGCGACCAGCGACCTGAACGACCTGTACCGCCGCGTGATCAACCGGAACAACCGCCTCCGTCGTCTCCTCGACCTCGGCGCCCCCGAGATCATCGTGAACAACGAGAAGCGCATGCTGCAGGAGGCCGTCGACGCGCTGTTCGACAACGGCCGCCGCGGTCGTCCCGTCACGGGCACCGGCAATCGCGCGCTCAAGTCCCTCAGCGACATGCTGAAGGGCAAGCAGGGCCGGTTCCGCCAGAACCTGCTCGGCAAGCGCGTGGACTACTCGGGCCGCTCGGTCATCATCGTCGGACCGCAGCTCAAGCTGCACCAGTGCGGTCTGCCCAAGCAGATGGCGCTCGAGCTGTTCAAGCCGTTCGTCATCAAGCGCCTGATCGACCTGAGCCACGCCCAGAACATCAAGGCCGCCAAGCGCATGGTCGAGCGCAGCCGCGGACAGGTCTGGGACGTGCTCGAGGAGATCATCCGCGAGCGCCCCGTGCTGCTCAACCGCGCGCCCACGCTCCACCGTCTGGGCATCCAGGCGTTCGAGCCCCAGCTCGTGGAGGGCAAGGCCATCCAGCTGCACCCGCTCGTCTGCGCCGCGTTCAACGCGGACTTCGACGGCGACCAGATGGCCGTCCACCTGCCCCTGTCGGTCGAGGCCCAGGCCGAGGCGCGCATCCTGATGCTCGCCTCGAACAACATCCTCAAGCCGTCGGACGGACGGCCGGTCACCCTGCCCACGCAGGACATGATCATCGGCCTGCACCACCTGACCACCCTCAAGGAGGGCGTCGCCGGTGAGGGTCGCGCGTTCAGCTCGGTGGCCGAGGCCATCCTGGCGAAGGACCAGCTCTCGCTGGACCTCAACGCCAAGGTGCGCATCCGCCTGCACGACCTCTACTTCGCCGAAGGCGAGACGCCCGAGGGCGTCGAGCTCGACGAGAAGGGCAAGACCGTCGGTCCCGTGCTGCTCGAGACCACCCTCGGTCGCGCGCTGTTCAACGAGACCCTGCCGGTCGACTACCCCTACATCGAGGCCGTCGCCGACAAGGGCAAGCTCTCCGAGATCGTCAACGACCTCGCCGAGCGCTACCCCAAGGTGGAGGTCGCCGCGGCGCTCGACCGGATCAAGGACGCGGGCTTCTACTGGGCCACGCGCTCCGGCGTCACGGTCGCCCTCTCCGACGTGCTGACCCCGCCCACCAAGGCGGCCATCCTGTCGGGCTACGAGAAGCAGGCCGCCAAGGTCCAGGGCCAGTTCGAGAAGGGCCTCACGACGAACGCCGAGCGTCGTCAGGAGCTCATCGAGATCTGGAACAAGGCCACCGCCGAGGTCGCGAAGGCGATGGAGGACAACCTCCCCGCCGACAACAACATCAACCGCATGGTGTCCTCCGGGGCACGAGGCAACTGGATGCAGGTCCGCCAGATCGCCGGCATGCGCGGCCTCGTGTCGAACCCGAAGGGCGAGATCATCCCCCGCCCGATCGTCCACTCGTACCGCGAGGGCCTGACGGTGGCGGAGTACTTCATCTCCACCCACGGCGCCCGTAAGGGACTGGCCGACACCGCGCTGCGCACCGCCGACTCCGGGTACCTCACCCGTCGTCTGGTGGACGTATCGCAGGACGTCATCATCCGCGAGGACGACTGCGGCACCGGCCGCGGCCTCGACCTGCCGATCGCCACCCAGGCGGCGGACGGCATGTCGGTGCGCGACTCCAACGTGGAGAACTCGGTGTACGCCCGCTCGCTGGCCGCTGACGCGGTCAACGAGGCCGGCGAGGTCGTCGCCCCCGCGGGCAGCGACGTCGGCGACGTCATGATCGACCACCTCATCTCGGCCGGCGTGCACGAGATCAAGGTGCGCTCGGTCCTGACCTGCGAGTCCGCCGTCGGCGTGTGCGCGGCCTGCTACGGCCGTTCGCTCGCCACGGGCAAGCTCGTCGACATCGGCGAGGCCGTCGGCATCATCGCGGCCCAGTCGATCGGCGAGCCCGGCACGCAGCTCACAATGCGCACCTTCCACACCGGCGGTGTGGCATCGGCGGACGACATCACGCAGGGTCTGCCCCGCGTGCAGGAGCTCTTCGAGGCCCGCACCCCCAAGGGTGCGTCGCCCATCGCGGAGGCCGCCGGTCGCATCACGATCGAGGACACGGATCGCAGCCGCAAGGTGATCCTGACCCCGGACAACGGCGACGAGCCGCACATCTACCCGGTGCTCAAGCGCGCGACCCTCCTCGTCGAGGACGGCCAGCACGTCGAGCTCGGGCAGCAGCTGCACGTCGGCGCCATCGACCCGAAGGAGGTCCTCCGGGTCAAGGGCGTGCGCGAGGTGCAGAAGCACCTCGTGGGCGGTGTCCAGGGCGTCTACCGCTCGCAGGGCGTCCCGATCCACGACAAGCACATCGAGGTCATCGTGCGGCAGATGCTGCGCAAGGTCACGGTCGTCGAGCACGGCGACACGGACCTCCTCCCCGGTGAGCTGGTCGACCGGGCCCGCTACAACGAGGTCAACCGCGCCACGCTGACGGAGGGCAAGAAGACCGCCTCCGCCCGCCAGGAGGTCATGGGAATCACCAAGGCCTCGCTCGCGACCGAGTCGTGGCTGTCGGCCGCGTCCTTCCAGGAGACGACCCGCGTGCTCACGCAGGCCGCCATGGAGGGCAAGTCCGACCCGCTGATGGGCCTCAAGGAGAACGTCATCATCGGCAAGCTGATCCCGGCCGGGACGGGGCTCGCGAAGTACCGCGACGTCACCGTCACCGCGACGGAGGAGGCCAAGGCCGAGCGCTACCCGAACCGCATCTTCACGGATGAGTCGGTGTTCAACGAGTCCGACCTGAGCTTCGTCGACTTCGACAGCTTCAGCTCGGACGACTACACGCCCGGCACCTACAACTAGGGACGCCGGCGCGTGAGCGCACGATGAGAAGGGCCCCGCTCCGGCGGGGCCCTTCCTCGTCCCCGGGCTCCCCGCGCCCGGGTCCCGCCTCCCGGGCGCCCGTCGGCCCGGCGATACAGTGGGGCGACCCGGTGACCCGCGCCGGGACCCGGGGAGGCGTCGGACGTGCGGATGCTGGAGGACGTGGTCCTGGCCTGGCGCGCGCACGCCCTCCGGCACGCGACGGAGGACGCGCCCGCCCCGGGCGGCGGGTCCGGGTCCTGCCCCGCCTGCGACGCCTCGTCCTTCACGGGCCACGAGGCGATCCCGCGCGACGCCCCGCACACCGCGATCCACCCGCTGATCGCCGCGCTCGAGACGGCGCGCGCGGAGGCGGCCCTCGACGCCCGCGAGCGCCTGTACCGCGAGACCCGCGGCCCGGTGTACCGCGACCACCCCTTCGGCATGCCCGCGTTCGTGGACTACGGGGAGCGCGCCGCGGAGATCCAGCAGGTCGTCGACCAGGCGCTGGCCCGCGAGCTGACGCCCCTCGCGCCCGTCATCCGCCAGGCGCTCGACCGCGTCGTCAACCTGCGGCTCGCGGAGCTCGAGGGCGAGATCGGCCCCGTCTCGGACGAGGGCGACGACACGGATCCCGAGCCGCTCTTCTAGCGACGCGGGTGCCCCCGGGGCGCGGGTGCGCCCGTCATGCGACGACACGGGAATACCGACGCGACGCAGGCGTTGAGACGATGGCGGTCGGCGCTCCCGGGACCCTTCCCGGCACCCGGCGCCGCATCACCCGCACAGCACCCGCACGAGGCGTCCCCGCTCCCGAGGACCGCCGTGACCGCAAGGACCCCCATGAGCCTCCTGTCCCGCATCCGCCCCTCCCTCGCCCTCACCGGCCTCGTCGCCGTGGCCGCCCTCGGCCTCGCGGGCTGCGCGTCGGGCGACGCGGGCAGCGGATCCGCGACGGACCCGTCGGCCAGCCCGGCCGCCGCCTCGAGCCTCGCCGACGTGCAGGCCGCGGGGAAGCTCGTCATCGGCACCGAGGGCACCTACTCGCCGTTCTCCTTCCACGAGGGATCCGGCTCGGGCGCGCTCACGGGCTACGACGTCGACATCGCGACCGCGGTCGCGGAGAAGCTCGGCGTGGAGCCGGTCTTCGAGGAGACCCAGTTCGACGGGATCTTCGCGGGACTCGAGGCCGGACGCTGGGACGTCATCGCCAACCAGATCTCCGTCAACGACGACCGCGAGGCCGTCTACGACTTCTCCGAGCCGTACACGGTCTCGCCCGGCGTCATCATCGTCAAGGGCTCCGACTCGGGCATCTCCTCCTTCGACGACCTCGCCGGCAAGACCACGGCGCAGTCGCTCACGAGCAACTGGAACGAGCTCGCCACCGAGAGCGGCGCCAAGGTCGAGGCCGTCGAGGGCTTCGCGCAGGCCGTCACGCTCCTCCAGCAGGGCCGCGTCGACGCGACCATCAACGACCGCCTGACGCTCCTCGACTACCAGAAGCAGCAGGGCGACTCCGACCTGCAGGTCGCGGCAGAGACCGACGACCCGTCGCTCAGCGCGTTCGCCTTCCGCAAGGGCAGCGACGACCTCGTGACCGCGGTCGACGACGCCCTCGCCGAGCTCCGCGCCGACGGCACGCTCGCGACCATCTCCGAGAAGTACTTCGGCGAGGACGTCTCGCAGTAGCCCTCCGCGTACGCTGACCCACGAGGACGAGGACGAGAGGACCGCATGTCGAGGGAGTGGGACCTGTTCTGGTCGTCCATCGGGCCGCTCGCGCTCGAGACGATCCGCGGCACCATCCCCCTGGCGCTCGTCACCTTCGCGCTCGGCCTCGCCATCGCGCTGGGCCTCGCGCTCATGCGCCTCTACGGCAACCGGCTCGTGTCCGGCATCGCCCGGTTCTACATCTCCGTCGTGCGGGGCACGCCGCTCCTGGTGCAGCTGTTCGTGATCTTCTACGGGCTGCCGTCCATCGGCGTCGTGCTCCCGCCGTGGCCGAGCGCGGTCATCGCGCTGTCGGTGAACGTCGGCGGATACGCGGCGGAGATCATCCGGGCGTCGATCCTGTCCGTCCCGCGCGGGCAATGGGAGGCGGGACACACCATCGGGATGTCGCGCGCGCTGACGCTGCGGCGGATCATCGTGCCGCAGGCGGCCCGGGTCTCCGTCCCGCCGCTGTCGAACACCTTCATCAGCCTCGTGAAGGACACGTCGCTCGCGTCGGTGATCCTCGTGACCGAGCTGTTCAAGCAGGCCCAGCTCATCGCGTCGTCCACGTTCGAGTACATGCTGCTGTACCTCGAGGCCGCGCTGATCTACTGGCTCGTCTGCCTCGTGCTCTCCTTCGCGCAGACCCGCCTCGAGAGGAGGCTCGACCGGTATGTCGCCCACTGATCCCACGCCCGCCCCGCACCGCGCCCCCGGCGAGCCCGTGCTCACCGTCCGCGGCCTCCGGAAGTCGTTCGGCGACAACGAGGTGCTCCGCTCCATCGACCTCGAGGTCCTCCGCGGGGGCGTGACCGCGCTCATCGGCCCCAGCGGCTCGGGCAAGACCACCGTCCTCCGCTCCCTCAACGGCCTCGAGACGCCGGAGGCGGGCGTCGTCGAGGTGGCGGCCGCGGATCCCGACTCCCGCGCCGGCACCACGGGCCCGCTCCGCGTCGACTTCGCGTCCGGGCCGCGGAACCGCGAGCTCCTCGCCCTCCGCGACCGCTCGGCGATGGTGTTCCAGCAGTACAACCTCTTCCCGCACAAGACCGTGCTGGAGAACGTCATCGAGGGTCCCGTGCAGGTCCAGCGCCGGCCCGTGGCCGAGGCGACGCGCGAGGCCGAGGAGCTGCTCGCCCGCGTAGGCCTCGCCGACAAGCGCGACCAGCACCCCTTCCAGCTCTCCGGCGGCCAGCAGCAGCGCGTCGGCATCGTGCGCGCGCTCGCGCTCCGGCCGCAGATCCTCCTGTTCGACGAGCCGACGTCGGCGCTCGACCCCGAGCTCGTGGGGGAGGTGCTCAGCGTCATCAAGGAGCTGGCCGACGAGGCCTGGACCATGGTGATCGTCACGCACGAGCTGGCGTTCGCCCGGCAGGTGGCGGACGAGGTCGTCTTCATGGACGGCGGCGTCGTCGTCGAGCGCGGACACCCCTCGAAGGTGCTGCAGCACCCGGCCGAGGAGCGCACGCGGCGCTTCCTGCAGCGCCTGCTCGAGCCCTTCTAGGCCGCCTGTCCGTTCTGGCCGCTCCCCGGCATGCCGCCCGGGCGGGGGCGCCGCCCGACGGTAGGTTCGAGCCATGACCGACGACAGGCCCGCCCCGCACCGACAGTCCGACGAGGCCGACCAGCCGCTGGATCCCCGCACCCCCGACGAGACGGCCGCCGTCGCCGCGTTCGACGACGGCCCCGCCGACCGGCACGACGCCGCGCGCTCCGACACCTCCGCCTTCGACCAGACCGCCTTCGCGGCGCCCGTCGATGAGGACCGGGATCGCGAGGCGCGCGAGGCCCGCGACCGCGAGGCCCGCGAGTCCGAGGAGCGCGACCGCGACGCCCGCGAGCGCGACGCCCGCGAGGCCGAGGCGCGTGAGGCCGAGGCGCGTGAGGCCGAGGCACGTGAGGCCCAGGCCCGCGAGGCCGAGGCCCGCCAGCGCGACGTCGAGGACCGGGAGCGCCGCGAGCGCGAGGCCCGCGAGGCCGACGCCCGCGAGCGCGAGGAGCGCGACCGCCGTGCGCGCGACGAGGAGGGCCAGCGCCAGTCGCAGTCCCAGCCCATCTACGTCCAGGCGCCCGTCCCGCCCGTGAAGCGCGGCAACCGCGGATTCGGCGTCCTCATCGCGGTCGTCGCCGCCATCCTGTTCGCCCTGCTCTACTCGCTGGGCACCGCCCTCCTCGCCTCGGTCCGCAACCCCGACGCGTTCGGCGAGGTCTTCGGCCGCTACCTCCTGTCGCCCGTCTTCTACGTGCCGACCATCGCCTTCCTCGTCCTCTTCGTGCTGCTGGCGCTGCTGGTCAACCGCGGGAAGTGGTGGGCCTTCGTCCTCGGCGGCCTGCCGGTCGCGATCCTCGTCTACGCCGCGTACGTCGGCACGCGCCTCCTCCAGGGCGGCGTCATGGACCTCGCCCCGTCGGAGCAGGCGCTCCTGCTCCAGCGCACGGTGACCTTCCCCGACGGGATCCTCGCCGGCTTCCTCGCCCGCGAGCTCGTCACCTGGCTCGGCGCCGGCATCAGCGCGCGCGGACGCCGGGTCAAGGCCCGGAACGTCGAGGCCCGCGCCGAGTACGACCGCAAGCTGGCAGAGCAGCCGGACCACCGCTGACGCGTGTCAGGCTGGGGGAGTGATCCCCCTCCTGGCCGCCGTACTGCACGTCGCCCTGGTGGTCTGCATCTTCGGCTTCGTCTCGCTGCTCGGCGGTGACGACGTGATCCCGGAGCGGGACGCCGGCGTCCTCCTCGGTCCGGTCATGGTCCTCAGCGCCACGCTCGTCTTCGCCGGGGGCCTCGTCCGCACCGCGCGCGAGGCCGACAGCGAGCGGCGGATCCCCGTCCTCCCCGTCCTCGGCTGGGGCGCGGCTGCCTGGCTGGCGTACGGGCTCGTGGGCGCCGTCGTGTACCTCGCGGGCGGCGCCGACGCGTTCGCGAGCGTCGCCTTCGCGATCCGCCACCTGGTCGATCCGTTCGGGATCGCGGTGCTCGGGGTCTCCGCGCTCCTGGGCCTCGGCGCCGTCGCCCTGGCCGCTCGCGGACCCTCGTCCACCGTTTGACCGGCGAGTCGCGGAACTGTATCGTGGCGGGGGTGTGCGCTTCGGCGTGCGCTCGTGTCGTGCCCGGGAACGGGTGCAGTCGAGCGGGCCGTCAGCGCACCGATCAGGGTTCGGCCACTCGGCCGGCCCCCACGGCATACCCGCCGGCGCCTTCCACTCCCGTGGTCGGCGGACGCGCGGGTCCAGTTGAACTCGATCCCGTCCGCGGGCGTCGAATGCTGACCATCAACCCGCTGTCACCGTGCAGCATCGAGGAGTCCCGTAGTGCCCACCATCCAGCAGCTGGTCCGCAAGGGCCGCACGCCCAAGGTCGTCAAGACCAAGGCGCCCGCCCTGAAGGCCAACCCCCAGCAGCGCGGCGTCTGCACCCGCGTCTACACGACCACGCCCAAGAAGCCGAACTCGGCTCTGCGCAAGGTCGCCCGCGTCAAGCTCAGCAACGGCCAGGAGGTCACGGCCTACATCCCCGGTGAGGGCCACAACCTCCAGGAGCACTCGATGGTGCTCGTCCGCGGCGGTCGCGTGAAGGACCTCCCCGGTGTGCGATACAAGATCGTCCGCGGCGCGCTCGACACCCAGGCCGTGAAGAACCGCAAGCAGGCTCGCAGCCGGTACGGCGCGAAGATGGAGAAGAAGTAATGCCTCGCAAGGGTCCCGCCCCCAAGCGCCCTGTCGTCGCAGATCCCGTCTACGGTGCGCCGATCGTCAGCCAGCTCGTCAACAAGATCCTGCTCGACGGCAAGAAGGGCCTCGCCGAGAAGATCGTCTACGACGCCCTCGCCGGCGTCGCCGCGAAGAACGGCCAGGACGCCGTCGTCACGCTGAAGAAGGCGCTCGACAACGTCCGCCCGGCCCTCGAGGTCCGCTCGCGCCGCGTGGGTGGCTCCACCTACCAGGTGCCGATCGAGGTCAAGCCGCACCGCGCGAACACCCTCGCGCTCCGCTGGCTCACGACGTACGCCAAGTCGCGTCGCGAGAAGACCATGACCGAGCGTCTCACCAACGAGATCCTCGACGCATCCAACGGCCTCGGTGCCGCGGTCAAGCGCCGCGAGGACACCCACAAGATGGCCGAGTCGAACAAGGCCTTCGCGCACTACCGCTGGTAGTCGTCCACCTCGTTCGACAGCACCACCAACCCCTTTCGGAGGAACCTGTGGCACAGGACGTGCTCACCGACCTGAACAAGGTCCGCAACATCGGCATCATGGCTCACATCGATGCCGGCAAGACCACCACCACCGAGCGCATCCTGTACTACACGGGCATCACTCACAAGATCGGCGAGGTCCACGACGGCGCCGCCACGATGGACTGGATGGCCCAGGAGCAGGAGCGCGGCATCACGATCACGTCCGCCGCGACGACGTGCTTCTGGAACAAGAACCAGATCAACATCATCGACACCCCCGGGCACGTCGACTTCACCGTCGAGGTGGAGCGTTCGCTCCGCGTCCTCGACGGCGCGGTCGCCGTGTTCGACGGCAAGGAGGGCGTCGAGCCCCAGTCCGAGACGGTGTGGCGCCAGGCCGACAAGTACGACGTGCCGCGCATCTGCTTCGTCAACAAGATGGACAAGCTCGGCGCCGACTTCTACTTCACGGTCGACACGATCATCAACCGCCTCGGCGCGAAGCCGCTGGTCATCCAGCTGCCCATCGGCGCGGAGGGCGGCTTCGAGGGCGTCATCGACCTCGTCGAGATGCGCGCGCTGACCTGGCGCGGCGACTCCAAGGGAGACGTCGAGCTCGGTGCGAAGTACGACATCGAGGAGATCCCCGCGGACCTCCAGGAGAAGGCGGACGAGTACCGGGCCAAGCTGCTCGAGACCGTCGCCGAGACCGACGACGCGCTGCTCGAGAAGTACTTCGGCGGCGAGGAGCTGACGGTGGCGGAGATCAAGGCCGCCATCCGCAAGCTCACCGTCAACAGCGAGATCTACCCCGTGCTGTGCGGCTCCGCGTTCAAGAACCGCGGCGTCCAGCCGATGCTCGACGCGGTCATCGACTACCTCCCCAGCCCGCTCGACGTGCCCCCCATGGAGGGACACGACGTGCGCGACGAGGAGAAGGTCATCATCCGCAAGCCCGACTCGACCGAGCCCTTCTCGGCGCTCGCGTTCAAGGTCGCGGTGCACCCGTTCTTCGGTCGCCTCACCTACGTGCGCGTCTACTCGGGCCACATCGCGAGCGGTTCGCAGGTCATCAACTCGACCAAGGGCAAGAAGGAGCGCATCGGGAAGATCTTCCAGATGCACTCCAACAAGGAGAACCCGGTCGACTCGGTCACCGCCGGTCACATCTACGCGGTCATCGGCCTCAAGGACACGACCACGGGCGACACGCTCTGCGACCCGACGGACCAGATCGTCCTCGAGTCCATGACGTTCCCCGAGCCCGTCATCGAGGTCGCGATCGAGCCGAAGACGAAGGCCGACCAGGAGAAGCTGGGTGTCGCCATCCAGAAGCTCGCCGAGGAGGACCCGACCTTCCGCACCGAGCAGAACCAGGAGACCGGTCAGACGGTCATCAAGGGCATGGGCGAGCTCCACCTCGACATCCTGGTCGACCGCATGAAGCGCGAGTTCAACGTCGAGGCGAACGTCGGCAAGCCGCAGGTCGCGTACCGCGAGACCATCCGCGGCACCGTCGACAAGCACGACTTCACCCACAAGAAGCAGACGGGTGGATCGGGCCAGTTCGCCAAGATCCAGATCAAGATCGAGCCCATGGAGGTGACCGCGGAGAAGACCTACGAGTTCGACAACAAGGTCACCGGCGGTCGCGTCCCGCGGGAGTACATCCCCTCGGTCGACGCGGGCATCCAGGACGCGCTCCAGGTCGGCATCCTCGCGGGCTACCCCATGGTCGGCGTCAAGGCGACCCTGCTGGACGGCGCGGCGCACGACGTCGACTCCTCGGAGATGGCGTTCAAGATCGCCGGCTCCATGGCGTTCAAGGAGGCGGCCCGCAAGGCGAAGCCCGTCCTGCTCGAGCCGCTCATGGCCGTCGAGGTCCGCACGCCCGAGGAGTACATGGGCGACGTCATCGGCGACCTGAACTCCCGCCGCGGCCAGATCCAGGCCATGGAGGACGCCAGCGGCGTCAAGGTCATCACGGCGAACGTCCCCCTGTCGGAGATGTTCGGCTACGTCGGCGACCTGAGGAGCAAGACCTCGGGCCGCGCGGTGTACTCGATGAGCTTCGGCAGCTACGCCGAGGTCCCGAAGGCTGTCGCCGACGAGATCGTCCAGAAGAACAAGGGCGAGTAGCCCTCCAGTTCGAGCGGCATCCGCCGTTTCAGTAACATAAGCACCATCTCCAATCCGCAGGGCGTCCGAGGAACAACCGGGCGCCCTGCCACCGAGTCCTGAGGAGGACCCACAGTGGGTAAGGCCAAGTTCGAGCGGACCAAGCCGCACGTCAACATCGGAACGATCGGTCACGTCGACCACGGCAAGACGACGCTGACGGCAGCGATCTCCAAGGTCCTGGCGGACAAGTACCCGTCGGCGACCAACGTGCAGCGCGACTTCGCGTCCATCGACTCCGCTCCCGAGGAGCGCCAGCGCGGCATCACGATCAACATCTCGCACGTCGAGTACGAGACGCCCAAGCGTCACTACGCTCACGTCGACGCCCCGGGTCACGCTGACTACATCAAGAACATGATCACCGGCGCGGCCCAGATGGACGGCGCGATCCTCGTGGTCGCCGCCACCGACGGCCCGATGGCCCAGACGCGCGAGCACGTGCTGCTCGCGAAGCAGGTCGGCGTGCCGTACCTGCTCGTCGCGCTCAACAAGTCCGACATGGTCGACGACGAGGAGATCCTCGAGCTCGTCGAGCTCGAGGTCCGCGAGCTGCTCTCCAGCCAGGACTTCGACGGCGACAACGCCCCCGTCGTCCAGGTCTCCGGCCTCAAGGCGCTCGAGGGCGACGAGAAGTGGGTCGAGCAGATCGTCAAGCTCATGGAGGCGGTCGACGAGTCCATCCCCGAGCCCGTCCGCGACAAGGACAAGCCGTTCCTCATGCCCGTCGAGGACGTCTTCACGATCACCGGTCGTGGAACCGTCGTCACGGGTCGCGCGGAGCGCGGCACGCTGGCCATCAACTCGGACGTCGAGATCGTGGGCATCCGTCCCACCGTCAAGACCACCGTCACGGGCATCGAGATGTTCCACAAGCAGCTCGACGAGGCCTGGGCCGGCGAGAACTGCGGTCTCCTGCTCCGCGGCACGAAGCGCGAGGACGTCGAGCGCGGCCAGGTCATCGTCAAGCCGGGTTCGGTCACGCCGCACACCGACTTCGAGGGCACCGCGTACATCCTCTCCAAGGAGGAGGGCGGCCGTCACAACCCGTTCTACGGGAACTACCGCCCCCAGTTCTACTTCCGCACCACCGACGTCACCGGCGTCATCACGCTGCCCGAGGGCACCGAGATGGTCATGCCCGGCGACACCACCGACATGAACGTCGCGCTGATCCAGCCGATCGCCATGGAGGAGGGCCTCGGCTTCGCCATCCGTGAGGGTGGCCGCACCGTCGGCGCCGGCACGGTCACTAAGATCGTCAAGTAGCACCAGCTCCACCAGCACCACCTCCGACAGGGTCGGGCCGTCATGGCCCGGCCCTGTCGGCCGTTAACCAGGGCGGAGATCACGGGCTCCTGCGGAAGCCGGGCTCTGATCGGTCGTGCACCGACGATCGGACCGGCGGCGCGTAGGTTCGAATGATGGTCAGACTCCGGCGCAGCGACGCCACCGGCAAGGGCTACACGCGCAAGAGGGCCGGGAAGGGCTGGACCTACCTGGACTCCGACGGGAACCGGGTGACCGACAAGGCGCTGCGCGCCCGCATGGAGCACCTCGGCATCCCGCCCGCCTGGACCGACGTGTGGATCGCGCCGTACGAGAACGGCCACGTGCAGGCCACGGGGATGGACAGCGCCGGCCGCCGGCAGTACATCTACCACCCGACCTGGCGTGAGCAGAAGGACCGCATCAAGTTCGACCGCGCGCTCCAGCTCGCCGAGTCGCTGCCGTCCGCCCGGCGCCAGGTGACGATGCACCTCCGGCAGGACGGCTACACGCGCGATCGCGCCCTCGCGGCCGGCTTCCGCATGCTCGACACCGGGAGCCTCCGGGTCGGCAGCGAGCGGTACACCGAGTCGAACGGCAGCCACGGGCTCTCGACGCTGCTCTGCTCGCACGTCACGGTCCACGACGACGTCGTCCACCTCGAGTTCCCCGCCAAGAGCGGGCAGGAGTGGTCGAGCGACATCCGCGACCACGACCTCGTGCAGGTCGTCCGCGGGCTCCAGGACCGCGGTCCCAACGCGCGCCTGCTGGCGTACGAGGACGACGGCGAGTGGCACCCGCTGGGCGCCGCCGACATCAACGACTACGTGCGCGAGCGCACCGGCGGCGAGTTCACCGCGAAGGACTTCCGGACGCTGCACGGCACGGTCGCCGCCGCGATCAGCCTCGCCAAGCACGGTCCGGAGCAGACCAAGGGCAAGCGGCAGCGCGCGCTGGCGCAGGCCTACCGCGACGCCGCGGAGGTCCTCAGCAACACCCCGACCATCGCCAAGAACAGCTACGTGGATCCGCGCCTCGTCGACGAGTACGCCCACGGGCGGACGATCGACCCGCAGCGCCTGGGCTCGGGCGAGACGGAGCTCCGCAACCTGCTGTTCCGGTGACGCGACGGGCCCGCTCCGCCGCTCGTCCGGACGCGGCGGGAGCCCCGGAAACACGGGGGAGTGGGCGCGACACGCCCGGGTTGCACGTGTGGCCGGACTATGACAAACTCGTCTAGTTCAACATTCCGGTGCACGGCGCCCAGCGCGCGAGACACCGGATCACTGCCAGGCAGTGCATAGCCGCCCGGAGCGCACGTCGCTCCCTGGGCAGGTTAGGCCGCGGGCAGCAGAGCACAAGCCCGACACCCACCGGATGAGCACCGCTCGTCCGCGCCCGCATGCGGGCAGGTGCACGAGCTGCCCGAGGCCGCGTCCCACGATGCGCGCCCGGGTGCACCACGGAGGAGCACGCCACGAGGCGGGCCGATCCGAGCGAGGGACACACGCGTCCAATACGGTCCGAGGCCGCATGACGCACGAAAGAGAGAGAGTCACACATGGCGGGACAGAAGATCCGCATCCGACTTAAGTCGTACGACCACTCGGTCATCGACTCCTCGGCCCGGAAGATCGTCGACACGGTGACCCGCGCGGGCGCCACGGTCGTCGGCCCGGTGCCGCTGCCCACGGAGAAGAACGTGATCTGCGTGATCCGTTCCCCCCACAAGTACAAGGACAGCCGCGAGCACTTCGAGATGCGCACGCACAAGCGTCTGATCGACATCGTCGACCCGACGCCGAAGGCGGTCGACTCGCTCATGCGACTCGACCTCCCGGCCGACGTCAACATCGAGATCAAGCTCTAAGGGAACCCATGTCTACCGCTAACAGGACTTTCACCGGTCTGCTCGGCACGAAGCTGGGCATGACGCAGGTGTGGGACGAGAACAACAAGCTCATCCCCGTGACCGTCGTGCAGATCACCCCGAACGTCGTCACCCAGGTGCGCACGCCCGAGGTCGACGGCTACGGCGCGATCCAGATCGCCTACGGCCAGATCGACCCCCGCAAGGCCGACAAGCCGAGCACCGGCCACTTCGACAAGGCCGGCGTCACGCCGCGCCGCCACCTCACCGAGGTCCGCACGGCCGACTTCGCCGAGTACTCGCTCGGCCAGGAGATCACCGTCGGCGCCTTCGAGGCCGGCACCAAGGTCGACGTCGTCGGCACCAGCAAGGGCAAGGGCTTCGCCGGCGTCATGAAGCGCCACAACTTCAAGGGCGTCTCCGCCTCGCACGGTTCGCACCGCAACCACCGCAAGCCCGGTTCCATCGGCGCCTCCTCGACCCCCAGCCGTGTCTTCAAGGGCATGCGCATGGCCGGTCGCATGGGCGGCGAGCGCGTCACCGTGCTGAACCTCGTCGTCCACAGCGTGGACGCCGAGAAGGGCCTCCTGCTCGTCAAGGGCGCAGTGCCCGGCGCGCGTGGCCGCATCGTCTTCGTCCGCAACGCAGTGAAGGGGAAGTAGTCATGGCTACCGACACCCAGCTCGACGTCCTCGACGCGACCGGTGCAGTCACCGGCGCGGTCGACCTGCCCGCGTCGATCTTCGACGTGCAGACCAACGTCCCGCTCATCCACCAGGTCGTCGTCGCCCAGCTCGCCGCGGCGCGCCAGGGAACGCACAAGACCAAGGGCCGCGGCGAGGTCTCCGGCGCCGGCCGCAAGCCGTTCAAGCAGAAGGGCACCGGCCGCGCTCGTCAGGGCTCCATCCGCGCGCCCCAGATGACCGGCGGTGGCATCGTCCACGGACCGACGCCCCGCAACTACTCGCAGCGCACCCCCAAGAAGATGATCGCCGCGGCTCTGCTCGGCGCCCTCTCCGACCGCGCACGCGGCGCCCGCCTCCACGTCATCGAGAGCCTCTCCGCCGGAGACGTGCCCTCGACGAAGACCGTGGTCGCGCTGCTCGACGGCATCGCCACGAGCAAGCACGTCCTCATCGTGCTGGAGCGCACCGACGAGGTCAGCCTCCGCAGCGTGCGCAACATCCCGACGGTCCACGTGCTGTCCTACGACCAGCTCAACGCGTACGACGTGCTCGTGAGCGACGACATCGTCTTCACGAAGGGCGCGTTCGACGCGTTCGTCGAGTCGAAGACGGCCAAGGAAGAGGTTGCCGCATGAGCGCCACCCAGAAGGACCCCCGCGACATCATCATCGCGCCGGTCGTCTCCGAGAAGAGCTACGGCCTGATCGACCAGGGCAAGTACACGTTCATCGTGGACCCCCGCTCGAACAAGACCGAGATCAAGCTCGCGATCGAGAAGATCTTCGGCGTGCAGGTCGCGTCGGTCAACACGCTCAACAAGCAGGGCAAGACGCGCCGCACGAAATTCGGCCTGGGCAAGCGCAAGGACACCAAGCGCGCCATCGTCTCCCTCAAGTCGGGCTCCATCGACATCTTCACGACTGTCGGCTGAGACCGGGACTAGGAAAACACCAATGGCTATTCGCAAGTACAAGCCCACGACCCCGGGTCGTCGCGGTTCGTCCGTCGCCGACTTCGTGGAGATCACGCGCTCGACGCCCGAGAAGTCGCTGCTCCGCCCGCTCTCCAAGACCGGTGGCCGCAACAACCAGGGTCGGATCACGACCCGTCACATCGGTGGTGGCCACAAGCGCCAGTACCGCGTGATCGACTTCAAGCGCAACGACAAGGACGGCGTCATCGCGACCGTCGCCCACATCGAGTACGACCCCAACCGCACGGCGCGCATCGCGCTCCTGCACTTCATCGACGGCACGAAGCGCTACATCCTCGCGCCGAACAAGCTGAAGCAGGGCGACAAGATCGAGTCGGGCGCCACGGCCGACATCAAGCCCGGCAACAACCTGCCGCTGCGCAACATCCCGACGGGTACCGTCATCCACGCCATCGAGCTCCGCCCCGGCGGCGGCGCGAAGATGGCCCGCTCCGCCGGCGCCTCCGTGCGCCTCGTGGCGAAGGACGGCCCCTACGCCCAGCTGCGCCTGCCCTCCGGCGAGATCCGCAACGTCGACTCGCGCTGCCGCGCGACCATCGGCGAGGTCGGCAACGCCGAGCAGTCGAACATCAACTGGGGCAAGGCCGGCCGCATGCGCTGGAAGGGCGTCCGCCCGACCGTCCGCGGTGTCGCGATGAACCCCGTCGACCACCCGCACGGTGGTGGTGAGGGCAAGACCTCCGGTGGACGCCACCCGGTCAGCCCGTGGGGCCAGAAGGAAGGCCGCACGCGCCACATCAACAAGCCCAGCGACAAGCTCATCGTTCGCCGCCGCAACGCCGGCAAGAAGCGCAAGTAGGAGTTGTAGAAGATGCCACGCAGTCTGAAGAAGGGCCCCTTCGTCGACGACCACCTGCTCCGCAAGGTGATCTCGGCGAACGAGGCCAGCAGCAAGAACGTGATCAAGACCTGGTCGCGCCGCTCGATGATCATCCCGGCGATGCTGGGTCACACCATCGCGGTGCACGACGGTCGCAAGCACGTCCCGGTGTTCGTCACCGAGTCGATGGTGGGCCACAAGCTCGGCGAGTTCGCTCTCACGCGCACCTTCCGCGGCCACGTGAAGGACGACAAGAAGGGTCGTCGCCGCTAGCGCGGCGACGAGAAGGAGGAGAGAAATGGTGGAGTCGATCGCACGCGTGCGTCACATCCGCGTCACCCCCCAGAAGGCCCGTCGCGTCGTGGACATGATCCGCGGGAAGCAGGCCGAGGAGGCCCTGGCCATCCTGAAGTTCGCGCCGCAGGGCGCGAGCGAGCCGATCTACAAGCTGGTGGCCTCGGCCATGGCGAACGCGCGGGTCAAGGCCGACGCGTCCAACAGCTTCCTCGCGGAGCAGGACCTCTACATCGCCAAGGCGTTCGTGGACGAGGGCACCACCCTCAAGCGGTTCCAGCCGCGCGCACAGGGTCGCGCATTCCGTATCAACAAGCGCACCAGCCACATCACGGTCGTCCTCGCGACGCCGGATGAGGCGGACGTGGCGTCGACCACGAAGAAGGCGAGCAAGTAATGGGACAGAAGGTCAACCCGTACGGGTTCCGTCTCGGGATCACCACCGACCACGTGTCGCGTTGGTTCTCGGACAGCACGAAGAAGGGGCAGCGTTACAGCGACTACGTCGCCGAGGACGTGCGCATCCGCACCATGCTCAAGACGAGCCTCGACCGCGCCGGAGTGGCGCGCATCGAGATCGAGCGCACCCGTGACCGTGTCCGCGTGGACATCTACACGGCCCGCCCCGGCATCGTCATCGGCCGCCGCGGCGTCGAGGCCGAGCGCATCCGCGCCGACCTCGAGAAGCTCACGGGCAAGCAGATCCAGCTGAACATCCTCGAGGTGAAGAACCCCGAGGCCGAGGCGCAGCTGGTCGCCCAGGGCATCGCCGAGCAGCTCGCGGGTCGTGTGGCGTTCCGCCGCGCGATGCGCAAGGGCCTGCAGGGCGCCCAGCGCGCCGGCGCCAAGGGCGTCCGCATCCAGGTGTCGGGCCGCCTCGGCGGCGCCGAGATGAGCCGGTCGGAGTTCTACCGCGAGGGACGCGTGCCGCTGCACACCCTCCGCGCGAACATCGACTACGGCTTCTACGAGGCCCGTACCTCCTTCGGCCGCATCGGCGTGAAGGTCTGGGTCTACAAGGGCGACATCACCAACAAGGATCTCGCTCGCGAGCAGGCGAACCAGAAGTCGTCGCGCCCCGAGCGCCGTAACGACCGTTCCGACGGTCGGACCGGGGATCGCCGCACCAACGCGCCGCGCACCGCGCCGGCCGCCGAGGCAGCGCCGGTCGCCGCAGCAGGAGTTGAGGCGTAACCATGCTTATCCCCCGTCGAGTCAAGCACCGCAAGCAGCACCACCCCGGTCGTACCGGCCACGCGACCGGTGGCACCACCGTGTCGTTCGGTGAGTACGGCATCCAGGCCCTCACGCCCGCCTACGTGACGAACCGGCAGATCGAGTCCGCTCGAATCGCCATGACGCGTCACGTCAAGCGCGGCGGCAAGGTGTACATCAACATCTTCCCCGACCGTCCGCTCACCAAGAAGCCCGCCGAGACCCGAATGGGTTCCGGCAAGGGCTCGGTCGAGTGGTGGGTCGCGAACGTCAAGCCGGGCCGCGTGCTCTTCGAGCTCTCCGGAGTCGACGAGGTCACGGCGCGCGAGGCGCTCACCCGGGCCATCCACAAGCTGCCCCTCAAGGCACGCATCATCAAGCGCGAGGAAGGCGACGCATAATGGCGATCGGTTCCAAGGAGCTCGCCCCCGTCGAGCTGGACACTTTCGAGGACGAGCGACTCGTCGAAGAGCTGAAGAAGGCCAAGGAGGAGCTGTTCAACCTGCGCTTCCAGTCGGCCACCGGTCAGCTCGACAGCCACGGCCGCCTCCGCGCGGTCAAGCGCGACATCGCTCGGATCTACACGGTCATCCGCGAGCGCGAGCTGGGCATCCGTGCCACGCCCGCCCCCGTCGAGGTCCCCGAGAAGCCCGAGAAGAAGAAGGCGACGAAGAAGGCCGCGAAGGCCGACGACGCCGCCGTCACCGAGAAGGCTGAGGAGGCTTGATCATGGCGAACGCCGAAGAGAAGAACACGGCGGACACCGCGACGGTCGACCGCGGCTACCGCAAGTCCCGTCGTGGCTACGTCACCAGCGACAAGATGGACAAGACCATCGTCGTCGAGGTCGAGGACCGCGTGAAGCACCCGCTGTACGGCAAGGTCATCCGCCGCACCTCCAAGGTCAAGGCGCACGACGAGGCGAACACCGCCGGCATCGGCGACCTGGTCCTCATCAACGAGACCCGTCCCCTCAGCGCCTCCAAGCGCTGGCGCCTGGTCGAGATCCTCGAGAAGGCCAAGTAGCCCCGGCTGCTTGGATGAAGGAGCAACAGTGATTCAGCAGGAATCCCGCCTCAAGATCGCGGACAACACGGGTGCCAAGGAGATCTTGACCATCCGCGTGCTCGGTGGCTCGGGTCGTCGCTACGCCGGCCTCGGCGACGTCATCGTCGCGACCGTCAAGGACGCGATCCCCGGTGGCAACGTCAAGAAGGGCGAGGTCGTCAAGGCCGTCATCGTCCGCACCAAGAAGGAGACGCGCCGTCCCGACGGCTCGTACATCAAGTTCGACGAGAACGCCGCCGTCATCCTGAACAGCAACGGGGAGCCCCGCGGCACCCGCATCTTCGGACCGGTGGGCCGCGAGCTCCGGGACAAGAAGTTCATGAAGATCATCTCGCTGGCACCGGAGGTCATTTAGTCATGGCGAACATCAAGAAGGGTGACCTCGTGCAGGTCATCACGGGTCGCACGCAGGCCAAGGGCGGCGACCGGGGCAAGCAAGGCAAGGTCCTGTCCGTCCTGGTCGAGCGCAACCGCGTCGTCGTCGAGGGCGTGAACTTCATCACGAAGCACGTCCGCGTCGGCCAGACGCAGCGCGGCTCCAAGACCGGCGGCATCGAGACCGTCGAGGCGCCCATCCACATCTCCAACGTCGCGCTCGTCGACCCCGAGTCCAAGAAGCCCACCCGCGTCGGCTTCCGGACCGAGACGGTCGAGAAGGACGGGGTCTCCAAGACCGTCCGCGTGCGCTACGCCAAGAAGTCAGGTAAGGACCTCTAGCAATGACCGACACCGCAACCGCTGGCACGGCCGAGGGCGCTCAGCTCCCGCGCCTGAAGCAGAAGTACCGCTCCGAGATCGTCAGCCAGCTGACCGCTGATCTCGGCTTCACGAACGTGCACCAGGTGCCCGGGCTCACGAAGATCGTCGTGAACATGGGCGTCGGCGACGCGGCTCGCGACGGCAAGATCATCGACGGCGCGGTCGCCGACCTCACCAAGATCACGGGCCAGAAGCCGCAGGTCACGAAGGCCCGCAAGTCGATCGCCCAGTTCAAGCTGCGTGAGGGCCAGGCCATCGGCACCCACGTCACGCTGCGCGGCGACCGCATGTGGGAGTTCCTCGACCGCCTGCTGTCCCTCGCCCTGCCCCGCATCCGCGACTTCCGCGGGCTCAGCCCCCGGCAGTTCGACGGCAACGGCAACTACACGTTCGGTCTCAACGAGCAGTCCATGTTCCACGAGATCGACCAGGACCGCATCGACCGGGTCCGCGGCATGGACATCACGGTCGTCACGACCGCTCGGACGGACGACGAGGGACGCGCGCTGCTCAAGGCGCTCGGCTTCCCGTTCCAGACGCCCGAGAACACGCCGTAGCACGCACCACCCGCACGACCAGCACCACCGCACGATCGGCGCCGGGCACCTCCGCCCGGCGCCGCCACCACCACAGGTCGTCATCCGTGTCCGGATGAACGAAACCAGGCGAGAGAGGCACCACCACACATGACAATGACCGACCCGGTCGCCGACATGCTGACCCGTCTCCGGAACGCGAACTCCGCGCACCACGACACGGTCTCCATGCCGCACTCCAAGCTCAAGTCGCACATCGCCGACATCCTCAAGTCCGAGGGCTTCATCGCCGGCTGGGACGTCGCGGACGCCCGCGTCGGCCAGACGCTGACGCTCAGCCTCAAGTTCGGACCGGACCGCGAGCGCTCCATCCGGGGCATCAAGCGCGTGTCCAAGCCCGGCCTCCGCGTGTACGCGAAGTCCGCGGAGATCCCCCAGGTCCTCGGTGGCCTCGGGGTCGCCATCCTGTCCACCTCCTCGGGGCTCCTCACGGACCGCCAGGCTGCGAAGAAGGGCGTGGGTGGGGAAGTCCTCGCCTACGTGTGGTAACGACATGTCCCGCATCGGAAGACTCCCCATCGACGTCCCCGCAGGGGTCGACGTCACCGTGGCCGGCCAGGTCGTCACGGTCAAGGGCCCCAAGGGCGAGCTGAGCCTCACCGTGGCCCAGCCCATCCGCGCCGAGGTCCAGGACGGGCAGGTGCTCGTCACCCGTCCGGACGACGAGCGCGAGTCGCGTTCGCTCCACGGCCTCACGCGCAGCCTCATCGCCAACCAGATCGTCGGCGTCACCACCGGCTACACCAAGGGCCTCGAGATCGTCGGCACGGGTTACCGCGTCGCGCTCAAGGACAAGGGCGTCGAGTTCGCGCTCGGCTTCTCCCACCCCGTGTACGTCGAGGCGCCCGCGGGCATCAGCTTCACCGTCGAGGGCGTCAACAAGATGACCGTCGTCGGCATCGACAAGCAGCTCGTCGGCGAGACGGCCGCCAACATCCGCAAGATTCGCAAGCCCGAGCCCTACAAGGGCAAGGGCGTCCGCTACGCCGGCGAGAACGTTCGCCGCAAGGCCGGAAAGAGTGGTAAGTGATCATGGCTCTCGGAGTTAGAGGAAAAAGCAAGTCCGCCGCCCGCGGTCGCAGGCACGCACGCCTGCGCAAGAAGGTGGAGGGGACCGAGCTGCGTCCGCGCCTCGTCGTCACCCGTTCGGCCCGTCACGTCTTCGTGCAGGTCGTCGATGACAGCCGTGGTCACACCGTCGCGTCCGCGTCGACCCTCGAGGCCGACATGCGCACGTTCGACGGCGACAAGACCGCCAAGTCGCGCAAGGTCGGCGAGCTCGTCGCCGAGCGCGCCAAGGCGGCCGGCGTGGAGAGCGTCGTATTCGATCGTGGTGGCAACCGCTACGCAGGACGCGTCGCGGCCATCGCCGAAGGAGCTCGAGAGGGTGGTCTGAGCCTGTGAGCGCAGCCGAGAACAACAACAAGGAGCCCGAGGTCGTGGCCGTGGCGGAGACGCCCGTCGAGACCGCGGCGTCCACCGCACCCGCGCAGAACGAGGGCCGTGAGGGCCGTCGTGGCGGGCGCGACCGGAACCAGGGCGGCCGAGACAGCCGCGGCGGCCGTGATGCCGACAAGAGCCAGTTCCTGGAGCGCGTCGTCACCATCAACCGCGTGTCCAAGGTCGTCAAGGGCGGTCGTCGCTTCAGCTTCACCGCGCTCGTGATCGTCGGAGACGGCAACGGACTGGTGGGCGTCGGCTACGGCAAGGCCCGCGAGGTCCCGACCGCCATCTCCAAGGGCGTCGAGGAGGCGAAGAAGAACTTCTTCCGCGTCCCCCGCATCGGCCTGACCATCCCGCACGCCGTGCAGGGTGAGGCCTCCGCCGGAGTCGTCCTCCTGCGTCCCGCGTCCGCGGGTACTGGCGTCATCGCCGGTGGCCCCGTCCGCGCGGTGCTCGAGTGCGCCGGCATCCACGACGTCCTGAGCAAGTCGCTCGGCTCGTCGAACACGATCAACATCGTGCACGCCACGGTGGAGGCGCTCAAGCAGCTCGAGGAGCCGCGCGCCGTCGCAGCTCGTCGTGGCCTCGAGCTCGAGCAGGTCGTCCCGGCCCGCATCCTCCGCGCCCAGCGCGCCGAGGCCGACGCGAAGGCAGGTGTCTGATGGCTCAGCTCCGAGTGACGCAGATCAAGTCCAAGATCAGCGAGAAGCAGAACCAGCGCGACACCCTGCGGAGCCTCGGGCTCCGTCGCATCGGTGCCGTGGTGGTCCGAGAGGACAACGCCCAGAACCGCGGCTACGTCAACACCGTCGCGCACCTGGTGAAGGTGGAGGAGATCGACTGATGGCTGAGAAGAACGAGTCGGCCGAGCAGGCGCCCGTGAAGGCGCCGGCCAAGGCCGCACCCAAGAAGACCGCGAAGGCCCCGGCCGCCGCCGCTTCCGCTGAGACGACCACGGTCGCCTCGACGGAGACGGTCAAGCGCGACCAGGTCCTCAAGGTCCACCACCTCCGTCCCGCCGCCGGGGCCAAGAAGGCACGCCAGCGTGTCGGCCGCGGTGAGGGCTCGAAGGGCAAGACCGCGGGTCGTGGCACCAAGGGCACGAAGGCCCGCTACACGGTCCGCGTCGGCTTCGAGGGCGGGCAGATGCCGCTGCACATGCGCACCCCGAAGCTCCGCGGGTTCAAGAACCCGTTCCGCGTCGAGTACCAGGTCGTGAACCTGGAGAAGCTCGCCGCGCTCTACCCCGACGGCGGCGACGTCACCACGAGCGACCTGGTCGCCAAGGGTGCCGTCCGCAAGAACGAGAAGGTCAAGGTCCTCGGCGACGGCGACATCTCGGTTAAGCTGACGGTTGCTGTCGACAAGGTCTCCGGCTCCGCTGCGGAGAAGATCGTCGCAGCAGGCGGCTCCGTCAAGTAGCACTGCAGGACGCACGGGAGGGGCGGTCGGGAATCCGGCCGCCCCTCCCGGCTACTGGGGCCGCACCGGGTCGGCCCGACCCCCGCCTTCCGGCGGACCTCCCACAGAAAGCAGGACACCCTCCGTGTTGAGCGCCGTCGTCAGGATCTTCCGCACCCCCGATCTGCGTCGCAAGATCGGCTTCACGCTGGGCATCATCGCCCTCTTCCGCCTCGGATCCTTCATCCCGGCGCCGTTCGTCGACTTCGCCAACGTGCAGTCGTGCCTCGCGGCCAACCAGGGCACCTCGGGCCTCTACGAGCTCGTCAACCTCTTCAGCGGCGGTGCGCTGCTGAAGCTCTCCATCTTCGCGCTGGGCATCATGCCGTACATCACGGCGTCGATCATCGTCCAGCTGCTCCGCGTGGTCATCCCGCACTTCGACACCCTCTACAAGGAGGGCCAGTCCGGCCAGGCCAAGCTCACGCAGTACACGCGCTACCTCACGATCGCCCTCGCGGTGCTCCAGTCCACGACGCTCATCACGGTCGCGCGCAGCGGTGCGCTGTTCGGCCAGACCAACGTCAGCGCCTGCACGCAGCTCGTGACGAACGACGCCTGGTACGCGATCATGCTCATGGTCATCACGATGACCGCCGGCACCGGCCTCATCATGTGGATGGGCGAGCTCATCACCGAGCGCGGCATCGGCAACGGCATGTCGCTCCTCATCTTCACGTCGGTCGCCGCGGCGTTCCCGACCTCGCTCATCGCCATCCAGCAGAGCCGCGGCTGGGAGGTCTTCCTCCTGGTCATCCTCGTCGGCCTCCTGGTCGTCGCCGCCGTCGTCTACGTCGAGCAGTCGCAGCGCCGCATCCCCGTGCAGTACGCCAAGCGCATGGTCGGGCGCCGCACCTACGGCGGCAACAACACCTACATCCCCATCAAGGTGAACATGGCCGGCGTCGTGCCCGTCATCTTCGCGTCGTCGCTGCTGTACCTGCCCGCGCTCGTCGCGCAGTTCAACCAGCCGCCCGTCGGCCAGCCGCCGGCACCGTGGGTGCAGTGGATCACCGACAACCTCACCACGGGCGACCACCCGCTCTACATGGCGATGTACTTCCTGCTCATCGTCGGCTTCACGTACTTCTACGTCGCCATCACCTTCAACCCGGAGGAGGTCGCCGACAACATGAAGAAGTACGGCGGCTTCATCCCCGGCATCCGCGCGGGACGCCCCACGGCCGAGTACCTCGACTACGTGCTCACGCGCATCACGCTGCCGGGCTCGCTGTACCTCGGCCTCATCGCGCTCCTGCCGCTCATCGCCCTGTCGCTCGTCGGCGCGAACCAGAACTTCCCGTTCGGCGGCGCCAGCATCCTCATCGTGGTGGGCGTCGGCCTCGAGACGGTGAAGCAGATCGACTCGCAGCTGCAGCAGCGCCACTACGAGGGGCTCCTGAAGTGACCCGGCTCCTCATCGTCGGCCCGCCCGGTGCGGGCAAGGGCACGCAGGCGAAGCGCATCGCGGCCGACTTCGGCATCCCCGACATCTCGACGGGCGACATCTTCCGCCAGAACATCAAGGACGGCACCGAGCTCGGCCAGCAGGTGCAGGCGCTCGTCGACGCGGGCAACTACGTGCCGGACGAGCTGACCAACCGGCTCGTCACCGGCCGGCTCCAGGAGGAGGACGCGCAGGCGGGCTTCCTGCTCGACGGGTACCCGCGCACGCTCGACCAGGTCGCGTACCTGGAGGAGCTGCTGCAGGGCTGGGGCCAGGAGCTCGACGCCGTCATCCAGCTCGTCGCCGACGAGGAGGAGGTCGTCGCCCGCCTCACGCGCCGCGCCACCGAGCAGGGACGCGCGGACGACAGCGAGGACGCCATCCGTCACCGCCAGGAGGTGTACGTCCGCGAGACGTCGCCCCTCATCGCCGTGTATCGCGACCGCGGGCTGCTGCTCGAGGTCGACGGCCTGGGCGAGGTCGACGAGGTCGCCGCGCGCATCCGCGAGGCCCTCGCGGCCCGGGGCGTCCGCTCCGCCACCGACGCCGGCCGCGCCTAGCCCGTGGGAGCGCTCCGCCGCACGCCGGGGATCTACAAGACCCCCGACGAGATCCGCCGCATGGTGGCGCCCGGCCTCGCGACCGCCGCGTCGCTGGATGCCGTGCGCGAGCTCATCGCGCCGGGCGTCACCACCGGCGAGCTGGACGCCGCGGCCGACGCCGCCATCCGCGCGCTCGGCGGGCACTCGAACTTCCAGCTCGTGCCGGGGTACCGCCACACGGTGTGCGTCTCCGTGAACGACGAGGTCGTGCACGGCATCCCCGGCGACCGCGTGCTGCAGCCGGGCGACATCGTCTCGGTCGACAGCGGCGCGGAGATCGACGGCTGGAACGGCGACTCGGCGACGACCGTGGTGGTCCCGGATCCCGCGCGCCCGGACGTCGTGGAGGCGCGCGAGCTCCTGTCCCGCGTCACCGAGGACTCGCTGTGGGCCGGCATCGCCCGGCTCGCGACCGCGTCGCACCTCAACGAGGTGGGGGAGGCCGTCGAGGAGAGCGTCGAGGCGGCCGGCGCGTTCGGCATCGTCATGGACTACACGGGCCACGGCATCGGCCGGAGCATGCACGAGGATCCGCCGGTGTTCAACTACCGCGTGCGCGGCAAGGGCCCGGCCGTGAAGCCCGGGCTCGTCGTCGCCATCGAGCCGATGATCACCGACGGCGAGGCGGAGACGCGCGTCCTCGACGACGACTGGACCGTCGCCACCGTCGACGGCAGCATGGCCTCGCACTGGGAGCACTCCGTCGCCGTGCACGCGCGCGGCATCTGGGTGCTCACGCTCGCCGACGGCGGGGCCTCGCGTCTCGTGCCGCTCGGCGTCACCCCCGTCGCTCCCTGAGCGTCGCCGACCGCTGACGGCGGACGGCTGAGCGCGTCCGGCACCGGCCCGGCGCGCCGAGGCCGGGTCAGGTGTCCATGACGTGCACGAGCTCCTCGATGAAGGAGCCGTGCGAGCCCGATGCCCGCATGATCGCCTGCACGTCGCGGTGGTCGGAGAAGACCTCGACGAACTGGTCGAACACGTGCTGGAAGCTCGTGCGGCCGCTCGCGCTGAAGGCCACGAGCGCGACGACGTGCACGCGGTTGCCGCCCCAGCGCATCGCCTCCTCGTTCACCACGATGGCGATGGCCGTGCGGTGGGCGGTCATCGCGAGCGAGTGGGGCACGGCGAGCGTGTCCGTGAACGCCGTCGACGACAGGCGCTCGCGCTCGATCGCGCCCTCGATGTACTCGGGCTCGATGATGCCCTGCTCGACCATGCGCTGACCGAGCAGCCGGATCATGGCCTCCTCGTCGGGTGCGTGCAGATCGCGGAAGAACAGCGACTCGTCGAGGAACCGCAGCAGGTCGTGCTTCATCGAGCTGCGGCGCGCGTGCCGGCGGACGCGTGCGACGGCCCGGCGGATCGACTCGATGTCGTCCGGGGTCGGCAGGGGCTGCACGACCACGACGTTGTCGGCGGGCGGCCGGGATCCGGTCGCGTCGATGACGAGCTGCACCCCGAGCGCGTCCGCGTCGACGTCGGTGCGCGTCACGACGGCGTCCACGCTGATGTCCGCGCCGAGCGCCTCCTCGATCCGGCTCCGCATGATCTGGTGCAGGTCGTAGTAGTTCGGGCAGACGAGCGCGCACGCCACCCGGTCGTCGCGTCGGGCGACGCGCTCGCGATGCGACCCCACGTGCAGGGCGATGTACGCGATCTCGTCGTCGTTGATCGCGATGCCGCGCCGCCGCTGCACCTCGCTCGCGATGAAGACGGCGATCTCGTACGTCATCGGGTAGGAGGTCTTGATGGACCGGGCCAGCGGGTTGCGCGAGAACGAGCGGTCGGCGGCGCGGGCCACGAGGTTGCCGAGGTGCAGGGAGAAGCGGACCGTGAAGTCCTCGTCCTCGAGGTCGACGAGGTACTCCTGCTTCACGCGGCGGACGATGGCGCGCACCACGTCGAGGTCGCTCTCGACGACGTGCTCGCGCATCACCGTCGCCAGCGACTGCTCGTTGCCGGGCGTGACGACGCGCGTGCGGACGAGGAGGGCGAGGTACGCGACGTCGCCCGCGGGCACGGGCACGTCGAAGTGGGCGGCGAGGAGGCGGGCCAGCACCTCGCGGATGGCGAGGGCCGTGGGATCGACGGGGGAGCCGTCCGCGGCGTCGTCGGCGACGGCGTCGTCCGGGGCGCGGGGAGGGTCGAGCGGGCCGGTCGCGTCGGGGCCCTCGCGCCGCGGCGCCCGGGCCAGCCGGTCGACCGCGATGGCCACGTGCAGCAGCACGTTGTCGACCCCGTACTCGTTGACGAAGAAGCCGCGCTCGGTGAGCTCGCGCACGAGGTCCGTCTTGAACGCGCGCAGGGAGTCCGAGGCGAACTCGCGCTGCACCGTCTCGAGCGGCAGGAAGCCCTGCGCGCTCTCGTCGCGGAACATGCGGGAGAGCAGCCGGCGGAAGTCGCGCTCCGAGCCCTCGAGCACCACGGCGGGACCCGTGCGCCGGAGCGCGAGGCCGGCGTCCTCCACGAGGGCGCGCACCTTGCGGAGGTCCGCCTCGACGGTGGACTCGCTCACGTGCAGCTCGGCCGCGAGCGCGAAGACGTCGAGGCCGTCGGGCGCGTCGCCGAGCCGGCGGACCAGGGCGTGCAGGCGGTCGCGCGGGGTGCCCTGCGGATCCGCTGTGGGCCGGGCGCCGAGGTGGCGGGCGTAGCTGCCGGCGTCGATGCGGTAGCCGTCGGGGGAGGAGGCGATCTCCACGGCCGAGCGCTCGCGCACCGCCGTGACGTAGTTGCGGACGCTCCGGGTGGTGACGCCGAGCCGGTCGGCGAGCTCGCCGGCCTCGACCCAGCGGTCCGCCGTGGACAGGTAGTCCAGCAGCCTCTCCTGGTTCTCGCTCAGCATCATCGTCTCCCTCGCGGCGGCGCGCGTCCCGGATCGGCGGGCGCCGCACGGCCCGTGCACCCGAGTCAACCATCCGGGGCCGCGCCCGATGCCCGCCGCGGCGCCGGCACGACGGGTTTTCCTACCGTGCGGAAGCGGATCTGCTGGCACCCGGCCCCGCGGGCGGAGCACCATGGGACGACCAGCGACGACGCGAGGAGGCACAGCATGACCGGGAGGATCCTCGTCGTCTGCGGCTCCGGCGCATCCAGCACCTTCCTCGCCCACCGCCTCCGCGCCCTCGCCGAGGCCGACGGGCTCGAGATCGAGGCCGTCGCCGGATCCCTCGCCCACGTGCGGCTCGACGCCGCCGGCATGGACGTGGTCCTCCTCGGCGCCCACCTCGCCGACCGCCTCGACGTCGTGCGCGCGGCGGCCGAGGACGAGGGCGCGGCCGCCGTGCTCCTCGACGACGACGCCTCCCGGCCGGAGGGCGCCCGCGCGGCCCTCGACCGCGCCCTCGCCGCGATGCGCACCGGCGCCCGCGCGCTGGGCCTCGGCGCGGCGCCCGGTCGATCCGCGGGGGGAGCGCCGACCCCGGCCTGACCGCCGCCCGCCACGATCACGGGCCCGCGCCGACCCCGCACCACCGCACGCACCGCACCACCGCACGCACCGCACCACCGCACGCACCGCACGACCGCACCGCAGCACGACCACCGCCCACCAGGGCCCCGCCGACGGGGCCGACCGAAGGAGCCACCATGGCAGAACGCACCGTCACCATCGCCTCGTCGCACGGGCTGCACGCCCGCCCCGCCTCGCTCTTCACGCAGGCCGCCGCGAAGGCCGGGATCCCCGTGCAGCTCGCCAAGGGGGAGCGCAGCGTCAACGCCGCGAGCATCCTCGGCGTCATCTCGCTGGGCGTCGACACGGGCGACGAGGTCGTCGTCTCCGCCGAGGGCGAGAACGCCGAGCAGGTCGTCGCCGACCTCGCCACGCTCCTCGAGTCCGACCTGGACGCCGCATGAGCTCCCGCACCCTCCAGGGAATCGGCATCGGCCGGGGATCCGCCGTCGGCCCCGTCATCCGCATGCCCGACCCGCTCCCCGAGCCCGCCGACACCGTGAGCGCGCTGACGGCCGACGAGGAGCGCATCCGCGTGAGCGCGTCGCTCGCCGCCGTCGCCGCCGACATCCGCATCCGCGGGGAGAAGGCCGGCGGCGCCGCGAAGGACGTGCTCGAGGCGCAGGCCTTCATGGCGGAGGACCCGACGCTCGTTGACGACATCACCGCCCGCCTCGCGACCGGCCGCACCGCCGAGCGCGCCGTGCACGAGGCGTTCGCGGGCTTCCGCGACCTGCTCCTCAGCATGGGCGGCTACATGGGCGAGCGCGCCACCGACCTCGACGACGTCTCCCAGCGCGTCGTCGCGCACCTGCAGGGCGTCGCCGCCCCCGGCGTGCCGGATCCCGACCACGCCTTCGTGCTCGTCGCCCGCGACCTGGCGCCCGCCGACACCGCGCTCCTCGACCTCGACAAGGTCCTCGCCCTCATCACGACCGACGGCGGCCCCACCTCGCACACGGCGATCCTCGCCCGCGAGAAGGCGATCGTCGCGGTCGTCGGCGTCGCCGCCGCGGCCGACCTCGCCGACGGCGAGACCGTCGTCGTGGATGCGCTCACGGGCGCCGTCACCGTCGCGCCCAGCGAGGCCGAGGAGCAGGCCGCCCGCGCCGACATCGAGGCCCGCCGCAACCGCGTCGCCGTGCCCACCGGGCCCGGCGCGCTGTCCGACGGCACGACGATCCCGCTGCTCGCCAACCTCGGATCCGCCGACGGCGCCCCGGACGCGGTGGCCAAGGGCGCCGAGGGCGTCGGGCTCTTCCGCACCGAGTTCCTCTTCCTCGACGCCACGAGCGCGCCGACCGTCGCCGAGCAGCAGGAGCACTACACGCGCCTGCTCGAGGCGTTCCCCGGCCAGAAGGTCGTCGTGCGCGCGCTCGACGCCGGCGCCGACAAGCCGCTCGCCTTCCTCAATGACGCCGACGAGGAGAACCCGGCCCTCGGGCTCCGCGGCCTCCGCGCGCTGCGGGCCAACGAGCAGATCCTCCGCGACCAGCTCACCGCGCTCGCGCAGGCCGACGCCGCCACCGAGGCCGACCTGTGGGTCATGGCGCCCATGGTCTCCACGGTGGAGGAGGCGCGCTACTTCTCGGCGCTCGGCCGCGAGCTCGGGCTGAAGACCGTCGGCGTGATGGTGGAGGTCCCGTCCTCCGCGCTCCTCGCCGACCGGATCCTCGCCCACGCCGACTTCGCGAGCATCGGCACCAACGACCTCACGCAGTACACGCTCGCAGCCGACCGGCTGCTGGGGTCCGTGGCCGCGTTCCAGGACCCGTGGCACCCCGCCGTCCTCCGCCTCGTGCAGGAGGTCGGCGCCGCGGGACGCGCGCTCGGCAAGCCCGTCGGGATCTGCGGCGAGGCGGCGGCCGACCCGCTGCTCGCCGTGGTGCTCGTCGGCCTCGGCGCGACCAGCCTCTCCATGTCGCCCGCGGCGCTCGCCGACGTGCGCGCCGAGCTCGCCCTCCACACGCGCGAGGAGGCGGAGGCCCTGGCCGCCGTCGCCCTCGCCGCCGACAGCGCCGTCGAGGCGCGCGCCGCGGTCACCGCGGCATCGGCGCCCGCCGCCGTCTGACCCGCACCGCCCTCTCCCGCACCACATCCCACCTCACCGCAGCAGGCGGGCCGCAGCAGGCCCGCCACCACCACGACAGGAGCACCACCCCCATGACGACGACGTCACCCACCCGCAGCACGGGGCAGTCCGTGCGGCTCGGCGTGCAGAAGTTCGGCACGTTCCTCAGCGGCATGATCATGCCGAACATCGCGGCGTTCATCGCCTGGGGCCTCCTCACGGCCCTGTTCATCCCGACGGGCTACCTGCCCAACGAGGACCTGGCGACGCTCATCGCGCCGATCCTCTACTTCCTGCTGCCCCTGCTGATCGCGAACACCGGAGGCCGCATGGTCTACGACGCCCGCGGCGGCGTGGTCGCGACCATCGCGACCATGGGCGTCATCGTCGGCACGGTCGGCGAGCCCTACTTCGACGGCGGCAGCCCGATGTTCCTCGGCGCCATGATCACGGGCCCGCTCGCGGCGTACCTGCTGAAGGTCATCGAGCGGCTCTGGATCGACCGGATCCGCCCCGGCTTCGAGATGCTCGTCAACAACTTCTCCGCCGGCATCCTCGGCGCGATCTTCGCGATCGGCGCCTACTACCTGCTCACCCCGGTCATCCGCTGGATCACCGCGGTCCTCGGCGGCGGCGTCGGCTTCCTCGTCGACAACGGCCTCCTGCCCCTCACGAGCATCGTGATCGAGCCGGCCAAGGTCCTGTTCCTCAACAACGCCATCAACCAGGGCATCCTCACGCCGCTCGGCACCGCCGAGTCGCTGGAGAACGGCAAGAGCATCCTGTTCCTGCTCGAGGCGAACCCCGGCCCGGGCCTCGGCGTGCTCCTCGCCTTCGCGATCTTCGGCGCGGGCGCGGCGCGCTCCACCGCCCCCGGCGCGATCCTCATCCAGTTCGTCGGCGGCATCCACGAGATCTACTTCCCGTACGTCCTCTCGAAGCCGCTCCTGTTCCTCGCGGTCATCGCGGGCGGCGCCTCGGGCGTCGCGACCAACGTCGCCTTCGGCTCCGGCCTGCGCGCCCCGGCCTCGCCCGGCAGCATCATCGCCGTGCTCGGCCAGACCGCCAGCGACAGCTTCCCCGGCGTGATCCTCTCGGTCATCATCTCCGCGGCCGTCACCTTCGTCGTCGCGGCGGTCATCCTCCGCACCGGCAAGAAGGGCTCCGGCGACTTCGGCGCCGCGGTCGCGGCCACGCAGGCCAACAAGGGCAAGGAGTCCTCGATCCTCACGGGCCTCGGCGCCGAGACCGGCACCGCGGGCACGGTCGGCGGCCTCGCCGACGGCACGTCCGGCACGGGCACCGACGGCGGCACGGCCACCACGACCCGCGTCCAGGACATCGTCTTCGCCTGCGACGCCGGCATGGGCTCGTCCGCCATGGGCGCCTCGGTCCTCCGCAACAAGATGAAGAAGGCCGGCCTCACCGACGTCACCGTCGTCAACAAGTCCATCGCGGCCCTCGACGGCACGGCCGACCTCGTGATCACGCAGCGCGAGCTCACCGACCGGGCCCGCCAGAAGAGCCCGGCGTCGGAGCACGTCTCGGTCGACAACTTCATGAACTCGCCGCGATACGACGAGATCGTGGAGCTGGTCCGCAAGCAGCGCTCGGACAGCTGATCACGCGGGTCCGCCGTCCGCGGCGGACCCCTCGCACCACCCGCGCGCGCGGCCGGGGCCATGCTGGGAGGCAGGGCCCCGGCCGCCGCGCATCCGCACCCACGTAAGGAGCACCATGTCGAACGTCCTCGAACCCGCCCAGATCCGCGTCGGCGGCACCGCGTCCTCCGTCGAGGAGGCCATCGCCGAGGCGGCGGCGATCCTCGTCGCGGCCGGCGCCGTCACCCCCGAGTACCAGGGCTACATGCTCGAGCGCGAGAAGAGCGTCTCGACCTACATGGGCAACCTGCTCGCGATCCCGCACGGCACCAACGAGGGCAAGGACACGATCCTCGACTCCGCCCTCTCCTTCGTCCGCTACGACGCGCCCATCGACTGGGCGGGCAACGAGGTCCGCTTCGTGGTCGGCATCGCCGGCAAGGACAACGGGCACCTCGAGATCCTCAGCAAGATCGCCATCATCTTCAGCGACGACGACGAGGTGCAGAAGCTCCTCGACGCGCCTGACGCCGAGGCGCTGTACGCCCTCCTGGCCGAGGTGAACGAGGCGTGAAGGCCGTCCACTTCGGCGCCGGCAACATCGGCCGCGGCTTCGTCGGGCTGATCCTGCACGAGGCCGGCTACGAGGTCGTCTTCGCCGACGTCAACGCCGAGCTCATCGGGCACCTCGACGCCGCCGACTCCTACCGCGTGACCGAGGTCGGGCCGCACGCGCGCGACTGGACCGTCACCGGCTTCCGCGCCATCGACAGCGCGGCCGACGGCGAGGCGCTGATCCGCGAGATCGCGACCGCCGACATCGTCACCACGGCGGTGGGCCCGAACATCCTCCGCTTCGTGGCGCCCGCGATCGCCGCAGGCCTCCGCGCGCGCTCCGCCGACCTCGCGCCCGTCGCCGTCATGGCCTGCGAGAACGCGATCAACGCGACGGACACGCTCCGCGCCGAGATCGAGAAGGCCCTCGTCGAGGAGCCCGACGCCGTCGGCCGCGCGATCTTCGCCAACACGGCGGTCGACCGCATCGTGCCGAACCAGGATCCCGCCGCGGGCCTCGACGTCACGGTCGAGGACTTCTCGGAGTGGGTCGTCGAGCGCGGCCCGTTCGGCGACGCCGTGCCCGAGATCGCCGGCGCCACGTTCGTCGACGACCTGGCGCCCTACATCGAGCGCAAGCTCTTCACGGTCAACACCGGCCACGCGACCGTCGCCTACCACGGCTACGCGCGCGGCGCCGTGAGCCAGTCGGACGCGATGTCGATCCCCGAGGTCGCCGACGAGGTCCGGCAGGTCCTCGAGGAGACGAGCGCGCTGCTCGTCGCCAAGCACGGCCTCGACGAGGCGGAGCAGGCGGCGTACCGCGAGAAGAACCTCGCGCGCTTCGCCAACGCGGCCCTCGCCGACACCGTCGAGCGCGTCGGCCGCCAGCCGCTGCGCAAGCTCTCCCGGGAGGAGCGCTTCGTCGGACCCGCGTCGCAGCTGGCCGAGCGCGGCCTGCCGCACGACGCCCTCGTGCGCGCGATGGGCCAGGCGCTCCGCTTCGACCCCGCGGGCGACCCGCAGGCCCTCGAGCTGCAGGAGCTCCTGGCGACGGACACCCCGGCGGACCTCGTCCGCCGCGTCACCGGTCTCGACGACGGGCACCCGCTCACCGCCGACCTCGTCGCGGTCGTCGACGCCGCCCAGGCCGACCGCCGCAGCGCCCCGCGCCACCGGGCGTAGGACGGGCAGCCGCACGGGCCGGGCGGGCGACCGCCCGGCCCGTCGTGCGTCCCGCTAGCGCAGGATCCGCGGATCCGACCGCGACACGCGGGGAGAATTGCGACACGCCCGGGGATGGCGTACTCTCGACCCTTGGTGCGCGGCCGCCGACCTGGCATGCCGTCCGCACCAGCGCCTCACCATGATGCGCATCCGCACGAACAGCAGACACCACCTCTAGCGACAGTGAGTATATGGCCAAGAAAGACGGCGTCATCGAGATCGAAGGCGGAGTTGTCGAAGCTCTGCCGAACGCGATGTTCCGCGTTGAGCTGAGCAACGGGCACAAGGTCCTCGCCCACATCTCGGGCAAGATGCGTCAGCACTACATCCGCATCCTCCCCGAGGACCGCGTGATCGTGGAGCTGAGCCCGTACGACCTCACCCGCGGCCGGATCGTCTACCGCTACAAGTAGGCCTGCTGCACAAGGAACGGCCCCGCATCCGCGGCGGCACGAGGCCAGCGAGAACGAAAGCAAGGAAGCATCATGAAGGTCAACCCCAGCGTCAAGCGGATCTGCGAGAAGTGCAAGGTCATCCGACGCAACGGACGCGTGATGGTCATCTGCGAGAACCCGCGCCACAAGCAGCGCCAGGGCTAGTCAGCACCATCCGCACGGCACCACCAGCACCACATCTCTGAGAACGACAGCAGTGCCGGAAGCCGGGACCCGCGAGGGTCCGGGGGACACCATCGGTCGGAGGCCGATGCACAGGCTCTGCTGCAGACCTCCACACATCACCAGGAGAAGCCTCAATGGCACGTCTAGCAGGCGTCGACCTCCCGCGCGACAAGCGCGTGGAGATCGCACTCACGTACATCTACGGCGTCGGCCGCACCTCGAGCGTCAAGACCCTCGAGGACACCGGCATCGACAAGAACATCCGCGTCAAGGACCTGAGCGACGACCAGCTCATCGCCCTGCGCGACTACATCGACGGGAACTTCAAGGTGGAGGGCGACCTCCGCCGCGAGGTCGCCGCCGACATCCGCCGCAAGGTCGAGATCGGCAGCTACGAGGGCATCCGCCACCGCCGCGGCCTCCCTGTCCACGGGCAGCGCACGAAGACCAACGCTCGCACCCGCAAGGGCCCGAAGCGCACCGTAGCCGGCAAGAAGAAGGCGCGCTAGGCCCCGGCCAGCGCCCTCGCCACCCGTAGACACAGGAGATCTCCATGGCAGCACCCAAGTCGGCCGTTCGCAAGCCGCGCCGCAAGGACAAGAAGAACATCGCCGTGGGCCAGGCCCACATCAAGAGCACCTTCAACAACACCATCGTCTCGATCACGGACCCCACCGGTGCCGTCATCAGCTGGGCGTCCTCGGGCGTCGTCGGCTACAACGGCTCGCGCAAGTCGACGCCGTTCGCCGCGCAGCTCGCCGCCGAGTCGGCCGCCCGCCAGGCGCAGGAGCACGGCATGAAGAAGGTCGACGTGTTCGTCAAGGGACCCGGCTCCGGCCGTGAGACCGCGATCCGCTCGCTCCAGGCCGCCGGCCTCGAGGTGGGCTCGATCAACGACGTCACCCCGCAGGCGCACAACGGCTGCCGCCCGCCCAAGCGCCGCCGCGTCTAGCTCGCGCTGATCGGCCGCTGCCGTCCCGCTCCGCAAGGACGGGACGGCGTCGGCCGATCCGCCGTGTGTCCGTTCGACCAATTCACTACCCGCCCGGGCCGCCACCCGGGGGGCATCGCAGGCGTCATATAGCGGACGCCTCGCCGAAAGGAAACAACACAGTGCTCATTGCGCAGCGCCCCACCCTCACCGAGGAGCAGATCTCGGAGTTCCGCTCGCGGTTCGTCATCGAGCCGCTCGAGCCCGGCTTCGGCTACACGCTCGGCAACTCGCTCCGCCGCACGCTCCTCTCGTCCATCCCCGGCGCGGCCGTCACCAGCATCCGGATCGACGGCGTGCTGCACGAGTTCAGCACCGTCCCCGGCGTGAAGGAGGACGTGACCGAGATCATCCTCAACATCAAGGGCCTCGTCGTCTCCAGCGAGCACGACGAGCCGATCACCGCGTACCTGCGCAAGCAGGGTGCGGGCCAGGTCACGGCCGCCGACATCTCCGCTCCCGCGGGCGTCGAGATCCACAACCCCGAGCTCGTCATCGCCACGCTCAACGAGAAGGCGAAGTTCGAGCTGGAGCTGACGATCGAGCGCGGCCGCGGCTACGTCTCCGCGACCCAGAACCGCAGCGAGTTCAGCGAGGCCGGCCAGATCCCGGTCGACTCGATCTACTCGCCCGTGCTCAAGGTCACCTACCGCGTCGAGGCCACCCGCGCCGGCGAGCGCACCGACTTCGACCGCCTCGTGGTCGACGTCGAGACGAAGTCGGCCATCACGCCCCGCGACGCGATCGCGTCGGCCGGCCGCACGCTGACCGAGCTCTTCGGCCTGGCGCGCGAGCTCAACACGGCCGCCGAGGGCATCGAGATCGGCCCCGCGCCGGTCGACGCCGTCCTCAGCTCCGAGCTGTCGATGCCCATCGAGGACCTCGACCTCTCGGTGCGCTCGTACAACTGCCTCAAGCGCGAGGGCATCAACAACGTCAGCGAGCTCGTCGCCCTCTCGGAGACGCAGCTCATGAACATCCGCAACTTCGGACAGAAGTCGGTGGATGAGGTCAAGGACAAGCTGGTCGAGCTGGGTCTGTCGCTGAAGGACGCCGTCCCCGGCTTCGACGGCGCGCACTACTACAGCTACGACGAGGACGAGACCACCACCAACTGACCCGTCCGGCCCCGGCCCGACTTCTTTTCGACCATTACGGAGACATAGACCATGCCCAAGCCCACCAAGGGTCCCCGCCTCGGAGGCGGCCCGGCGCACGAGCGCCTCATGCTCGCGAACCTCGCCCAGAGCCTCTTCGAGCACAAGTCCATCAAGACGACCGAGACGAAGGCCAAGCGCCTCCGTCCCGTCGCCGAGCGCCTCGTGACGTTCGCCAAGCGCGGCGACCTGCACGCCCGCCGCCGCGTCATGGGGATCATCCCCTCGAAGAGCGTCGTCCACGAGCTCTTCACGGAGATCGCGCCCCTCGTCGCCGAGCGCGACGGCGGCTACACCCGCATCACCAAGCTCGGCTTCCGCAAGGGCGACAACGCCCCCATGGTGCAGATCGAGCTCGTGCTCGAGCCCGTGACCCCGAAGGTCCGCTCCACGCGCACCGCGACCACGACGGCTCCGGCCGCCGCGGCCCCGGTCGCCGAGGCGCCCGCGGAGGAGGCGGAGGTCCCCGTCGAGGAGACCGACGCCGTCGAGCACACCGACGGCACGCCCGCCGAGTCGCCCGACGAGGTCGCCGCCGAGGTCGAGGCCGACGCCGCGGAGAAGTCCGACAAGTAGCACCCGCACCGTCCAAGAGCCCCCGCCGCCCTGCGCGACGGGGGCTCTCGTGCGTCCGACCGCCGGCCGAGGAGACGCCGTCAGCGCCCCGGTACCCTGGACGGATGACCGACAGCAGCACGACCATGCCGGACGACGCATCCACCACCGCCCCGATCCCGCTCCCCGAGGGCCCCGACGGCATCACCTGGCGCGCCATGTCGCTCGACGACGTCGACGCGCTCGTGGAGCTGCAGAGCGCCATCGCCGACGCCGACCACCCGGAGTACCGGGCGGCGCGCGAGGAGATCGAGATGGCGCTCGGCTTCTCCTACGTCGACGTGGCGCGTGACGGGATCGTCGCGGTCGACGCCGACGGCCGCCTCGCCGCGGAAGGCCACGCGATCGTGAAGCCCGACGACGAGTCCGTCGTCCGCGCCGACATCTCGGGCGGCGTCCGGCCCGACCTCCGCCGCACCGGCATCGGCGCGCGCCTCCTCGACTGGCAGGTCGCGCGCGCCACCGCGAAGCTCGCCACCGCGCAGCCCGCCGAGCACGTCGAGGGTCCCGTCCCGACGCGCATGACCACCGAGACGCAGGCCGACTCCGCTGGCGCCGCGGCGCTGCTCGCGTCGCGCGGCTTCACGGTCAGCCGCTACTTCATCGAGATGCACCGCGACCTCGCCGCCGACCTCCCCGAGGTCCCCGTCCCGGAGGGGCTGCGCCTCGTCCCCGTGACGCGGGAGTGGTGGGAGCGCACCCGTCAGGCCAAGAACGAGGTGTTCCGCGACCACTGGGGATCCGAGCCCGTCAGCGTCGAGCGGTGGGACGCCTTCCTGTCGCTGCCGACCGCGCGCGGCGACCTGTCCGTCATCGCGGTGACGGGCGACGACGAGGACGCGGTCGTCGCGGGCTTCGCCATGGCCGAGGTGTCCCCGGACGACTGGGAGGCCGCGGGCTACACCTCGGGCTACATCGGCCTCGTCGGCGTGCGCCGCGAGTTCCGCGGGCGCCGGCTCGCGCAGGCGCTCCTGTCGGCGTCGCTCGCGGGCTTCCGCGCCGAGGGACTGCAGCGCGCGGTGCTCGACGTGGACTCCGACAGCCCCACAGGCGCGCTCGACCTCTACGAGCACCTCGGCTTCACGCAGGCCAGCCGCACCGCCGTGCACGAGCGCGAGGTCGGCACGACCCGTCCGCGGTCGACCCCGGAGCGATGAGCGGATCCGCCCGATGAGCGGCTCCGCCTCGTGAGCGGGGACGGCGGCGCGCGCGTCCGCCTCGACGTCGCCTACGACGGCACCGGGTTCGCGGGCTGGGCCAAGCAGCCCGGCCTGCGCACGGTGCAGGGCGTCCTCGAGGACGCCCTCGCGCAGCTGCTCGCCCGCACGCCGCCCGCCCCGACCCTGGTCGTCGCGGGTCGCACGGACGCGGGCGTGCACGCGACCGGGCAGGTCGCGCACCTGGACCTCTCGGACGCGCAGGTCGCGTCCCTCGACCGCCCGCCCCGCGGCCGCGCGGCGGAGGCGGCCGCGGGGGAGGCGCCGCACGAGCCCTCCGTGGAGCGCGCCGCTCCCGCCCTGGCCCGCCGGCTGAACGGCGTCCTCGGCGCGCGCTCCGACGTGGTGGTGCTGGCGTGCGCCCCCGCGCCCGACGGCTTCGACGCGCGCTTCTCCGCCACCTGGCGGGCGTACCGCTACCGGATCGCCGACGCCTCGGGCCCGCGCGACCCGCTCCAGCGGCACCGCACGGTCGAGGTCCCCATGGCCCTCGACGCCGACGTGCTGCAGCAGGCGGCCGACGCGCTGCTCGGCCTCCACGACTTCGCGGCGTACTGCAAGCCCCGGGAGGGCGCATCCACCATCCGCACGCTGCAGGAGCTGACCTGGACGCGGACAGCCGACGGCGCCCTCGAGGCCGTGGTGCGCGCCGACGCGTTCTGCCACAGCATGGTCCGGGCGCTCGTCGGCGCGTGCGTCGCGGCGGCGTCGGGCCGGGCCACGGTGGCGCGGCTCCGCGAGCTGCTCGAGGTGCGCGAGCGCACGAGCGAGTTCACCGTGATGCCCGCCCGCGGCCTCGTGCTCGAGCGGGTCGGCTACCCGGCCGACGAGGAGCTCGAGGCGCGCAACGCGATCACCCGCAACCGGCGCGGGGCGCACGAGGTGGATTCGCTCGCCGCGAGCGCCGAGGAGGCCGCGAGCGACCTCGCACGGATGGCCGACACGCCCGGGATTGCCTGATCCGCTCCGATCGCGTACTCTGAACCGGTTGTCTGCACGCCTGCGTGCGACGACGTACAAGGTTGAGCCCTCCACCGGATGCGTTCTCGTCAGAACGCCCACGGAGCGGGATCCACGACCATCTCACCTCGAAAAGAAGGCAGTCAGATCAATGACGCGCACCTATTCCCCCAAGGCCAGTGAGGTCCAGCACGACTGGGTCGTCATCGACGCCACGGACATCGTCCTCGGCCGTCTCGCCAGCCACGCCGCCACGCTCCTGCGCGGCAAGCACAAGGCCACGTTCGCCCCCCACATGGACATGGGCGACTTCGTCATCATCGTCAACGCCGAGAAGGTGGCGCTCACGGGCCAGAAGCTCGAGAAGAAGCTGGCCTACCGCCACTCCGGCTACCCGGGCGGCCTCACGGCCACCACCTACGTCGAGATGCTCGAGAAGCACCCGACGCGCGCGGTCGAGAAGGCCATCCGCGGCATGCTGCCGAAGAACTCGCTGGGTGCGGCGCAGCTGAAGAAGCTCAAGGTCTACGCGGGCCCCGAGCACCCCCACGCTGCTCAGCAGCCCACCCCGTACACCCTCGGCCAGGTCGCTCAGTAGCTCCGGCTGCCGACAGCGACGACCAAAGACCTCAGAAGGAATCGAACCCAGTGGCTCAGATCTCAGACTCCCTCGACGTGGCTCCCGAGAGCTTCTCGACCGAGACCCCGAACGAGGAGGCCCCCAAGGCCCCCCGCGCGGTCCTCAACGTGTCCGGCGGCGCCGTCGGACGACGCAAGCAGGCCATCGCCCGCGTGCGCCTCGTCCCCGGCTCCGGCTCGATCACGGTCAACGGCCGTGAGTTCGCGGACTACTTCCCCAACAAGCTGCACCAGCAGCTCGTGAACGACCCGTTCAAGGTGCTCGACCTCCTCGGCAGCTACGACGTCGTCGCGCGCATCTCCGGCGGCGGCCCCTCCGGCCAGGCCGGCGCCCTGCGCCTCGGCATCGCCCGCGCCCTCAACGAGATCGACGAGGAGAACAACCGCGCCGTGCTGAAGAAGAACGGCTTCCTCAGCCGCGACGCGCGCGTCAAGGAGCGCAAGAAGGCCGGACTCAAGAAGGCCCGCAAGGCGCCCCAGTTCTCGAAGCGCTAAGGCGCTCGGGCACACCGGCAGCCATGCCCCGGCTCTTCGGCACGGACGGCGTCCGCGGACTCGCCAACGGCGAGACCATCACCGCGGACCTCGCCCTGCGCCTGGCCCAGGCCGCCGCGCATGTGCTCGGCCAGGACGCCCGGGACTCCGGACGACGACCCGTCGCGGTCGTCGCCCGGGATCCCCGGGTGTCCGGCGAGTTCATCGCGGCGGCCGTGGCCGCCGGCCTCGCGAGCTCCGGCGTCGACGTGTTCGACGCCGGGGTCATCCCGACGCCGGCCACGGCGTACCTCATCGCGGACTTCGACGCCGACTTCGGCGTGATGATCTCCGCGTCGCACAACCCCGCACCCGACAACGGGATCAAGTTCTTCGCCGCGGGCGGACGGAAGCTCGCCGACGAGCTCGAGGACCGCATCGAGGCGCAGCTCAGCGAGCCCGTCCTGCTCCCCACGGGAGCCGACGTCGGCCGCATCCGCCGCTTCGCCGACGCCGAGGACCGCTACGTCCTCCACCTGCTCGGCGCGCTGCAGCACCGGCTCGACGGGATCCACGTGGTCCTCGACTGCGCGCACGGCGCCGCCGCCGGCATCAGCCCCGAGGTCTTCACCGACGCGGGTGCCCGCGTCACCGTCATCGGCAACGACCCCGACGGCATGAACATCAACGACCGGGTCGGGTCCACGCACCTCGACCTGCTCGCCGAGGCCGTCCTCCGGCACGGCGCCGACGTGGGCATCGCGCACGACGGCGACGCCGACCGCTGCCTCGCGGTCGACCACACGGGCGCCGTCATCGACGGCGACCAGATCATGGCCGTGCTCGCGCTCTCCATGGCCCGCCGCGGGCTCCTCGCCGAGCGCACCCTCGTGGCCACGGTCATGAGCAACCTCGGCCTCCGCATCGCGATGGCCGAGAACGACATCACCGTGCTGCAGACGCGCGTCGGCGACCGCTACGTGCTCGAGGCCATGAACGAGGGCGGCTACTCCCTCGGCGGCGAGCAGTCCGGCCACCTCGTCATCGCGGAGCACGCGACGACCGGCGACGGGATCCTCACGGGCATCCAGCTGCTCGGCGAGATGGCCGCGACCGGCAAGAGCCTCCAGGAGCTCGCCTCGGTCATGACCGTCTACCCGCAGGTGATGATCAACGTCCGCGGCGTCGACCGCGAGCGCGTCGGCGACGACGCCGAGCTGAACGCCGCGGTCGCGCGCGCGGAGGCGGAGCTCGGCGACACCGGCCGCATCCTCATGCGCGCATCGGGCACCGAGCCGATGATCCGCGTGATGGTCGAGGCCGCCGACCAGGCGACCGCCGAGCGTCACGCCGAGGAGCTCGCCGCGTTGGTCACGGAGCGCCTCGCCATCTAGCGGCTGGCCATCTGGCGCGTCGCCGTCGGGCGGACCCGGCCGGCCTCAGAGCTTGCGGAGCGCCACGCTCGTGACCGAGTGGTCCGGGCCCTTGCGCAGCACGAGCGTCGCCCGCGACCGGGTCGGGCGGATGTTCTGCTCGAGGTTCGGCTCGTTGATGCTCGACCAGATCCGCCGCGCGTGCGCCACCGCCTCGTCGCGGCTGAGGTCCGCGTAGCGGTGGAAGTAGGAGCGCGGGTTGCTGAAGGCGCCCTGCTGGAGGCTCAGGAACCGCTCCTCGTACCACTGCGCGATGTCGTGCGTGCGGGCGTCGACGTAGATCGAGAAGTCGAAGAGGTCGCTGACCGCGAGCTTCGCGCCCGACGCGGCCGGCTGCAGCACGTTGAGGCCCTCGATGATCAGCACGTCCGGCTGCCGGACCACGACCTCGGCGCCCGGCACGATGTCGTACGCGAGGTGCGAGTAGAACGGCGCGCGCACCTCGGGCACGCCGCTCTTCACCTGGGTGACGAACCGCAGGAGCGCCCGCCGGTCGTACGACTCGGGGAAGCCCTTCCGCTCCATCAGGCCGCGGCGCTCGAGCTCGGCGTTCGGGTGCAGGAAGCCGTCCGTGGTCACGAGCTCGACGCGCGGGGTGTCGTCCCAGCGCGCCAGCATCTCGCGCAGCAGGCGCGCGACGGTCGACTTGCCGACGGCCACGGATCCGGCGACGCCGATGACGAACGGCGTGCTCTTGGCGCGCTCGCCGAGGAACGCGCTCGTCTCGCGGTGCAGCTTCTTGGTGCCGGAGACGTAGAGGTTGAGCAGCCGGCTGAGCGGGAGGTAGACGTCCTCCACCTCGCGCATGTCGAGCCGGTCGCCGATGCCGCGCAGCTGCACGAGCTCGGTCTCGCGGAGCGGGAGCTGCGTGGCCGGGGCGAGGGCGGCCCAGTCGGCGCGGGCGATCTCCACGAAGGGGGAGACGTGGGCGTGGCTCGTCGGGGATCCCGTCGCGGTGTCTGGCATGTCCCATCGATCCTACGGGCGGGTCGGCCGGTCGGCGGGGCGCGCCCGGCGCACGGGCCGCGCAGGGGATCCGGGATCGCCGACGGTAAACTCGGGCCCCATGTGCGGAATCGTGGGTTACGTCGGTGAGGCCAGGAGCCTCGAGGTCCTCCTCGGAGGGCTGCGGAGGCTGGAGTACCGCGGGTACGACTCCGCGGGGGTCGCGGTGCTCGACGCCGACGGCACGCTGGGGGTCCGCAAGCGCGCCGGCAAGCTCGACCGGCTCCTCGAGGACCTCGAGGCGTCGCCGCTGCCGAACGGATCCACCGGCATCGGCCACACGCGCTGGGCGACGCACGGCGGTCCCACCGACCGCAACGCGCACCCGCACCTCGGCGACGAGGGCAGGCTCGCGCTCATCCACAACGGCATCATCGAGAACTTCGCGGAGCTCAAGGACGACCTCCTCGCTGACGGCTACGAGTTCCACAGCGACACCGACACCGAGGTCGCGGCCCAGCTGCTCGGCCGCGAGTACGGCATCACGCAGGACCTCGAGCAGGCGTTCCGCAACACCGTGAGCCGGCTCGAGGGCGCGTTCACGCTCCTCGCCGTTCACCGCGACCAGCCCGGCCTCGTGGTCGGCGCCCGCCGCAACTCCCCGCTCGTCATCGGCCTCGGCGAGGGCGAGAACTTCCTCGGATCCGACGTCGCCGCGTTCGTGGAGTTCACGCGCCGCGCGGTCGCGATCGGCCAGGACCAGATGGTCGCCATCCGGCCCGACTCTGTCACCGTCACCGACTTCCACGGCGCGCCCGTCGAGACGCACGAGTTCGAGATCGCCTGGGACGCCTCCGCCAGCGAGAAGGGCGGCTGGTCGAGCTTCATGGCGAAGGAGATCAGCGAGGGCCCGGACGCGGTGGCGAACACGCTCCGCGGCCGCATCGTCGACGGCGTCGTGGTGCTGCCCGACCTCGACGCGATCGGCGAGGTCGACCTCGCGGACATCTCGCGCATCGTCATCGTCGCGTGCGGCACGGCCGCGTACTCGGGGATCCTCGGCAAGTACGCCCTCGAGAAGTGGGCGCGCGTCCCCGTCGAGGTGGAGCTCGCGCACGAGTTCCGCTACCGCGACCCGGTGCTCGACGCGACCACGCTCGTCATCTCCATCAGCCAGTCCGGCGAGACCATGGACACGCTCCTCGCCGTCCGGTACGCCCGCGAGGCCGGCGCGCGCGTCCTCTCCATCTGCAACACGCAGGGCGCGACCATCCCGCGCGAGTCGGAGGCCGTCGTCTACACGCACGCCGGACCCGAGGTCGCCGTCGCGTCGACCAAGGCGTTCGTCGCGCAGGTCGCGGCGCTGTACCTGTTCGGGCTGCACCTCGCGCGCATCCGCGGCACGCTGTCGGCCGAGGAGATCGTCGAGAACACCGAGGAGCTGCTCGCGATCCCGGAGAAGCTCGCCACCGTGGTGGAGCAGGGCGAGACCATCCGCCAGCTCGCCAAGTGGATGGCCGACACCCGCGCGGTGCTCTTCCTCGGCCGCAACGTCGGCTACCCGGTCGCGCTGGAAGGCGCGCTGAAGCTCAAGGAGCTCGCCTACATCCACGCGGAGGGCTTCGCCGCGGGCGAGCTCAAGCACGGGCCCATCGCGCTCATCGAGCCGGGCCAGCCCGTGTTCGTCATCGTGCCGAGCCCCACGCACCAGCTCGCGCTGCACAAGAAGGTCATCTCCAACATCGAGGAGATCCGCGCGCGCGGCGCCCGGGTCATCGCGATCGCCGAGCAGGGCGACGCGTTCGTGCTGCCGCACGCCGACGAGGTCATCCCGATCCCGCTCGCGGCGCCGCTGTTCGAGCCGCTGCTCGCGGTCACGCCGCTCCAGATCTTCGCGATGGAGCTCGCGGCGGCCAAGGGCCTCGACGTCGACCAGCCGCGCAACCTGGCGAAGTCCGTCACGGTCGAGTGACCGGCCGCGCGTGATCAGGGGCATCGGCGTCGACGTGGTCGACGTGGCGCGCTTCGCCCGCAGCGCCGAGCGGACGCCGGGCCTCGTGCCGCGCCTGTTCGCGCCGGCCGAGCGGTCCCTGCCCGCGCGCTCGCTGGCGGCGCGGTTCGCCGCGAAGGAGGCGCTGATCAAGGCGCTCGGCGGTCCCGGCGGCATCAGCTGGCAGGACATGGAGGTCGTGCGCGACGCCCACGGCGACCCGTCCCTCGTGGTGCGCGGGGCCGTCGCGGCCGTCGCCTCCGAGCGGGGCGTGACGCGGATCCACCTGAGCATGAGCCACGACGCGGGGCTCGCGACCGCGTTCGTGGTGGCCGAGGGGGAGGGCGCATGACCGACGAGGCGACCGTCCAGGTCCCCGCGGCCCTCCGCCGCGAGGCGCGCATCGACACCGGGGCGATCTCCGCGAACGTCCGCACCCTGCGCGCCGCCACGGGCGCGCCGCTCGTGATGGCGGTCGTCAAGGCCGACGGCTACGGGCACGGCGCGCTCGCGTCGGCGCGCGCGGCGCTCGCCGGCGGCGCCGACCGGCTCGGGGTGGTCGACATCCGCGAGGCGCTCGCGCTGCGGGCCGCCGGCGTCGAGGCGCCGATCCTCACGTGGATGCACGCTCCCGGCGCCGACTACGCGACCGCGATCGCGCACGACATCGACCTCGGCCTCAGCAGCCTCCGCCAGGTGCGCGAGGCCGCCGACGCCGCACGCCGCCTCGGCCGTCCCGCGGTCGTGCACCTCAAGGTCGACACCGGCCTCGGCCGCAACGGCGTCACGGCGGCCGAGTGGCCGGGCGTCGTCGCGGAGGTCGCGCGGCTGGTCGGCGAGGGCGCGATCCGCCTCGACGGCGTCTTCAGCCACCTCGCCAACGCGGGCGCCGACGAGGACCAGGCGCAGGTGCGGGCGTTCCACGCGGCCGTCGACGTGGTGCGCGCCGCCGGGCTCGAGCCGGGCATCCGCCACCTCGCCGCCACCGCCGGCGCCCTGCGCGTGCCCGAGGCGCGCCTCGACATGGTGCGCCTCGGCATCGGGATCTACGGCATCTCGCCGCTCGACGGCGTCACGTCCGCCGACCTCGGCCTCGTGCCCGCCATGACCCTGGTCGGCAGCGTCGTCGCGGTGAAGCGCGTGCCCGCCGACACGGGCGTCTCCTACGGCTACACGTACCGCACCGCCCGCGCCACGACCCTCGCGCTCGTCTCGCTCGGCTTCGCCGACGGCGTCCCGCGGCTCGCGAGCAACCGCGCGCCCGTCGCGATCCACGGGGCGCGCTTCCGCGTGAGCGGCCGGATCGCCATGGACCAGTTCGTGGTCGACGTGGGCGACGGCGTCGTCGACGGCCGGCCCGTGGCGGTGGGCGACGACGCCGTGCTGTTCGGGGATCCCGCCGCCGGCGCCCCCTCCGTGGAGGAGTGGGCCGAGGCCACCGGCACCATCGGCTACGAGATCGTCACGCGCGTCGCCGGCCGCGTCACCCGGAGGCACTCCGCATGACCGACCCCGCATCCGCCGCCGTCGCCCCGGCCGGCCCCGTCGCGCCCGGCCGCCGCGCCGTGATCGACCTCGACGCGATCCGCCACAACGTCCGCGCGCTCGCCGCGCTCGCCGCCCCCGCCCGCACGATGGTCGCTGTGAAGGCCGACGCGTACGGGCACGGCGCCCTGCAGGTCGCGCGCGCCGCCCTCGAAGCCGGCGCCGAGAGCCTCGCGGTGCTCGACGTCGCGTCCGCGGTCGAGCTCCGCCGGGCCGGCGTCGACGCCCGGCTCCTCGCCTGGCTGCACGGGGTCGACACCGACTTCCGCGTCGCGGTCGAGGAGGGCATCGACCTCGGGGTCTCGGCGCTGTGGGAGCTGGAGCGCATCGCGGCCGCGGGGCGCGCCACGGGGATCCGCGCGCGCGTGCACCTCAAGGCCGACACGGGCCTCAGCCGCAACGGCGCCACGCCCGAGCTCTGGCCCGACCTCGTGCGCGCGGCCGTCGCCGCCGACGCCGGCGGCGAGCTGACGCTGCACGCGCTCTGGTCGCACCTCGCCGACGCCTCGCCCGAGGACGACGACGCCGCGCTCGCCCGCTTCCACGAGGCGGTCCGCGTGGCCGAGGAGCTGGGCGCGCGCCCGGCCGAGAAGCACCTCGCGGCGAGCTCGGCGGGGATCCGCCTGCCCGCCGCGCACTTCGACATGGTGCGCTTCGGCATCGCGGTCTACGGCATCTCGCCGTTCGACGACCGCTCCGGCCGCGACCTCGGGCTCATCCCCGCGATGACGCTCGAGGCCGACGTGGTCTCCGTCAAGCGCGTCGAGGCCGGGCACGGGGTCTCGTACGGGCTTGACCACCGCACCGACGGTCCGTCGACGCTCGCGCTCGTGCCGGTCGGGTACGCCGACGGGATCCCGCGCATCGCCGGCCCCCGCGCCTCCGTCCTGCTGAACGGCCGCCGCTTCCCGGTCGCCGGCCGCATCGCCATGGACCAGCTCGTGCTCGACGTGGGCGACCTGCCCGTCGAGGTCGGCGACACCGCCGTGATCCTCGGCCCGGGCGACCGCGGCGAGCCCACCGCCGAGGACTGGGCCGGCTGGGCCGAGACCATCGGCGACGAGATCGTGACGCGCGTGGGCCCGCGGGTGGTGCGGATCCACCTGCACGAGCGCGCGACCGCCGACGAGCGCGCGACCGCCGCAGCCGATGAGATCCTCTCCGACGAGCTCGTCCCCGTCCCCACCCCCGACGACATGGAGGAGCTCGGCCGCGCCTTCGCGCGCGAGCTCGGCGCGGGAGACCTCGTCGTGCTCTCGGGCCCGCTCGGCGCGGGCAAAACCACGTTCACGCGCGGCCTCGGCGAGGGCCTCGGCGTCCGCGGCCCCGTCACGAGCCCCACCTTCGTGCTCGCGCGCACCCACCCGAGCCTCGTCGACGGCCCGCCGCTCGTGCACGTCGACGCCTACCGCCTGGCCGACGCCCGTGAGCTCGACGACCTCGACATCGACTTCGCGCGCTCCGTCGTCGTGGTCGAGTGGGGCCAGGGCAAGCTCGACGGCATCGCGGAGGAGTGGTGGGACCTCGCGATCGCGCGGCCCACGGGCGCCGGCGACGCGGACGTCGAGGACGGCGCCGACGAGCCGGATCCGGACGCCGCCCCCGAGGAGCCCCGCACGGTCCGCATCCGGCGGCTCCGCGCGCGCCCCCGCGCCTAGACTCGACCAGTGCTCCTCGCGATCGACACCTCCGCCGGCACGGGCGTCTCCGTCATCGACCCCGACGGCCGCGTGCTCGCCGAGCGCCAGGAGTCCGACACGATGCGGCACGCCGAGGTCATCGGCACCCTGCTCGACGAGTGCCTCTCCGCGTCCGGCGTCGACCGCTGCGACATCCGCGCCGTCGTCGCGGGCATGGGCCCCGGTCCCTTCACCGGGCTGCGCGTCGGCATCGCCGCGGCCCGCGTCCTCGCCACCGGCCTCGACGTGCGCGTGATCCCGGTGGTCAGCCACGACGCCGTCGCCCACGAGCACTACGCGGCCGGCGGCACCGGATCCCTCGTGGTCGTCACCGACGCGCGCCGCCGCGAGCTGTACTGGTCCGTCTACCGCGAGCCCGCCGCCGACGGCGTGGCCGAGCGCACCGCGGGCCCCGGCCTCAGCAAGCCGGACGACGTGCCGACCGCCGACCACCGCATCGACGCGGCCGGCGTGCGCGCGGCCGCGCTCGCGCAGGTCGCCCGCCGCATGGACCAGCTCGAGCTGCCCTTCGCCGCCGACGAGGCCCTGTACCTCCGCTCGCCCGACGTCACCGTCTCCGCCGGCCCGAAGCGCGTGACCTCGTGAGCGTCGTCTTCCGCACCGCCGCGCTCGACGACCTCGGCGCGCTCATGCACCTGGAGACGACCACCTTCGTCACGGACGCCTGGTCGGTCGACGCGATGCGCGGCGAGCTCGCGGCGCGTCACGGCTGGTACGTCGTCGCGGTCGACGAGGCCGACGGCGCGATCCTCGGCTACGCCGGCCTGTCCTGCCCGCGCGGCGCCCACGCGGCCGACGTGCAGACCATCGCCGTCTCCGAGTCCGCCCGCGGCCGCGGCATCGGCCGCGCCCTCCTCACGCGCCTCCTCCGCACGGCGCACGAGCGCGGCGCGCGCGAGGTGCTGCTCGAGGTGCGCGCGGACAACCCGGTCGCCCAGGGCCTGTACGCCTCGCTCGGCTTCGAGCCGATCGCCGTCCGCCCGCACTACTACCAGCCCGACGACGTGGACGCCGTCGTGATGCGCGCCCCGCTCGCCGAGACCGCGCCGCCCGTCGCGGAGCCGCGCGACGCCGCGCCCGCCCCGTCCGCCGACGACGACGCGGATCCCGCCGCCGACGACCGCCCCTGCGCGGACGAGGCGGAGTGCGACGCCACGGCCGGCCCCCTGGTCCTCGGGATCGAGACCTCCTGCGACGAGACCGGCATCGGCATCGTCCGCGGTCAGACCCTGCTCGCCAACGTCATCTCCAGCTCCATGGAGGAGCACGCGCGCTACGGCGGCGTGGTGCCCGAGGTCGCCGCCCGCGCGCACCTCGAGGCGCTCACCCCGGCCATCGACGCGGCCCTCGAGGAGGCGGGCGTCACCCTCCGCGAGCTCGACGCGATCGCCGTGACCGCGGGCCCCGGCCTCTCGGGCGCGCTCATGGTGGGAGTCGGCGCGGCCAAGGCGCTCGCCGTGGCCCTCGACATCCCGCTGCACGGCGTGAACCACCTCGTCGGCCACGTCGGCGCCGACCTCCTCAGCGTCGACGGCGGATCCGGCCGCCCGCTCGAGACCCCGAGCATCGCGCTCCTCGTCTCCGGCGGCCACACGTCGCTCCTCCTCGTGCGCGACCTCGTCGACGACGTCGAGCTCCTCGGCGAGACCATCGACGACGCGGCGGGCGAGGCCTTCGACAAGGTGGCGCGCGTGCTCGGTCTGCCGTACCCCGGCGGCCCGCACATCGACCGGGTCGCGGCCGACGGCGACCCGCGGGCGATCCGCTTCCCCCGCGGCCTGTCCCTCCCCAAGGACATGGAGCGCCACCGCTACGACTTCTCCTTCTCCGGCCTGAAGACCGCGGTCGCCCGCTGGGTCGAGAAGCGCCAGGACGCCGGCGAGCCCGTCCCCGTCGCCGACGTCGCCGCGAGCTTCCGCGAGGCCGTCGTCGACGTGCTGCTCACCAAGGCCGTCGCCGCGTGCGTCGACCACGGGATCCCGCGCCTGCTCCTCGGCGGCGGCGTGGTCGCGAACGCGCGCGTCCGCGAGCTCGCGGCCGAGCGGTGCCGGGCCGCGGGGATCGAGCTGCGGATCCCGCCCCTGTCGCTGTGCACCGACAACGGCGCGATGATCGCGGCCCTCGGCGCCCGCCTCATCGAGTCCGGCCGGGCGCCGTCGGGCCTCGCCTTCGGCGCCGACTCGACCCTGCCCGTCACCGTCGTCCAGGTCGGCTGACCCTCGCCCTCGTCGCGCGGCCCCCGTCCGGGGACAATTCCGCGTGCCTCGGAATCTGGAGCGCGATGCACGGTATGTTCCCAGGGACGAAAGGAACGACAATGACCGATCCGCAGAACCCGGACCGCTCCTCCGACGACTTCCCGCCCGCACCCGGCCAGCCGTCCTACCCGGCGGCCCCCGCTGCGGGATCCGGCTCGCCGTACGCGGCGCCCTACCAGCCCGGCCAGGGCGGTGCGCCGGTCTCCAAGGGCCTCAGCATCACGTCCATGGTCCTCGGCATCGTGTCCGTGGTGACGATCCTCTTCTGGTTCCTCTCCGCCCCGCTCGGCATCGCCGCGATCGTGACCGGCATCCTCGGGCGCAAGCGCAACCCCGACGCCAAGGGCTTCTGGCTCACCGGCATCATCACCGGCATCGTGGGCCTGGTGCTCGCCGTCGGCCTCGCCATCGTCGGCTTCATCGCGCTGGCCGCGCTGCAGGAGCAGGGCTACACCACGCAGTAGCTCGACCCGCACCACGATGACGCGGCCGTCCCCTCGGGGGCGGCCGCGTCGTCGCGTCCGGGGCCGCGCGGGCCCCGACGGCCTCAGCCCGCGTCGACCGCGTGCCGGTCCGCGAGGATCGCCACCCGCCGGCCGCCGACGCGCGTCGCGATGAGCGTCGCCGAGCCCTCGCCCTTCAGCTGCAGCCGCGTGCGCAGCCGGGCCGGATCCACGTCGACGCCGCGCTTCTTGATCTCCAGCGTGCCGATGCCGCGCGCCCGCAGCTCGCGCTTCAGCCGCTGCTCGTCGAGCGGCAGCACCTCGCGCACGCGGAACCCGCGCGCGAAGGGCGTCGCCTCCTCGCGGTCGGACGTGATCCACGCGATGCCCTCGCCGACCATGCGCCCGTCGAGCGACCGCGCGACGTCGCCGATGAGCCGCGCGCGGATGACCGCGCCGTCCGGCTCGTACAGGTGCGCGCCCAGCTCGCCGAGCTCCGCGTCCTCGCTGTCGGCCGCGGAGGTCAGCTCCGCGGAGGATCCGCCGCTGATCACGAGAGCGGCCCGCCCCACGCCGTCGCGCCGGGTGGGCCCGAACCACAGGCCCATCTCGACGGCCTGCCCGTCGACCGACACCCACTGCGCCTCGGCGTCCGCGGGGATGAGGTCGCGGTCGAGGCCCGGCCCGAGCTTGATCCCGGCCGCCCGGCCAGCCGCGAGCGCGAACGCCGCGGAGAGCGTGGGGGAGTAGGCCTCCGGGTCGGAGATGCGCCGGGTCGACGCGTGCCCGTCGGTGCGTCGCGCGGGGTCCAGGTAGATGCCGTCCACGCGCCCGGCGTCGAACGCCTCGGCCGTGCCCTGCTCGACCTCCGCCTCGGGGAACGGCGCGAGGTTCCAGCCGGCGACGGCCGCGGTCACCTCGTCGCGCTCGACGGCCGTGACGCGGATCCCGATGGCCGCCATCGCCATCGCGTCCCCGCCGATGCCGCAGCCGAGGTCGGCGACGTGCGCGACGCCGGCCTGCTGGAACCGGCCCGCGTGCTGCGCCGCCACCGCCAGCCGGGTGGCCTGCTCGAGCCCGGCCTCGGTGAAGAGCATGCGCTCGGCGAAGTCGCCGAACTTGACGCGCGCGCGGGCACGCAGGCGAGCCTGCGTGAGCACCGCGCTCACGAGCGCGGGGGAGTGGCCCTCGCCGCGCAGCGCGCTCACGACGCGCACCATGTCGTCGCCCGGCCGGGGCTCGGGCAGGGAGTCGAGCAGGCGGAGCCCCTCGAGCGACAGCACCTCGCGGAGGTCGGTCTGATCCATCCGCCCACCGTACCGGGGCGCCTCCCCACGGATTGGCACTCGCGTTGCGCGAGTGCAAGCGCGGCCCGTAGAATCTCACCTGGCACTCTCCCCGGGGGATTGCCAATCAGTCTTGTCCCGTAAGTGAGAAGGAAGAGGTCAACCGTGTCGGTCTCCATCAAGCCGCTCGAGGATCGCATCGTCATCCAGCAGGTCGAAGCCGAGCAGACCACCGCGTCTGGTCTGGTCATCCCCGACACCGCCAAGGAGAAGCCCCAGGAGGGCGAGGTCGTGGCCGTGGGCCCCGGCCGCATCGACGACAACGGCAACCGCGTCCCGCTCGACGTCGCCGTGGGCGACAAGGTCATCTACTCCAAGTACGGCGGAACCGAGGTCAAGTACGACGGCCAGGACCTCCTCGTCCTCTCCGCGCGCGACGTGCTCGCCGTCATCGAGCGCTGACGCTCCGCGCCGCAGCACCACAGCACCTCCGAGAGCCCGGCCGATCCGTTCGGCCGGGCTCTCGTGCGTCCACGCGCATCCGGCATCGCGTCCGCATCGCGTCCGCAGGGCGGCCCGTGCGCCGCGGCCTCCCGCCCGGCACCCGGGTCCCGCGCGCCCGCCGCGGCGCTAGCCTCGTGAGGTGACGCGCCCCGCCCCGGAGACCTCGACCCGCACCGGCCTGATCGCCGCCGTCGGCGCGTACGGGCTGTGGGGCGTCCTCCCCGTCTTCTTCCTCCTGCTCGTGCCTGCGGGCGCGTTCGAGATCGTCGGCTGGCGCATCCTGTTCTCGCTCGTCGTCTGCGCGCTCGTCATCACGCTCACGCGTCGGTGGCCGCGCCTCGTCGCGATCGCCCGGCAGCCCCGCCTGCTGTTCGGCCTGGGCCTCGCCGGCCACCTGATCCTCGTCAACTGGACCGTCTACGTCTACGGCACGCTCTCCGGCCACGTCGTCGAGACCGCCCTCGGCTACTTCATCAACCCCATCGTCACGGTGCTGCTCGGCGTGATCCTCCTGCGCGAGCGCCTGCGTCCGCTCCAGTGGACGGCCGTCGGCCTGTCCGCGGTCGCGGTGGCCGTCATCGCCGTCGGCTACGGCCAGCTGCCGTGGGTCTCGCTGGCCCTCGCCGGGTCCTTCGGCCTCTACGGCCTCGTGAAGAAGCGCGTCAGCGGGGGAGCGGACGCGCTGTCCGGCCTCGCGCTCGAGACCGCGTGGCTCGTGCCCGCGGCCACCGTCATGCTCGTGATCACGGGCGCGGGCGCCGGCCTCACCATCGGCACGGTCTCCCTCGAGCACACGCTGCTGCTCGTGAGCACCGGCGTCGTGACGGCCGGCCCGCTCCTCCTCTTCGGGTTCGCGGCCGGCCGCCTGCCGCTGTCCGTGATCGGCCTCACCCAGTACCTGGCGCCGCTGCTGCAGTTCGCGTTCGGGGTGTTCGTGATGCACGAGGCAATGCCCCCGGAGCGCTGGACCGGATTCGCGATCGTGTGGGCGGCGCTCGTCCTCCTCACGATCGACATGCTCCGGAACGCGCGCCGCCCGGCTCCGCGCCTGCCGGTCGCGCAGAGGGATCCGGCGGTCGCCCGGGGGATCTGATGCGGATCCCGTCGCGCATTCCGCGAATGGTAACGATCAGGTCGCGTTACACGACGGAAATGCCGATGCATTGTGCCCGTCTCATCCGCGCCATAGGGTCGCACCAGGCGAGGCGCGCATTCGCGTGCCTCATGCACCACATTCCCGAGCGTCACCACACACATCCATAAGGAGCACCATGAGCGCATTCGGCAGGGTCTCGACCTCCCGCTCACGATCCGCCCGCACCGCCCTCAGCGCCGTCACCGTCGCGGTGGCCGGCGCCCTCGTCCTCGCCGGCTGCTCCGGCGGCGGCGGGAGCACGGGGGGCACGACGGCCGACGGCGGCCTCGAGCTCAAGGTCGGCACGATCCTCCCCCAGACGGGCACCCTCGCGGTCCTCGGCCCGCCCGAGTTCGCGGGCGTGCACCTCGCCGAGCAGGACATCAACGACGCCAAGGCCGGCATCACGGTGACCGCCACGGACAAGGACTCGGGCGACACCACGACCGACATCGCGAGCCAGTCGGCCACGTCGCTCATCGCGGACGGCAACACGGCCATCATCGGCGCCGCGTCCTCCGGCGTCTCGAAGACCTTCATCGACCAGGTCACGCAGGCCGGCGTCGTGCAGCTCTCGCCGGCGAACACCTCGCCCGACTTCACGGACTACGCGGACGACGGCTACTTCTGGCGCACCGCCCCCTCGGACGTGCTCCAGGGCCGCATCCTCGGCAACAAGATCCTGCAGGACGGCAAGACCAACGTCTCGATCCTCTACATGAACGACGCCTACGGCACGGGCCTCGAGGAGAACATCAAGAAGACGCTCGAGGCCGGCGGCGCGAGCATCGCGGCCGAGGAGGTCTTCGAGCCCTCCGCAACCGACTTCAACAGCGCCATCACCTCGGTGCTCGCCCCGAACCCCGACGCCCTGGTCGTCATCTCGTTCGACGAGATCAAGACCATCGCCGACCAGCTCGCGTCCAAGGGCTTCGACTTCAACAACCTCTACGGCACGGACGGCAACTACGGCGTCATCACCGAGGAGGACACCAACGTCGACATCGCGGGCGCGCAGTTCACGAACCCCGGCGTCGAGGCCAAGTCCGACTTCCAGGACCGCCTGCAGGCCATGGTCAAGGAGGACGGCGACCCCGCCCTCACGGTCTTCAGCTACTCGGCCGAGTCGTACGACGGCACCGTGCTCCTCGCGCTCGCCGCGCTCCAGGGCAAGGCGACCGACGGCGCGACCCTCAAGGAGAACCTGCAGTCGGTCTCCGAGGGCGGCACCAAGTGCGAGACCTTCGCCGACTGCGCGAAGCTGATCGCCGACGGCACCGACGTCGACTACGACGGCCTCTCCGGCCCGATCACGTTCGATGAGAACGGCGACCCGACCGAGGCGTACGTCTCCGTCTACAAGTACGGCGAGGGCAACACGCGCACCTTCTCCGAGCAGGTCTACGGCAAGCTCGACTAGCACCCGCACCACGCACGCCCGAGGGCCCGGTCCGCATGGACCGGGCCCTTCGGCGTGCCCGGGGGATCCGGGTGGCGGGCGCTCAGCGGATCCCACGAGCGCGGGGCGGGCAGGGCGGGCACGGTGGGCACCGTGGGCCGTGGGCGGAGGCTCGTGGGCTGTGGGCTGTGGGCTGTGGGCTGCGCGCGGTGGGCGGTGGGCCGTCTGCCGTCTGCCGCCCCACGGGGCTCCTCCGCCGCCCGTCACGCCTTCGCTCCTCCGCCGTCGCCCTCACCGCGGGGACGCCGCACGGGACCGGCTCCGTCCCGTGCACGACGACGCGGCACCCCCGAGGGGATGCCGCGTCGTGGTGGTGCCGGGACCGGGATCAGGGCTGGGGCGCCGCCTTGGCCTTCTCCTGGTCGGCCGCGAGCGTGCCGAGGTACAGCTCGATGACCTTCGGGTCGTTCATGAGCTCGCGCCCGCGGCCCTCGTACGCGTCCTTGCCCTGGTCGAGCACGTAGCCGCGGTCGCAGATCTGCAGGGCGCGTCGGGCGTTCTGCTCCACGATCATCACGGAGACGCCCGCGCGGTTGATCTGCGCGACGTTGATGAACGTCTCGTCCTGGCGCACGGGGGAGAGGCCCGCGGACGGCTCGTCGAGGAGCAGCACCGTGGGGTCCATCATGAGCGCGCGCGACATGGCGACCATCTGGCGCTCGCCGCCCGAGAGGGATCCGGCGCGCTGCTTGAGCCGCTTGCCGAGCTCCGGGAACAGGTCGGTGACGAACGCCAGCCGCTCCTTGTACATGCGGGGCTTCTGGTACACGCCCATCTGGAGGTTCTCGTCGATGGTGAGCGTGGGGAACACGTTGTTGTTCTGCGGCACCATGCCGACGCCGCGCGAGACGAGCTTGTCGGCCTTGAGCCCGGTGATGTCCTGGCCGTTCAGCTCGATGCTGCCGCCGCGCACGTTCACCTGCCCGAAGATCGCCTTGAGCAGCGTGGACTTGCCGGCGCCGTTCGGCCCGATGATGCCCACGAGCTCGCCCTTGTCGACGTGCACGTTGCACCCGTTGAGGATGTTGACCCCGGGCAGGTAGCCCGCGTGGAGGTCGGTGGTCTGGAGGACCCGCTCTACCGTCACTTCTCTGCCGCTTCCTTCTCGATCTCGTCCTTGACGAGGTCGGACTCCATGTCCTTCGCCACCTCGCGCTGGCCCGTGAGGGTGCCGAGGTCGGTGTCGTGGTGGGCGCCGAGGTAGGCGTCGATGACGGCCGGGTCGCTCATCACCGTCGAGGGCGGTCCCTCGGCGACGATGCGGCCCTCGGCCATGACGACCACCCAGTCGGCGATCTCGTTGACCATGTGCATGTCGTGCTCGACGAACAGCACCGTCATGCCCTCGGTCTTGAGGTCGAGGATGTGGTGGAGCAGCGACTGCGTGAGCGCGGGGTTGACCCCGGCCATCGGCTCGTCGAGCATCACGAGGTCGGGCTTCGTCATGAGCGCGCGCGCCATCTCGAGGAGCTTCCGCTGGCCGCCGGAGAGGCTGGCCGCGTAGTCCTCCTCCTTGGCGTCGAGCTTGAACTTCCTCAGGAGCCCGCGGGCGCGCTCCGTGATCTCGTCCTCCTTCTTGCGCCACACCGGCCGGATGAGCGCCGAGAAGAAGTTCTCGCCGCCCTGGCCCGTGGCGCCGAGGCGCATGTTCTCCAGCACCGTCATGCCGCCGAGGGCCTTGGTGAGCTGGAAGGTGCGGACCATGCCGAGGCGGGCGACGCGGAACGCGCTCATCCCGGCGAGGTTCCGGCCCGAGAACTCCCACTTGCCGGTGTTCGGCTTGTCGAACCCGGTGAGCAGGTTGAAGAACGTCGTCTTGCCGGCGCCGTTCGGGCCGATGAGCGCGGTGATCGAGCCGCGCGGGATCTCGAGGTGGTCGACGTCGACCGCCTTCAGGCCGCCGAACTGCCGGCTGACGCCGTGCGCGACGATGATGGGGTCCTTCTTGGCGCAGCCCGGACCGGCGTCGCCGTCGAGGATGGCCGAGACCGGGGTCTTGTCAGGCAAAGTGCGTCTCCTTCTTCTTCCCGAAGATGCCCTGTGGTCGGAAGATCACGAGCAGCATGAGCGCGACGCCCACGATGATGAAGCGGATCGGGCCCTGCTGGGTGCTCGAGATGGGCAGCCAGTCGTTCGACACCGCGAGGCTGAGCAGGCCGTCCGAGAGCGACAGCGTGACCCAGAAGATGATCGAGCCGATGACGGGGCCGAAGATCGTCGCGGCACCGCCCAGCAGCATGATCGTGTAGAGGAAGAACGTGAGCTGCGTGCCGTAGTTGTCGGGCTGCAGCGACCTCGGGAGGATGAAGACCACGCCCGCGAGCCCGCCGAACACGCCGCCGAGCACGAGCGCCTGCATCTTGTAGGAGTACACGTTCTTGCCGAGCGCGCGGACCGCGTCCTCGTCCTCGCGCACGCCCTTCAGCACGCGGCCCCAGGGGCTGCGCATGAGGAGGAACACGAGGAGGCAGGCGATGCCGACGAGGCCCCAGCCGACGATGCGGATCCACCACTGGTCGGAGGAGTACGTGAGCACGCCGGCGCCGAAGCGGCCCTCGGGCAGCGGGTTCAGCTCGTTGAAGCCGATGGCCGCGCCGTTGATGCCCTCGGATCCACCGGTGACGTCCGAGAACTCCGGCGTCTTCACGCTCAGCCGGATGATCTCCGCGGCCGCGATCGTCACGATGCTCAGGTAGTCGGCCCGCAACCGGAGGGTCGGGATGCCGAGGATCAGCGCGAACACGGTGCTCGCGACGATCGCCGCGAGCAGGGACGCCCAGACGGGCCAGTCGTACATGACCGCGGTGATCGCGAACGCGTAGCCGCCGATGGCCATGAAGCCGGCCTGGCCGAAGTTGAGCAGGCCCGTGAAGCCGAAGTGGATCACGAGGCCGACCGTCGCGAGCGCGTACGCCGCGGTGGTGGGCGAGAAGATCTCGCCGATGGCCAGGAAGATGAAGTTGGTGTTCATGCGCGGCTAACCGATCCGATCTTTCCGGCCCAGGATGCCCTGGGGCCTCACGAGCAGGATGACGATCATGACCACGAGAGCGGCCACGTACTTCATGTTCTCGGGCAGGACCATGGTGCTGACGTTGATGAAGACGCCGATCACGATCGAGCCGATGAGCGCGCCGAACGCCGTGCCGAGGCCGCCGAGCACGACGGCCGAGAAGACGAGCAGCAGGATGGACGCGCCCGTGTCCCAGCGCAGCGACTGGTAGTAGGCGATGAAGACGCCGGAGAGCGCGGCGAGGGCGGCGCCGCCGATCCAGACCACGCGGATGACCCCCTCCACGTCGATGCCGGACGCCGCGGCCAGCGAGCGGTTGTCGGAGACGGCGCGGGTGGCCTTGCCGATCTTCGTGTAGAGCAGCACGTACGCGACGGCCAGGAGCAGCACGATCGAGACGACCGCGCCGGCGACGTCGGTGAACTTGAGGCTCACCGGCCCGACCACCAGGAACGGCGCCGGGCTGTTGGGGAGCGTCAGGCGGTCGGCGCCGAAGATGAACTGGAACAGGTAGCGGAGCGCGAGCGACAGGCCGATGGTCACGATCATCAGCGGCACGAGGCCGAGGCTGCGGCGCCGGAGCGGCTTCCAGATCGCCGCGTCCTGCACGAAGCCGAACGCGCCGCCGAGCACCACCGTGATCGCGATCGCGAGCACCGGGTTGAGGCCCAGCACGTTGCTGAAGAGGTACGCCATCAGCGCGCCGAACGTGACGAGCTCGCCGTGGGCGAAGTTGTTGAGGCCCGTGGTGCCGTAGATGAGGGAGAGGCCGATGGCCGCGAGGGCGAGGAGGAGGCCGAAGATGAGGCCCGTCACCACCTTGGGCCAGAAGATCTTCCAGAAGTTGTTCTCGGTCACCGGCTCCGCGGTGGCGGTGACGGTGCCCGTCTCGGTGTCGGGCGCCGCGGTCTCGCCTCCCGTGGAGGTGGAGGTGCCCGCCCCGGTGCTGGCGCTGGGCGCGGGGCTCGCGCCGCCGGATCCGGCCGCCGCGCCGTCGGGCGAGAGGAAGAAGAAGGCGGGGACGTTCTTGTTGCCCGCGGACACGTCGATCTCCCGGGGGCTGGAGCCCGCGCGGGGGACGCCGGCGCCCTCGGGGACGGTCGACTCGTCGACCTGGACGGTGAACGAGCCCGGGGCGCTGAGCCCGACCTCGGCCTTGCCGTCCGGGCCCGTGACGCCCGTGGCGTCGACGCCGCCGCCCGAGACCGTGACGGTGACCCCGGCGATGCCGGTCTTGTCGGCGTCCGCCCGCACCCAGACGAGCAGCGACTGCTCGGCGGCGGCCGGGTCGACCGCCTGGGGCGCCGCGCGTGGATCCGCGTGGGCGCCCGTCGGGGCCGAGAGGAGAAGTGCGGTGCAGGCGAACGCCACCGCGAGAATCAGGGCCCACAAGCGCTGCGCGCGTGCTCCGGCCGAACCAGTGGCTATCACTAGACCTCCATAGGGGGAGCCGGCGGATGGTGAGTTCCGCGCAGGCGCCGCGACTACCGTCAGGACGACGTTGGTTGACAGTACGTGCTGATTATGTCCTGGATGTTTCCGACCCGTGCCGCGTGGCGGCGTGCTACGGCGGGAATAGCCCGCGATCACGCCCGTTAACATCGAGACACCGGTTGCCGACGCGGTCCCCCGGCCCCACCATCCGCCTCTCATCCCCCTGGAGGGAACTTGGATCAGTCCGACCCGTTCGGCGTCATCGGCCTCACCTACGACGACGTCATGCTCCTGCCGGGGCACACCGACGTCATCCCGAGCGAGGCGGACACCACGTCCCGCCTGACGCGCAACATCAGCGTCGCCGCTCCCCTCCTCTCCTCCGCCATGGACACCGTCACCGAGGCGCGCATGGCCATCGCCATGGCGCGCCAGGGCGGGCTCGGCGTCATCCACCGCAACCTCTCCATCGAGGACCAGGCCGCCTTCGTCGACAAGGTGAAGCGCAGCGAGTCGGGGATGATCACGAACCCCGTCACCACGCGCCCCGACGCCACGGTCGCCGAGGTCGACGCGCTCTGCGGCCAGTTCCGCGTCTCCGGTCTCCCGGTCGTCGAGTCGGACGGCACGCTCGTCGGCATCATCACCAACCGCGACATGCGCTTCGTCTCGCCCGTGCAGGCGGCGACCACGCTCGTGCGCGACGTGATGACCCGCACCCCGCTCATCACCGGCCGCGTCGGCATCGACCCCGACCACGCCATCGCGATCTTCGCGGAGCACAAGATCGAGAAGCTCCCCCTGGTGGACGACGACGGCAAGCTGCGCGGCCTCATCACCGTCAAGGACTTCGACAAGTCGGAGCAGTACCCGGACGCGACGAAGGACGCCGAGGGGCGCCTGCGCGTCGGCGCGGCCATCGGCTTCTTCGGCGACGCCTGGGAGCGCGCGCTCGCGCTCGTCGAGGCGGGCGTGGACGTTCTCGTGGTCGACACCGCCAACGGCGACAGCAAGGGCGTGCTCGACATCATCCGCCGGCTGAAGACCGACCCGGCGACCTCGCACGTCGACGTCATCGGCGGCAACGTCGCCACCCGCTCGGGTGCCCAGGCGCTCATCGACGCGGGAGCGGACGCCATCAAGGTGGGCGTCGGCCCGGGCTCCATCTGCACCACCCGCGTCGTCGCCGGCGTCGGCGTGCCGCAGGTGACCGCGGTCTACGAGGCGTCGCTCGCGGCGCGCGCGGCGGGCATCCCGGTCATCGCGGACGGCGGCCTCCAGTACTCGGGCGACATCGCGAAGGCGCTCGTCGCCGGTGCCGACACCGTCATGCTCGGCAGCCTCCTCGCGGGCTGCGACGAGAGCCCCGGCGACCTCATGTTCGTCGGCGGCAAGCAGTTCAAGAGCTACCGCGGGATGGGCTCGCTCGGCGCGCTGCAGACGCGCGGCACGAAGACGTCCTACTCCAAGGACCGCTACTACCAGGCGGACGTCCCGAGCGACGACAAGCTCATCCCCGAGGGCATCGAGGGCCAGGTGCCCTACCGCGGGTCCCTCGCGAACGTGGTCTACCAGCTCACGGGCGGCCTCCGGCAGTCGATGTTCTACGTCGGTGCGCGCACGGTCGGCGAGCTCAAGGACCGCGGCCGCTTCGTGCGGATCACCGCGGCCGGGCTCAAGGAGTCGCACCCGCACGACGTGCAGATGGTGGTCGAGGCGCCCAACTACCGGCGCTGACGCAGGGAGCCGCGCGCGCGACGCGCGGTGGGGACGAGGGGCCGGTGCGGATCGCACCGGCCCCTCGTGCATGCGGCGCTCCCTCACAGGAGCGTCCTCGGGGCACGCGTCCGCGGGGTCGTCCCGGGGCGGCGGTCGCGAGCGGTCGCCGGGCGACACTCGCCGCATGCCCCCGTTCCCCTCGTCCCCGCCCGCCGATCCGCCCGCGCTGCCGGCGCTCGGCCCGCCCGGCGTCGTCCTGCTCCTCTCCGAGCCCGCAGGCGCGTCCGCGGAGGCGCACGCCGGCGAGGAGGAGCGGATCGACGCGGCCGTCGCCGCGCGGGCGGAGGCGCGGGGCGCGCTCGTCCGGGTGCGGGCGGGCGTGCACGTGGAGCGGCAGGCGTGGGAGGCCGTGTCCGCTCGGGACCGGCACCTGCTGCGGATCCGCGCCCTCGCCCGGATGTCCCGGGCCCCGATCATCCTGGGCGGCGCCTCCGCCGCGGCCGTCCACGGGCTGCCGCGCCTCGCCCCGTGGCCCGCGCTCGTGACGCTGCTCGAGGTGGCGGGGGCGCCGCCCGGCAGGAGGGCGGGTACCCGCGTGCTCCGGGATCCCGCGCGCGGACGGTCCGCGCTCGTCCGGACCGCCGACGGCGTGCTCCTGCCGGGCCTCGCGGCGACGGCGCTCGCCGCGTCCCACGAGGCGGCGATGGACGCCGTGCGCGCCGCCTGGAACCACGGGCCCGGGTGGTACGCGCACGGGCTGGTCGCGCTCGACCACGTGCTGGCCCCGGCTCGGGCGTCCCCGGTGACGCGCGCGGACCTCGACGCCGAGCGGGCGCTGCGCGGGCCCGGCGCGTGGAGCCGGCGCGCGGGGATCCTCGTCGAGGCGGCGGACGGCGGCGCGGCCTGCCCGGTGGAGTCCGTCGCGCGCGGCGTCGCCCACGAGGCGGGGCTCGCGCCGCCCGTCGTGGGTGCGGCCGCGGACGGGCAGGGGCGGCTCGCGCTGGCGTGGCCGCGGGATCGCGTCGGGCTGCGGGTCCGCGGGGCGGCGGGGGCGGCGGCCGCGCCGCGCTCGGGCCCGTCGGCCGGCGCGGCCTCCCCCGGGGAGGTCGCGCACGGGTCCGGTCGATGGCGGGTCGTCGAGGTGTCGGAGCGCGACGTGCTCGCCGCAGGCCGTCTGCGGACGCTCCTCCTCGCCGCGGGCCTCGAGCCCGAGCGCCGCGCCGAGCGCCGTGCAACGCCGTCCGGCTCGCGGGTCGGAGCGGATCCGGCGCGCGGCCGGTCGCTCAGGAGCCCGCCGCTAGGCTGTGCGGGTGAGTGATGTAGAGATCGGCCGCGCCAAGCGCGCCCGCCGCGTGTACGCGTTCGACGACATCGCCATCGTCCCGTCCCGGCGCACGCGCGACCCGCAGGATGTGTCGGTCTCGTGGTCGATCGACGCGTACCAGTTCGAGATCCCGTTCCTCGCGGCGCCCATGGACTCCGTGGTCTCCCCGGCCACGGCCATCGCCATGGGCCGCTTCGGCGGCGTCGGCGTCCTCGACCTCGAGGGCCTCTGGACCCGGTACGAGAACCCCGAGCGCCTGCTCGAGGAGATCCGCTCGTTGCCGCCCGAGTCGGCGACCGCGCGCATGCAGCAGATCTACGCCGAGCCGATCAAGCCCGAGCTCATCACCGCGCGCATCGCCGAGATCCGCGCGGCCGGCGTCGTCGTCGCAGCGGCCCTGTCGCCGCAGCGCACCGCCGACCACTACGAGACCGTGGTCGCCGCGGGCATCGACCTCTTCGTCATCCGGGGCACCACCGTCTCCGCGGAGCACGTCTCCAAGGGCGCGGCCCCGCTCAACCTCAAGAAGTTCATCTACGAGCTCGACGTGCCCGTCATCGTCGGCGGCGCGGCCACCTACACGGCGGCGCTCCACCTCATGCGCACGGGCGCGGCGGGTGTGCTCGTCGGGTTCGGCGGGGGAGCGGCGTCCACCACGCGCTCCACCCTCGGGATCCACGCGCCCATGGCCACCGCCCTCTCCGACGTCGCCGGCGCTCGCCGCGACTACATGGACGAGTCGGGCGGCCGCTACGTGCACGTCATCGCCGACGGCGGCCTCGGCAGCTCGGGCGACATCGTCAAGGCCATCGCGGTCGGCGCCGACGCGGTCATGCTCGGCTCGACGCTCGCGCGGGCCACGGACGCACCCGGCCAGGGCTTCCACTGGGGCGCCGAGGCGCACCACCCCGAGCTGCCCCGCGGGCATCGCGTCCGGGTCGACCAGGTCGCGCCGCTCGAGCAGATCCTCTACGGCCCGTCCACCACGGCCGACGGCAGCGCCAACCTGGTCGGCGCGCTGCGCCGCGCCATGGCCACCACCGGCTACTCCGACCTGAAGGAGTTCCAGCGCGTCGAGGTCGTCGTCGCGCCGTACGGCAAGTAGTCCGCCCGGCCCGCCCACCGCGGTCCGGGAACATGCGGGGAGCGGCCCGCGTTGTGATCCAGAGGAAGAGGGAGGTGCGCGCATGGCGGAGGTCCGACGCGTCAAGCTGCCGGGTGTCGGCGTGCTGCACACCTTCATCACCGACGACGGGGGCAAGGTCGGCGTCATCGCCCACCGCTCCGGCCACAGCGACCTGATCACCTTCTCCGAGGAGCAGGACGGGCCCGACACGCAGAAGGTCTCGCTCCGGCTCAGCGAGGACGAGGCGCACACGCTCGCGGAGCTGCTCGGCGGCACGCGCATCACGGAGTCGCTCGACAAGCTCGACCAGATCCCCGGCCTCAGCATCGACTGGTTCACCGTCGACTACGACGACCACATCGCCGGGCAGGCGCTCGGCGACCTCGCCTCGCGCGGCGTCGTCGGCCTCACGGTCGTGGCGGTGGTGCGCGGCGAGTCCGCGAACCCGGCGCCCTCCGACGACTTCACGGTCTACCCGGGCGACACCCTCGTGGTCGCGGGCTCGCCGGAGAAGGTCGCCAAGGCCTTCGCGTTCTACCGGACGGGCGAGTTCCCGCACCGTCCCGCATCCGGCTCCGCGCCGGACGGAGGGTAGCGGGTGCACCACGGCCCCGACCTCATCGTCCTCGGCCTGCTGTTCGTCCTCGCCTACGCGTTCGGCCAGCTCGGCAAGCGCGTCGGCCTGCCGGCGATCCCCATCTACATGCTGGTCGGTCTCCTCGCGAGCCCGAACGTCGACTGGTTCCCGCTCGACTTCGCCTCGGGCGACATCGAGCTCATCGCCGTCTTCGGCCTGATCCTCCTGCTGTTCAACCTCGGCCTGGAGTTCGACCAGGACGAGTTCTTCGGCAACGCGGGCAAGCTCATCGTCTCCGGCGGCTCATACGTCCTCATCAACATGGGCGTCGGGTTCGCGTTCGGCTTCGCGCTCGGCTGGGGCACGCGCGAGGCGCTCATCATCGCGGGCATGACGGCGACCTCCTCGAGCGCCATCGTCACGAAGCTCCTCATCGAGCTGAACCGGCTGGCCAACGACGAGACGCCGATGATCCTGGGCGTCACCGTCGTCGAGGACATCTTCATCGCCGTCTACCTCGCCATCGTCTCCGTGGTGCTGAGCGGCCAGACCGAGCCCTGGGCGGTGGTCGGCCAGCTGGCCGTGTCGTTCGCGTTCCTCGTCGTGATGTTCACGGTGGCGCGGAAGGGCGGCGCGTTCCTGTCGCGCTTCCTGCGCACGCGCGACGTCGAGCTGTTCACGGTCCTCTTCTTCGGCCTCGCCATCCTCTTCTTCGGCCTCGCCATCCTCTTCGGCGGCATCGGCGAGGTGCTCGGCGTGACCGACGCCATCGGCGCCTTCCTCATCGGCCTCGTGCTCGGCGCCACGCGCGTGCGCAACCGCATCGAGCAGATCGCCATCCCGCTGCGCGACGTGTTCGGCGCGTTCTTCTTCCTCAACTTCGGGCTCGCGCTCGACCCGCGGGAGTTCCCCACCGTCGTGATCCCGGTGCTCGTCGCCGTCGTCATGACGGTCACGCTCAACCTCATCGCCGGCCAGTTCGTCGCCTGGCTCAACGGGCACGGCGCGCAGGCCGGCATCAACACGGCGTTCATCCTGCAGAACCGCGGCGAGTTCGCGCTCATCCTGGCGACGCTGTCGCTGTCGGCGGGGCTCGACGAGCGGATCCAGCCGTTCGCCGGCCTCTACGTGCTGGTGATGGCGATCATGGGGCCGCTCCTCGCCGCCAACTCCGTGCGCATCGGCACGGCCGTGCTGCCCACGCGCTACCGCTCCGCCACCAAGCGGGCGGCCGAGAAGGCGGCGCGCGACGCCGAGCGGGCCGGCGCCCTCGCGCTGTTCGAGTCGGCGGAGCGCGGTGACCAGGCGGTCGTCGACGCGTACGACGACGGGCTGCAGGTCACCGGATCCCGCCCGGGCACGGCCGCGCGCGGCACGACGCCGGGCACGGGACCCGAGGCCGAGGGCGCGCGCGGCGGCGCCCGGGTCGACGACGGCGGGGCGGTCGACGGCGACGACGCGCATCCCGCCCCCGACCGCCGCCGCGCGGAGCAGGCCGGACAGCAGTCCGACCACGACACCTGGACACCGCCCACCCGCGAACGGGAACCCGACTACTGATGACGCACGCACCCGACCACCGCCCCGCCGTCGCCGGCACCGCCGCTCCGGGATCCGAGGGCGCCCCCGCCGGGGCGTCCGGTCCCACCATCGGGCAGGTCGCGCGCCGCCCGCGCTCGATCGCCCTGCTCGCGCTCGCCCTCGTCATCGCCGCCGGCTTCGCGGCGCTCGGGCAGTGGCAGCTGGCGCGCGCGGTCGAGTCCGGCGTCGTCATCGAGCGCGACACCGAGACCGCGCTGCCGCTGGGCACCCTCGCCGCGCCCCAGGGCTACGTCACCGACCGGTCGGCGGGGCACATGGTCACCGTCACCGGCTCGCTGGTCCCCGGCGACTTCCTCGTCGTGTCCGATCGCCTCGACGACGGCCGCACGGGCGCCTGGGTCGTCGGCCACCTGGCCATCACCGACGACGGATCGGCCACGGATCCCGCGCCCGACGCGCTCCCCGTCAGCGTGCCGGTCGCGCTCGGCTGGGCTGCGACGGACGACGAGGCGGCCGCGGTCGCCGCCGCGCTCGACGCGGGCGACGCGCCGAGCGCGGGCGTGCAGGAGGTCGTCGGCCGGTTCCTGCCGAGCGAGCAGCCCGAGCCGCCCGGATCCGGCCAGGACCCCCAGCGCATGACCCGGCTGAGCACCGCCGCCCTCGTGAACACCTGGCAGGGCGACGTGGGCGACGTCTACAACGGCTTCATCGTGGCGTCCACGCCGGTCGCGGGCCTCGCGCCCATCTACTCGCCGCCGCCGAGCGAGGCCGTGCAGCTCAACTGGCTCAACATCTTCTACGCGGCCGAGTGGGCGGTCTTCGCGATCTTCGCGATCGTGATCTGGTACCGCACGGTCCGCGACACGTGGACCCGCGAGCAGCCCGGCTACCGCGAGGACGACGACGAGGACGACCTCCCGGACGACGACCTCGACGACCCCGCCGCCGCCCCCGCGGGCGCTCCCCGGCGCGGGAGCCGCGCAGACGCCGACCGGTAGGATCCACGCATGGCCTACGGACTCAAGCGCTCCGACGTCCCGCAGATCCGGAGGGTCCTCGGCTTCTACCGCGTCATGGCGTTCATCACCGGCGCGTTCCTGCTCCTCCTCGTCGTGGAGATGGGCTTCAAGTACCTGCCCGGCTTCCAGTTCGTCGACGGATCCCTGCAGTACCTCGCCGGCGCCGGCTACGAGCTCGAGCTGAACGGCCCCTCGGGCTTCCTGGCCCTGTCGCCGGCCGACACCCTCACGGGCACGAACCTCAGCCTCATCATCCAGATCGTCCACGGCAACATCTACGTGGTCTACCTCATCAGCGACTTCCTGCTCTGGCAGAAGATGCGCTGGTCGTTCACGCGCTTCATCCTCGTCGCGGCGGGCGGCGTCGTGCCGTTCCTCTCCTTCGTGGTCGAGGCGCGCATCGCCCGCCAGGTGCGGGAGGTCATCGCGAAGCTCGAGGCGCCGCGTCGCCCGGCCGCGAGCACGACCGGCCCCGACGAGCGCGACGACCGCGATCCCCGACCCATCGACCCGACCACCACCACGGAGGCCACCACTTGAGCGTCGACAACCCCACGAACCAGCGCCCTGTCCTCGTCGTCGACTTCGGCGCCCAGTACGCGCAGCTGATCGCCCGCCGCGTCCGCGAGGCCAACGTCTACTCGGAGATCGTGCCGTCCACGATCACCGCCGACGAGATCCGCGCGAAGGACCCGTCCGGCATCGTCCTGAGCGGCGGCCCGTCGAGCGTCTACGAGGAGGGCTCGCCCGGCCTCGACGAGGGGATCCTCGACCTCGGCGTCCCCGTGCTCGGCATCTGCTACGGCTTCCAGGTCATGGCCCGCGCGCTCGGCGGCGAGGTCGCGCACACCGGGCAGCGCGAGTACGGATCCACCGCGGTCACGCTCACGCCGGGCAGCACCCTGCTCGACGGCCAGCCCGACGACCAGACCGTGTGGATGAGCCACGGCGACTCCGTGTCGAAGGCCCCCGAGGGCTTCGAGGTCCTCGCCTCCAGCGCGTCCACCCCCGTCGCCGCCTTCGCGAGCGACGAGCGCCGCCTCTACGGCGTGCAGTGGCACCCCGAGGTCAAGCACTCCGCGCACGGCCAGGCCGTGCTCGAGAACTTCCTGCACCGCGCGGCCGGCATCCCCGGCGACTGGAACAGCGGCAACGTCATCGCCGAGCAGGTCGAGCGGATCCGCGCCCAGGTCGGCGACGCCCGCGTCATCTGCGGCCTGTCCGGCGGCGTCGACTCCGCCGTCGCGGCGGCGATCGTGCATCGCGCGGTCGGCGACCAGCTCACCTGCGTCTTCGTCGACCACGGCCTGCTCCGCCAGGACGAGCGCCGTCAGGTCGAGGAGGACTACGTGGCCGCCACGGGCGTCCGCCTCGTCACGGTCGACGCGGCCGAGCAGTTCCTCGACGGCCTCGCGGGCGTCACCGATCCCGAGGCCAAGCGCAAGATCATCGGCCGCGAGTTCATCCGGTCGTTCGAGGGCGCGGCGGAGGCGCTCGTGCTCGAGGCGAAGGCCGACGGCGAGCCGATCCGCTTCCTCGTGCAGGGCACGCTCTACCCGGACGTGGTGGAGTCGGGCGGCGGCACGGGTACCGCCAACATCAAGAGCCACCACAACGTGGGCGGCCTCCCGGAGGACCTCAAGTTCGAGCTGGTCGAGCCGCTCCGCACCCTGTTCAAGGACGAGGTGCGCGCCATCGGCCGCGAGCTGGGCCTGCCCGAGGTCATCGTGGGGCGCCAGCCGTTCCCCGGCCCCGGCCTCGGGATCCGCATCGTCGGCGAGGTCACGGCCGAGCGCCTGGAGCTGCTGCGCAAGGCGGACGCGATCGCGCGCGCCGAGCTCACCTCCGCGGGCCTCGACAGTGAGATCTGGCAGTGCCCCGTCGTGCTCCTCGCGGACGTCCGCTCGGTCGGCGTGCAGGGAGACGGCCGCACCTACGGCCACCCCATCGTGCTGCGCCCGGTCTCGAGCGAGGACGCGATGACCGCCGACTGGACCCGCCTCCCGTATGACGTGCTCGCGCGCATCTCGAACCGCATCACGAACGAGGTGGACGGCGTGAACCGCGTCGTGCTCGACGTCACGTCGAAGCCGCCGGGCACCATCGAGTGGGAGTGATCCTCCCGCGCATGCCGTGGACGACGAAGGCCGCTCCCCCAAGGGGAGCGGCCTTCGTCGTCTTGCTGGTCCGCGGTGCTGTGCCGCGGACCCGCGTGGTGCTAGTTGTTGCCGCGCAGGATCGCGAACAGGCGGAGCAGCTCGACGTAGAGCCACACGATGGTCGTGACCAGGCCGAAGGCCGCGGTCCAGCCGTAGCGACGCGGGGCGCCGGCACGGACGCCGCGCTGGATGAAGTCGAAGTCGAGGACCAGCGAGTACGAGGCCAGCAGGATGACGAAGATGCCCAGGATGACGCCGAGGGGGATGCCGGCGATCGTCTCCGTGCGCAGGCCGTACGGGCTGTCGAGGACGCCGAAGGCCACGAGCGCGAAGTTGAGCACCGAGAACAGCAGGTAGCCGACCATCGCGATCATGAAGATCTTGGTCGCCCGCTTGGAGGCGCGGATCTTGCCGCTGCGGAACAGGATCAGGACGGTGGCGAAGATGGCGGCGGTCGCGAGGAGCGCCTGCGTGGCGACGCCGGGTGCGACGCTCTCGAAGACCCGGCTGATGCCGCCGACGAAGAGCCCCTCGAACGCCGCGTACGCGACGATGAGCGGGACGGACGGCTCCTTCTTGAAGGAGTTGACGAGGCCGAGCACGAGGCCGCCGAGTCCGCCGAGCAGGGCGAGGGGGCCGGCGAGCGGGCCGGAGAACCAGGCGACCGCGCCCAGCACCACGACGATGGCGAGGAGGCTGACCGTCTTGACGGAGGTGTCCTCGTAGGTCATCCGGTCGGTCTCGGAGGCACCGGCCGACGGCCGGTTGTACAGCTCGTCGAGGCTCTCCGGGGTCACATCCCTCGTGGGCGTCGCACCCCGGCCGTTGAAGACCGGGTTGTTGGAGAACGTGGGGTTGGCCATGGTCCTTCTACTCTCAGTGGTGGTTGAACGTGATCGAGCCTCAATTTAGCTGACCAGGCTGGGAGACGACTCGCGTCGGCCGTGTATTTCCCCAGATGAGTACGCGCGCGCCGTCCACCCGGCGCCTGTAGCGTGCGCGGCGTGGATCACGCCCCCCGCCCCCGCCCCCTCGTCATCGCCCATCGCGGAGCCAGCGGCTACCGCCCCGAGCACTCCGCCGCGGCCGTCCGCCTCGGCTTCGCCCAGGGGGCCGACGCCGTCGAGCCGGACCTGGTCGCCTCCTCGGACGGCGTGCTCGTCATCCGGCACGAGAACGAGCTGTCGGGCACCACGGACGTCGCCGAGCGTCCCGAGTTCGCCGACCGCCGGGTCACGCGCGTCGTCGACGGCGTGGAGCGCACGGGGTGGTTCACGGAGGACATGACGTGGGCCGAGATCCGCACGCTCCGCTGCCGGGAGCGGATCCCCGCGGCGCGGCCGGACAGCGCGTCCCACGACGACGAGGAGACGGTGCTCTCGCTCCCCGATCTGCTCCGGATCGTCGACCAGGAGTCCGCCCGCCGGGGTCGGCCGCTCGGCATGGTCGCCGAGATCAAGCACGCCACCCACTTCGCGGGGCTGGGGATGCCGCTCGACGAGCTGCTCGCGCGCGACCTCGACGCGCATGGCTGGGCGACGGACGCGTCGCGCCTCACCGTCGAGTCGTTCGAGCGGCACGTGCTGCTGGCCGTCCGGGCGAGGGGCGTGCAGGCGCGGCTCGTCTACCTCCTGGAGGGTCGCGGATCGGCGGTCGACGAGGTCGCGCGCCACGGCGACGCCGCGGTCACGTTCGACGAGCAGCTGACCGACCGTGGGCTGACCGCGCTCGCCGCGGAGGTGGACGGCATCAGCGTGGGAATCGAGCGCATCTGCCCGGCGGCGGGCTTCGGAGCCGCGGACGAGGCCGCCGCCCCTGTCTCCGACCTGGTCGCGCGCGCGCACGTCGCCGGCCTCTCGGTCTTCACCTGGACGCTGCGCCCCGAGAACGCCTTCCTGCCGCGACCCCTCCGAGGCCCCGGCCCGAAGTCCGCCCACGGCGACTTCCGCACCCACTGGGGTCGGCTCCTCGACGCGGGCGTCGACGGCGTGTTCGCCGACCACCCGGATCTCGCGGTGGCGCTCGTCGGGGAGCGGGGGGCGGCCGCGAGCTAGCGCGTCCGCGGGCCTCCGCCGGGGCGCCTCGCCCGGGGTCGCGTGCGGCCTCGCGTGCGGGTCCCCTGCCGTGGCGCGGACCGCTCCGCGCCGGGTCTCGCGTCGGGGGCAGCGCCTAGGATCGATGCCGACATGAGTGCCGACCCCGCCGCCGTTCCCCCCTCCAGCACGCCGATCATCCTCGACGGACACGGGGGCGCCGGCGGAGGGCCCGGGGGTTCGTCCGATCCGCTGCTGGAGGGCCTCAACCCGGAGCAGCGCGAGGCCGTCGTCTACCGGGGGCCGGCCCTCCTCATCGTCGCCGGCGCCGGGTCCGGGAAGACCCGCGTGCTCACCCATCGCATCGCGAGCCTCATCGAGTCGCGGGAGGCGTGGCCGAGCCAGATCCTGGCCATCACGTTCACGAACAAGGCCGCGGCGGAGATGCGCGAGCGCGTCGAGTCGCTCCTCGGCCAGGCGTCCGAGGGCATGTGGATCTCGACGTTCCACTCCGCGTGCGTGCGCATCCTGCGCCGCGAGGCCGAGGCGTTCGGCTTCACGCAGAACTTCACCATCTACGACTCGGCCGACAGCCGCGTCCTCATCAAGCGGATCATCAAGCAGCTCGACGCGGACACGCTCGGCTTCACGGTCTCGTCGGTCTCCGGACGCATCTCGAAGCTCAAGAACGAGCTGTCGGACGCGGACACGTTCGCCCGCACGGCGAACTTCAACGACCCGGCCGAGGCCATGTTCGTCGAGATCTTCCGGCAGTACACGCGCTCGCTCGCCGCCGCCAACGCGTTCGACTTCGACGACCTCATCGGCCAGACGGTGTTCCTCTTCCGCGCGTTCCCGAAGGTGGCGGCGCTGTACCAGCGGCGGTTCCGGCACGTGCTCGTCGACGAGTACCAGGACACCAACCACGCGCAGTACTCGCTCATCCGGGAGCTGACCCGCGCGGTGGCTCCGGAGGACGTGCCCGTGGACACGCGCATGTCGACGAACGGCATGGGCGGCATCGACGGGGCGTCGCTCACCGTGGTCGGCGACAGCGACCAGTCGATCTACGCCTTCCGCGGCGCCGACATCCGCAACATCACCGAGTTCGAGCGCGACTTCCCCCAGTCCAAGGTCGTGCTCCTCGAGCAGAACTACCGCTCGACCCAGAACATCCTCACCGCCGCCAACGCCGTCATCTCGAACAACTTCGACCGCAAGGACAAGAAGCTGTGGACGTCCATCGGCGACGGCGACAAGATCATCGGCTTCACGGGCTACTCCGGACACGACGAGGCGCAGTTCGTCGCCGACGAGATCCAGAAGCTGCACGAGGAGGGCACCGCGTACTCGGAGATCGCCGTCTTCTACCGCACGAACGCGCAGACGCGCGCGCTGGAGGAGATCCTCATCCGCTCGGCCGTGCCGTACCGGATCATGGGCGGCACGAAGTTCTACGAGCGGGCCGAGATCAAGGACGCTATGGCGTACCTGATCGCCGTGGCGAACCCGGCGGACGTGCTCGCGCTGCGCCGCATCCTCAACACCCCGAAGCGCGGCATCGGCCCGGCGACGGAGACGGCGCTCGCGAACTTCGCGGAGGCGCACGGCGTCACCTTCCGCGAGGCGATGCGTCGCGCGTCGGAGCTCGGGCTCGGGCCCAAGGTGACGCAGGCGATCACGACGCTGTCGCGCATGCTCGACGAGGTGGCGCTGCTCCTCGATCCCGAGCGGCCGGAGGGCCGCACCTCCGTGGGGGACCTGGTCACCACGCTCCTCGAACGGAGCGGCCTCGTGCAGGCGCTGCGCGCGAGCAAGGACGCGCAGGACGAGGCGCGTGCGGAAAACGTCGAGGAGCTCGTCGCCGTGACGAAGGAGTTCTCGCGCAACAACCCCGAGGGTCAGCTGGTCGACTTCCTCACGGAGGTCTCGCTGGTCGCCGCGGCCGACGAGCTCGACGACTCCAGCGGCACGGTGTCCCTCATGACCCTTCACACCGCGAAGGGGCTCGAGTACGACTCGGTGTTCCTCACGGGCGTGGAGGAGGATCTCCTCCCGCACCGGATGTCCGCGAACGAGCCAGGCGGCCCCGCCGAGGAGCGCCGGCTGTTCTACGTCGGCATCACCCGCGCCCGTCGTCGCCTCTTCATCTCCCTCGCGATGACCCGCGCCCAGTTCGGCGAGGTCAACGTGGCCATGCCCAGCCGGTACCTGCAGGAGATCCCGGCCGAGCTCATCGACTGGAAGCAGTCGCCGGGGATGGCGACCTCCCGCGGCGGCACTCAACCGCGCGCCCTCAACGCCCGGCGCGAGGGCGGCGGGTACGGGCGGTCGCGATCCACGAGCGCCTTCGAGGATCCGGCGCTGCCGCCGCCTCCGCGTCCGAAGACCCAGTGGGCGAACACCGTCACCGGCCAGGTGCGGGACAACGGCGACCTGGAGCTCGCGTTCGGCGACAGGATCCGGCACACCGACTTCGGCGACGGCCGCGTCACCGGGGTCACGGGCGAGGGGCGCAAGCGCATCGCGGAGGTGCAGTTCGACGGTCCCGCCGGGCGGAAGCGGCTGCTGATCAAGATCGCGCCCATCGAGAAGCTATAGCGGTCCCCGGGGCGCGCCGACGTCCTGCGCGGCGAGCGCCGATGCCGAGCACGCCGAGCGCGCCGATCGCCGCGGCCGCGCGCGCCACCTGCGCGGCGCCCAGCCGGGTGAGCGGCCCGGCTGCGACCGGCATGTCGATGCCCGGCGCCCCTCCCGTCATCGCGAGCTCCGCGTGACCGCCGGGTGAGGGCGGCGCCGCGACCGGCGGTAGACCGGCGTGGAACGTCTCGGCGGCGTGCGCCACGAGGTCCGCGAACGGGGCGATGGCGGCTCCGTCGGCATCGCCGGAGGGTCGGCCCTCGCTGTCGAGCACGGCGACGTACCACCCGGCCGCGTCGACGCGCATGCAGGGGGTGGTCGCCTCGCCGTCGTCCGTGAGCACGACGTCGGCCGCGGGGACGGCCGCGTCGTCGGGCAGGGTCACGGCCTCGCCCTCGGCGGGTGCGGACGAGAACGGACCCGCGAGCCGGACCTGCACGGGCACGGGTCCCGTGCCCACGAAGCCGCTCACGTGCAGGGTGTCGGTCTCGCACCCGCCCGTCGTGATCTCCCGCGCCCCGATGGTCGTCGTGATGGTCGGCGGGTGCGGCACCTGGGTGGTCTCGGTGGCGGCGCCGAAGGTCGACCGCCACGGCAGCACGCGGTCGCGTCCCTCCGCGGCGGGGGTGTCGTCCGGCGAGATGGACTCGACCCAGGTGTAGAAGCCCCCGGCAGGGAGGCGGCAGGCCGGAGTCGTGTAGGCGCCGGGCCCGCGGTCGACGCGCGTGGTGACCTCGCAGACCTGCGGTGCGCCGTCAGGCGCGTCGTCGCGTTCGGGCCCGACCTGCTCCGGGAACGGCCCGAGGAGTCGGCTGCGCACGGTGACGGGCACGGGGACGAGGTTCCCGCCCTCACGTCGCAGTAGCCCCCAGCCGTCGGAGGTGGCCGGTCGCCCGCCCGACGCCGGGGCGGCGGGGTCCGCCGACACCTCGAGGGAATCCGTGACCTCGTCGCCCGCCGCGGCGACCGCCCGCGATGCGCGCGTGACGACCCGCGGTGCGAAGGGGAGCGGGCTCGGAGCGCGGGCATCCGCCTGCGCCTCGGCGCGCGCGTCGGCAGGGCGGGCCAGGATCATGCCCTGCGACGCGCCACCGTCCCCGACGACGTCGAGGGCGTCGCCGTAGGGGAGGTCGCGGAATGCGGCGCTCGCCGTGACGTGCACCGTCGCGGCCGATCCCGTCGCCGTGATGGCCGTCGGTGCGCCGTTGGGCACCTGCGCGCTCGCGCCCCCGCCGTCGAACACGGCTCCCACGAGCGTGACCGTGCCGGTCCGGGATCCGGCGGGGACGTCCGCCGGACCGGTGGCGAGGAAGTCGGCGCGCAGGTCGACGCGCACCGTCCCGTGGCCGTCGTCGCCGAGGGCGACCGATGCGGCGGCCGTCACGGAGCGCGAGGCGCCGGATGCGGATCCGGCCTCCGCGAGCATCTCCCGGGCGCGGGACTCCACGACGCCGGCTCGGTCCCCGGCGCGTGCCGCGTACCAGGCGAGGTCGTGCCCGCCGAGGCCCGTGATGCTCCACGTCGCGAGCTGGCCGGCGGCCGCCGTGTCGGGATCCGCGGAGCCCGCCCGCGTCCTCGAGATGTAGGCGAGCCGAGCGCGGTCGTCGGGGGAGCGGCCCGCGTCGTCCGACGGCGCGTACTCGTGGCCGGGCGGGGCCGCGAGCCCGACGTCGATGCAGAAGCCGAGCCGGCCGTCGTCCATGCGGTAGGAGCCGAGCCAGCGACCGTCCCCTCCCGAGGCGTAGCCGATGCCGTGGGAGACCGCGCTGAGCGCCTGCGCGGGAGGGACGGCGCTCGCCGCGAGGCCGAGGGCGAGCCCCATGCCGACGAGCGCGGAGACCAGCCTCCCGGCCCGCGGATGGAGGTGCGGTCGCGGGGGAGGGGAGGGACGGAGGGAGGGGATCCATGTCATGGCCGCACCATGCGCGCCGGCGGGTCCGCCGGTCGACGTCGGACGGCGACACGGGGAGGGGCGGACGGATCCGGCGCCTGTGCAGGAGCGGGCGGCTAGCCGACGTCGCGGCGCAGGTACCGCCGGGTGACGACCGACCGCGGCGCGTCCCGGACCGCCTGCGGCAGCACGCGGTTCACCGCCACGAGCACGCGCAGCATGCGGTCGAAGCGCCGCTGCAGCCGGGCGTCCCAGCGCATGCCGAGGCCCGTCCGGACCCGCGGCGGCAGGAGCCCGGCCGTGACGAGCGCGACGACCCGCATGGCCGGGTGGAGGGGCCGCGGCCAGGTCCTCGCGCCCAGCAGCGCGCGTGCCACCCGCCGGGCGTCGGCGGTGGGCTCGAGCGCGGCGATCCGCTCGTCCCAGTAGGAGCGGAAGGCGGCGCGATCGGCCGGCCACCGCTCCGCCGGCACCTGCAGCGCGGTCCCGAGCACGGCGTACTCGCGGTACACGCGGTCGGCGGCCTCCTCCGGCAGCGGCCCGTACGCGAACTCGGCCATCCGGATCGCGCTGTCGTAGATGGTCGCGGCGACCCAGAGCTGCAGGCCGGGGTCGTAGGCGGAGTAGGCGGGCGCGGATCCGTCGGCGGCCGGTGCCGCGGACCGCACGGATGCATGCGCGCGCCCCACGATCCGCCGGGCGCGCGCGACGTCGGCGGGCGATCCGTACACCACCGCGTAGATGTAGCCGAGCGTGCCCTCGAGGCGGTCGAACGGCCGCGACGCGAAGTCGCTGTGCTCGGCGACGCCCCGGGCGACGGACGGGTCGGCGATCTGCAGCAGGATCGCCCGGCCCCCCGCGGCCAGGAGTATCGCCTCGCCCGCGATGTCGCGGATCGACGCGTCGCTCCGCCGCACGGGATGCGTCCTCGGCCTCATCCGCCCAGTCTCCCTCCCCAGCGCGGTGGTCCGCGCGGGAGCGCACGGCTGCGGCGCGCCCGGACCGCCCGACGCCCGACCCGATAGGCTCTCCACGGTCGTCGACGCGGCGGGCCGGCTCACCCCGGTGGGCGCCGTCCGGGTCGATCAGCCGCAAGACACCGGGTGCCGCCACCAGACGGTCGCGGCACCGCAGCCTCGAACGACGCACGTAACCGCCGAGCGCGGGTGCGGATGGGATGACACGCGTGGATCTTTTCGAATACCAGGCCAGGGACCTCTTCGAGTCCTACGGCGTCCCGGTCCTCCCGGGGATCGTCGCCGACACCGCCGAGGAGGTGCGCGCCGCGGCCGAGAAGCTGGGCGGCACCGTGGTGGTCAAGGCGCAGGTGAAGACCGGCGGCCGCGGCAAGGCCGGCGGCGTGAAGGTCGCCCAGAGCGCCGACGCGGCATACGAGGCGGCGCAGTCCATCCTCGGGCTCGACATCAAGGGCCACACCGTGCACCGCGTGATGGTGGCGGCCGGCGCCCGCATCAAGGAGGAGTTCTACTTCTCCATCCTGCTCGACCGCGCCGAGCGCTCCTACCTCTCGCTCACGAGCTACGAGGGCGGCATGGAGATCGAGGAGCTCGCGGTCACGCGCCCCGAGGCCCTCGCCCGCATCGAGATCGACCCGGTCATCGGCATCGACGCCGCCAAGGCCGAGGAGATCGCGCGCGCCGCGTCGTTCCCCGAGGAGCTCATCGCCAAGGTCGCGCCCGTGTTCGAGCGCCTCTGGTGGGTGTACCGCGACGAGGACGCCACGCTGGTCGAGGTGAACCCGCTGGTGCTCACCGAGTCGGGCGACATCATCGCGCTCGACGGCAAGGTCACGCTCGACGAGAACGCCGGCTTCCGCCACGAGGGCCACGCGGCCCTCGAGGACGCGGCCGCCGCGGACCCGCTCGAGGCGAAGGCCAAGGAGTCCGACCTCAACTACGTGAAGCTCGACGGCCAGGTCGGCATCATCGGCAACGGCGCGGGCCTCGTCATGTCCACGCTCGACGTCGTCAGCTACGCGGGCGAGCAGCACGGCGGCGTCCGCCCCGCGAACTTCCTCGACATCGGCGGCGGAGCGTCCGCCGAGGTCATGGCCGCGGGTCTCGACGTCATCCTCGGCGACGAGCAGGTCACCAGCGTCTTCGTCAACGTCTTCGGCGGCATCACGTCGTGCGACGCGGTCGCGAACGGCATCGTCGGCGCGCTCGACAAGCTGGGCGACGCCGCCACCAAGCCGCTCGTCGTCCGCCTCGACGGCAACAACGTCGAGGAGGGCCGCCGCATCCTCGAGGAGCGCGCCCACCCCCTCGTCACCGTCGTCGGCACCATGGACGAGGCGGCCGACAAGGCCGCCGAGCTGGCCGCCGCGTAACTCCCGAGAGAGAACAGGAACAGATAGATGTCGATTCTTCTCGACGAGAACAGCAGGATCATCGTCCAGGGCCTCACCGGGTCCGAGGGCACCAAGCACGCGGGCCGCATGCTCGCGTCCGGCAGCAAGGTCGTCGGCGGCGTGAACCCGCGCAAGGCCGGCAGCACCGTCACGATCGAGGGCGTCGAGCTCCCGATCTTCGGCTCGGTCGCCGAGGCCATGACGGAGACGGGCGCCGACGTGTCGGTCATCTTCGTCCCGCCGGCGTTCGCGAAGAGCGCCGTGGTCGAGGCGATCGACGCGGCCATCCCGCTCGCGGTCGTCATCACCGAGGGCATCCCGGTCAAGGACTCCGCGGAGTTCTGGTCGCATGCGAAGAGCACGGGCGGCAAGACGCGCATCGTCGGCCCGAACTGCCCCGGCATCATCAGCCCCGGCAAGTCGAACGCCGGCATCATCCCCGCCACCATCACCGAGGCCGGCCCCATCGGCCTCGTCTCCAAGTCGGGCACGCTCACCTACCAGATGATGTTCGAGCTGCGCGACCTCGGCATCTCGACCGCCATCGGCATCGGCGGCGACCCCATCATCGGCACCACGCACATCGACGCCCTCGAGGCGTTCGAGGCGGATCCCGAGACGCGCGCCATCGTCATGATCGGCGAGATCGGCGGCGACGCCGAGGAGCGCGCGGCCGAGTACATCAAGGCGCACGTCACCAAGCCGGTCGTCGCGTACGTCGCGGGCTTCACGGCACCCGAGGGCAAGACGATGGGCCACGCCGGCGCCATCGTCTCCGGCGGGAGCGGCACCGCGCAGGGCAAGAAGGAGGCCCTCGAGGCGTCCGGCGTCAAGGTCGGCAAGACGCCGACCGAGACGGCCAACCTCCTCCGCGAGGTCTTCGCCGCCCTGTAGCGACGACGCGCTCCCGAGCGCCGACCCGACGGCCCGCATCCCCCGTGGATGCGGGCCGTCGTCGTGCCACCGCCCTCCACAGGCGGATCCCCTGCCGGATGCCCGCCGCGCCCGCCGCGGGACCGGCCGCCCCGGGCCCGGCCGGTAGGGTCGTCGAGGCATGAACCGACACGCAACCGCCCTGTTCGCGGCACTCGAGGCGCTCCTGGTGGTGGGGGTCGGCGTCGCCCTGCCCCTCGTGCCGCTCACGGCGCTCTGGGCGGGCCAGTACGGCCTCCAGATCGACTGGGGCGTGTTCGCGCGCACGGGGATCGACCTGTGGCTGCTCGGCCACGGCGTGACCCTCACCGCGTCCCTCGATCCCGGGCTCGCGGCCGCCCTCGGCCTGCCCGGGGTGGACGCGCCGTTCGCCCTGACGCTCGCGCCCCTCGGCTTCGCGCTCCTCACGCTCCTGCTGGGCATCCGCGCCGGCCGCCGCATCGTGGAGACCGACCATCCGGGCGTCGGGGTCCTCGCGGCCGTCGTCACGACCGCCGTCCTCTCCTTCGGGCTCGCGCTCGTCGCGCAGCACGAGGGCGTCGCACCGGCGCTCGTCCGGGGCGCGATCCTGCCCACGCTCGTCCTCGCCCTCGGACTGCTCATCGGCGGCATCGCCCGCGTCGACCGTGCCCGGGCCTCCCGCTGGTGGGCGTCCCTGTCGACGGGTCGCGTCGCCGGCATCGTGCGCGGCGCGCGGGATGCGCTCGACCGGCTCCCCGAGGGCGCGGCATCCGTCGCCGGCACAGCGGTCCGCGGAGGCGCCGCCGCCGCGTTCGGGGTCGTCGGGTTCTCCGCGGTCGTCGTCGCCGTGCTGCTCGGGCTCCAGTACGCCACCGTCATCACGCTCTACGAGACGCTGCAGACGGGGATCGTCGGCGGCGTCGCCCTCACGCTCGGGCAGCTGGCGCTCCTGCCGAACCTCGTGCTGTGGGCCTCGTCCTGGCTCATCGGGCCCGGGTTCGCGCTCGGCACCGGATCCTCGGTCTCGCCCCTCGGCACCACGGTCGGGCCCATCCCGTCCGTGCCCGTGCTCGGGATCCTCCCGCAGGGCGCGCTGGACCTGGGGTACCTCGGCATCCTCGCGCCGGTCGTCGTCTCCTTCGTCGCGGCCGTGGCCCTGTCGCCGCGCGTGGCCCGCGTCCCGGCACCCGAGGCGCGGCGCTGGCCGTGGTTCCTCGCGGCGGGGCTGGGGATGGGCGTGGTCGGCGCGGTGGTGCTGTCCCTGCTCGCCCTCCTGTCCGGCGGAGCGGCCGGCCCCGGGCGCCTGGTCGACGTCGGTCCGGCCGCCGGGTGGGTCCTCCTGGTCGCCTTCCTCGAGATCGGCGTCGCCTCCGTGGCGGGCATGTTCGTGTCCGGCCTCATGGCCCCGCTGGTCCGGCGGAGCGCCGAAGGACGCGGATAGGCTGTGGGCGTGTTCAACGTGGTGGTCCTCATCTCCGGCAGCGGGACCAACCTCCACGCCCTCCTCCAGGCGGCCGACCACGCCGACTACCCCGCGCGGGTGATCGCCGTCGGCGCCGACCGCGACGCGGACGGCCTGCTGTTCGCCGAGGAGCGCGGCATCCCGACCTTCACGGTCCCGTTCGCGAGCTTCCCCGACCGCGCGTCCTGGGGCGACGAGCTCGCCGCCGCCATCGCCGGATGGGAACCCGACCTCGTCGTGCTCAGCGGCTTCATGCGCCTGCTGCCGCCGCGCGCGGTGGAGGCCTTCGCGCCGCGGATCGTCAACACGCACCCCGCGTACCTGCCCGAGTTCCCCGGCGCGCACGCCGTGCGCGACGCGATCGCCGCCGGGGCCACGAGCTCCGGGGCGTCCATCATCGTCGTCGACACCGGCGTCGACACCGGACCCGTGCTCGCGCAGGAGCGCGTGCCCGTGGAGCCGGGCGACACCGAGCACACCCTGCACGAGCGCATCAAGGTCGTGGAGCGCAGGCTCCTCGTCGACACGGTGCGCGCCATCTCCCTCGGCACCATCGACCTCAAGGAGCTGTCCCCGGCATGAGCGGACCCCGACACGACCCGTCCCTGTTCCGCGATCGCGACGGCATCCCGGTGGCACGCGCCCTGGTCTCCGTCAGCGACAAGACCGGCCTCCTCGATCTGGCCGCCGCCCTGGCGGGAGCGGGCGTCGAGATCGTCTCGACCGGATCCACGGCCAGCACCATCGCCGACGCGGGCTTCCCGGTGACCCCGGTCCAGGATGTGACCGGGTTCCCGGAGGCGCTCGACGGGCGGGTCAAGACCCTGCACCCGTCGGTGCACGCGGGCCTCCTCGCCGACCTGCGGCTCGAGTCGCACGAGGCCCAGCTCGCGGAGCTCGGCATCTCGCCGTTCCAGCTGGTGGTGGTGAACCTCTACCCGTTCGTGGAGACGGTGGCGTCGGGTGCCCCCGCGTCGGACGTGATCGAGCAGATCGACATCGGCGGGCCCGCCATGGTGCGGGCGTCGGCCAAGAACCACGCGAACGTCGCCATCGTCGTCTCGCCGTCGAGCTACGGCGAGGTGATCCAGGCGCTGGGCTCCGGGGGCACGACCCTCGCGCAGCGCCGGCGGCTCGCCGCCGCCGCCTTCGCGCACACCGCCGACTACGACCGGGCCGTCGCCGGGTACTTCCAGCGGTCGGTGGTGGGCGCCGACGACGGCGCGCCGGACGCCTCCGCCTGGCCGACGAGCTGGAGCGTGGAGGGGGAGCTGGCGCAGGTGCTCCGATACGGGGAGAACTCGCACCAGGACGCCGCGCTGTACCGGCGCCCGGACGGGGCGGGCATCGCGCAGGCGACGCAGCTGCACGGCAAGGAGATGTCCTACAACAACTTCGTCGACGCGGATGCCGCGGTCCGCGCCGCGTACGACTTCGCCGAGCCGGCCGTCGCCATCATCAAGCACGCGAACCCATGCGGGATCGCCGTCGCCCCGCCGCGCGCGGTCGACGCGATCGCCGCGGCCCACCGGAGCGCGCACGACTGCGATCCGGTGTCGGCGTTCGGCGGGGTCATCGCCGCCAACCGCACGGTCACGCTCGGCATGGCCGAGACGGTGAAGGAGATCTTCACCGAGGTGCTCGTGGCGCCCGGGTTCGACGACGATGCGCTCACGCTGCTGCGGTCGAAGAAGAACCTGCGGCTGCTGACGCTCCCGGAGGGGTACCGCCGTGAGGAGCTCGAGGCCCGGCAGATCTCCGGCGGGTACCTGGTCCAGTCCGGGGACTCCTTCCCCGCCGACGGCACCCGCCTCTCCGACGGGTGGACCCTGGCCACCGGCGACCCGGTCGACGAGCAGACCCTCGCCGACCTGGAGTTCGCATGGAAGGCGTGTCGCGCCGTGAAGTCGAACGCGATCCTGCTCGCGCACCACGGCGCATCGGTCGGGGTGGGAATGGGCCAGGTCAACCGGGTCGACTCCTGCCAGCTGGCGGTGCAGCGCGCCGGTGGCCGGGCGACCGGTTCCGTGGCGGCGTCCGACGCGTTCTTCCCCTTCGCCGACGGGTTGCAGGTCCTGCTCGACGCCGGTGTCCGCGCCGTCGTCCAGCCCGGGGGATCGGTCCGCGACGAGGAGGTCGTCGAGGCGGCCCGCGCTGCCGGGGTCGCCATGTACTTCACGGGCGAGCGCCACTTCTTCCACTGAGCGGGTCGGCGACGGCAACGTCGTCGTCGCCCGCGTCCCCGTGCGGGACGCCGTCGCGACACGCCCGGGATGCGGGTTGTTTTGCGGGGGTGGGGTGGTCCGCGTAATGTCTCCTCTTGTCGCCGGAACGGGCGGGAAGCGAAAAGCTTCCGGAGCTGTTCTGGCGGGTGATGATCCTGGTGAAACAGAAGTTGCCGCGGCTTACGGGTTGCGTGTGTACCACCAACTGAGCTAGGGTCTGATTCTGCTTCCGACGTGAGTGCTGGGCCTTCTGGGTCTGGATCACTCCCACGGGGAGCGGTGGAGTGTGAGCTCCGATGGCTGGCTGTGATGGTCGGTGTCGGGAGCGTCCGTTCCTTGAGAACTCAACAGCGTGCACAATGTCAAATGCCAAATACCCGTGGCATCGTCCCTTTGGGATGATGTCCGGATTCCTTTGGAAAACATTTAAACAAACAAGCAAGTCAGTAATGATTTGTTCTGTCGGTTTCAAACTTGCTGGTTCGTGTTCGATTCCCGTTCACGTCCGGCTTTAGATGTGCCGGTCGCCTTCGGGTGGTCGTGCGTTTAAGCATTTATGGAGAGTTTGATCCTGGCTCAGGACGAACGCTGGCGGCGTGCTTAACACATGCAAGTCGAACGGTGAAGTCGGAGCTTGCTCCGGCGGATCAGTGGCGAACGGGTGAGTAACACGTGAGTAACCTGCCCCCGACTCTGGGATAACTGCTAGAAATGGTAGCTAATACCGGATATGACGACTGGCCGCATGGTCTGGTCGTGGAAAGAATTTCGGTTGGGGATGGACTCGCGGCCTATCAGGTTGTTGGTGAGGTAATGGCTCACCAAGCCTACGACGGGTAGCCGGCCTGAGAGGGTGACCGGCCACACTGGGACTGAGACACGGCCCAGACTCCTACGGGAGGCAGCAGTGGGGAATATTGCACAATGGGCGAAAGCCTGATGCAGCAACGCCGCGTGAGGGATGACGGCCTTCGGGTTGTAAACCTCTTTTAGTAGGGAAGAAGCGAAAGTGACGGTACCTGCAGAAAAAGCACCGGCTAACTACGTGCCAGCAGCCGCGGTAATACGTAGGGTGCAAGCGTTGTCCGGAATTATTGGGCGTAAAGAGCTCGTAGGCGGTTTGTCGCGTCTGCTGTGAAATCCCGAGGCTCAACCTCGGGTCTGCAGTGGGTACGGGCAGACTAGAGTGCGGTAGGGGAGATTGGAATTCCTGGTGTAGCGGTGGAATGCGCAGATATCAGGAGGAACACCGATGGCGAAGGCAGATCTCTGGGCCGTAACTGACGCTGAGGAGCGAAAGCATGGGGAGCGAACAGGATTAGATACCCTGGTAGTCCATGCCGTAAACGTTGGGAACTAGATGTGGGGACCATTCCACGGTCTCCGTGTCGCAGCTAACGCATTAAGTTCCCCGCCTGGGGAGTACGGCCGCAAGGCTAAAACTCAAAGGAATTGACGGGGGCCCGCACAAGCGGCGGAGCATGCGGATTAATTCGATGCAACGCGAAGAACCTTACCAAGGCTTGACATATACCGGAAACATGCAGAGATGTGTGCCCCGCAAGGTCGGTATACAGGTGGTGCATGGTTGTCGTCAGCTCGTGTCGTGAGATGTTGGGTTAAGTCCCGCAACGAGCGCAACCCTCGTTCTATGTTGCCAGCACGTAATGGTGGGAACTCATAGGAGACTGCCGGGGTCAACTCGGAGGAAGGTGGGGATGACGTCAAATCATCATGCCCCTTATGTCTTGGGCTTCACGCATGCTACAATGGCCGGTACAAAGGGCTGCGATACCGTAAGGTGGAGCGAATCCCAAAAAGCCGGTCTCAGTTCGGATTGAGGTCTGCAACTCGACCTCATGAAGTCGGAGTCGCTAGTAATCGCAGATCAGCAACGCTGCGGTGAATACGTTCCCGGGCCTTGTACACACCGCCCGTCAAGTCATGAAAGTCGGTAACACCCGAAGCCAGTGGCCTAACCGCAAGGGAGGAGCTGTCGAAGGTGGGATCGGTGATTAGGACTAAGTCGTAACAAGGTAGCCGTACCGGAAGGTGCGGCTGGATCACCTCCTTTCTAAGGAGCATGTGCACCTCTCCTCTGTATACAGGGAGATCAAGGGTGCCAAGTCACGCGTCAGGCGTTCGTCCTGGCGGTGGCGCTCATGGGTGGAACATTGACATTGATGCCGGCTGATGTGCCGTGCTGCTAGTACGCCTCCTTGTGGGGTGGGAACGTGGTGCGGTTTGTCGAGGGCATGTTGCACGCTGTTGGGTCCTGAGGGACCGGGCCGCACCTTTGCTGGTGTGTCTGGTTTCTTGTCGGACCCTTTCCGTCGTCCTTCCATGGATGGTGGTGGGGTACCGCCCGTATATTGAGAACTACACAGTGGACGCGAGCATCTTAGATTCACCGGTTTTCCGGTGGATCACAAAGATCTATTTATAGATCATTGGTCAATTCTGTCTCCTCTAGGGGAGGCGAAACGATTCAATCTCATGTGATTTCAAGATTCTAAGAGCAAACGGTGGATGCCTTGGCATCTGGAGCCGAAGAAGGACGTATAAATCTGCGATAAGCCTCGGGGAGCTGATAATAGAGCTTTGATCCGAGGATCTCCGAATGGGGAAACCCCGCCAGGCCCTTTGGGTGACCTGGTGACTCCCGCCTGAATATATAGGGCGGGTAGAGGGAACGTGGGGAAGTGAAACATCTCAGTACCCACAGGAAGAGAAAGCAAAAGCGATTCCGTTAGTAGTGGCGAGCGAAACCGGAAGAGGCCAAACCGATCATGTGTGATATCCGGTAGGAGTTGCATGGTCGGGGTTGCGGGACTTTCCGTACAGTTCTACCGAGCTGTGAGGGCAATGAGCGCGATATAGACGAATGGTCTTGAAAGGCCAGTCATAGAGGGTGCGAACCCCGTAGTCGAAATGTCGTCGCCTGTCCGGAGAGTATCCCAAGTAGCACGGGGCCCGAGAAATCCCGTGTGAATCTGTCAGGACCACCTGATAAGCCTAAATACTCCCAGATGACCGATAGCGGACAAGTACCGTGAGGGAAAGGTGAAAAGTACCCCGGGAGGGGAGTGAAATAGTACCTGAAACCGTTTGCTTACAAACCGTTGGAGCATCCTTGTTGGTGTGACAGCGTGCCTTTTGAAGAATGAGCCTGCGAGTTAGTGATATGTGGCGAGGTTAACCCGTGAGGGGCAGCCGTAGCGAAAGCGAGTCTTAATAGGGCGTATGAGTCGCATGTTCTAGACCCGAAGCGAAGTGATCTATCCATGGCCAGGTTGAAGCGACGGTAAGACGTCGTGGAGGACCGAACCCACTTCAGTTGAAAATGGAGGGGATGAGCTGTGGATAGGGGTGAAAGGCCAATCAAACTTCGTGATAGCTGGTTCTCTCCGAAATGCATTTAGGTGCAGCGTTGCGTGTTTCTTGCCGGAGGTAGAGCTACTGGATGGACGATGGGCCCCAAAAGGTTACTGACTTCAGCCAAACTCCGAATGCCGGTAAGTGAGAGCGCAGCAGTGAGACGGTGGGGGATAAGCTTCATCGTCGAGAGGGAAACAACCCAGACCACCATCTAAGGTCCCTAAGCGCGTGCTAAGTGGGAAAGGATGTGGAGTTGCATAGACAACCAGGAGGTTGGCTTAGAAGCAGCCACCCTTGAAAGAGTGCGTAATAGCTCACTGGTCAAGTGATTCCGCGCCGACAATGTAACGGGGCTCAAGCACGCCACCGAAGTTGTGGCATTTATATTACAGGCAGGCCTTCGTGGTCCAGCCGTATGGATGGGTAGGAGAGCGTCGTGTGGCCAGCGAAGCGGCGGTGTGAACCAGCCGTGGAGGCCACACGAGTGAGAATGCAGGCATGAGTAGCGAAAGACGGGTGAGAAACCCGTCCTCCGAAAGACCAAGGGTTCCAGGGCCAGGCTAATCCGCCCTGGGTAAGTCGGGACCTAAGGCGAGGCCGACAGGCGTAGTCGATGGACAACGGGTTGATATTCCCGTACCGATGAAGAACCGCCCAAGACAATCCAGTAATGCTAAGTGTCTGAATCCTTGATTCGATCCCTTCGGGGTGACGGTCTTGGCCTAGCACACGACCCTACGCTGGGGCGTTTAGCGTATTAACAGGTGTGACGCAGGAAGGTAGCTGAGCCGGGCGATGGTTGTCCCGGTCTAAGGATGTAGGGCAGAAGATAGGCAAATCCGTCTTCTATTAAGCCTGAGACCCGATGGGTAGTCCTCACGGACGAAATCAGTGATCCTATGCTGCCGAGAAAAGCATCGACGCGAGGTTCCAATCGCCCGTACCCCAAACCGACTCAGGTGGTCAGGTAGAGAATACTAAGGAGATCGAGAGAATCGTGGTTAAGGAACTCGGCAAAATGCCCCCGTAACTTCGGGAGAAGGGGGGCCTGAGGCGTGTAGGGATTTACTCCTGAAGCGTTTGAAGGCCGCAGAGACCAGTGGGAAGCGACTGTTTACTAAAAACACAGGTCCGTGCTAAGTCGCAAGACGATGTATACGGACTGACGCCTGCCCGGTGCTGGAAGGTTAAGAGGAACGGTTAGCACGCAAGTGCGAAGCTGAGAATTTAAGCCCCAGTAAACGGCGGTGGTAACTATAACCATCCTAAGGTAGCGAAATTCCTTGTCGGGTAAGTTCCGACCTGCACGAATGGCGTAACGACTTCCCAGCTGTCTCAACCGCGAACTCGGCGAAATTGCACTACGAGTAAAGATGCTCGTTACGCGCAGCAGGACGGAAAGACCCCGTGACCTTTACTACAGCTTGGTATTGGTGTTCGGTGTGGCTTGTGTAGGATAGGTGGGAGACTTTGAAGCTCGGACGCTAGTTCGGGTGGAGTCATTGTTGAAATACCACTCTGGTCACTCTGGATATCTAACTTCGAACCGTAATCCGGTTCAGGGACAGTGCCTGGTGGGTAGTTTAACTGGGGCGGTTGCCTCCTAAAAAGTAACGGAGGCGCCCAAAGGTTCCCTCAACCTGGTTGGTAATCAGGTGTCGAGTGTAAGTGCACAAGGGAGCTTGACTGTGAGACTGACAAGTCGAGCAGGGACGAAAGTCGGGACTAGTGATCCGGCAGTGGCTTGTGGAAGCGCTGTCGCTCAACGGATAAAAGGTACCTCGGGGATAACAGGCTGATCTTGCCCAAGAGTCCATATCGACGGCATGGTTTGGCACCTCGATGTCGGCTCGTCGCATCCTGGGGCTGGAGTAGGTCCCAAGGGTTGGGCTGTTCGCCCATTAAAGCGGTACGCGAGCTGGGTTTAGAACGTCGTGAGACAGTTCGGTCCCTATCCGCTGCGCGCGTAGGAAATTTGAGAAGATCTATCCCTAGTACGAGAGGACCGGGATGGACGAACCTCTGGTGTGTCAGTTGTTCCGCCAGGAGCACCGCTGATTAGCTACGTTCGGAACGGATAACCGCTGAAAGCATCTAAGCGGGAAGCCGGCTTCGAGATGAGATTTCCATCCCTTTCAGGGTGAAGGCTCCCGGCTAGACTACCGGGTTGATAGGCAGGATGTGGAAGCGAGGACTAAAGACTCGTGGAGCTGACCTGTACTAATAAGCCGATATCTTGAAAACACTTTGCTTGCGTCCACTATGTGGTTCCCGATATACGGTCGGGTACTAATTGAACAACCAGCTTGACTGGTCGATTCATCACAGATTTCATGCCCTCTTGTGGGGTGTGTATGAGGTGTTTCGGCGGCCATAGCGAGAGGGAAACGCCCGGTCACATTCCGAACCCGGAAGCTAAGACTCTCAGCGCCGATGGTACTGCAGGGGGGACCCTGTGGGAGAGTAGGACACCGCCGGACTTAACTTGAGAATGATCGGGGAGGCCCGTCGCACATCGTGCGACGGGCCTTTCTGCGTTAACACGGCGTGCGCCTGCAGGCGCGCCCTCGAGAGCGAACGCGCACGCACGCACGCACGCACGTACGCACGCACGCAGGGCTCTCCATGCCGGGCTGCATCCACGGCGTTCTGCGGACGCGGCCATCGCATCCACCAGCAGCTCTGGGGTGGTGGTCGGGCCTCATGCCCGCGTCGTGCCGCACGGACCGTGTCGTCGGGGCAGTTCGAAGGAGCCATCGGCGCCGCCACCGGCGGCACACGCACCCTGCGTGCAGGAGGACCCGGGTCTCGGGCGGCCGGGGATGAGGTGCCGTGACATGAGCGTGCGCGCGCCCCGCTCGTGGCTTGAGCCGCGATGCGCTCCACGGGCGGATCCGCCGGCTGTGCACGATCGGATGGTGCAGTGGTGCACCGGCATTCCCGGGCTCCCGACGGATGGGCGCCGGGCTCCCGACGGCCGAGCCGTGCGAGGAGACGCACGTCATAGGGAATCCGTGCATTCCTGGCTCCGCCTTGTCAGCCCCTTCACATCGCCGTGGGGAGCCCTCGCGTTATCGTCGTGGCTCGTGACCGATCCCCGTGAGAACGACAACAGCCACGTCCAGCCCCACGATCCCGACGCCACCACGTCACGACCCGGTGACGCAGCAGCGGCCACCGCCGCGCCGGCGAGCGTCCGCGGAGACGCCGCCGGCCGCCGCGCGCCCGCCACATCCGTGGGCACCCCGCTCGGGCGGGCTCTCTCGGGTGCCCTGGTCGCCGCCGCGGTCTCGGCCGTGCTCGGCCTGCTCTTCAGCGTGCTCACCCTCTTCAGCGCCAACCAGCCCGGCGCCGCGGTCCTCGTGACGCTGCTCGACTACTGGAGCATCCACGCCCTCGTCGCGTTCGTGCTCCTTGCGGCCCTCGCGGGCGTGGGCATGTACCGACGGGTGTGGAGCTCCATCGTCGGATCCGTCGCGGCAGGCATCCTGGGTGCGCTCGTGGGCAGCCTCATCGGGGCGCTCGGACAGGGCGCCACGCTCACGGGCGACATCGTCGGCCCGCTGCTCGAGACGCTGCTGGGGCTGAACCTCATGTTCGTCATCGGGGTCTCCCTCGCGTCCATCCTGCTGGGACGGCGCCTGTGGCAGCGGCTGGTGCGGGAGGACGCCGCGACGACACGCGAGCGCGTCGCCCTCGTGCGCATCCCCTCCTCCCGTCTCGCCGACGGGGAGCTCACGCACCGCGATCGAGAGCCCGTCGACGCCGAGCTCGCCGACCAGCAGTGGGAGCGCTACGTCCTCGCGCTCGAGGAGCACGGGTGGTCGACCCGGGAGGTCCCGCCCGCCGACGACCACGCGGACTCCGTCTTCGTGGAGGACGCGGTCGTCGTGCTCGGCGGCACCGCCGTGGTGCTCACCTCCGGTGCGGAGTCCCGTCGTGGCGAGCGGACCGGAGTCGAGGAGGCGTTGGCCGACATGCGCCTCGAGGTCGTCTCCATCGACCTGCCCGCGACCGTCGACGGCGGTGACGTCCTGGAGGTGGGCCGCACCCTCTACGTCGGTGCCAGCGGACGGACCAACGCCGCCGGGATCCGGCGGCTGCGCGAGATCGCCCGGCCCCTCGGCTACGAGGTCGTCGCCGTCCCCGTCCGGAGCACCCTCCACCTCAAGTCGCAGGTGACGGCGCTGCCGGACGGCACGGTCATCGGGTTCGAGCCGCTCGTGGACGAGCCGCGGCTGTTCCCGTCGTTCCTGGCGGTCCCCGAGGCGGAGGGCACCGCCGTCGTCGCCCTCGACGACGACACGCTCCTCGTGTCCGCGTCCGCTCCGCGCACCGCGGACCTGCTGCGCGGGCTCGGCTACGACGTCGTCGCCGTCGACGTCAGCGAGTTCGAGAAGCTCGAGGGCTGCGTGACCTGCCTGTCGGTGCGCATCGGCTGACCTCCTCGCCCTGCACGGACCGAGAGCCCGGCCCGCGTCCTCGGATGCGGGCCGGGCTCTTGTGCTCGCACCTCGGGGGTCCCTATCCTGGAAGGCTGCCTGGGGCGGCCACCCACGTGGCCCCTCGATGCGGCCCACGTGAATCGCATACGCAGCCAGGGAGGGTGTCATGACCACGACATCGACGACAGACGCACGCACGACCTCGATCCGGATCGGCGTGCGGGCCGCGCGCATCGTGCGCTCGTCCCGCGCCCGCTAGAGCGGGACCGTCCGGCGAACTGCGCCGAGCCCGGCTCGTCGAAGGCGATCTCGAGTTCGCAGGCATCCCCACGCTTCGGTCGTCTCGGCCGTAACGCACGGGCGGCGGGCCGCAGGACATCCGGGTCGTCGTCCCGTCCCGGATCACGGCAGCCCCCCCGCCGCAGCGGCTCCTCCGCGATCCCGCCCGTCCCTCCGCCCCCGTCCCCACCCCGATCCTCCGCCGCGCGCCCCCACGCCCGCGGCCGCCGAGCACGTCCGGTCGCGCATCGACCGGTCCCACCGAAGGAATGACACGTGTCCACCTCCCCGTCCGCATCGCCCGAACCGGCGCCGTCCGAGCGGCACGGCCCCCGGCCCGGCACCATCGCGGTGCTCATGCGCCTGCTGCCGTTCGCCCGGCCCGCCATGCCCAGCATCATCGCGGGCATGGTCGTCGCGCTCGTCGGCTCGCTGCTCGCGCTCGTGATCCCGCAGGTCCTCCGCGGCCTCGTCGACGGACCGCTGGGTGACGGCGACTCCGCCGCCGTCGTGCCCGCGGTGCTCCTCATCCTCGGGCTCGGGATCCTCGAAGCCGCGATGATCGCCCTCCGCCGCTGGTTCGTGCTGAAGCCCGGCACGCTCATGGAGGCGGACATGCGGAACTCGTTCTACCGGAAGCTCCAGCGGCTGCCGGTCGCGTTCCACGACCGCTGGCAGAGCGGCCAGCTGCTGTCGCGCATGGTGAGCGACCTCAACCTCATCCGCCGCTGGATGGCGTTCGGGCTGGTCCTGTTCGTCGTGAACATCCTCACGATCCTCGTCGGCATCGGCTTCCTCGTGTCCATCGACTGGCGGCTCGGCCTCGGCTTCCTCGTCTGCTCGATCCCGCTGTGGGTGTACGGCTACCTCTTCGAGCAGAAGTACTCGTCCGTCGCGCGCCTCAGCCAGGACCAGTCCGGCGACCTCGCGACCAGCGTCGAGCAGTCGGTGCACGGGATCCGCGTGCTCAAGGCGTTCGGTCGCGGCAAGCACATGCACGACGCGTTCGCCGAGCAGGCGGAGGAGCTGCGGGGTACCGAGATCAAGAAGGCGAAGGCCATCGCCGGGATCTGGCTGTGGCTGCTGCTCGTGCCCGACCTGACCTTCGCGCTCGCGCTCCTCGGCGGCGTGCTGCTCGCGTCCGCCGGCGAGATCTCGGTGGGCGACCTCGTGGCGTTCTTCGCCACCGCGGCGGTGCTGCGCTGGCCGATCGAGTCGGTGGGCTTCCTGCTGTCCATGACCTTCGACGCGCGCACGGCCATCGACCGCTACTTCGAGGTCATGGACGAGGAGGACGACATCACCGACCCCGCGACGCCCGTGCGCATCGCGGAGCCCCGCGGCCACCTCGTGTTCCGGGGCGCGCACTTCCGCTACCAGGACGCGGTCGCGGGTCAGCCCGACCTCATCGACGGCGTGGACCTCGACCTGCGGCCGGGGGAGACCATGGCGCTCGTCGGCGTCACCGGCTGCGGCAAGTCCACGCTCACGGCGCTGACCACGCGGCTCTACGACGTGACCGGCGGCAGCATCGAGCTCGATGGCGTGGACATCCGCGACCTGCGGCTCGACGAGCTGCGCAGCAGGATCGCCATGGCGTTCGAGGACGCGACGCTCTTCTCCTCGAGCGTCCGCGACAACGTGCTGCTCGGTCGGCCGGACCTCGCCGACGGCGGACCCGAGGCGGAGCGCGTGCTGCAGGAGGCGCTCGACATCGCCCAGGCCGGCTTCGTGCGCGACCTCCCCGACGGCGTCGACACGACGGTGGGCGAGGAGGGGCTCAGCCTCTCCGGCGGCCAGCGCCAGCGGCTCGCGCTCGCGCGCGCGGTGGCCGCGGCGCCCGACGTGCTCGTCCTCGACGACCCGCTGTCCGCGCTCGACGTCGACACGGAGGCGCTCGTGGAGGCGGCGCTGCGCCGCGTGCTCGCCTCCACCACCGCGCTCATCGTGGCGCACCGCCCCTCGACCGTGATGCTCGCGGACCGGGTGGCGCTCATGCAGGACGGCCGCATCACCGCGGTCGGCCGGCACTCCGACCTGCTCGCCACCAGCGAGCACTACCGGTTCGTCATCTCGAGCCTGGACGTGGAAGGGAACACCGTGCGCGAGGAGGCCTCAGCATGAGCGTCACCGGGGTCACCGGCGAGGAGAGGGACGACTTCTCCCGCGCCGAGAGCAGGCAGATCCGCCGTCGGTCGACGCGGCTGCTGGTCAGCACCATCCAGCCGGTCAAGCGGACGCTGATCCTCACCGGCGCGACGATCCTCGTGGCCACGGCCGCGAACGTCGCCGGGCCCGCGCTCATCGGCGTCGGCCTCGACCGCGCGCTGCCGTCGCTGCTCGACACGGGGGATCCCACGCTGCTCGCGCTCGTCATCGGGGCCTACGTCCTGGTCGCGGTCACGGGCGCCGTGCTCGTCGCGAAGTACCAGGTGATGTCGGCGCGCATCGCGCAGGAGATCCTCATCGACCTCCGCAAGCGCATGTTCCTGCACACGCAGAAGCTGAGCCTGGAGTTCCACGAGACGTACACGTCCGGCCGGATCATCTCCCGCCAGACGAGCGACCTCGACTCCATCCGGGAGCTGCTCAACGGCGGCATCAACCAGCTCGTGCAGGGCGCGCTCTACATGGCGTTCACCGCCATCGCGCTGTTCTCCTTCGACTGGGTGTCGGGCCTCGTGCTGCTCGCCGCGCTCGTGCCGCTGTTCTTCCTGAGCCTCTGGTTCGCCGTGAAGTCGCAGGCGCTGTTCCGGCAGACGCGCGTGAAGTCGGCGCGGCTCATCGTGCACTTCGTCGAGACGATGACGGGCATCCGCGCGGTGAAGGCGTTCCGCAAGGAGAGGCGCAACGCCGAGGAGTTCTCCGAGCACGTCGAGGGGTACCGCGACACCAACATGCGCGTGATCCAGGTCTTCGGCGTCTTCGACCCCGGCCTCATCCTCATCGGAAACGTGACCGTCGCCGTGGTGCTCCTGGTCGGCGGCCTGCGCGTCGCGGACGGGCAGCTGGGCATCGGCGCGCTGCTCGCGGTCGTGCTCTACACGCGCCAGTTCTTCGGACCGGCGCAGGACATGGCCATGTTCTACAACAGCTACCAGTCGGCCTCGGCCGCGCTCGAGAAGATCTCGGGCGTGCTCGAGGAGGAGCTGAGCGTGCCGGACCCCGTGCAGCCGGTCGACCTGTGGGAGTCCACGGGCCACGTGTCCTTCGAGGGCGTCGAGTTCGGCTACGGGAAGGGCAGGACGATCCTGCCGCGGTTCGACCTCGACCTCCCGGCCGGGCAGACCATCGCGCTCGTCGGATCCACCGGCGCGGGCAAGACGACGCTCGCCAAGCTCATCTCGCGGTTCTACGACCCCTCCGAGGGCCGCGTGGCGCTCGACGGGGTCGACCTCCGCGACCTGCACCCGAAGGACCTCCGCCGCGCCATCGTGATGGTGACGCAGGAGGCGTACCTGTTCTCCGGATCCGTCGCCGACAACATCGCGATCGGCAAGCCCGACGCGACCAGGCGGCAGATCCGGGAGGCGGCCGAGGCGGTGGGGGCGCACACCTTCATCGAGTCCCTGCCGGACGGGTACGACACCGACGTGAACAAGCGCGGCGGCCGCGTGTCGGCGGGCCAGCGCCAGCTGATCTCGTTCGCGCGCGCGTTCCTCGCGGATCCGGCGGTGCTCATCCTCGACGAGGCCACGAGCTCGCTCGACATCCCGAGCGAGCGCCTCGTGCAGCAGGGGCTCACGACGCTGCTCGCCGACCGGACGGCGATCATCATCGCCCACCGCCTCTCGACGGTCGCCATCGCCGACCGCGTGCTCGTCATGGAGCAGGGCCGGGTGGTCGAGGACGGCACGCCCGAGGCGCTGATCCAGGGCACCGGCCGCTTCTCGCAGCTGCACGCGGCCTGGCGGGAGTCGCTGGTCTGACGACGACGGGGCCCGGACGTCCGCGCGACGGCGCGGCGTCCGGGCCCCGTCGCGTCCGCGCGGCGTCAGAGGTCGAGCGCGGGCGATCCCTGCGGCAGCCAGGCGCGCACGGCGTCGCCCTCGGCCGCGGCGAGCCAGCGGTCGCCGCACGACATGGACGCGGCGGGCGAGGGATCCGGCCACCACGTGTCCTGCACGGCGGGCGGCGGGACGTCGGCCGGCGCGGCGTCGCAGCCCAGCCGGTCCGCGGGCGTGGGGGAGCGGAACTCCAGGATCGCGCCGTCGCCGCGCAGCGAGGTCTTGATGCGGATGCCGGTCGCGTCCGCGGGGATCCACGCGGGGATCCGGCCGTCCGCCTCCGCCGCGGTCTCGTAGACGCGCGCGTCGGCGGGCGTGGTCATGCGGCCCACGGCGCCCGCCGCGCCGCAGCCGCCGAGGGCGAGCACGAGCGCTCCCGCGAGGGGCACCGCGGCGAGTCGGGAGGCGGGCCGTCGGGCCGACCGGGGCCCGCGAGCGGTCACGAGGGCGGCGGGCGGGACGGGGACGGCGGGGCGGACGGACGCGCGACGGGGCATGCCCCCAGTCCAGCCGAGCGGCGCCCCGGGCGCATCGGCCGCGAGGCCCCGCGCATGGTCCTGCAGCATGATCCGCGTCCGGCCGGACGGAGGACCCCGCGCGGCATCGAGCGGCTGGCCTGCCGGTCGGGCGGCGGTCAGCCGATCAGGGGAACCAGCGGGCCGCCTCGAGGTCGACGCGGTACCCGGCGTCCGTCGGCGCGTCGAGGAGCGGCGTGCCCTCGGACTCGTAGCGCGGCCGGGCCTCGTCGGCAAGGCCAGTGGGCGGATGGCCGCCCGCGCGGAGCACCCGCCACCAGGGCAGGCCGGCGCCGTGGTAGCGGAGCACCATGCCGACGGCCCGTGCGCCGCGGCGGCCGAAGACGGCCGCGACGTCGCCGTAGGTCATGACGCGGCCGGACGGGATCTCGGCCACGACCTCGAGCACGCGGTCGGTGAACTCGCCCGGCGTCGCGAAGACGGCCACGCGTCAGAGCGCCAGAGCGCCGATGGCCTCGCCGTACTGGGTCTCGCCGATGACCTCGAAGCCGACGTGGGTGAAGAACTCCTCGGGCCCGTCCTCGCCGGGCTCCCACACGACGGTGAGGCGGTCGAACCCGCGCGAGCGCGCCTCGTCCGCGAGCGAGAGCACCGCGAAGCGGCCGACGCCGTGGCCCTGCGCGTCGGCGTCGACGTTGATGCGCCAGATGCAGCTGCGGAAGATCTCCTCGTGGGCCTCGGGGTCGAAGTTGCCCATGATGAAGCCGACGACCTCCTCGTCCTCGATGACGACGCGCGGCCAGGCGGTGGTGGGGTTCACGTAGGCCTCGGCGATGGAGTGCGAGACGGGGGCCACGTAGTTCTCCTGCCCCGGCTTGAGCGTCAACGTGTTCGCCGCCACGATCGTCCGGGCGCTCAGCTCTTCGAGTCTCATGTCGCTCATGGGCACAGGGTATCGGGCGGGCGTGTCCCGGGCCAGGGACCGGCGGAGCGTCCGCGGGCTCGGGCGCACGGCCGATCGGACGGCGGCGGGATGAGGACGCGCGCGATCTCTCGATGTCGAGAGACCGGGCCCGGCGGGTAGGCTGGCCCACGGATCCACCGGCGACGAGCCGGACCCGGGGCGCGCCGACGGAGACGCGCTCACGGCGGGCACCGACGAGCATGAGGAGGACTTCGTGGAGAAGATCAAGGTAGAGGGGACCGTCGTCGAGCTCGACGGCGACGAGATGACGCGCATCATCTGGCAGTCGATCAAGGACACGCTCATCCACCCATACCTCGACATCGACCTCGAGTACTACGACCTGGGCATCGAGAAGCGCGACGAGACCGACGACCAGATCACGATCGACGCGGCCGAGGCCATCAAGAAGCACGGCGTCGGCGTCAAGTGCGCCACGATCACGCCCGACGAGGCGCGCGTCGAGGAGTTCGGCCTGAAGAAGATGTGGCGCTCGCCGAACGGCACCATCCGCAACATCCTGGGCGGCACGATCTTCCGCGAGCCCATCATCATCAGCAACATCCCGCGCCTCGTGCCCGGCTGGAACAAGCCGATCATCGTCGGCCGCCACGCGTTCGGCGACCAGTACCGCGCCACCGACTTCCGCTTCGAGGGCGAGGGCACGCTCACGATGACCTTCACGCCGAAGGACGGCTCCGAGCCGCAGCAGTTCGAGGTGTTCCAGAGCCCCGGATCCGGCGTCGCGATGGGCATGTACAACCTCGACGACTCGATCCGCGACTTCGCGCGCGCCTCGCTCTCCTACGGCCTCGCCCGCAACTACCCGGTGTACCTCTCCACCAAGAACACGATCCTCAAGGCCTACGACGGCCGCTTCAAGGACCTGTTCGAGGAGGTCTTCCAGGCCGAGTACGCGGACCAGTTCGCGGCCGCCGGCCTCACCTACGAGCACCGCCTCATCGACGACATGGTCGCCGCGTCGCTCAAGTGGGAGGGCGGCTACGTCTGGGCCTGCAAGAACTACGACGGCGACGTCCAGTCCGACACCGTCGCGCAGGGCTTCGGCTCGCTGGGCCTCATGACCAGCGTGCTCACCACGCCCGACGGCAAGGTCGTCGAGGCGGAGGCCGCGCACGGCACGGTCACGCGCCACTACCGCCAGCACCAGCAGGGCAAGCCCACGTCGACGAACCCCATCGCGTCGATCTACGCGTGGACCCGCGGCCTCGCGCACCGCGCCAAGCTCGACGGCAACGACGCCCTCAAGGAGTTCGCGGACACCCTCGAGGACGTCGTCATCACGACGGTCGAGTCCGGCAAGATGACGAAGGACCTCGCGCTCCTCGTCGGCCCGGACCAGCCGTACCAGACGACCGAGGAGTTCCTCGCGTCGCTCGCGGACAACCTGCAGGCGCGCCTGGCCTGATCCCGCAGGCGTCGTCCGCGACGCCGCCGCACGCCGAGAGGCCCCGCCCCCGACACGGGGGCGGGGCCTCTCGCATGCCCGGGTGCGCATCGCGTGTGCAGAGGGCCGACGCGGGCTGTGGACTCCTCCCTACGGTTCTCCCCATCGCGTCGACGACGCGAGTCCGCGACGGCGGCGACCGCCGTGCAGCGCACGTGGTGCACCGCGGATCCGCACGCCGGCCCGCCGGTGACAGGAGGGAACGACCATGCCCATCCATCGAGACCCGCTCCCGCCCGGCAGGAGGCGCGTGCTGCACGCGGCTCGGCCCCTCGCCGCGTGCGCCCTGGCGTTCGCGCTCGTCGCCGCCGGCACGACGACCGCCACGGCGGACGACGCGCCGACCGCGTCCGTGCCCGTCCGCGCCGAGGACGGCAGCTACCTCGTGACCCTGCGGGACCAGCCCGCCGCGGCCTACGACGGCACCCTCGACGGGCTCGCGCGCACGGAGGCCGATCCGGGCGCCCGACTCGACGCGCAGTCGGACGCCGTGCAGCGCTACTCCGAGCACCTCACGGACCTCCAGGACTCCGCGGCCACCGCGGTGGGCGTCACCCCGACCGACCGGTACTCGCTCACGGTCGACGGGTTCTCGGCGAAGCTCACGGCGGCCCAGGTCCAGGCGCTCGCGCACGACAGCCGCGTGCTGAGCGTCGAGCCCGACAGGATCCTGCATCCCACGTCCACGCCGGACTCCCGCTTCCTCGGTCTCGAGGCCGAGAACGGCCTGTGGTCGAAGGTGGGCGGCGTCGGGGAGGCGGGCAAGGGCACGGTGATCGGCGTCCTCGACACCGGCATCGCCCCGGACAACCCCTCCTTCGCGGGCACGCCCCTCGGGTCGACGCCCGGGGCGGAGCCGTACCGCGACGGATCCCGCATCGACTTCCGCAAGGGCGACGGCAGCGTCTTCCACGGGACGTGCCAGACGGGCGACGGGTTCACCGCCGACGACTGCTCCACCAAGATCGTCGGCGCCCGGGCGTTCGAGGCCGGCTGGGCCGCGGGCGGCAGCCCGATCGGGCCGCAGGAGAAGGTCTCCCCGCTCGACACCGCCGGGCACGGGAGCCACACCACGAGCACGGCCGCGGGTGACGCGGGCGTGACGGCGACCACGGGCGCCGTCCAGGAGACCATCGCCGGCATCGCCCCCGCGGCGAAGATCGCGGCGTACAAGGTGTGCTGGAGCGGGCCCGACCCGGAGAAGGAGACCGACGACGGCTGCGCCACGTCGGACATCGTCGCCGGGATCGAGCAGGCCACGGCGGACGGCGTCGACGTGATCAACATGTCGCTCGGCGGTGCGGGCAAGCCGGAGGACACGTACGACCGGGCCCTGCTCGGCGCCGCGAACGCCGGCGTCTTCGTCGCGGCGTCGGCGGGCAACAGCGGCCCCGACGCCGGGACGGTCTCCAACTCCGAGCCGTGGATCACCACCGTCGCCGCCAGCAGCGTGCCGGGCAACTACTCCGGGACGGTCACGCTGGGCAGTGGGGCGAGCTACAGCGGCGCCTCCGTCACCGTGGGGTCCCCGGTGACGGGGCCCCTCGTGCGGTCGGCGGACTCCGGGCTGAAGGGCGCCGCGTCCCCCGAGCTGTGCGGCGACGGCACGCTGGACCCGGCCAAGGTGCGCGGCCGCATCGTGCTGTGCGACCGGGGCGTGGTCGCCCGCGTCGACAAGAGCGCGGAGGTGGAGCGCGCGGGCGGCATCGGCATGGTGCTCAGCAACGTCACGTCCGACTCCGAGGACCTCGACCTCCACAGCGTCCCCACGGTGCACCTCGACGCCGACTCGCACGCCGCGATCGACGCGTACGCGGCGAAGGCCGGTGCCACGGCCACCCTGACGAAGGGGAACACGACGGGCGTCGAGCGGCCCGCGCCCCAGGTCGCGGGATTCAGCTCCCGCGGCCCCTCCGAGGCGGTCGACGGCGGTGACACCATCAAGCCGGACGTCACGGCCCCGGGCGTGGGCATCCTGGCCGCGATCAGCGACGACGGCGGCAAGCCCGCATTCGCCGCGTACTCGGGCACGTCCATGTCCTCGCCGCACATCGCGGGATTCGGGCTCCTCTACCTCGGCGTCCACCCGAAGGCCTCGCCGGCGGAGGTCAAGTCGGCGATCATGACGACCGCGACCGACACGGTCGGCGCGGACGGCAAGACCGTCACCGATCCCTTCGCCCAGGGAGCGGGGCAGATCGCCCCGGACCGGTTCCTGCAGCCCGGCCTCTTCTACCCGAGCGGCGCGAAGGACTGGGCCGCCTACGCCGCGGCCACGGGGCTCGCGCTGCCGCACCCGGTGGCGCCGATCGCCCCGTCCCAGCTGAACCTGCCGAGCATCGGCGTGGGGAAGCTCCTGGGATCCACGACCGTCACGCGCACCGTGACGTCGCTGACCGCGGGCACCTGGACGGCATCCGTCCAGGGGGTGTCCCAGGCGGACGTGAAGGTCACGCCCGCGCGGCTGACGTTCACGGCTCCGGGCCAGACGAAGTCCTTCCAGGTGCGCATCACCGCGAAGCGCGGGGCGCCGTCCGACACGTGGTCGACCGGCTCGCTCACCTGGAGCGGATCCGCCGGCACCGTCCGCAGCCCCATCGCGGTGCGGCCGACCGCGGTCTCCGCCCCGGCGACGGTCGACGTCACCGGCACGAGCGGGAAGGTCGACGTGTCCGTCGACGCAGGCATCACGGGCAAGATCCCGCTGACGACCGCCGGGCTCGCGCGCGGCCAGCTGCTGGGCGACGGGAAGACCGGTCACACGGGCACCGTCAGCACCACCGAGGGCGACGAGAACAAGATCACGGTGAAGGCGGGCGAGAAGGCGCTCGTCCTCGACGCGGTACCGGTCGACGGGGCCTCCGATCTCGTGATGCAGCTGGAGAAGGCGGGCACGACCGACGACGACCGCACGCTGGTCGCCCTGCAGGACACGGCCTCGCTGTCCGAGCGCATCGTCGTGCCGGCGCCCGAGGCTGGCGACTACATCGTCTCCGTGGGGGCATCGAAGCTCGCGGGCTCGGCGACGAGCGTCGACTACGACCTCACGCGGTACGACGTGCAGGGCACGGGCGGGGAGGGATCCTTCCAGGTCTCGCCGGCCCAGCTCCCCGTCACCGCGGGGAAGAAGGCCACCTACACGGCCTCGTGGTCGGGTCTCGCCGCGGGGACGTCGTACGTGGGGCTCGTGAGCTACGGCGGGACCACCGCCACCACCCTCGTGGGCGTCACGACGCCCGCCGCGTCGGCCGCGCCCGCCGCGGCGACGGCTCCCGCCATCACCGGCACGCCGGACGTCGGCCAGACGCTCACGGCGTCGACGGGGGAGTGGACGCCGCAGGGCGTCACGCTCGCGACGCAGTGGCTGTCGAACGGCACACCGATAGCGGGGGCGACGGGATCCGCGTTCCGCGTGACCCCGGCGGTCGCGGGGGCGGCGCTCGCCGTGCGGGTGACGGCCACCGCGTCCGACGGGCGGACGGGCGTCGCCACGAGCCCGACCGTCACCGCGCGAGACGTGGCGACGGTGCACCTGCAGGTGACGCGACCGCGGGGTACGGCGAGCGGGACCGTGCACGTGCAGGTGTCGGTGACGTCGGCCGCGGCGCAGGCGGCGACCGGGGTGGTGCGGGTGAGCGTGGACGGCGAGGCGCATGACGTGCCCCTCGACGGATCCGGCGCGGGCGGCGCCGACATCACGGGCGTCGCACCGGGGACCCGCACGGTGCAGGCCTCCTACGCGGGCGATCACCTCGTCAGCGGGGGCACGAGCCGCGCGCAGAGGATCCTCGTGCGCTGATCATCGCGAGGTGACGACGGAGGGCGGGTGCCGGTGGCACCCGCCCTCCGTCGTGCGCGCGGCAGATGCCCATGCACGGGACGGCGCGGAAGAGGCTGAAAGACAGCCTGGTGGTAGGTGGTGGAGCTGGACGCCGGGCAGCGAGCAACCGCGCGCGGATGCCCGGCAGCGCGGCGATCGCAGCCGGTCTGGAAGTGTTACACGGCGGTAACACGGAGCCTTTCTCAGGGCGAATACCCGGGGTATGTTGAGGTTTCGTGCGCGTCGCAAGGGGCGCGTTCGGACCACTGATCCCCATCTGAAGGACGTGTTCGTGATCCCACGCTTCCCTCGGCTCCACCCGGAGTCGGACCGCGCATCCTCGCTGCGCCGGGCGACGGCCTCCGTCGCCGCCACCGCCCTCGTCGCCGCCGGCCTCGTCTCGTTCGGAGCGGGGGGCGCGCTCGCCGCCCCCGCGCCGAGCATCGCGACGCCGTCGTCCGAGCTGGAGGACGGCCGCTACATCGTGACCCTCGCCGACGAGGCCGCCGCGACCTACCAGGGCGGCGTCTCCGGGCTCGCCGCCACCGAGGCCCGCTCGGGCACGCAGCTCGACGCGGGATCCGCCCCCGTCGCCGAGTACACGGACTACCTGGAGGAGCAGCAGCGCGACGTCGCCGCCAGCGTCGGCGCCGACATCGACTACTCCTACTCCCTGACGGTCAACGGGTTCTCCGCCGACCTCACCGCCGAGCAGGCCGCCGAGCTCTCCAGCGACCGGAAGGTCCTGAGCGTCGAGCCCGACCGCATCTACCACCCCACCTCCACCCCCGCGGCCGACTTCCTCGGCCTCACCGGCGCCGACGGCGTCTGGGCGAGGACGGGCGGCCAGGAGAACGCGGGCGAGGGCGCCGTCATCGGCGTCATCGACACGGGCATCGCGCCCGAGAACCCGTCCTTCGCGGGCGAGCCGCTCGGCACCGCCGCGGGGGACGCGCCCTACCTCGACGGATCCACGATCCGCTTCGACAAGGGCGACGGCACGCAGTTCGCCGGCGTCTGCCAGACCGGCGAGCAGTTCACCGCGGCCGACTGCAGCACCAAGATCGTCGGCGCGCGCTACTTCGTGGACGGCTTCGGCAAGAAGAACATCGGCACCGCCGCGACGGGCGAGTACGTCTCCCCGCGCGACGGCGACGGCCACGGGTCGCACACCGGATCCACCGCGGCGGGCAACGCCGGCGTGGAGGCCACCGTCGACGGCAACCCGCTCGGCGAGATCTCGGGCGTCGCGCCCGCGTCGAAGATCGCCGCGTACAAGGTCTGCTGGTCGGGCCCCGACAACTCCTCGCAGGACGACGACGGCTGCGCCGGCGCGGACCTCGTCGCCGCCATCGAGCAGGCGACGGAGGACGGCGTCGACGTCATCAACTACTCCATCGGCGGCGGATCCGCGCAGACCACGTTCTCCGCGACCGACAAGGCGTTCCTCGGCGCGGCCAGCGCGGGCATCTTCGTCTCCGCCTCCGCGGGCAACTCCGGCCCCGGCGCCTCCACCCTCGACAACGCGTCGCCGTGGATCACCACGGTCGCCGCGAGCACCGTCGCGGGCAACTTCGAGGCCACGGCCCAGCTCGGCGACGGGCAGCAGTTCGCGGGCTCGTCGATCACCGTGACCGAGCCCGTCTCGGGCGCCTTCGTGACCGCGGCCTCCGTCGCCGCGGCGGGTGCGACCACGCCGGCCCTGTGCGGACCCGGAACCCTCGACCCGGCGAAGACGGCCGGGAAGATCGTCCTGTGCGAGCGCGGCGTCGTCGATCGCGTCGCCAAGTCGGCCGAGGTCGAGCGCGCGGGCGGCATCGGCATGGTGCTCGTGAACCCGACGCCCAACTCGATCGACGCCGACACGCACGCCGTGCCGACCGTCCACCTCGACGCCGACGTCTACGCCGCGGTCTCCGCGTACGCGGCCACGCCCGGCGCCACCGTCACCCTGGTGCCGGACAACACGACGGGCGTCTCCGCCCCGACCCCCCAGGTCGCCGGTTTCAGCTCGCGCGGCCCGGTCCTCGCGGACGGCAGCGACATCCTGAAGCCGGACGTCACGGCGCCCGGCGTCTCGATCATCGCGGCGACGAACAACGCGGAGGGCGCCGAGCCGACCTTCGCGCTCCTGTCGGGCACGTCGATGGCGGCCCCGCACGTGGCCGGCCTCGCGCTGCTCTACCTGGGCGAGCGCCCGAACGCGCCCGTCTCGGAGATCAAGTCCGCGCTCATGACGACCGCGTACGACACGAAGGACGCGGACGGCGACCCGGTCACGGATCCGTTCGCCCAGGGCGCCGGCCACGTCGACGCGCGCCGCTACCTCGACGCCGGCCTGCTGTACCTCAACGGCTACGACGACTGGGTCGCCTACCTCGCGGCCACCGGCTACGCGACGGGCGTCGACCCGGTCGACCCCTCGGAGCTCAACCTGGCGAGCATCGCGATCGGCGCCCTCACCGGCTCCGAGACCGTGACGCGCGAGGTCACCTCCACGCGCGCCGGCACCTACACGGCGAGCATCCAGGGCCTCGAGGGCGTCACGGCCGACGTGACCCCGAAGACGCTGGAGTTCACCGAGGCGGGCCAGACGAAGTCGTTCGAGGTCGCGTTCACGCGCACCACGGCGCCCGTCGACGCGTACGCCACCGGATCGCTCACCTGGACGAGCGGCGCCACCACGGTGCGCAGCCCGATCGCGGTGAACCCGGTCTCCATCGCCGCGCCCGACGAGGTGCAGGGGAAGGGGATCACCGGATCCGTCGACGTCACCGTGACGCCCGGCACCACCGGCCCGATCGCGCTCGCCGCGGAGGGCCTGGCGGCCGGCCGCGTCTACGCGAACCCGGCCGACGCGTCCTCGCCGATCTCCGGCACGGGCCCCGCGAAGGCGGAGTTCGAGTACGAGACGACCGTCCCGGCGGGCCAGCTCGCCACCCGGATCGACCTCGACTCGGCGGATGACGAGGCGGACCTCGACCTCTCGGTGTTCCGCCTCGAGGGCGGGAAGCCGGTCGAGGAGTTCTCCTCGGCGACCGAGTCGGCCGACGAGTCCGTGACCATCGAGACGCCGAAGGCGGGCGACTACGTCGTCGTCGTGTCGGTCTTCTCGATCCCGGCGGGCCAGACCACGCAGGACTTCACGGTCACGCAGTTCGACCTCTCCGAGTCGACGGACGAGGGCGCCTTCACGGTGTCCCCGAACCCGCTCGACGCGGTGCAGAGCCGACCGGTCACCTACACGGCCTCGTGGAGCGGGCTCGCCCCCGAGACCGCGTACCTCGGCCGCGTCGCCTACGCGGGAACCGACGCGTCGACGTACGTGCGCATCGAGTCCGGCGCGATCCCGGCCCCGGTCGCGACCGCGCCGCCCGTGATCACGGGCACGCCCGTCGCCGGCCAGACGCTCACGGCGTCGACCGGCACGTGGGACCAGGAGGGCCTCGCGTTCTCGTACCGATGGTTCGCGGACGGCAAGCCGATCGCCGGCCAGACGCGCGCGACCTACCGGGTCTCGCCGTCGGTGTCGGGCAAGGAGATCACGGTCGTCGTCACCGCGAAGCCCGCGACGGGGCCCTCGGGCACCGCGACCAGCGAGCCCGTCGTGATCAAGCTGGCCAGCACCGTGACGGTGAGCGTCAAGCCGCCCGTGCTGACCAGCGCGCAGAAGGCCGTCGTCACGGTCAAGGTCGACAGCCGCGCGAAGGCGGCGCCCACCGGCATCGTCACCGTCAAGGTCGGCTCGGACTCGTTCGAGGTCGCACTCGACGCGTCCGGCACCGGCCGCGTCGAGCTGCCGGCGTACACGAAGGGCCGTTACGCGGTGACCGCGGAGTACGCGGGCGACGACGCGAACGCGGCGAAGACCAGCGCGCCGAAGTACCTCTACGTGAGCCGCTGATCCGGCTGACGTAGGACCACCGCTCGAGGGGCGGGCGCCGGGAGGCGCCCGCCCCTCTCGCATGCCCGGGGCGGTGCCCGCCGACGACGCGGTGCGCGCCGACGGTGTCAGGCGCGCCGACGGCGTCAGCGGAAGATGATCGTGCGCGCCCCGTCGAGCAGCACGCGGTGCTCCGCGAACCAGCGCACGGCCTGCGTGAGGGTGCGCGACTCCTCGTCCTGGCCGATGGCCATGAGCTCGCGGGCGCTGCGGGAGTGGTCGACGCGCACCACGTTCTGCTCCACGATCGGGCCCTCGTCGAGGTCACTCGTGACGAAGTGCGCGGTCGCGCCGATGAGCTTCACGCCGCGTGCGTGCGCCTGCTTGTAGGGGTTCGCGCCCTTGAAGCCGGGGAGGAAGGAGTGGTGGATGTTGATGATCCGGCCGCTGAGCCGCGCGCACAGCTCGGGGGAGAGGATCTGCATGTAGCGCGCCAGCACCACCAGCTCGACGTCGTGCTCCTCGACCGCGCGGATCACCCGCTCCTCGAACGCCCGCTTCGACGCGTCGTCGGTGACGGGCACGTGCTCGAAGGGCACGCCGTAGAAGCCCGCGAGGTCGGCCAGCTTCCCGTGGTTGCTGAGCACGAGCGGGATCTCGACGGGCAGCTGGCCCGCGCGCTGGCGGAACAGCAGGTCGTTCACGCAGTGCTCGGCGGTGGATCCCAGCACGAGCGTGCGCAGCGGCCGGCCGACCTCGTCGAGGTGCCAGCTGGCGTCGTAGCGCTCGACGACGGCGGCGAGGGCGTCGGCCAGCCGGTCGTCGTCGGCGGCCGTCTGGATCTGCAGGCGCATGAAGAAGCGGCCCGTGTCGGCGCTCGAGAACTGCTGCGACTCGGTGATGTCGCCGCCGGCCTCGACGATCGCGCCGGCGATGGCGTGCACGATCCCGGGGCGGTCGTCGCAGGAGAAGCTGAGGACGCGATGCGGCGGCTGCGCGCGGGTGGCCTGGTCGGTCATCCGTCTAGGCTATTGCCTGGCTGCGCGGATCCCGCCGGCCCCGGGAGCTCTCCCGCCGTCGACGTCCTGTGGGTCTCCATGACGAACACCTCCCCGATCTTCCTGCCCGATCCGGACCGCGCCGCGCACGCCGGCCGGCGCTCGCCGGTGCCGCCGCACGACCCGGCGGACCCCGCCTTCCGCTTCCCCTGGGTCGGCATCCTCACGCTCGCCGCGTGCGTGTTCCTCAGCGTCACGAGCGAGACGCTGCCCACCGGGCTCCTCAGCGAGATGAGCGGCGACCTCGGGGTCGAGGAGTCGCGCGTCGGCCTCCTCGTCTCCGTGTTCGCGATCGCCGTGGTCCTCTCCAGCGCGCCGCTCGCCGCCCTCACCCGCCGGGTGCCGCGGCACGCGCTGCTCCTCGCGGTGCTCGCGGTCTTCGCGACGAGCAACCTGCTCACCGCCCTCGCGCCCACGTTCGAGCTCGTCGTCGCGACGCGCGTGCTCGGCGGCCTCGCGCACGGCCTGTTCTGGGCCGTCGTCGGCGCCTACTCGGCGCACCTCGTGCCGCCCGCGCTCATCGGCCGGGCCGTCGCGCTCACGGTCGGCGGCGGCAGCCTCGCGTTCGTGCTCGGCGTGCCGCTCGGCACCGCGGCCGGGCAGGCCTTCGGCTGGCGCGCGGCCTTCGCGGGGATCGGCGTGCTCACGCTGCTCGGGATCGTGCTCGTCTGGCGCTTCCTGCCCGCGGTCGGGCGGCCGGCGCGGGAGGCGCCCGTGGCGGCGTCCGCGTCGGGGCGGGTCGGGATCCGGCAGCGCATGGCGGGCCAGGGCGTCGGCGGCGTGCTGTTCGTGTGCCTCACCGCGATGGTCATCATGATCGGCCAGTACGGCTTCTACACGTACGTCGACCCGTTCGTCACGCGCGTGATGGGCATCCCCCCGGAGCAGCTGAGCGCCATGCTCTTCGGCTACGGGATCGCGGGCGCGTTCGGCCTGCTCCTCGCGGGCACCGTGTTCGCCAGCCGGCCGCAGCTGGGCGTGCTCGCGGGGCTCGCGGCGGCAGCGCTCGGGGTCAGCGCGCTGGCGCTCGTGCCCGGGCTCTGGGCGGTCGCGATCCCCGGCTTCCTCCTCTGGGGCCTCGCGTTCGGCGCGATCCCGTCGCTCCTCCAGACGCGCATGCTGCACGCGGCGCACGCGTCCTTCCGCGACACGGCCAGCGCGTTCTACACGACCGCGTTCAACGTCGGCATCGGCGGCGGCGCGCTCGTGGGCGGAGCCCTGCTCGACGGGCTCGGGATCGCGTCGCTGCCCGGCGCGTACCTCGTGGTGATGGCGGTGGCAGCCGTGCTCGTCGTCGGATCCGCGGGCCGGGCCGCCCGCGGTCGCGCCGCCTCCGCGCGCACCGCCGGCTGACCTCCGCGGCGGCGTCGTCCGCGGCGGCGGCGTCGTCCGCGGCGGGGCGCACGTCGCCTGCGGGAGGATGGAGCCGTGACCACGACCCCCGCGCACCTCGGCCTCCTCCTCGACGTCGACGGCCCCATCGCCAGCCCGATCACCCGCACCCTCGCCATCCCGAGCATCGCGACCGACCTGGTCGAGCTCGCCGCCGCGGGCGTGCCCATCGTCTTCAACACCGGGCGCTCGGACGCCTTCATCCGCGCGCAGGTCGTCGGCCCGCTGATCGACGCGGGGCTGCCGCAGGGCGCGCGCGTGCACGCGGTGTGCGAGAAGGGCGCGTCGTGGTTCTCCATCACGCCCGAGGGCGCGGGGGAGGTGCACGTCGACCGGTCGCTCGCGCTGCCCGAGGCGTACATGCGCGACATGGAGCGGCTCGTCGCCGAGCGCTTCGCCGACTGGATGTTCTTCGACACCACCAAGCACGCGATGGTCTCGCTCGAGCAGCTCACGAGCGTCGCCTCCGCCGACTACCTCCGGGTGCAGCCCGACCTCGACGCGCGCGCGGTCGAGATGCTCACGGCGCACGGGCTCGGCTCGGTGCTCGAGGGCGTCGAGGTGCCCGACGCCGACGGGAACGTGCAGGTGCGCGTGGATCCCACCATCATCTCGACCGACGTCGAGTCCGTCCGCCTCGGCAAGGACCTCGGCGCCGCCCGCGCGCTCGAGCTGCTCGCCGACAGCGGCCCGCTGCCGCTGCGCTGGCGCACGGTCGGCGACTCGCGCACCGACTACGCGATGGCCGGCTGGCTGCACGAGAACGGGCACGAGGTCGCGCACGTCGACGTGCGCCCGGCCGACGGGATCCCCGCGACGCCGTACCCGGTGCTCACGGCCGGCGACCTGATCCACGACGAGGCGGGCGCCGCGCTGCTCGCGCAGTGGGTGCGCATCGTGCGCGGCGAGGCGGACGACGACTCCGCGTTCCTCGCGCCGGGGCGCTCCGCGAGCTGATCCGCTCGGACGGCCGCCGCGGCCGTCGCGCTCGTCGCGCTCGCCGCGCCCGCCCCGCTCGCCGCGGAACCCGAGGGCCCGTCCGATCCCGGACGGGCCCTTCCTTGTGTGCGCGAACGGATGTTAGCCTCGGCTAACACTTCGACGGAGAGGCCGCCATGACCCGCACCGCCCCCGAGCGCCGCGTGCGCCGGCCCGTCACGGGTCCGCGGCTCGTGCTCCTGCTCGGGCCGGCGTTCGTCGCGGCCATCGCGTACGTGGATCCCGGCAACGTCGCCGCGAACCTCACCGCGGGCGCGCGCTACGGCTACCTGCTGGTGTGGGTGCTCGTCGCGGCCAACCTCATCGCCGTGCTCGTGCAGTACCAGTCGGCGAAGCTCGGCCTCGTCACGGGGAGCAGCCTCCCCGAGCTCCTCGGCCGGCGGCTGCCGACCGCCCGCCGCCGCGCGTTCTGGGTGCAGGCGGAGCTGATCGCCGCGGCCACCGACCTCGCGGAGGTCATCGGCGGGGCCATCGCGCTGCACCTGCTGTTCGGGATCCCGCTGGTGGCGGGCGGCGTGATCGTCGGCCTCGTCTCCATCGGCCTGCTCGCCGTGCAGTCCCGGCACGGGCAGCGGCCGTTCGAGCTCGTGATCGGCGCGCTGCTGCTCGTGATCACGGTCGGGTTCCTCACGGGCCTCGTCGTGAGCCCGCTGTCGGCGTCCGGCATCGCCGGCGGGCTGCTCCCGCGCTTCGACGGGCCGGACAGCGTGCTGCTGGCCGCGAGCATGCTCGGCGCGACCGTGATGCCGCACGCCGTCTACCTGCACTCCTCGCTCAGCCGCGACCGGCACGGGGTCCAGACGGACGACGGCGTGCTCCGGCGGCTGCTCCGCGCGACGCGCTGGGACGTGATCACCGCGCTCGCCGTGGCCGGCGCCGTCAACATCTCGATGCTCCTCATCGCGGCCGCGAGCCTCGGCGGCGTGCCCGGCACCGACTCGATCGAGGGCGCGCACGCGGCCATCACGGCCTCCCTCGGGCCGGTCGTCGGCGTCGTGTTCGCGGTGGGGCTCCTCGCGTCGGGCCTCGCGTCGACCTCGGTCGGCGCCTACGCGGGCGCGGCGATCATGGGCGGGCTGCTGCACGTCAAGGTGCCGCTCCTCGCGCGCCGCGTGGTGACGCTCATCCCGGCGCTCGCGATCCTCGCGATCGGCGTCGAGCCGACCACCGCGCTCGTCGTGAGCCAGGTGGTGCTGAGCATCGGGATCCCGTTCGCGCTCGTGCCGCTCATCCGCCTCACGGGCGACCGCCGCGTGATGGGCGACCACGTCGACCGGCCGCTCACGCGGATCGCGGCGTGGGTCGCGGTGTCGCTCGTGGTGGTGCTGAACGTGGCGCTCGTGGTGCTGACCGTCACGGGCTGACGCCGCCGGCCGGACCCGCGGATCAGCCCGCGTCGGAGACCCAGACCGCGGACGCCGCGGCGGCCGTGAGCGGGCGGCCGGCGGATCCGTCGACCGTGACGACCACGGCGGCGGGCGTCGACGCGGCGGGCGTCGACGCGTCGGCGGAGGCGGACCGCACGAGCGTCGCGTCGAGCCCGATGCCGTGCTCGGCGAGCTCGCGCAGGAGCCGCGGGTCCTCGTCGGAGATGCGGCGCACGCGCAGCGGCCGGTCGGCCACGGCGTCCGCGAGCACGGTCGCGTCGGGCAGGTGCGGCTCGCCGTCGGCCGAGGGGATGGGGTCGCCGTGCGGATCCCTGGACGGGTGCCCGAGGTGCGCGTCGATGCGCGCCACGAAGTCGTCGGAGACCGCGTGCTCGAGCACCTCGGCCTCGTCGTGCACCTCGTCCCAGCCGTAGCCGAGCGCCTCCACGAGGAACGTCTCGAGCAGGCGGTGGCGGCGCACCATCTGGATCGCGTGCCGGCGGCCGTCGGAGGTGAGCTCGATGCTGCCGTACGGCCGGTGCTCGACGAGGCCCTGCGCGGTGAGGCGGCGGAGGCCGTCGGACGCGGTGGCGGGACGGATCCCGAGCCGCTCGGCGAGGCGCGTCACGGTGACGGGCTGCTCGGACCACTCGGTGGCGGTCCAGATGAGCTTGAGGTAGTCCTGCGCGGCGCTGGAGAGCTCGTCGACGGACATGCGCCCATGGTACCGACGGCGATCCGGCCGCCCGGGCGCGCGCGGAGCATGCTGGACGGGACCCCGGGCAGCGACGCCCCGGGCGGATCCGATGGAGGAACCACATGCAGTACCGGAATCTCGGGAACAGCGGCGCGGTCGTCTCGACCTACGCGCTCGGCACCATGACCTTCGGCGCGGAGGCGGACGAGGAGACCTCGGGCCGCATCCTCGAGGCGTACGTCGAAGGCGGCGGCACGTTCATCGACACGGCCGACGTCTACACGTCGGGCGTCTCGGAGGAGATCGTCGGGCGCTGGCTGAAGGCGCACCCGGCCGAGGCCGACCAGCTCGTCGTCGCCACGAAGGGCCGCTTCCCGATGGGGGAGGGGAACAACGACGTCGGCACCTCGCGCCGCCACCTCACCCGCGCGCTCGACGACTCGCTCCGGCGCCTCGGCGTCGACACGATCGACCTGTACCAGATGCACGCGTGGGACGCCGTGACGCCGCTCGAGGAGACCCTGCGCTTCCTCGACGACGCCGTGCGCGCCGGCAAGATCTCGTACTACGGCTTCTCCAACTACCTGGGCTGGCAGCTGACGAAGGCCGTGGGGCTCGCGAAGGCGCTCGGGTACACGCCGCCCGTGACGCTGCAGCCGCAGTACAGCCTGCTCGTGCGCGAGATCGAGTCGGAGATCGTGCCCGCGTCGCTCGACGCCGGCATCGGCCTGCTGCCCTGGTCGCCGCTCGCGGGCGGCTGGCTCACCGGCAAGTACCGCCGCGACGAGACGCCGACCGGGGCCACCCGCCTCGGCGAGGACCCGGAGCGCGGCATGGAGGCGTTCACGCCGCGGAACGGCCAGGAGCGCACGTGGGCGATCCTCGACGAGGTGCGGCGGATCGCCGACGCGCACGGGTCCAGCTCCGCCCGCGTGTCGCTCGCGTGGCTGGAGGCGCAGCCGGCGGTGACCAGCGTGATCCTCGGCGCCCGCACGGTCGAGCAGCTCGAGGACAACATGGCATCCGCCGACCTCGCGCTCACGGCCGACGAGATCGCGTCGCTCAGCGCGGTGAGCGCACCCGTGGTGTCCGAGTACCCGTACGGCCCGGCCGGCGTGCAGCAGCGCCACCGCGCGATCGACGTGCGCGGCTGATCCCGCCGCCGGTCGTCCCCGCGTCCGCTCCGGCGGGACGGGGGCGGCCGGCCCCGGGCGCCCGCGGCGTGATCCGCACCCGCGGCACGTGCCGCCGCACCACGACCTCGAGGGTCAGCTGCCCGCGCCGGGCGAGGACCGCGGCCACGACGACGGCCGCGACGGCGGGCACGCCGCCCGAGACGACCATGCCGACGTGCACTCCCCACGCCTCGACGATCCCGCCCATGAGCGGACCGCCGACGGCCTGGCCGCCGAGCAGCACGAGCACGTAGACGCTCATCACCCGGCCGCGGATGGCGACGTTGCTGGAGAGCTGCACGAGCGAGTTCGCCGCGGTCTGGAACAGCAGCGACGCCATGCCGACCGTCACGAGCACGGCCGCGAACGGCGCGATCCCCGGCATGAGGCCCGCCGTCGCCTGCAGCAGGCCCGTGATCCCGACGCCGACCACGATGGTCCGCAGCCGCACGGTCGCCCGCCGCGTCGAGAGCAGCGCGCCCGTGAGCGCGCCGATCGCGACCATCGAGTTGAAGAGGCCGTAGCCGCCGGCACCCACGTCGTACACGTCGCTCGCGAACGCCGCGAGGAGCACGGGCATGGTCAGCCCGAAGACGCTGAACACGGCCACGAGCACGACGGGCCAGAGGATGGTCGGCTTCGACCGCGCGTACCGGAGGCCCTCCGCGAGCTGGCCGCGGCGGCGCGGGGCGGGCGGGATGCGGATGAGGTCGCGCGTCCTCAGGCTCCACAGCGTGAGCACCACGACGACGCACGCGACCGCGTTGATCGCGAACGACCAGCCGGCGCCGACCGCGAGCAGCAGGACCCCGCTGAGCGCCGGACCCACCATGCCGCCGAGCTGGAACACCGACGAGTTGACGCTGATGGCGTTCCGCAGGTGCTGCTGCCCGACGATCTCGGTGACGAACACCTGGCGCGCCGGGTTGTCGATCACCGTCACCAGCCCGGTCGCGAACGCGATGGCGAAGATGTGCCACGCCTCGACCGCACCCGACAGGGTGAGCACGGCGAGCAGCGCGCTGAGGAGCGCGTAGGTGCCCTGGGTGATCATCATCAGCATCCGCTTCGAGCACCGGTCGACGATGACGCCGCCGAGCAGGCCGAACAGCAGCATGGGCGCGAACTGCATCGCGACCGTGATGCCGACCGCGGTGACGCTGCCGGTGAGCTCGAGCACGAGCCAGTCCTGGGCGATGCGCTGCATCCAGCCCGAGGTCATGGCGATGACGTTGGAGGCCGTGAACCGGCGGAAGTTCGGCACGCTCAGGGCGATGAGCGTGTGGCGCCACGGCGGGCGGCGGGTCTGGATCGGGAGCGGGGCGGTCGGGGGGAAGGCGTTCGGCGGGGGTGTCATGTGTCCTGCGGGGTGCGTTGCGTATGAGCGGATCGGTTCTGCATGGGTGCGGCCCTCCGTGGGCCGACTCCGACGCTACCCGCGGGCTTCCCATTCGGATCCCGTCTCGACATGATGAGTGGCATCACGCATTCGAATGGCCGGGAGGCGCCGTGCTCGATCCCACCCTGCTGCGGACCTTCCTCGCCGTCGCCGACACCCGCAGCTTCACGCAGGCGGCCGCGCGCCTCGGCATCAGCCAGCCGACCGTGAGCCAGCAGGTGCGCCGGCTCGAGCGCTCCGTCGACCGCACCCTCATCGCGCGCGACACCCGTGCCATGCGCCTCACCGACGCGGGCGACGCCATGGCCGGGTTCGCGCGCACGATCCTCGCCGCGCATCAGGCGGCGGAGAGCTACTTCGGCGGATCCGCGGTGAGCGGCCGCCTGCGCTTCGGCACCGCGGACGACCTCGCGATCACGCAGCTGCCGCGGATCCTGCGCCACTTCCGGCAGCTGCACCCGCAGATCGAGCTGGAGCTCACGGTCACGCAGAGCGGGCCGCTGCACCGGCGGCTGCTGGCGGGCCAGCTCGACCTGATCCTCACCAAGACCACCGTCGACGAGCAGCCCGGCGCGCAGCTCGTCGGCCGCGACCGGATGGTGTGGGTGGGCCTCGAGCGCACGCTCGTGGAGGCGGGCGCGACCGTGCCGCTCATCGCGTACCGCGCCCCGAGCATCAGCCGGCAGATGGCGATGGACGCGCTCGAGCGCGCGGGCCGCACCTGGCGCATCACGTGCAGCACGCGCGACGTGAACGGCGTGCTCGCGGCCGTGCGTGCCGGCATGGGCGTCGCGGTGCTGCCGCAGGCGCTGATCCCGACCGACCTCGTGAAGGTCACCGCGCGCCTCGGCCTGCCGGAGCTCGACGAGGTGGACTACGTGCTGATGGACAACTTGGCGGGGCCGCGGGCCTCCATCGACGCGCTCACCTCGGCGATCATGTCGCGCGGGGTGGCGCGGGCCAGCTGACGCGGGACGCGCGACCCGCCGGGTCCGCTACCAGCGGGCGACGGGCGGGAGGCCGTCGTCGGCGAGCCCGGCGTCGCGGGTGCGGGCGCGTCCGCGGCGTCCGCGCCCGCGGGTGCCGGGCTGGTGCGGGGGCTCGGGCTTGTCGGGGTCCGCCGCGGGGTCGCCGGGCTGTTCGAGCTGCAGGGCGAGGGCGCGCAGCCGCTCGTCCATCTCGGCGTGCGCGGCGGTGGCCTGGTCGAGGCGCACGCGCTCCTCGTCGACGTCGGCGGGCACCCGGGTGGCCTCGTCGAGCGGCATCGCGTCGGCCTCGGCCTCGGCGAGGCGGCGGGCGCGGCGACGCGCGGCCAGGATCCCGAAGACGCCGACCGCGATCTGGAACATGCCGAGCCAGCCGGACGCGTCGTTCACGGGGGCGAGCACGTGCCAGGCGCCGAGCGCGATCCAGCCGATGTTGACCCACATGGGCCAGGCGAAGCCGCCGGCGCCGCGTGGGCTCCCCGGAGGCCGACCCGTGCCGCGTCCCTCGTCGCTCATGCCGTTCCTCCGTGCCGACCCGCCTGTGACTGCGAGTGTGTCACGGCAGGTCGAGAGCCGCCTGGAGCCAGACGAAGGTGCGCGGGCTGAGGACGATGCCCTTGGTGAGGCGGAGGCGCTCGTCGCGCACCAGGTCGACGGCGTGCTCCGCGAACCCGCCGAGCGTCTCGGCGGACACCGTCGCGGGCTCGTCGCCGAGGTTGGCGAGCACGAGCACCGTGCCGTCCTCGTGCGGGCGCTGGTAGCCGAGGACGTGCGGGTCGTTGGCGTGGAAGCCGAGGATCCGCGTGCCGGCGAGGGCGGGCGTCGCGCGGCGGACCGCGACGAGCCGGCGGAGCCCGGCGTGGATCACGCCCGTGCTCGTGGTGCGGTCGTCGCGCTGGTCGTAGCGCTCGAAGGGGTAGAGCGGGCGGTTGACCCAGCGGCTGTCCTCGGCGTGCGCCTCGACGTCGTCGTAGCCGTAGTCGTTGAGCTGGCCGACCTCGTCGCCGAGCACGATCAGCGGGAGGCCGCCGGTGCTGAGGGCGATGGAGTGGGCGAGGAGGATCCGCTCGACCGCGCCCGGGTCGTCCTGCTCGAGGCCCGCGAGGGAGGCGGTGGTGCCGGCGACCGCGCCGTCGGCGTGCCGGACGCCGCGCGCGTGGCTGCCGGGGAAGCGGCCCACGTGGTAATCGGCGAGGAAGCGGCGGTGCTCGTCGGGGTCGATGCCGAGGGCGCGCGCGTCGTCGTCGTCGAAGGTCCAGCGGAGGGCGTCGTGGCTGCGGACGCGGGCGACCCACGCGGATCCGGCCGGCGCCTCGCCGCGGCGCTCGAGGGCGCGGGCGAGCAGCGCGGGGGAGCGGGTGGCGAGGGCCTCCCAGACGAGCGCGGGGAGGGCGGGGTCGTCGGCGAGGCGCACGGCGTCGCCGTCGAGGAGCGCGGCGGGCGCGTGCGGGTCGGCGTCGGCGGCGACCGCCAGGGCGAGGGCGGGGGCCAGGCGGCGGCCGAGCACGCCGATCGCGCGGAGGAGGGCGGCGCCCGCGGCGTCGTCGCGTCCGCCGAGGACGGCGGCCGCGTCGACGCGCACGACGTCGGCGCCCGAGGCGGCCAGGGCGACGGCCTCGACGGCGGCGGAGCGGATCCGGTCGGCGCGCGATGCGTCGGTGAGCCCGGAGGAGAGGTCGACCGCGAGCGTGAGACCCGCGTCGTGGAGCGCGTCGGCGAGGTCGGCGAGGTCGGCGGCGGATCCGAGGCCCGGCCGCACGCGCACGCCCGGCGCGAGCAGAGCGTCGGTGTCGTCGTCGGCCGGCGCCGCGACGGGCGTCACGTGCAGGTGCGTCAGGCCGAGCTCGCGGAGGTACGGGACGCGGGCGGCGAGGCCGCGCAGGTCGTCGGCGTAGCGGTCGACGTAGCAGACGCCGCCGGTGCGGCGGTCGAGGTCGAGGTCGGTGGGGGATCCGGCCGCGGGGGCGCGTCGGGCGCGCACCTCGCGGAGGTCGGCGGCCAGCGCGTCGGCGAGGGCGTCGGCCTCGTCGCCCACGAGCGGGCGGAGGTCGGCGGCGAGCGCGTCGCGGTCCACCGGGGGCGCGTCGACGGGGGCGCCGTCCGCGTGCGCGTCGTCGTCGCGGTCGTGTCCGCCTGCCGCGGGATCGGTCGTGAGCGCTGCGCTCCCCATGCTCGGTCCTTCCTCCGCATACGGCGGGCACCGTCGCCCGACCCCTCGATCCTACGGGCGAGGGGCGCTCGTGACCGGCCCATCCATTCGTGCCCTTCGCTTTTCCTCGCTCGGCGGCCAGGCGCGCGCCCGAGCGGGCACCGGTCGCACGCCCGTGCGCCTCGCGCCCGCGCGCCCGCCCGGGTAGGCTCGACGACGTCGCGACTGGCGTTCGGATGGGTCACCATCGGGGAGCGACTCACACGGTTGGTGGCCGTACGCCTGGGCCACGACGCATCCATTCGTCCACCGTGCTCAAGGAGTCCCATGCCCGTCGACCAGTCCTTCAACGCCCCCCTCTCCGAGGTCGATCCCGAGATCGCGGCCGTGCTCGAGCAGGAGCTCGGCCGCCAGCGCGGCACCCTCGAGATGATCGCCAGCGAGAACTTCGTGCCGCGCGCGGTGCTGCAGTCGCAGGGGTCCGTGCTCACCAACAAGTACGCGGAGGGCTACCCGGGCCGCCGCTACTACGGCGGCTGCGAGTTCGTCGACGTCGCCGAGCAGCTCGCTATCGACCGCGCGAAGAGCCTGTTCGGCGCGGAGTTCGCCAACGTCCAGCCGCACTCGGGCGCCACGGCGAACGCGGCCGTCCTCGCCGCCATCGCGCAGCCCGGCGACACGATCCTCGGCCTCGAGCTCGCGCACGGCGGCCACCTCACGCACGGCATGAAGCTCAACTTCTCCGGCAAGCTCTACGACGCCGCGGCCTACGGCGTGGACCCCGACACCTTCCTCATCGACATGGACGTCGTGCGCGAGAAGGCGCTCGAGCACCGCCCGCAGGTCATCATCGCCGGCTGGTCGGCGTACCCCCGGCACCTCGACTTCGCGGCGTTCCGCTCCATCGCGGACGAGGTCGGCGCGAAGCTCTGGGTCGACATGGCGCACTTCGCCGGGCTCGTCGCCGCCGGCGTCCACCCCTCGCCCGTCCCCTACGCGGACGTCGTCTCCTCCACCGTGCACAAGACCCTCGCGGGTCCCCGGTCGGGCGTGATCCTCAGCCGCGACACCGCGCTCGCCAAGAAGCTCAACTCGGCCGTGTTCCCGGGCCAGCAGGGCGGGCCGCTCATGCACGTCATCGCGGCCAAGGCCACGGCGTTCAAGATCGCCGCCACGGAGGAGTTCGCGGACCGCCAGCGCCGCACCATCCAGGGCGCGCAGATCCTCGCCGAGCGCCTCACGGCCGCCGACTCCACCGAGGCCGGCGTCTCCGTGCTCACCGGCGGCACCGACGTGCACCTCGTGCTCGCCGACCTCCGCCACTCCGAGATCGACGGCAAGCAGGCCGAGGACGCGCTGCACGAGGTCGGCATCACGGTCAACCGCAACTCGGTGCCGTTCGACCCGCGCCCGCCGATGGTCACCTCCGGCGTCCGCATCGGCACGTCGGCGCTCGCGACCCGCGGCTTCGGCGAGGCGGAGTTCACCGAGGTCGCGGACGTCATCGCCGAGACCCTGAAGCCCGGCAGCGACCTCGCGAGCCTGCGCGCCCGCGTGCTCACGCTCACCGACGGCTTCCCGCTCTACGAGGGCCTCACCCAGTGACCGCGGTCGTGCTCGACGGCGTCGCCACCGCGTCGGCCGTCAAGTCCGAGCTGGCCGTGCGGATCCGCGCGCTCCGGGAGCAGGGCCTCGTGCCCGGCCTCGGCACGCTGCTCGTGGGCGACGACCCCGGATCGCGCTCGTACGTCGCGGGCAAGCACCGCGACTGCGCCGAGGTGGGCATCGAGTCCATCCGCGTCGACCTCCCGGCCGACGCGAGCGAGGCCGACGTGCGCCAGGCCATCGAGCGCCTGAACTCCGACCCGGCCGTCACCGGCTACATCGTGCAGCTGCCGCTGCCCGCGGGCATCGACGAGAACGCGATGCTCGAGCTCATCGACCCGTCGAAGGACGCGGACGGCCTGCACCCGACGAACCTCGGGCGCCTCGTGCTCGGCGTGCAGGGCGAGCTGACCTCGCCGCTGCCGTGCACGCCCGCGGGCATCGTCGAGATGCTCCAGCGCTACGACGTGCCCATCGCCGGCCAGCACGTGGTCGTCGTCGGCCGCGGCCTCACGGTCGGGCGCCCGCTCGGCCTGCTGCTCACGCGCAAGGGCCTCGACGCCACCGTCACGCTCACGCACTCGCGCACGCGCGACCTCGAGCAGGAGGTCCGCCGGGCGGACATCGTGGTCGCGGCCGTCGGCGTCGCGCACCTCATCCGGCCCGAGTGGGTGAAGCCGGGCGCCGCGGTGCTCGACGTCGGGATCACGCGCGTCGTGGATCCCGAGACCGGCACGGCGCGCCTCACGGGCGACGTGGACCCGGCCGTCGCCGAGGTCGCCGGGCACCTGTCGCCGAACCCGCGCGGCGTGGGTCCGATGACGCGCGCGATGCTGCTCGTCAACGTGGTGCTGGCCGCCGAGCGCGACGCGCGCCTGGCCGCCGAGCTGCGCGGCTGACGGCGCTCGCCGCGACGACGCTCGACTCGACCGTGCGGCGGCGATGCAGGAGGGGACGGCCGGTCAGGCCGTCCCCTCCTCGCGTCCGGGGTCCGTCGACGCGGCCAGGAGCACGGCCGGCGTCGGGATCGTGCCGGAGTGCAGCCGCGCGTTCTCCACGTAGTGCGCGGCGTTCGCCCGGAGCCCCGCGACCTCCTCGTCCGTGAGCTCGCGCCGCACCCTGCCGGGCACGCCCGCCACGAGCGAGCGCGGCGGGATGCTCTGCCCTTCCAACACCACCGTGCCGCCCGCGAGCAGCGACTCCCGGCCCACGACCGCGCCGTTCATCACGGTGGCGGACATGCCGACGATGCAGTCGTCCTCGACGGTGCAGCCGTGCAGCACCGCGTTGTGGCCGACGCTCACGCCCGTGCCGACGGTGAGCGGGAAGCCCGCGTCGACGTGGCAGCTCACGTTGTCCTGCAGGTTGGAGCCCGCGCCGATCACGATGTCCGCGGCCTCGGCGCGCAGCACGGCGTTGAACCAGACGCTGGATCCCGCCGCGAGGGTCACCCGGCCGACGACGCGCGCCCCCGCCGCCACGAGGGCGTCGGGGGCGATGTCGGGCGCGGGCGATCCGGGGAGCGCGCGGACGGTGGCCTGGGGGTCGACGGTCATGCCGCCAGGGTAGGCCGCGGGCGTCAGGCGAGGCGGTGCATCCGCGTGCCGCGCTCCATCGGCGTGAAGCCCGCGGCGACGTACGCGTCCCACGGCGCGCGGTAGTAGGGAAGCGGGGAGGCGTTGATGAAGACGTCGCGGCCGCCCAGCTCGCCGACCCGGCGGCACACGTCGAGCGCGAGGGTCTGCGCGAGGCCCCTGCGGCGGTGCGCGGGCACGACGCCGAGCGGCTCGAGCTCCGCCCAGCCGGTCGCCGGGTCGAGCCACGCCGTGCAGGTGCCGGCGAGCGATCCGTCGGGGGCCTCGATCACGAGGTCCAGGTCGCGCCGGTAGACGGCCGCGGTCTGCATGGCCGCGTAGCCGACCGCGTCGAAGCGGCTCTCGGCAGCCGGGTCGATGCCCTCGCCGGATCCGTCGGTGAAGGGCAGCTCGACCGGCTTCCACGCCCGTCGGTGCGCGTCGACCTTGGCCTGCTCCTCGCCCTCCGCGACCGGGCGGATGCGGTAGCCCGCGGGCGGCCGCGCGCCCGTGTCGCGAGCGGCGTGGCGGAGGCCGGCGAGCGGGACGGCCTCGTCGACGAAGCCGCGGCCGGCGAGGATCCCGCGCAGCCGGTCCTGCCCGCGGTGGACGGCGACGCTCGTGCGCCCGTCGCCGGCTGCGTCGAGGAGCCACCCGGCCAGCAGGTCGGTGGTGGCGTCGTCGCCGGGCGCGCACTCGACGCGCGCGTCGTCCGGCGAGGAGGCGGCCCAGCCGATCGGCGCACCGGCGTCGTCGCGCACCACGGCGATCCGCTCGGACAGCTGCCCGGTGGACGCCTCCCACGCGAATCCGCCGGGGTGCGTGGAGGCGGGGAACCACGTGGACAGCGCGAGCGCGATGTCGCGGACGGCGTCGTCGAGGTCGCCCGTGATCTCGGTCAGGCCCGCGGGAGCTCGTGTCATGCCGCCGAGCCTACGGCGCCCCAACCGAGCGGGCCGCGCCCTACTGCTCCGCCTTCGCCCCGTCCGACGGCGTGACCGTGAAGACGGTCGGTCCCGTGTAGCCGTGCTCCGCGAAGGCGCCGTCGATCGCGACCTGGAGCCGCGAGAGCGAGTCGACGTCGATGAGCGCGATGGCCGATCCGCCGAAGCCGCCGCCCGTCATCCGCGCGCCGATCGCGCCCTCGTTCTGCGCGACCTCGACCGCGAGGTCGAGCTCCGGGACGCTGATCTCGAAGTCGTCGCGCATCGAGCGGTGGCTCGCGTCGAGCAGCTCGCCGATGGCGCGCGGGCCCTCCTCGCGGAGCGCGCGCACGGTGTCGAGCACGCGCTGGTTCTCGGTGACGATGTGGCGCACGCGGCGGAACGTCTCGTCGTCGAGCACCTCGCGGGCGCGCACCAGGTCGTCGACCGAGAGGTCGCGCAGCGTCGCGACGCCCATGAGGCGGGCGCCCAGCTCGCACGACTCGCGGCGCGCGCGGTAGCCGCCGTCGGCGTGCGCGTGGGCGACGTGGGTGTCGATCACGGCGATGGTGAGGCCGGCGGCCTCGAGCCCGAGCGGGATGACCTCCGCCTCGAGCGAGCGGCAGTCGAGGAACACGCCCGCGTCCTGCCGGCCGAGGAGGCTCGCGGACTGGTCCATGATCCCGGTCGGCGCGCCCACGATCTCGTTCTCCGCGAGCTGCCCCACCGCGGCGAGCGTCTGCCGGTCGAGGCCGAGCCGCCAGATGTCGTCGAGCGCGAGGGCGATGGATCCCTCGAGCGCGGCCGACGAGGACAGGCCGGCGCCCACGGGCACGTCGCTGTCGATGAACACGTCGAAGCCGGGCACGGCGGCGAGGTCGGCCCCGCGCTGGCCGAGGGCCCACGCGACGCCGAGCGGGTAGGCCTGCCACCCCTCGATGCGCTCGCCCGTGAGGTCGGCGAGGCGCGCCTCCACGACGTCGTCGGAGAAGGAGCTGGCCAGGCGGATACGGTCGTCGTCCCGCGGTGCGAGCGCGATGACCGTGCGCCGGTCGATGGCGAACGGGAACACGAACCCGGCGTTGTAGTCGGTGTGCTCGCCGATGAGGTTCACGCGCCCGGGCGATGACCACACGCCGTGCGGCTCGCGGTCGAAGCTGGCGCGGAATCCCTCGCGCACGTCGTCTCGGATGTCGGTCATGCGTCCTCCACTGCCTTCCGGATCATCTCGGCCGCCTTCTCGGGCGGCACGTCGCCGATCCAGGCGCCCATGGCCGCCTCGGATCCGGCCAGGAACTTGAGCTTGTCGGCCGCGCGGCGCGGCGACGTGATCTGCAGCATCAGCCGGATCTCGTCGCGGTGCGCGTCCACGGGCGCCTGGTGCCACGCCGCGATGTACGGCGTGGGGGTGTCGTACAGCCGGTCCATCCCCTGCAGCAGCTTCAGGTACATCGTCGCCAGCTCGTCGCGCTCCGCGTCCGTCGTCTCGGCGAGGTCGGGCACGTGCCGGTGGGGGAGCAGGTGGATCTCCACGGGCCAGCGCGCCGCGAACGGCACGAACGCGGTGAAGTGCTCGCCGCGGAGCACGACGCGCTCGGACGCCTGCTCGGTCTCGAGGATCCGCTGGAACAGGCCCGGCCCGAACCGCTCGATCGACTCGACGAGCCGGCGCGTGCGCGGCGTGACGTAGGGGTACGAGTAGATCTGCCCGTGCGGGTGGTGCAGCGTGACGCCGATGGCCTCGCCGCGGTTCTCGAACGGGAAGACCTGGCGGATGCCGGGCATCGCGGAGAGGGCGCGCGTGCGCTCGGCCCACGCCTCCACCACGGTGCGGGCGCGCGAGGGGGTGAGGCCGCTGAACGAGCCGGTGTGCGCGGGGCTGAAGCAGACGACCTCGCAGCGGCCGACTGAGGTGCGGGTGCGCTCCACGCCGACGGAGGTGAGGTCGTCGTCGTCGACGGGCGCGTCCACGCCCGCGGTGTCGGCGAGCGCCGGGCCGAAGGACGGCGACTTGTTCTCGAAGACCGCGACGTCGTACATGCTCGGGATCTCGGACGGGTTGGTCGGGCTCGCCGGGGCGAGGGGATCCAGCTCCGCCGGCGGCAGGTGCGCGCGGTTCTGGCGCGCGGCCGCGATGGAGACCCACTCGCCCGTGAGCACGTCCTGCCGCATCGTCGCGGTGGGCGGGCGGGGCGCGGCGGGGCGCGCGTCGACGGCGCGCTCGGGCGGCAGGGTCGTGTCGGCGTCGTCGAAGTAGACGAGCTCGCGGCCGTCGGACAGCAGCGTGCGACGCTGCGTGATCCCGGACGGCGACGTCGTGACGGTCTGGTCGGCATGCATGATCCCTCGATCCTACGGGCTCGCGCGGCTCGGATCTGCGCTCGCGAAAGGCCGCGCTTGCGTTCCGGCAACCGCGTGCGGGAGGCTCGCCGGATGGCCGACGACACCGCCTCCGTCCCCGCGGCGACCCGCCGCTCCCGCATCCTCGAGCGGCTCGCCGACCGCGGCTTCGCGACCGTCTCCGAGCTCGCGGCCGACGCGGGCGTCTCCGCGGTGACGATCCGCGCCGACCTCGACGCGCTCGCCGACTCCGCCGCGGTGCAGCGCGTGCACGGCGGCGCGGTCCTCCGCGCGGGCCTCGCCGCACGCGAGCAGAGCCTCGAGGTGACGCTCGAGTCCGCCGCCGACGCCAAGCGCGCCATCGGGCGGGCCGCCGCCGACCTCGTCGAGAGCGGGCAGAGCGTGCTGCTCGACGTCGGCAGCACGACGCTCCAGGTGGCCCGGGCGCTCGTCGCGCGAGAGGACCTCGTCGACGTCACGGTCATCACGAACGGCCTCACCCTGGCGCTGGAGCTCGAGCGCGCCATGCCCCGCTTCACCGTCGTCGTCACGGGCGGCACCCTGCGCGCGCTGCAGCACAGCCTCGTGGATCCGCTCGCCACCGTCGTCCTCGACCGCCTGCACCCCGACGTGGCGTTCATCGGCTGCAACGGCATCGACGTCGACCGCGGCGTCACGAACGTGAACCTGCCGGAGGCCGAGGTGAAGCGGCGGATGGTGGCGGCCAGCGCCCGGACGGTCGTCGTCGCGGACGGCGCCAAGCTCGGCCGCACGCACCTCGGCGCCGTCGCGCCGCTCGACCTCGTCGACACCCTGCTCACGGACGCCGACGCCGACCCGCACGAGGTCGCCCGGCTGCGCGACGCGGGCCTGCGCGTCGTCGCGGCGGGCGGGTCGTCCGGGGCCGGGCGGCCGTAACGTGGATCCCATGAGACCCGTCACCGGAGAGCAGCACCACCTCGTCCACGCCGGCCCGTCCGGCGAGCTACGCGCCACCGTCGTGCAGCTCGCGGCCGCCATCCGCGGCCTGACCCTCGACGGCGTCGACCTCGTCGAGCCCTACGGCGAGGACCTCGTCGCCCCCATGGGCGCCGGCATGGTGCTCGTGCCGTGGCCGAACCGCATCCGCGGCGCCCGCTACGAGCTCGACGGGAGGTCCCAGGCGCTCGACGTCTCCGAGCCCTCGCTCGGCAACGCCTCGCACGGGCTCCTCCGCAACACCGGCTACACCGCGTCCGACCGGGCCGACGACCGCGTGACCCTCTCGGCGACCGTCTTCCCGCAGCACGGCTACCCGTTCCTCCTCGACACGTCCGTCACGTACCGGCTCACCGACGACGGTCTCGTCGTCACCCACCGGATCCGCAACGACTCCGAGGCGGCCGCGCCCGTCGCGGTCGGCGCGCACCCCTACCTCGCCATCGGCGGCATCCCCTCCTCCGAGCTCACGCTCACCGTCCGCGCCGACACGTGGTCCGAGGTCGACGACGCGCTGATCCCGGTCGCCGACCACCCCGTCGGCGGCGCCGACGAGGACCTCCGTGAGGGCCGCGTCGTCGGCGAGCTCGACCTCAACACCGGCTACGGCGACGTGCACGTGGAGGACGGCACGAGCCGCCACGGCCTCACCGCGCCCGACGGCCGCGGCGTCGAGCTGTGGGCCGACGCGTCCTTCCGCTTCCTGCAGGTCTACACGCCGCGCGAGTTCCCGACCCATGGGAGCCAGGCCGTCGCCATCGAGCCCATGACCGCGCCTGCGGACGCGTTCAACTCGGGCGTCGGCGTCCGCCGCCTCGAGCCCGGCGAGGAGTGGACCCTCAGCTGGGGCATCCGCGCAACCGGCTTCTGATCCCGCGCCCGCCCGCGACGACGTCCGCGCCTCCGCGGGGATCCGTCGTCGCGATGATCCTGCTGGCGGCGGCCGTGCCCCTCGCCGCGCATCTCGCGCCGGGCCTCGCCGCACCCTGCTGGTCGGCGGGCGCGGTCCTCACCGCGGGGGCGCCGGTCGCGGCCGTCCGGGGACGCCGCGACCGCCGCTAGCCCCGGTCCTCCTGCGCCCACTGCAGCGCGACCCGCTGCGTGTACTGCTCCAGCGCGATCCGGTTCTCCTCGGGCTCGCGCAACCCGTCGATGTAGGCGAGCAGCCGCCCGACGACGCCCGACAGGTACTGCACGCCCCGGTCGTCGTGCTCCTCGAGCGCGGTCTTCAGCAGGTCGTAGCGCTCGCCGGTCTCCTCGGCGGTCAGCATCGCGATCACGAGTTCGTCGGCCTGCATGCTCATGCGCTCCAGCATCCCACCGCCGTCGCCGCGTCCGCCGCGGACGCCGACGAGGTGCCGTGCCCCTGCCCGCCCGAGCTGCCGGTGGAGAGCGCGCCTCGTGCCGCCCCGAACTGGGGATACGCTCCGGCGGCACCAGGACCCACCCTTGCCCTATCCAGCGTGGGGCGTCCGGTGCTCGGGGGAGCGGATCGGCGCGGCCCGACTGCACCCGTCAGCACGGCCCACCCGGAAGGCTCCCCTTGTCCCACCCCCGCGCGGATGCGCACGCCCCCAGCTCCGACCTGCCCGCGCATGCACTCGCCCAGGACGCCCCGATGCCGGCCGAGCGTCCGCCGCTCGTCGGCCGCCGGGCCGTCTTCCTCGCCGCCGTCGGCGTGACCGCCGGTGCCGCCTCCGTCGCCGCGCCCGTCGTGGCGCCTCCCGCCTCCGCGGCCGTCGTGGGCGACCAGTCGCGCGTCTACTACCCCGAGCAGTTCGGCTTCGTCCCGTCGGCGGCCGACCACACCAAGGCCATGAACGCCTTCTTCGCCGCCCTGCAGAAGACCGGCGGCCGGGGGATCCTGCCACCCGGCGAGATCCGCGTCACCTCCACCGGCATCGACTACTCGAGCGCCATCTGGCCCAAGCAGCCCCTCTCCGGGGCGCCGTACGGCTATCCGGCCATCTCCATCGAGGGCTACGGGCGGCGCGTGACGACCATCCGCCAGATCGCGGGATCCACCGGCGACGTCTTCAAGGTGCAGGGCAAGATCGGCGCCGACTCCGGCCCGGCCGCGAACAACAAGGCCACCGTGACCCTCACCGGCTTCAGCATCACCGGCACGCGCACCGGACGGCACGGGCTGTACCTGCGGTCGCTGCTGCACTGCCGGATCACCGACATCGAGCTCAACGCGACCGGCGGCGCGGGCGTCTACTTCGCGCGCACGAACTTCACCGCGGCGAACGACGAGTACTCGTACGCCAACGTCATCGAGGGGCTCCGCGTCATCACGGCCGGCACGTGGGGCGTCGACTGCGACGGCGTCAACGCCATCGACATCGTCATGCGCGACACCGAGATCGTGAACTGCGTCGCGGGCGGGATCCGCATCGCCCCCACCAACGCGCGCTTCGAGAACACGCGCATCATCGGCTGCGGCGCCGGCAACAAGGCGGCGCGCGGGTTCCTCGCGATCCCCACGAGCAACACGGCGTCCATGGTCTCCGAGCTCGGCATCAACGGCATGCGCCTCGAGGGCAACTCGGGCGCGGGCGGCTACCAGCTGGAGATCGGCGCGGGCGTGGGTGCCACGGTCGTCGGCTACAACATCGTGACGGGCGGCGACCTCGGCGCCCACGGCATCGGCGTGGGCCTGGTGGACCAGGGCACGCGGTTCGCGCAGGACACCTCCATCGGCCGCGGCACCATGTTCATGACCCCGACCAAGTACCCGGCGCAGCGCGTCGTGGTGGTGGGCAAGTACGCCCGCGACACCCGCGTCGAGCGCCCGTCGCTGCCCAACAACCCGGATGCCGCGTTCGCCTCCGTCATCACCGACGGCGGCGTGCGCAGCATCGACGGCTTCGGCCGCCCGCTCACGGTCGTGCAGGCGCCTGCGCCGACGCCGACTCCTACGCCGACTCCTACGCCGACTCCGACCCCCACGCCCACCCCGACCGCCTGATCGGCGAGCGGCGGCGCACGCGGATCGCGATCGCGGGGGAGCGTCACACGGGCGGGCGCCCCCGCTTGCGGTCGGAGACCTTGACGGCGGGGACTCCCGCCCACACCTCCCAGTCGCCGGTGGACCGGGTCAGCACCGCGTTCGCGGCGACGACCGTGCCCGTGCCGACCCGCAGGGTGCCCCGGCCCCCGAGCACCTTGGCGCCGGCGCAGAGGACCGCGTGGTCGCCGATCTCCACGCCCTCGAAGCCCTGCTCCTCATCGGTCGTGTCGACGCCGCTGCGCCCGATCGTGACCTGCTGGTAGATGGCCACCGACGACCCGATCCTCGTCGCCGGCGTGATCACGACGCCGTTGCCCCGGTGGTGCAACACGAGGCCCGGCCCGATGGTCGTCTGCGCGTGCACCTCGACCCCCATGAGGAGCAGGGCCTCCCGCACCAGTCGCACGTGCCGGAAACGCACCATCTTGTCCACTATCCCCATGCGGCGAGCGTATTCCCCAGCTGCCGACGAGTGGAACCAAGATCGGCGTCATGGCGCGTCGGACGAAGCCCGCGACCTCGCCTGACGAGCGGATCTGCGCGCATGCTCTCTCGTCACTGCGCCGGGAGAGCTGCGTCGATGCTCTCCCCGATCGCCCTGTGCCCGGCATCGTTCGGATGCACGCCGTCCGGCGACAGCAGCTCGGGGTGCCCGAGGAGGGGCTGCCCGATGTCGAGGTACACGCCGCCGGCACGCTCGGCCGCCGCGCGGATGGTGTCACCGAGGCGATCGAAGTCGGCGGGCACGGTCGGGTCGTCATCCCATAGTGGAGAGGTCGCGACGATGCGCGCATCCGGGAGTGCGGAGCGGAGGTCGGCGTAGGTCGCCTCGACTTGCTCGAGTAGAGCGGCGTCGACGTCGCGATCGTTGCGGCCGCCGGAGACGATGACCACGTCAGGATCCGCAGCCACGGCCTCGGGGATCATCTCCCGGTATGTGGGGCAGTAGTCGAGGCCGCACGCCTCCTTGCCGGCGGTGGCGCCGTAGCCGGTCCCGCCCCGGCCGAGGTTGACCGTGGTCCACTGCTCACGCGCGGAGACGACCGTCGCGAACATCTCGGACGGCTTCGTGCTTCCGGCACCAGCCGTGTAGGAGTCACCGAGGTACACAGCCGTGAGGCGCTCGGTCGTCGGCGCCGCCGAGGCGGAGGACCCCGTCGGTACGGATCCCGCGTCCGCCGACGGCTTGCCGACCTGTCCGAGTGCCGCCAGCGAGAGTCCCACGACGGCTAAACCGACCAGCACCACCCCGCCGATGCCCCAAGCCCTGCTGCCACCGCGTCGCCGCCTATTCCCCATGTGTCGAATCGTAGGCGGTCAGCGCGTCATCGATGTCCGGCGGTCAGGTCTTGAATCGGCGCGACGCCACGATGTCCCCGGCCCGTCGCCGCCGTGCACCTCTTCGCTGTGCATGGGCAGCATCGCCCTTCGGCGGGGATCGCGATCACCTGGTCATCGGGCGCCTGAGTGTGCGCGCCGCCTTCGCATGTGAGCGTCGCGGGCACCTGCTACGGCCGGTCGCCACCCGCCGGGGCGTCGCACGGAAGCGACTTCCCCTTGTCCGATCCCGTGTCCTGCACGGCGGAGGGCCTGCCGCGTTCGTCCGAAGGATCGGGCGTCCTGGTGGTGGGCCCCGTCGGGCTCGAACCGACGACCCAGGGATTAAAAGTCCCTTGCTCTACCAACTGAGCTAGAGGCCCGTGCCCCCGATGCTACGGGACGGCGGGTGCCCGGTCAGAGCCGGTCGACGTCGCGCGAGGAGCCGCGGCGCACGACCGCGCCCGCGACGACCGTGACGACCACGAGGAAGACCCCGACGCCGACGAGCCAGGCGAGCGCCTTCACGACGAAGCCGAGGACGACCAGGACGAGCCACAGGGCCACTAGGCCGTAGACGAAGCGCATGGGTCCAGCCTACGTGCGCGTCCCGGACGCGCGCCGGACGACCGCTGCCGCCCGCGGCGTACGCTTGCCGGGATGTCCGGCGATTACCACAAGCCCACCAAGTTCTCCGGGTCCAAGTTCGAGAGCATGCTCGGCGGCGAGGACCCCGCCACGATCAGCCGCGTGGCCCACGAGACCGCGTCGGCGCTGCTGGCGCGCGTGCGGGCGGATCCCGACCCCGCGGTCGTCGACCGCCTCATCTCCTACACCGACGAGCACGGGATCGACGCGGTCGCCGAGCTGTGGTCGCGCGCGAGCCCGCGCAGCCTGCCGGGCGCGCTCTGGCGGCTGTACCTGATGCGCGCGCTCATCCGGCAGGATCCCGACGGCGTCAGCCTGCTCTACCAGCGCGGCACCGACGTGGCGACGAGCATCGACCCCGTCGTCGCCGGCGCCACCGCGCCGACGGGACCCGCGGAGATCGTGGAGCTCGCCGACAGCATCCTCCGCGGCCTCTTCACCGGCGACTTCGCGGTGGCCCTCGACCGTGCTGGCGCGTTCAGTCGGCTCGCCGCGCTGGGCGCCACGAGCGTCGCCGACGACCTCGACGCCACGGCGTCCCCGGAGCGCGCGGGCGACCTGACCACGCGCGCCCTGCGCCTCTCGCAGATGGCCGCCGACCTCGTGCAGTGCGCCCGGCTCTGGCGGAGCGAGCGGCTCGACTGATCCGCGGGGCCGCCTCCCGGATCCGCTCCGTTCGCTGTGAGCGCGACCCGCAGGACGACAGCTCGTCCCGACTCGGTTACAGTGGACGAGGTCGGGCCGCAGTAACCCCGGGCTCCAATATTCGCCGCTCCGAGCGGCCTCGCGCCGAGAGGCGTTCTGCGGCCCGGCTCCTCATCTCCCGCACTCCGTCCGCTCGGACGTGGGTCCGGCCCCCTCGTGAGCGGCCGATCCGTCCGTGCCGTCGATCCGCGCGACGACCTGCCCGCTGTGACCAATCCGCGCCGTCCGCCGCGCCGAAGAGTCATCGTGAGGCGTTCACCCGCCTCGCATGCGGCACCCGCGAGGGTGCGACCCGCATCGGTCGGATCCTGGCGTGCGGCAGGCCGACCGGCCATCCCAGATGCCGCGCACCGCGGGATCCGGCCGATGCGGCGTCCCGCAGCACCGAGCCCCATCCACCCGAACCACGACCGGAAGCCCCACATGACCTCCCCACGGCACCACCCCAGCTCGCCGGGCCCCGCCCTGCCTGCATGCGGAACGCAGGCCAGTCTGGGATGCTGGGGCTCGTGCCTTCATCGATCGAGCGTCCCGACCTGCCAGGGCCGGCGGACCCCGAGTCGAAGGAGGCCCTCCTCGGCCGCGTCGCCCAGGGCGACAAGCGCGCCTTCTCGGAGCTCTACGACCAGCTCGCCCCCCGCGTCCTCGGCCTCGTCCGCCGCCTGCTCGTCGACCACGCGCAGTCGGAGGAGGTCACGCAGGAGATCTTCCTCGAGATCTGGCAGTCCGCTTCCCGCTTCGACCCGGCCAAGGGCGCAGCGACCACGTGGGTGCTCACCATGGCCCACCGCCGCGCGGTCGACCGCGTGCGCGCCTCCCAGTCCAGCCGTGACCGCGATGTCCGCATCGGCATCCGCGACCACGAGAACGGCTACGACCAGGTGTCGGAGACCGTCGAGATCAGCATCGAGCACGAGAGGGTGAAGAAGGCGATGACGAAGCTCACCGAGATCCAGCGCCAAGCCGTCTCCCTCGCGTACTACGGCGGCTACAGCCACAGCGAGGTCGCCTCCATGCTCGACGTCCCGATCGGCACCGTGAAGACGCGTCTGCGCGACGGCATGATCCGCCTGCGCGACGAGATGGGGGTCGCATCATGACCACCGACGACGACCTCCGCACGCTCACCGCGGCCTACGCCCTCGGCGCGGTCGACGCCGCCGAGGCGGCCGAGTTCGAGGCGCTCCTCGAGCGCGACCCCGCCCTGCGCGCCGAGGTCGAGGAGCTGCGCGCCACGGCGGCCGACCTCGCCTGGACCACCCAGCCGGTGGATCCCGGGCCGCGCCTGAAGGCCGACATCATGGCGATGCTCGACGCGACCCCGCAGCTGCCGCCCCTCCCGGCGCCGTCCGCGGTGACGGAGGACGACCGCCGACCGGCTCCCGTGACCCAGCTGCGCCCCGCCGCGGGCACCGCGACCGGCCCGTCGGCCGCGACCCCGGTCGCGCCTTCCGCGTCCGCTCCCCGTGAGCGTCTCGGATCCGCGTCCTCCCGCGCCGACCAGCGATGGTTCCGCAAGCCCGGCGCCCTCCTCGGCGTCGCGGCGGCGGCCGTCGTGCTCGTCGTCGGCGGCGTGGTCGTCGGCACGAGCACGGGCGGCCCCGACAGCTCGCAGTCGCCCCAGGCCTCCGCGTACGAGCAGGTGACCTCCGCGTCCGACGTGGTCGTCGACACCCGCGACGTCGTCGGCGGCGGCACGGCCACCGTCTACTTCTCCGCCTCCCAGGCGAAGACGGCCGTCGAGATGGACGACGCCGGGCCGCTCCCCGAGGGGCGCGTCCTCCAGCTCTGGTACGTCACCACGTCGGGTGCGGTCTCCGCGGGCGTCATGCCCGCCGAGGACGGCGCCGGCCGCGCGGTGCTCGACGGCACGTACCACTCCGGCGACACCGTGGCCATCACGGTCGAGCCCGAGGGCGGATCCGAGCAGCCCACCACCGAGCCCATCGTGGCGGTCACCGCGACCTGATCGCCCGCCCGGCACGCATGACGACGGCCCCGCATCCTGAAGAGGATGCGGGGCCGTCGTCATGCGGTGTCGGGATCAGCCGAAGCGGCCGCTGACGTAGTCCTCGGTGGCCTGCACGCTGGGCTTCGAGAACATCGTGGTGGTGTCGTCGTACTCGATGAGCTTGCCCGGCTTGCCGGTGCCCGCGATGTTGAAGAACGCGGTGCGGTCGGAGACGCGGCTGGCCTGCTGCATGTTGTGCGTCACGATCACGATCGTGTACTGCGCCTTGAGCTCCTCGATGAGGTCCTCGATGGCGAGCGTGGAGATCGGGTCGAGCGCGGAGCACGGCTCGTCCATGAGCACCACGTCGGGCTGCACCGCGATGGCGCGGGCGATGCAGAGGCGCTGCTGCTGGCCGCCCGAGAGGCCGGATCCGGGCAGTGCCAGGCGGTCCTTCACCTCGTTCCAGAGGTTGGCGCCCATGAGCGACTGCTCGACGAGCGCGTCGGCGTCGCTCTTGGAGATCTTGCGGTTGTTGAGCTTGACGCCCGCGAGCACGTTGTCGCGGATCGACATCGTGGGGAACGGGTTCGGCCGCTGGAAGACCATGCCGACCTGGCGGCGCACGAGCACCGGGTCGACGCCCGGGCCGTAGAGGTCGTTGCCGTCGACGAGGACCTCGCCCTCCACGTACGCGCCGGGGATGACCTCGTGCATGCGGTTGAGCGTGCGGAGGAAGGTCGACTTGCCGCAGCCGGACGGGCCGATGAAGGCGGTGACGGTGCGCGGCTCGATCCGCAGGTTGACGTCCTCGACCGCCTTGAACTTGCCGTAGTAGACGTTCAGGTCGTTGACTTCGATGCTCTTGGACAAGGGGGTTCCTAACCGTTCGGGTTCGTGGCCGGGGGAGCGGGCGCTAGCGGCCGAGCTTGGGGGCGAAGAGGCGGGCGATGAGGCGGGCGATGATGTTCAGCGCCATGACGATGAGGATGAGCACGAGCGCGCCCGTCCACGCGCGGTCGACGTACGCCGCCGCGTCCGCCCCCTGGTCGGCGTACTGCCGGAAGACGAACACCGGCAGGGTCATCATCTGGTCCTTGAAGGGGTTGTAGTTCATGCCCTGCGTGAACCCGGCGACGATGAGCAGCGGCGCCGTCTCGCCGATGACGCGGGCGATGGCGAGCATGACGCCCGTCACGATGCCGGCCAGCGACGTCGGCAGCACGATCTTGACGACCGTCAGCCACTTCGGCACGCCGAGCGCGTACGACGCCTCGCGGAGCTCGTTGGGGACGAGCTTCAGCATCTCCTCGGCGCTGCGGACGACCACGGGGATCATCAGCACCGAGAGGGCGATCGCGCCCCCGAAGCCCATGCGGACGCCCGGGCCGAGGAACAGCACGAGCAGCGCGTAGGCGAAGAGGCCGGCGACGATGGAGGGGATGCCCGTCATCACGTCGACGAAGAACGTGATGGCCCGGGCGAGACGGCCGCGGCCGTACTCGACGAGGTAGATGGCCGACAGCAGGCCCACGGGGATGGAGATGACCGCGGCGATGGCCGTGATGATCAGCGTGCCCATGATGGCGTGCAGTCCGCCGCCGCCCGCGCCCACCACGTTGCGGAGGCTCGAGTTGAAGAACAGCGGGTCGAACCGGCCGGACCCGTTGGTGATGGCCGTGAACACGAGCGAGACCAGCGGGATGAGGGCGAGCACGAACGCGACCGTGACGAGGATCGTGATGACCCGGTCCTTCGCCTTCCGCTCGCCCTCCACGGCGAGCGAGATGCAGAACAGCGCCACGCCGAACAGGAGCGTGCCGAAGACGGCCGTCCCCACGTAGTTGAAGTCCTCGGAGGCTCCCGAGACGCGGAGCACCAGGAAGATGACGGCCATCACGATCCACGACGCGAGGAAGATCGCCGGGGCCGTGAAGCGGTGGAGCTTCCCGGCGGTGAGGGAGTTGGGCAGCGTGCTCGCGACGGGCCGCGTGCGGGAGGGGGCTGTCGTCGCCATTAGTTCGCTCCGGAGAATGCCTTGCGGCGGCTGATGATGTAGCGGGCCAGCATGTTCACGGCCAGCGTGATGATGAAGAGCATGAGGCCCGAGGCGATCAGCTCGTTGATCTTGAGGCCGTACGCCTCGGGGAAGCTCAGCGCGATGTTCGCGGCCACGGTGTTCGAGTTCGTCGACTGGAACCACGCGAAGTTCACGACCGCCGCGGGGGAGAGGACGATGGCGACCGCCATGGTCTCGCCGAGCGCCCGGCCGAGGCCGAGCATGGAGGCCGAGATGATGCCCGGGCGGCCGAAGGGGAGCACCGCGGTCTGGATCATCTCCCAGCGCGTGGCGCCGAGGGCGAGCGCGGCCTCCTCGTGCAGCTTCGGCGTCTGCAGGAACACCTCGCGGCAGAGCGCGGTGACGATCGGCAGGATCATCACCGCGAGGACGACCGCGACCGTGAAGATGGTGCGGCCGGTACCGGAGACGGGCCCGGCGAAGAGCGGGAACCAGCCGAACGAGTCGGTGAGGAACGAGTAGAACGGCTGCAGGAACCGGGCGAGCACCGTGATGCCCCAGAGTCCGAAGACCACGGAGGGCACGGCGGCGAGCAGGTCGATGATGTAGCCGAGGCCCTGCGCCAGGCGGCGGGGCGCGTAGTGCGAGATGAAGAGCGCGATGCCGATGGCGACGGGGACGGCCATGAGCATGGCGAGCGCGGCCGCGTAGACGGTGCCGAACATGAGCGGGCCGACGAAGCCCCAGAACCCGGCGCCGCCGGAGACGTCGGCGGGCGGGGCGGTGAGGGCCGGGAGGCTCTGCACCACGAGGAACAGCGCGACGGCCGCGAGGATCACCAGGATGAGCGTGCCGGATCCGGACGCGAGCCCGGAGAACACGCGGTCGGCGAGGCGGGCCTTGGCCTTGACGCCCTGGCTGCTGCGGACGGCGGCCGCGGTGTCGCGCGGCCGATCGGACTCGGGAGCCTCAGGAGGCTGCGGGGCGGCGGTCGTCATGGGTCGGGTTCCCTACGGTCGAGATGGTGGGGCAGTGGGCGGCGGGCCGCCCGTGGGAGCGCCCCCGGTCCGCGCGAGCGGACCGGGGGCGGACAGCGGGTGCTACTTGATGGAGTCGACCGCGGTCTTCACCTGGGCGGCGACCGTCTCGGAGAGCGGGGCGGCGCCGGCGCTGTCGGCGGCGACCTTCTGGCCCTCGGCGCTGGTCACGTAGCCGAGGTACGCCTTGACGAGCTCGCCGACGGCGGGGTCCTTGTACTCCTGGCAGGAGATGAGGTAGCTGACCAGGACGATCGGGTAGACGCCGGCCTCGGTGGTCGAGTAGTCGAGGTCGAAGACCACGTCGTTGTCCTCGCGGCCCTCGGCCTCGGGGGAGGCGTCGACGACGGCCGCCGCGGCCTCGGGCGAGAAGCCGACGAACTCGTCGCCGACCTTGATCTTCGCGGTGCCGAGGTCTCCGGCGCGCGACGCGTCGGCGTAGCCGATGACGTTGGTGCCGCCGGACACGGCGTCGACGACGCCCGAGGTGCCCTGGGCCGCCTCGCCGCCCTCGTAGGGCCAGACGCCCTTGGGCTCGGCGTCCCAGACGGCCTTGGCCGTGGTGTTGAGGTACTTCGCGAAGTTCTCGGTGGTGCCCGAGTCGTCCGAGCGGTGCACGGCCGTGATGGCGGCGTCGGGCATCGTGGCCTCGGGGTTGAGCGCGACGATGGCCGGGTCGTTCCACTTCGTGATGGTGCCCTTGAAGATGCCCGCGGCGGTGGCCGGGTCGAGGTGGAGCTCCTTGACGCCGTCGATCTTGAAGATCATGGCGATGGGGGAGATGTAGGCCGGGATGTCGATCGGCTTCGTGCCGTCGGCGCACTGGCCGAAGGTGCCGGTGAGCTCGTCGGTCTTCAGCGCGCGGTCGGAGCCGGCGAAGTTGGCGTTCTGGCCGCCGGCCATGAAGGCCTCGCGGCCGGCGCCCGATCCGTCGGGCGAGTAGTTGATGGTGACGCCGGTGTTCGCGGTCTGGAAGCCCTGGATCCAGGCCTCCTGGGCGGAGCCCTGCGACGAGGCGCCGATGCCGTTGAGCGTGCCCTCGAGCGTGGACGCGGTGGCGCCGTCGGCGGCAGGGGCGGCCGCCTCGTTCGATGCGCAGGAGGACAGGGCGAGAGCGGTGACGGCAGCGAGGGCTGCTGCGCTGCTGAGACGCGAGATCTTCACGTGGTGGGGCCTTCCGGGTGATTCGTGCTGTGGCGGGGCCGGTGCGAGCCCCTCGGAGAAGCTATGTCGGGCTCTTGACCGGCTCGGCCGATTCCGGTGAACGGGAGGTGAACAGACCGCGCGGATCGGCACGGGCTCAGCCGGGCGGGGGCACAGTGGTCGGTCGGGCGTGCGCCCGGGCTCAGGCCGAGGGGCCGTACGTCTCCACCGCGAGGATCCCCGCCTCGGGATCCGACGCCGACAGGTGCACCACGGAGAACTCGGCCGGCGACAGCATCCCCGCGCGCGGCATGCGGCTCGCGTCGGGCGTCCCGGTCGCGAGGGCGATCTCGTGCAGGATCTCGGGCAGCACCGGGCTGTGGCTGCAGAGCACGGCGCTGCGGGCCTTACGGACGCGCTTCGCGACGGTCTCCCGCACGGATCCGCCGTCGGTCTCGTACGCGTCCTGGCTGATGCCGGCGTCCTCCTTGACCCGGCGGCCCAGCGCCTCCGCGAGGGGCGCGACGGTCTGCAGGCAGCGCTCGGCGGTGCTGCTCGTGATGACGCGGGGGCCGAACGCCGCGAGCGTCGCCACGATGGACGCGGCCTCACGGCGGCCGCGCTCGCTCAGCGGTCGGCCGGCGTCGCGCCCGTCCCACTCGTACGGCTGGACGGCGTGCCCGTGGCGCAGCGCGATGAGGGCGAACGACCGGTGCGACCCCGTCTCCACCAGCCCCGCGAACAGGTCGAGGATGTCGATCTCGCCGGGGTAGTCGAGGCGCTTGCGGGCGTTGGGGATCGACACCCACTCCACGCTCTCCACCTCGTCGTCCGGCTCGAACCGACCCGCGGCGACCATGGCGTCCGTCGCCTCGGCGGACCAGTAGTGCACCGACTTGCGTCGCCCACCCGAGATGCCGTACTCGATGGCGCCGAGGGGCACGCCGAGCGCGACCCGCAGGCCGGTCTCCTCGTGCACCTCACGGACGGCGGTCTGCGGCAGCGTCTCGCCCGGATCCACCTTGCCCTTGGGCAGCGACGTGTCGCGGCGGCGGGTGCGGTGGATGATGAGCACCCGGATCCGACCCTCGACGACGCGCCAGACCACGGCGCCGGCGGCGAACACGGAGGGGGCGGGTGGCACGTCCCCCACGCTAGCCGGGTCGGCGGCCGCCCGTGATCGCGTCGCGGGTGCGCCGCCCGGCGGCGTGCCCTTCAGCGGAGTCCCCCTCAGCGGAGCACGCGCCGCTTGCGCTTGGACACGATGCCCATGACCGCCGTCTGGAGGTCCTCGAGGATGTTGCCGTCGGCGTCCTCGTTGCGGCGCGTCCACTCGCCGTCGGCGTCGAGGATCCACGCCGACGTGGTGTCGGCCATGGCGCGGTCGAAGAGGTCCTCGATCTCCTGCAGGTGCGCGGGGTGCACGAGCCGCACGAGCGCCTCGACGCGGCGGTCGAGGTTGCGGTGCATCATGTCGGCGCTGCCGATGTACGTGGCCTGGTCGCCGTCGTTCACGAACGAGAAGACCCGCGAGTGCTCGAGGTAGCGGCCGAGGATCGAGCGCACCTCGATGTTCTCGCTGAGGCCCGGCTTGCCCGGCATGAGCGAGCAGATGCCGCGCACCCAGACCTGCACGGGCACGCCCGCGTTGCTGGCCCGGTAGAGGGCGTCGATGATCTTCTCGTCGACGATGGAGTTGACCTTGATGCGGATGCCGCTCGGCTTGCCGTCGAGCGCGTTCTGCGTCTCCACGGCGATGCGCTTGAGCAGGCCCTTGCGCAGGTGCAGCGGGGCGACGAGCAGGCGCTTGAACTTCTTCTCGATGCCGTAGCCGGACAGCTCGTTGAACAGGCGCGTGAGGTCCTTGCCCACCACGTCGTCCGCCGTGAGGAGCCCGAGGTCCTCGTAGATGCGGCTCGTCTTGGGGTTGTAGTTGCCCGTGCCGATGTGGCTGTAGTGCCGGAGCACGCCGCCCTTCTCCTGGCGGATGACGAGCGCGAGCTTGCAGTGGGTCTTGAGCCCGGCGACGCCGTAGACCACGTGGACGCCGGCCTTCTCGAGCTTGCGCGCCCACGTGATGTTGGCCTGCTCGTCGAAGCGCGCCTTGATCTCCACGAGCGCGAGGACCTGCTTGCCCGCCTCGGCCGCGTCGATGAGCGCCTCGACGATGGGGCTGTCGCCGCTCGTGCGGTAGAGGGTCTGCTTGATGGCGAGCACGTGCGGATCCGCCGCCGCCTGCTCGAGGAACGCCTGCACGCTCGTGGTGAAGGACTCGTAGGGGTGGTGCAGCAGGATGTCCTGCTGCGCGATGGAGCGGAAGATGTCGGCGCGCGAGTTGTCCTCGGCGGGCTTCAGCGCCACGGCGGTCGTCGGCACGTTGTTCGGGTAGTGCAGCGCCGGCCGGTCGAGCTTGGCGAGGTCGAACAGGCCGCCCAGGTCGAGCGGGGAGGGGAGCGTGAACACCTCCTGCTCGGTGATGTCGAGCTCGCGCATGAGGAGGTCGAGCGTGACCGCGTCCATGTCGTCCGATATCTCGAGGCGGATGGGCGGGCCGAACCGGCGCCGCAGCAGCTCCTTCTCGAGGGCCTGGATGAGGTTCTCGGTCTCGTCCTCCTCGATCTGGACGTCCTCGTTGCGGGTGACGCGGAACACGTGGTGCTCGACGATCTCCATGCCCGGGAACAGCGTCTCGAGCTGGTTCGCGATGAGGTCCTCGAGCGCGATGAAGTCGATGGGGCCGGAGCGCGTGTCGGGCGTGAGCGGCATGAAGCGCGGCAGCATCTGCGGCACCTTGATGCGCGCGAACTCCTGGCGGTTCGTCTTCGGGTTGCGGATGCGCACCGAGAGGTTGAGCGACAGGCCGGAGATGTAGGGGAACGGGTGGGCCGGATCCACCGCGAGGGGCATGAGCACCGGGAACACCCGCTCGGAGAACAGCTCGTGCAGGCGGTCCTGCTGGGCCTCGTCGAGCGAGTCCCAGCGGACGATGCGGATGCCGTGCTCCTCGAGCGCCGGGCGCACGCTGTCGTTGAAGGCGGCCGCGTGGCGGACCTGCAGGCGGTACGCGGTCTCGTTGATGGCGGACAGCACCTCGGCGGGCGTGCGGCCGATGTTCGTGGGGACGGCGAGGCCGGTGGCGATGCGGCGCTTGAGGCCGGCCACGCGGACCATGAAGAACTCGTCGAGGTTGCTCGCGAAGATGGCGAGGAAGTTGGCGCGCTCGAGGACCGGCAGCTGCGGGTCCTCGGCGAGCTCCAGCACGCGGCGGTTGAAGGCCAGCCAGCTCAGCTCGCGGTCGAGGAAGCGGCCCTCGGGGAGGGTCCCGTCGTCCTCGAGGATCTCGTCCTCGTCGAAGTCGTCCAGGGATTCGGCGACCGCCTTCGCGTCGCCGATGTACGTCTCGCTGTCCATCCGCCCATCATGGCATCGCGGTGTGCGCTGCGCCCTCCGGGAGGTGAACGCACGGTGAACCGCCTCGGGGGCGCGCCGTGGGAGGGACGGGGATCAGGCGCGGCGGTACTGGACGTCGACCGCGGCGTCGCGGAACGCGGCCCGGCGGTAGAGCGCGAGGGCGGGCGCGTTGTCCGCCTCGACGTACAGGTCGACCTCCTCGTGGCGCCGGTCGGCGAGCAGCTCGAGGCCGGCGGCGAGGAGGGCGGATCCGAGCCCGCGGGCTGCGCGGTCGGGGTCCACGCCCAGCACGTAGACCTCCGCCTGGCCGTCCTCGACCTTGAGCCAGTGGAAGCCCGCGAGGCGGCCGTCCGCGTCGCGGGCGAGGAGCAGGGCCGACGGGTCGAACCAGGGCTCGGCGGCGCGGTCGTCGAGGTCGCGGCGCGTCATGCGGCCCTGCTCGGGGTGGCCGGCGAAGGCGCGCGCGTTGAGCGCGACCCAGTCGTCGGCGTCGTCCGCCGTGAAGGAGGAGAGGGCCAGGCCATCGGGCATCGGGCGCGCGCCGAGGGCCGCGCGCGCCTCGGCGACGGACGCGCGCAGCTGCAGCAGCTCGCGTGCCCGGTCGAGGCCGGTCGCCGCGGCGAGCGCGCGTGCCGCGGGGTGGTCGCCGTGCGCCCAGACGGACACGGGGGACGCGCCGGCGCCCTCGAGCACGGCGTGGAGCAGGGCGCGGCCGATCCCGCGGCGGCGGTGCGCCGGATCCACGACGAGCTCGGCCTCCGCGCCGACGTCGCCGCGGGCCACGACGGCCGCGCCGCGCACCTCGTCGGCCGCGCCGCGCACGACGAGCGCGTCGGGGCCGTCGTCGGCGCCGAGCGTCAGGCGCGTCTGCTCGTTGTAGGGGGCGACGCCGTCGGCCGCGCGGGCGCGGTCGGCGAGCGCGAGGATCCCGCGGACCGCGTCGGGCGTCGGGCGGACGCGCTCGACGCGGACGGCGTCAGGATCCGACGGGGGCGGGAACGCGCTCACTGTCCTCCTCGTACACGTTGAAGCGGTAGCCGACGTTGCGCACCGTGCCGATGAGCGACTCGAGGTCGCCGAGCTTGGCCCGGAGGCGCCGCACGTGCACGTCGACCGTGCGCGTGCCGCCGAAGTAGTCGTAGCCCCACACCTCGCTGAGCAGCTGCTCGCGCGTGAAGACCCGCGACGGGTGGCTCGCGAAGAAGCGGAGCAGCTCGAACTCCTTGAAGGTCAGGTCGAGCGGCTTGCCGTGCACCTTGGCCGAGTAGCTGGCCTCGTCGATGACGACGCCGGAGGCCTGGATCTTGCTGCCCGTCTGCTCCTGCGCGGCCCGCCCGATGACGAGGCGGATGCGGGCGTCGACCTCGGCGGGACCCGCGGAGTCGAGGATCACGTCGGTGGCGCCCCAGTCGGCGCTGACCGCGGTGAGCCCGCCCTCCGTGAGCACGAGGATGAGGGGCGTGCCGCCGCCCGTGGTGGTGAGGATCTTGCAGAGCGACTTGGCGCTGGCGAGGTCGCGGCGGGCGTCGACCAGCACGAGGTCGGCCGCGGGGGCGTTGACGAGGCTGGCCGCGTCGGCCTGGACGTGGCGGGTCCGGTGGCTGAGGAGCCCGAGAGCCGGCAGGACGTCGGTGTCCGCGGACGAGGTCAGGATCAACAGCTGGGCCACAGGGATCCTCCATGGATGAATTGACCCCATGATACGTGGGGCAGGATTGCGGGGTGACCTCCCCCCTGCGCAGCCTCGTCCCCGTCTGGCTGGCCGCCGCCGTCGGCGCGGTCGTGGTGGCCGTCGCGGTCGGGCCCGACGCGGCGCCGCGCTGGTTCCCGCTCGTGCTCGCCGTGTGCGTCGTCGCGACCTTCGTGATCCAGCTGGCGCTGCCCCGCAAGACCGGCTTCGTGGACCGCGCCACCGGCAGCGTCGTCGGCGCCGTGCTCGTGCTGGCCGCGGCCACCGCCGTCGTGCTGCTCCTGCCCGCATCGGCCTGACCCGGCCGGTCCGGCGGGCCCGACCGTGGGGTAGATTGAGACCATGTCGTCGCTGCTTGCTCTGGAACTCTTCTTCACCGGACTGCTGGTCCTGGCGAGCCTCTCCATCGGCTGGGTGTCGCTCGTCGTGGTGTACAACCTCTTCCGCGGCCAGCGCTGACCGCGGGCCGCATGATCGAGATCCCCACCGGCCTCCCGGCCGAGCTCGTCCCGCTGTCCTGGCTCCTCGGGGTCTGGGAGGGCTCGGGCGTCGTCGAGTACGCCGTCGGCGACGAGGTCGTCCGCCGCGAGTTCGGGCAGCGCATCAGCTTCAGCCACGACGGGCTGCCGCACCTCAACTACTCCTCCTACGCGTGGGTCGAGGGCGATGACGGCCCCGTCCCCTTCGTCACGGAGACCGGCTACTGGCGCCTGCGCCGTCGCGTCACCGACGGCGATCCCGGCCCGGCGATGCTGCCTCCCACCGGCGAGCCGTCCTACACGACCGCCGAGCAGGTCGAGACGCTGCGCAACGCGGACGGCGGCTTCGACGTCGAGGTCGCGCTCGTGCACCCGGGCGGCGTGAGCGAGCTCTACGTCGGCCAGGTGAAGAGCGCGCGGATCGACCTCGCGACCGACGCGGTCATGCGCACCGAGGGCGCCAAGGAGTACACGGGCGCCACGCGCCTCTACGGCCTGGTCGAGCGCGACCTGCTCTGGGCCTGGGACATCGCGGCGCTCGGCCAGCCGCTGCGCACGCACGCCTCCGGGCGGGTGGCGCATGTCGACTGAGCCGGATCCCGCGGCCGCCCGTTCGCCGTTCCTCGACCTGCCCGGCGCGGTCGCGGGCGACGGGCCGGACGCGGGCGTGCCCGCCCACCACGGATCGCTCGTCCAGGAGCAGCGCGCGCTCGCCGCGGGCACCGCGGTCGTCGACCTCTCGCACCGCGCCGTGCTCTCCGTCACGGGGGAGGACCGGCTGACCTGGCTCGACTCCATCACGAGCCAGTCGCTCCGCGGGCTCGCGCCCGGCGACTCCGCCGAGACCCTGTTCCTCGACCAGAACGGCCGGCTCGAGCACGCGGTCGGCGTCATCGACGACGGCGTCTCCGCCTGGCTCCTGCTCGACGCCGCGGACGCGCCCGCCCTCCTCGCCTACCTGCAGCGGATGCGCTTCATGCTGCGCGTCGAGCCCGCCGACCGCACGGCCGAGCTCGCCGTGATCGGCACGCTGGGCGAGCCCGACCTCCCCGTCGCGGCACCCGCCGGCGTGCCGCTCGTGTGGCGCGACCCGTGGATCCACGTCGTGCCCGGCGGCCACCAGTACGCGACCGCTCCCTCGCACCCGTCCGCGTCGTGGACGTGGAGCGAGCGGCTCGTCCCGCGCGAGGAGCTGCCGGCGCTCGTCGCCCGGGCCGCGTCGGGCGGGCTGCCCGTCGCGGGCACCCTCGCCGCCGAGGCCCTGCGGATCGCCGCGTGGCGCCCGCGCTTCGCCACCGAGGTCGACGACCGCACCATCCCGCACGAGCTCGACTGGCTGCGGAGCGCCGTCCACCTCAGCAAGGGCTGCTACCGCGGGCAGGAGACGGTCGCCAAGGTGCACAACCTCGGCCGTCCGCCGCGCCGCGTCGTGCTGCTGCAGCTCGACGGGTCGGAGGCCGTCCTGCCCGGCGCCGGATCCGAGGTGCGGCTCCCCGCCGACGCCGACGGCGCCCCCGGCGAGGTCGTCGGAGCCGTCACCTCCTCCGCGCTGCACCACGAGCTGGGGCCGATCGCGCTCGCCGTGGTCCGCCGCAACGTGGATCCCGCCGCGCAGCTCGAGGTCATCGCCGACGACGTGCGCGTGCAGGCCATGCAGGACGTGATCGTGCCCACCGACGCCGGCCGCTCCGCCGACGTCCCCCGCCTGCCCCGGCTCGGTGCGGTCCGCCGCTGAGCGCGCGCGGGAGCGGTCGGCCCGTGCCGCCCGCACCCTGAGGCACCGGGCGGATCCCCGCGCCGCGCTCCTCCGCCTCTGGGGATCCGCGCCAGCCGCCCTGCAGATCGCCATCGCGGCCACGGGCGGCTGGGCCTTCGCGCATCACGTCCTGGGCCACGACACCCCGCTGCTCGCGACCACCGTCACCATCACGAGCCTCGGCTTCGTGCGCGACGCACGGCCCGTGCGCGTGCTCGAGACCGCCATCGGCATGACCGTGGGCATCACGCTGAGCGAGGTGCTGCTGCTCGGGATCGGCCGCGGCGCGTGGCAGCTGTTCGTGATCATCCTGGCCACGCTGCTCGTGGCGCGGCTGCTGTCGTCGAACGCCGCGTTCGCGGTCGCCGCGGGCGTCCAGGCGGTGCTCGTCGCGCTGCTGCCCGCGCCGCCGGGCGGCGTCTTCGTCCGGAGCGTCGACGGACTCGTGGGCGGCGCGGTGGCGCTGCTCGCGACGGCGCTCATCCCCCGCGATCCGCGGCGCCAGGCCCTCCGCGAGGCCCGCCGCGTGTTCTCCGAGTGCTCCTACGCGCTGACGTCGCTCGTCACCGCGCTGCGGCTCGGGGACGCGACGGCCGCCGACCGCGCGCTCGACCGGCTCCGCCGCACGCAGCCGCTCATCGACGCGTGGAGCGCCGCGGCCGACTCGGCCCTCTCGATCGCCCGCATCTCCCCGTTCCTCCGCCGGCACCTACCGGAGCTCCGCGGCCAGCGGCGCGTGCTCGACGGCATGGACCTCGCGGTGCGGAACCTCCGGGTGATCTCCCGGCGCATCGACTTCCTCGTCGTCGACGGGGTGAGGCGCCCCGTCCTCGCCGAGCTGCTCGCCACCGTGTCGAACGGGGTGAACCTGCTCGGCCAGAGCCTGTCCGACCCGTCGGCGGCGCCGCTCGCCCAGCAGAACCTCGTGCTGGTCGCCGTGCGGCTGGACCCGCGCGAGCTCATCCCCGGCGCGCCCGTCGGCGAGGTGATGCTCGTGATGCTCCTGCGCCCGCTGCTCGTCGACCTGCAGGTGGCCGCCGGCGTCGACGCCCGGGACGCGCGCGCGGCGCTGCCGGAGGTCTAGGCCGGAGCGACCGCCGACCACGGGACGGTGAGCTCGCCGAGTCGCCAGCGGGCGTGCCCGCCCTCGACGGGGACGCCGGCATCGCGCATCCGCTCGACCGCGCCGAGCCACTGCTGCCGCGGGCCGTACACGCCGAGCGGGGCGCTGAGGATCCAGCAGCGGTCGAGCAGCGCGAGCACCTCGTGCACGCGCTCGCCCGGGACGTTGCGGTGGATGAGCGCCTTCGGCAGCCGCTCGGCGACGATCGACGGGAGCTCGAGGCCGGCCAGCCGCAGCGAGATCGTGAGGCTGCGGGGCCCGTCGGCGCGCACGTCGACCCAGCTGGACACCCGGCCGATCTCGTCGCACGTGCCCTCGACCACGGATCCGCCGGGCACCAGCCGCGCGGCCATGCGGTCCCAGGCGGCCGGCACCTCCGACTCGTCGTACTGCCGCAGCACGTTGAACGCGCGGATCACGGTCGCCCGCTCGCCGCCCGGCAGCGGCACCTCGAAGCCGCCGCGCACGAAGGACACGCGCTCGCGGGCGTCCGGGTCGGGCCACGCCGCGAGCTGCTCCCGCGCGCGGGCCACCCGCCCCGGCTCGATCTCGATGCCCACGACGCGCACGTCCGGCCGCGTCGCGCGCAGCCGCCGGTGCATCTCGAGCGCCGTGATCCCGCTGGCGCCGTAGCCGAGGTCGACCACGAGCGGATCCGCGGCCGTGCGCAGGGAGTCGAGGGTCGCGATCCACCGGTCCACGCGCCGGAGGCGGTTGGTGTTCGTCGTCCCGCGGGTCACGGAGCCGACGGGGGAGGCGGCGCCCGGCATGGGATCAGTCTCCCATCGCTCGGTAGGCTGGCGGCATGGCTGACTCCCGCACCCTCGTCCTGCTGCGTCACGGCAACAGCGACTGGAACCAGAAGAACCTGTTCACCGGATGGGTGGACGTCGAGCTGAGCGAGCAGGGCGTCGCGGAGGGCCAGCGCGCCGGCGAGCTCCTCGCCGAGTCCGGCATCCTCCCCGACGTGCTGCACACCTCCGTCCTCATCCGCGCCATCGACACCGCCAACATCGCGCTCAAGCGCGCGGGCCGGTCGTGGATCCCCGTCCAGCGCACCTGGCGCCTCAACGAGCGCCACTACGGCGCGCTCCAGGGCAAGGACAAGGCGCAGACCCTCGCCGAGTACGGCCCCGAGCAGTTCGCCACCTGGCGCCGCTCCTTCGACGTGCCGCCGCCCCCCATCGCCGACGACGACGAGTTCTCGCAGTCGGGCGACCCGCGCTACGCCGACCTCGGCGACGACCTGCCTCGCACCGAGTGCCTCAAGGACGTCATCGAGCGGATGCTGCCCTACTGGGAGTCGGACATCCAGCCCGACCTCGCCTCCGGCCGCACCGTGCTCGTCACGGCGCACGGCAACTCGCTGCGCGCGCTCGTCAAGCACCTCGACGGCATCTCGGACTCGGACATCGCCGAGCTCAACATCCCCACCGGCATCCCGCTCGTGTACCGCCTCGACGAGGACTTCCGCCCGATCGTCCCCGGCGGCGAGTACCTCGACCCCGAGGCGGCCGCCGCGGGAGCCGCGGCCGTGGCCGCGCAGGGCACCAAGGAGTAGGACCGCCCGCAGCACGACGAGAGCCCGACCGGATCATCCGGTCGGGCTCTCGTCATGTCGGCCGGCGCGGGGCCGGCGGGCGGGGATCAGGCGTCGGCCTGCACCCAGTCGCCGGTGGCGAGGTACTGCACGGTCTTGGCGATGGAGACCGCGTGGTCGGCGAAGCGCTCGTGGTAGCGGCTGGCGAGGGTGGAGTCGACCGTGTCGACGGCCGCGCCCTTCCAGGTCTCGCCGAGCACCTTGTCGAAGACGCTGAGGTGCAGCTCGTCGATGCGGTCGTCGTCGTTGCGGATCTCCTCGGCGAGCTTCGGGTCCTCCGTGGTGAGGAGGTCCGTGAGCTTGCGGGCGATGGCGACGTCGAGCTGGCCGAGCTCGAGGAACGTGGGGCGGAGCGACTTCGGCACCACCTTGTCCGGGAAGCGGTAGCGCGAGAGCTGCGCGATGTGCTCGGCGAGGTCGCCCATGCGCTCGAGCGACGCGCTGATGCGGAGGGCGCTCACGACGATGCGGAGGTCGCGGGCGACCGGCTGCTGGCGGGCGAGGATGTTGATCGCGAGCTCGTCGAGGCTCGTGGCGAGCTCGTCGATGCGACGGTCCTGCTCGATGACGGTCTCGGCGAGGCTCACGTTCGACTCGTTGAACGCCCGGGTGGCGTTCTCGATGGAGATGGCGACGAGCGCGGAGATCTCGATGAGACGCTCCTGGACCTCGTGGAGCTCCTGCTGGAACACTTCGCGCATGGGGGGACGTCCTTTCAGGCCGCCCTGCTGCAGGAGGGGCGGGTGGTTCTCGGGCAGGGCGGACCCCGGGTGCCGGGTCCACGTCATGCGACTCTCGTCCTCGCAGGTTAACGCACGGTGCCGACGAGCTGAATTCGCGCCGCGCGGCGGGGGAGCGGCGCCCGCCCGGCCGGGGCGGCCCGACCCGGTCTCCTAGGGTGGGCGCATGGACACCGGTGCGTTGGTGCTCGTCTGCCTCCTCATCGGACTGGCGGTCGGCGCGGGATTCGTGTGGCTGCTGCACCACGCGGCGGACCGCGGCGACCGTGCCGTCGAGATCACCAACCCGGTCGTCCCCGACGGCGTCGACCAGGTGCTCGAGGCGCTGGAGTCCGCCGGCATCGTGCTCGACCCGTCCAACAACGTGATGAAGGCGTCGCCCGGCGCGATCTCGTCCGGCCTCGTCTTCCACCAGGCCCTCGTGCACCCGGAGCTCGTCGCGATGGTCGACCGGGTGCGGCGATCCGGCGAGCCGATGGCCGAGGAGGTCTCGCTCGCCCGCGGCCCGTTCGGCGCGGCCGAGTTCCAGATGCACGTGCGCGTCGCCCGGCTGGGCACGCGCTACGTCCTCCTCCTCGCGCAGGACCGCACGGAGTCGTACCGGCTCGACCAGGTGCGGCGCGACTTCGTGGCGAACATCAGCCACGAGTTGAAGACGCCCATCGGCGCGGTCGGCCTGCTCGCGGAGGCGCTCGACTCGTGCGCGGACGACGCGGTGCAGGTGCGGCGCTTCGCCGCGCGGCTGACCACGGAGTCGGCGCGGCTCGCGCGGATCACGCAGGAGATCATCGAGCTGTCCCGGCTCGAGGCCTCGAACGCGCTCGAGAAGGCGGAGCCCGTCGACGTCGACCACGTGATCAGCGTCGCGCTCGACCAGGTGCACCTCGGCGCGGAGCTGCGCGGCATCGAGCTGGCCCGCGGGAAGCGCTCGCGCAGCACCGTCTACGGCGACGAGGCACTCCTCGTGGTCGCGGTGCACAACCTGCTGAGCAACGCCGTCAACTACTCGCCCGACGGATCGCGCGTCGGCATCGGCGTCATGGTCGACGACGGGGCCGTCGAGATCGTCGTCACCGACCAGGGCATCGGGATCCCCGAGGACGAGCAGGGCCGGATCTTCGAGCGGTTCTTCCGCGTCGACCAGGCCCGCGCCCGCGACACCGGGGGCACGGGGCTCGGGCTCAGCATCGTCAAGCACGTCGTGCAGAATCATGGCGGCGACGTGCGCGTCTGGTCGAGGCCCGGCCGCGGCAGCACCTTCACCATCCGCCTCCCCGAGGCATCGCAGACCCCGGCGCTCGCCGGTACGGACATCGGAGAACCCACGTGACACGCATCATGCTCGTCGAGGACGAGGCGTCGCTCAGCGAGCCGCTCGCCTTCCTGCTCCAGCGCGAGGGCTACGAGGTCGACGTCGTCGAGGACGGCCCCGCGGCCGTGGCGGCGTTCGACCGGGACGGCGCGGACCTCATCCTGCTCGACCTCATGCTCCCCGGCCTCCCCGGCACCGAGGTGTGCCGCGAGATCCGCACGCGCTCGGCCGTGCCGATCATCATGCTGACCGCCAAGGACTCGGAGGTGGACATCGTGGTCGGGCTCGAGCTCGGCGCCGACGACTACGTCACCAAGCCGTACTCGACCCGGGAGCTGCTGGCGCGCATCCGCGCGGTCCTCCGCCGCCGCGTCGAGGTCGACGACGAGCCGCTCAACGTGCTCGAGGTCGGCGCCGTGCGCATGGACGTCGAGCGCCACACGGTCGAGGTCGACGGCCGTGAGATCGCGATGCCGCTCAAGGAGTTCGAGCTGCTCGAGCTGCTGCTGCGCAACGCCGGGCGCGTGCTCACGCGCGGCCAGCTCATCGACCGCGTCTGGGGATCCGACTACTTCGGCGACACCAAGACGCTCGACGTGCACATCAAGCGGATCCGCTCCAAGATCGAGCGCGAGCCGTCCGACCCCGTGCTGCTCGTCACCGTGCGCGGGCTCGGCTACCGCTTCGAGGCGTAGGGGACCGTCGTCGCCGGTCGGCCGGCGACGACGAAGGCCCCGTCCCTCAGGGGACGGGGCCTTCGTCGTGCGTCCTCCCGGCGAGCCGGGACGGGATCAGTTCTGGTCGTCGCCGAGGCCCTCGTCGCCCTCGGGGGAGACGGGCGTCGTGGTGACGGTGGTGTCGGGCGTGGAGCCGGTCTCGCCGGGCACCAGGTTCGTGTACGTCTCCTGGTCGCCGTTGAGCACGGGCACGTCCATCTCGACGCCCTCGGCGTCGCCGTACTGGATGTAGATCTTGGTGAGCGATCCCGGCGTCGGGTCGACCGAGTCGAAGACGATGCGCTGCGAGTCCTCGGCGCCGAACTTGGTGAGGCCGGGCGCCGCCGTGACGGTGCGGGTCTCCCGGTCGGCGCTGCCGGCGCTCAGCTCGTGCTGGAACGCGACGCGCTGGCTGTCGCCGGAGTTGTTGACGAGCGTGACCACGAGGCTCGCGCCGCTCGCGGAGTCGCCGTCGCTCAGGAGGATGGCGTTGCGCACCTCGAGGTCGCCGACCGTGGCGTCGAAGCCGTCGCTCGGGAAGTAGGAGATCTGCGTGGCCTGGGGCGTGATGAACGTGCAGGACGACGTGCCGACCGCGATCAGGGCCGCGAGGACGATGGACGATGCGGTACGCGCTCTCACGGGACCCTCCGGTTGTTGCACGGGGCCGGCGCCGGGGCGTCCGGGGGCGTCCGCGCGTGGATCAGCTGACCCGCCCAGCCTACGGGATGCGGTGCCCGGCGACCGCCCGCGGCGGCACGGGTCCCCGCGGGCTCGGCCGACCCGGCTGGTACCCTGGGCGGCAGTCCACAGAACGGGGAACCCATGATCTTCGAGGTCGGCGAGACCGTCGTGTACCCGCATCACGGGGCGGCGACCATCATCGAGGTCAAGAAGCGCGTCATCCGCGGCGAGGAGAAGCTGTACCTCAAGCTCGACGTGAACCAGGGCGGGCTGCGGATCGAGGTCCCCGCGGAGAACGTCGACATGGTCGGCGTGCGCGACGTCATCGGCCGCGAGGGCGTGGAGCGGGTGTTCGCGGTGCTGCGCGCCGAGTTCACCGAGGAGCCCACCAACTGGTCGAGGCGGTACAAGGCGAACGTCGAGAAGCTCGCATCCGGCGACGTGCTCAAGGTGGCCGAGGTCGTCCGCGACCTGTGGCGCCGCAACCAGGACCGCGGCCTGTCCGCGGGCGAGAAGAGCATGCTGCAGAAGGCGCGCGGCATCCTGGTGGGCGAGCTGGCCCTGGCCGAGAAGACCGACGAGGAGCACGCGTCGACGCTGCTCGACGAAGTCCTCGCCTCCTGACCCCGGGGCTGCGCGCGCCCGCCCCGCCGGCGGTCGCGCCGCCGCCCGCCGGTAGCCTGACCGCATGAGCCAGGACGCCGCCGCCCCCTCCGCCCGCACGACCGGCGACGGGCACCCGGACGGACCCCGTCTCGGCGTCGTCGTCGTCGCGGCCGGCAGCGGCACCCGCCTCGGCGCGGGGATCCCCAAGGCGCTCGTCGAGGTCGGCGGCGCCACGTTGCTCGGCCGCTCGCTCCGCGCGATCCTCGGGCTCCCGGAGGAGGCGCACGTCGTCGTGGTCGCTCCGGCCACGCACCTCGACGAGACGACCGCCGTGGTCGAGGCGGTGGCCGGGGCGGCCCGCGCGTCGTTCGCGGTCGTCGTCGGGGGCGCGACCCGGCAGGGATCCGTCGCCGCGGGGCTCGCGGCGCTCGCCGCGTCCGTCGACGTCGTCCTCGTGCACGACGCCGCCCGCGCCCTCACCCCCTCCGCGCTCTTCGCCGCCGTCGCGCAGGCCGTCCGCGACCGGGGCGCGGGCATCGTGCCGGGCCTGCCCGTCACCGACACCGTCAAGCGCGTCGACGCGTCGGGGGAGTGCCTCGGCACGGTCGACCGGAGCGACCTCGTGGGCGTCCAGACCCCGCAGGGCTTCCCGCGCCGGGCGCTCGAGGCCGCCTACGCCGAGGCCGCCGCGGAGCACACCGACGACGCGGCGCTCTTCCAGGCCGCGGGCGGCGAGGTCCGCGTGATCCCGGGCGACGCGCTCGCCTTCAAGGTCACCACCGCGTGGGACCTGCGGCGCGCGGAGGAGCTCGTCGCACGCGACGCGGGGAGCGGATCGGCCGCCTCGCGCCTCCGCTCGGGCATCGGCACGGACGTCCACGCGGTCGACGCGGGCCAGCCGCTCTGGCTCGCGGGCCTGCACTGGCCGGGCGAGCCGGGCCTCGCCGGGCACAGCGACGGCGACGCGGTGAGCCACGCCATGTGCGACGCGCTCCTGTCCGCCGCCGGCCTCGGCGACATCGGCGGGATCTTCGGCACCGCGGACCCCGAGCTCGACGGCGCGCACGGCGAGGTCTTCCTCCGGCGCACCGCGGAGCTCGTCCGGGAGGCGGGGTACTCGATCGTCAACGTCGCCGTGCAGGTCATGGCCGTGCGCCCGAAGCTGTCGCCGCGTCGGGCCGAGGCCGAGCGGATCCTCGCGGCCGCGGTCGGCGCGCCCGTCTCGCTCGCCGGCACCACGACCGACGGCCTCGGCTTCACGGGACGCGGCGACGGCGTCGCCGCGGTCGCCACGGCCCTCGTCGAGCGCCTCTGACCGCGTCGTCCCGCGGCCGCCGGGCCGGCCGCGCCGCCCGTCATCCGGCGGGGGCGCGGAGGCGCGCTGACTAGGATCTCTCTGTGACCCTGCGCCTCCATGACTCCCGGACGCAGTCCCTCCGGGACTTCGTGCCCCTCGTCGACGGCAGGGTCGGCATCTACGTCTGCGGTCCGACGGTCCAGTCGGCGCCGCACATCGGCCACCTCCGCAGCGCCCTCGCGTACGACCAGCTCCGCCGATGGCTCACTCACCGCGGCCTCGACGTGACCCTCGTGCGCAACGTCACCGACATCGACGACAAGGTCATCGACAACGCCCGGCGCGGCCAGGAGGCCGGCGGCACCGAGGAGTGGTGGGCGCTCGCGTACCGCGTCGAGCTCGAGTTCTCCCGCGCCTACGCCGCCCTGGGCATCCTCCCGCCCAGCTACGAGCCCCGCGCCACCGCGAGCATCGGCGAGATGCAGGCCATCATCCAGCGCCTCGTCGAGCGCGGCCACGCGTACCCGGCCGACGACGCATCCGGCGACGTCTACTTCGACACCGCGTCCTGGCCCGAGTACGGCGAGCTCACGCGCCAGCGCGCCGCCGACATGGAGGCCGCCGCTGACGCGGATCCGCGGGCCAAGCGCGACGTCCGCGACTTCGCCCTCTGGAAGGGCGCCAAGCCCGGCGAGCCCGCGAGCGCGTCGTGGCCGTCGCCGTGGGGCGCCGGCCGTCCCGGCTGGCACATCGAGTGCTCCGCCATGTCCACGCGCTACCTCGGCGCCGAGTTCGACATCCACGGCGGCGGCCTCGACCTGCGCTTCCCGCACCACGAGAACGAGCTCGCGCAGTCGCGGGCCGCGGGGGATCCGTTCGCCCGCTACTGGCTGCACAACGGGCTCGTCGCCGTGGCCGGCCAGAAGATGAGCAAGTCGCTCGGCAACTCGCTGTTCGCGGCCGACCTGCTCGCCTCCGCGCGCCCCGTCGTGGTGCGCTACTTCCTCGGATCCGCGCACTACCGCTCCACCCTCGAGTTCCACGACGGCGCGCTCGCCGAGGCCGAGGCCGCCCTCGACCGCATCGAGACCTTCCTCGACCGCAGCGCCCGCCGCCTCGCGGGCACGCGCTTCCAGGCCGCCGCGGCCGCGGCGGACGGCGCTCCAGCCCCCGTGCCCGAGGCCTTCGCTGAGGCGATGGACGACGACCTGAGCGTCCCGCAGGCGCTCGCCGTGCTGCACGACGCCGTCCGCGCCGGCAACGCCGCCCTCGACGCCGGCGACCTGCAGGAGGCCGCCTCGCAGCGCGCGGACGTCTCCGCCATGGTGGCCGTGCTCGGCATCGACCCGCTCGCCGACGAGTGGCGCACCGCGTCCGACCAGCCCGCGCGCCGTGCGCTGCAGGCGCTGGTCGAGCAGCGGATCGCCGAGCGACAGACCGCGCGGGAGGCCAGGGACTTCGCCCTCGCCGACCGCATCAGACAGGAGCTGGCCGAGGCCGGCATCACGATAGAGGACTCGCCCGGCGGGTCGCATTGGAGCATCGATGGCGAATAAGCCCAGCCGATCAGGCGCGGTACGCAAGACCAAGAAGGGCCCGCTCAAGGGCTCCGGCGGGCAGGGCCGGCAGGCCCTCGAGGGCAAGAAGCCCACGCCGAAGGCCGAGGACCGCCCGTACCACCCCGCCGGCAAGCGCAAGGCCGCGAAGGACCGCTACGAGGCGGCGTCCGCGGGCGCCAGCCGCGGCCGCGACCGCGACGAGCGCCCCGAGCGCTCCGCCCCGCCGCGCGCCCGCGCGACCGACCGCCCCGCCGGAGCGGACGCCCCGCGCGCCCGCCGCGCCAAGCAGCAGGACGAGTCCGAGGTCGTCACCGGACGCAACTCGGTGGTCGAGGCGCTCCGCGCGAAGATCCCCGCGACCGCGCTCTACATCGCCTCGCGCATCGAGTACGACGACCGCGTCAAGGAGGTGCTGTCGCTCGCCACCGGGCGCGGGATCCCCGTCCTCGAGGTCATGCGCCCCGAGCTCGACCGCATCGCCGGCCACGACGCCGTCCACCAGGGCCTCGCGCTCAAGGTGCCGCCGTACGAGTACGCGGACGCGATCGAGCTGCTCGACAAGACCATCTCCCGCGGCCAGGTGCCGCTGATGGTCGCGCTCGACGGCATCACCGACCCGCGGAACCTCGGCGCCATCATCCGCTCGGTCGCCGCGTTCGGCGGGCACGGCGTGATCGTGCCGCAGCGACGCTCGGTCGGCCTCACCGCCAGCGCGTGGAAGACGTCGGCCGGTGCCGCGGCGCGCACGCCCGTCGCCATGGCGTCGAACCTCACGCAGACGCTCAAGGCGCTCAAGCAGCGCGGCGTCTTCGTGGTCGGCCTCGACGGCGGCGGCGACATGTCGCTGCACGAGTTCACGCTCGCCGACCGGCCGATCGTGGTCGTCGTCGGATCCGAGGGCAAGGGCCTGTCGCGCCTCGTCACCGAGACCTGCGACACGATCGTCTCCATCCCGATCGGCGCCTCGACCGAGTCGCTCAACGCCGGCATCGCGGCGAGCGTCACGCTCTACGAGATCGGCAAGCTGCGCGCGGCGGCCCGCCGCAAGTAGCGCCCGCACGACGACGAGCCGGGACCCTCGGGTCCCGGCTCGTCGTCGTCTCGGGGAACGCGCCCCGTGCTCAGACCTTCGTGCGCCAGTCCTCCGCGGCCTCGGCCTCGGTGATGGGCACGTCCGACTCGTCCTCGATCACGCCGATCGACTCGGTCGGCGGGTCGATCACGGTCGCCTCGTCGCGGCGGTGACGGAGGATGTCCTGCACGTACGCGGTGACGGCCTCGGCGAGCGGGATGTCCCGGCTCAGCTTCTGCGACATGTACCAGCGGTGCTCGAGCAGCTGGTGGAACACCTCGGCGGGCTCCAGCTTGCCGCGCAGGTCGCGGGGGATCGCGCGCACGACGGGCTCGAAGACGCGCGCGAGCCACTCGTGCGCGACCATCTCCTCGTCGAGGTCCTGCTTGTCGAACGTCGCCGTGTACGAGTCGAGGTCGTTGAGGAGACGGCGGGCCTGGTTCTCCTGCGCGTCCACGCCCGTGAGGCGCAGGAGGCGGCGCTGGTGGTGCCCGGCGTCGACGACCTTGGGCTGGATCCGCACCTGCGAGCCCTCCGCGGTCGTGCGGATCGCGAGCTCCTCGATGTCGAACCCGAGGTCGTTGAGCCGGTCGACGCGCTCGTTGATGCGCCAGCGCTCCGACGTGGGGAACTCCTCGCGACCGGTGAGCTCCTTCCAGAGCGTGCGGTACTGGGCGACGATGCGCGTGCTCGTCTCGAGCGGGTCGAGCCCCTCCTCGATCCGGCCGCCGGCCTCGAGGTCCATGAGCTCGCCGGCGATGTTGACGCGGGCGATCTCGAGGTCGTTCTCGCGCTGCCCGTTGGAGAGGCCGCCGTTGAAGAGCTTCCCGGTCTCGGCGTCCACCAGGTACGCGGCGAAGGCGCCGGCGTCGCGGCGGAAGAGGGTGTTCGAGAGCGACACGTCGCCCCAGAAGAAGCCGATCATGTGCAGCCGCACCAGGAGGACGGCGAGGGCGTCGACGAGCCGCGTGGCGGTGTCGGGCCGCAGCTGCTGCGAGAAGAGCGCGCGGTAGGGGAGCGAGAACTTGAGGTGCCGCGTGACGAGGACCGACTTCAGCGGGTCGCCGTCCTCGTCCGTGCGGTTCGTGATCACGGCGACGGGCTCCACGCACGGGATCTCGAGCCGCTGCAGCGTCCGCAGCATGTCGTACTCGCCGCGCGCCATCTCGTCCGTCGTCTCCTTGATGGCGATGACGTATCCGGACAGGTTGGCGAAGCGCACGAGGTGCCGGGAGATGCCCTTCGGCAGCGTCGCGATCGCGGAGGAGGGCCACTCGTCGAGCGGCAGCTGCCAGGGCAGGTCGAGGAGCGCGGGATCGACCGTCGCCGAGGTGATGTTCAGGGATCCGGCCATGGTGCGACCTTACCCGAACGGGGAAAAGGAGCTGCCGCGGCCCCCGCGCTCGAGACGAGCGAGGGACCGCGGCAGCGGACGTGCGGTGGTGCGCTGGATCAGCCCGCGGCGACCGGCGCGTTGAGGCGGAGGCCGCTCTCGGCGTCGAAGGCGTGGAGGTGACCCGGCTGCGGCGTGATGAAGACGGTGTCGCCGGCGTTCGGGTGCAGGCGGCCGTCGACGCGCGCGACGAGGTCGGTGCGCTTGCCCTCGATGTCGGTGTGGCCGTAGAGGTAGCCGTCCGCGCCGAGCTCCTCGACGAGGTCGACCGTGACCGAGAGGCCCTGGCCCTGCGTGGTGCTGACGACGACGTCCTCGGGACGCACGCCGATGGTGACCGAGCCGCCCGTGGCGTGCGTGAGCACGTCGCGCTCGACCGGCACGACCGCGGAGCCGAACTGCACGCCGCCGTCGACGACGTTCGCGGTGAACAGGTTCATCGCGGGGGAGCCGATGAAGCCGGCGACGAAGACGTTCTGCGGCTTCTCGTACAGGTCGCGAGGGGTGCCGACCTGCTGGAGGACGCCGTCCTTGAGGACCGCGATGCGGTCGCCCATGGTGAGGGCCTCGGTCTGGTCGTGCGTGACGTAGACGGTGGTGACGCCGAGGCGGCGCTGGAGCGACGCGATCTGCGTGCGCGTCTGGACGCGCAGCTTGGCGTCGAGGTTCGACAGCGGCTCGTCCATGAGGAACACCTGCGGCTGGCGCACGATGGCGCGGCCCATGGCCACGCGCTGGCGCTGGCCGCCGGAGAGCGCCTTCGGCTTGCGGCTCAGGTAGGGCTCGAGGTCGAGGAGCTTGGCCGCCTCGAGGACGCGGGTGGCGCGCTCGTCCTTGCCGACGCCCGCGATCTTGAGCGCGAAGCCCATGTTCTCGGCGACCGTCATGTGGGGGTACAGCGCGTAGTTCTGGAACACCATCGCGATGTCGCGGTCCTTCGGCGGCACGTCCGTGACGTTGCGGTCGCCGATGAAGATGTTGCCGTCGTTGACCTCCTCGAGGCCCGCGAGCATGCGGAGGGTGGTCGACTTGCCGCAGCCGGACGGGCCGACGAGGACGAGGAACTCGCCGTCGGCGACCTCGAGGTCGATCTGGTCGACCGCGGGGCGCGTCGAGCCCGGGTAGAGGCGCGTGGCCTTGTCGAAAGTTACAGATGCCATTTCGGTGTTCTCCTTCACGGGCAGGTACGTGCCCGACGATCCGTGGTGATGGATGTGATGCTCATGGCTCATCGCTGTGGGCGACGATGACCACCCGATGAGTATTGCACGGGGCCCCGTGGTCGGGAAGCCCGCCGTGGTGCGGATCGGCGGCCATTCCCCACCTGGGGAAGCAGCGCCCCGGGCCTGTATCGTCGAGGGGGCGCCGTACCCGCGCCCGCCGCGTTGGCGCTTTCCCAGACTGGCCGCCTAGAGTCCTGAGGTCGTCCGGGAGCCCGCCCGCGCCCGACTCCCCCATCCCCGGAGCGAGGATCCATGAGCAGCACGCCGCCCGCGCACGAACCGCACGGCGGTCACCGACGACGCCGGGAGGCCGCGCGCGAGAAGGCGCGGCTCAACAGGATGAAGCAGCGCCGTCGCGACGTGGCGGCACGCGGCCTCGTCCGCGGCGGCATCGCGGTCGCCCTCGTCGCGGTCGTCGTCGTCGTGGGCCTCGTCGTCCTGCAGGGCGCGCGGCCCGCCGGCCCCGGCCCCCAGAACATGGCGAGCGACGGCATCCTCATCGGCAAGGACCTCGCGGCCGCGCCCACGCAGGCCCTCGACCCCGAGCAGGATCCGGTCCCCACCCAGACCGAGGCCCAGGGCGTGGCGCACATCCGCGTCTACGTCGACTACCTCTGCACCGCGTGCAAGGAGTTCCAGGACACGAACGGCGCGCAGATGGAGGGGTGGCTGCAGTCGGGCGCCGCCACGGTGGAGATCCACCCCGTCGCCATCCTCACCAGCAAGTCGCAGGCGTACTCGCTGCGTGCGGCCAACGCCGCCGCGTGCGTCGCCGACTCCTCGCCGGACGACTTCTGGGCCTTCAACTCCGCCCTCTTCCAGGAGCAGCCCGCCGAGCAGAGCACGGGCCTCAGCGACGAGCGCATCGCCGAGCTCGCCGGGAAGGCGGGCGCCTCGTCGTCCGACGTCGCGTCGTGCATCTCCGACCAGCGCTTCCAGTCGTGGGTCAACGCCGCGACCGACCGCGTGCTCGACGGCGAGATCCCGGACTCGAACGTCGAGAAGGTCGTGGGCGCGCCGGTCATCGTGGTGGGCGATCGCCAGTACACCGGGCAGCCCGACGACGCCAAGGCCTTCGCCGCCTTCGTGCTCCAGGCCGCCGGCCAGGACGCGACGGCCACGCCCACGCCCGCTCCGTCGGAGGAGCCGACCACCGCCCCGTAGCGCGGCTCGTATGATGGATCGACGGTCCGCGAGGCCCGTCGGCCGGCCTGGCGCAATTGGTAGCGCACCGCACTTGTAATGCGGCGGTTACGGGTTCGAGTCCCGTGGCCGGCTCAGTCGAGGAGCGTGATCATCCGCTCGCCGTCGACGGTCGGGCGGGGGCCCTTGCCGTCGGGTTCGACGTCGCCGACGTACAGCCAGCCGAGCAGCTCCTCGCCGGGGCCGAGGTCGTGCATCCGCCGTACGGCGTCGCTCCGGGTCAGTCCGCCGGTGCGCCAGAAGACGCCCCAGCCCTGCTCCTCGAGGAGCAGCGTGAGCGCGTGCGCGACGCCCGCCGCGACGGCGTCCTGCTCCCAGTCCGGCACCTTGCGGCTCGGGGCGCGGCAGGCGACGACGGCCACCAGCAGGCTTGCGCGATGCGTCTTCCTCCGGTGCTTGCCGGATGCGGGATCGCCCGCGGCCTCGTCCATCGCGGCGGCCAGCCGATCGCGGGCCGCGCCGCGGATCTCGATGACGCGCCACGGGCGGAGGCTGCCGTGGTCCGCGAGGCGCGAGGCGGCCTCGACGAGCGGGACGAGGTCCTCGTGCGTCGGTGCGCCCTCGCCCACGGAGGAGCGGGAGCGCCGGCCGCGGAGCGCCGCGAGCACCGGGCCGCCCCGGGGAGCCGTGCCGGGCTCGGACGGGTCGGGGGCGCCGCCCGCCCGATGCCGCGGCACGTCGGTCACTCCGCGGTGCGGAACGACATGGAGACCGAGTTCATGCAGAACCGGTCGCCGGTGGGGGTCTGCGGCGCGTCGTCGAAGACATGGCCGAGGTGCGAGCCGCATCGCGCGCAGACGACCTCGACGCGCTTCATGCCGAGGCTCGTGTCCGTGTACAGCTTGACCGCGTCGCTCTCCTTGGGCGCGTAGAAGCTCGGCCATCCGCAGTGGGAGTCGAACTTGGTGTCGCTCGTGAACAGCTCCGCGCCGCAGGCCTTGCAGCCGTAGACGCCGGTGCGCTCCTCGTCCAGCAGCTCGCCGGTCCAGGGGCGCTCGGTGGCCTGCTGGCGCAGCACCGCGTACTCCTCGGGGGAGAGCTCCTGGCGCCACTCCTCGTCGGTCTTCTCGATCTCGTAGGCCATGGTGCGGGTCCTTTCTCGCTGGTCGATCCTAGGGGCGGCGTCCCAGCGCGCCTCCCTGGGGCAACCGCCGGGACGCCCCGCGGATTCCTCCACACGGGGAAGACGTGGCCGCGCGACGACGGGCGGGAGGGCGGCGCGGCCGGTGGACGGGCGCCGGCGCATGACACCCCGTGATGGTGCGCGGGCGTCCAGCGAGCCGCACCTAGTATGTGGGGGATGTCGGGGAAGGAGCATGCCGTGGACCACCGCGAGACGCGCTCCGCCGCCGCCCCCGCGGCGGATCGGCAGGCGACCGCCGAGCTCGACGAGCGGGCCCGCGCCGTCCTCGACTTCGAGCGAGACTGGACCCGGCACGCGGGCGCGAAGGAGGAGGCGATCCGCCAGGCCTTCGGCCTCTCGGCGACGCGCTACTACCAGCTGCTCGGCGCCCTGCTCGAGACGCGCGAGGCCCTCGCATACGATCCCCTGCTCGTGGGGCGCCTCCTGCGCCTCCGCGAGACCCGCGCCGCCGCCCGTGCGGCGCGCGCCCTGCCCTCCGGTCTCCCGCACCGTCCGACCGCGCGCTGACCCCGCGCCCCACCGAGGAGACACGAGACCGCCATGCCCTCCCACGCTCCCGACCGCTTCGACGACGTCCCCGGCGACCTGAGCCGCGTGGGCGCGCACCGCGCGCCGCGCCCTCGCCACCATCGCTTCCGCGCCTTCGCGTGGGCGGCGCTCGCGACGGGCCTGCTCGTCGCCCTCGGGGTCGTCGGCCTCTTCGTCATCGACGACCGCGTCTCGTTCACCGACATCCTGCCGAGCGACGCCGCCTCCGAGGAGGCCGCTCCCGTCGAGGCGCCGACCGCCGCGCCGACCACGGTCCCCGGCATGGTCGTGACGGTCCTCAACGGCACGAAGACCTCCGGCCTCTCGGCCCGCGCGTCGACCCTCCTCGAGAAGGCCGGCTGGAAGGTCGGATCGCGCGTCAACGCCAGCACGTCCGACATCACGGCCACGACCGTCTACTACTACGACGACGCGGACGAGGGCGCCGCACGCGGCCTCGTCGCGTCGCTGGGGGTGGGCGACGTGCAGCAGTCCGATCAGTTCCGCCCCGCGGAGGGCACGCCGGCCGCCACGGCCCCGCGGCTCACGGCGGTGCTCGGATCCGACTACGCCGCTCGCGGCTGACCTCCGCGCCGCCCGGGGCGCGTCCGTGGACGAACCGGACCGGTGATCGCCCGCCCTGGATATCGTGCTGCCTGGTCGCACGCCCGTCGCGTACCCGGTGCTGCACGCCGTACGCCACGGGGGCGTGGCGCGGGGTCGATGCAGGGCTCCGCGGCCGACCCGGGGGTGGCGGCACCGCGCTCCCGACATCGCGCAGTCGCACATGGAGAAGCACATGGCCAACGGCACCGTGAAGTGGTTCAACGGGGAGAAGGGGTTCGGGTTCATCACCGTGGACCCGGTCGACGGGGGAACCGCCCCGCAGGACGTCTTCGTCCACTACTCGGCGATCGAGATGTCCGGCTACAAGGTCCTCGAGGAGGGGCAGCGCGTCGCGTTCGAGATCGGCCAGGGGTCCAAGGGGCTGCAGGCGGAGAACGTCACGCTCGCCTGACCCCGCCCGTCCACGACGCCGTCGCCCGACCGGGCGGCGGCGTCGTGCCGTTCCCCGTCGGACCGCCGCGCCTGTGGGCGGCTCGCTTGCACTCCCTCATGGCGAGTGCCAGAATCGTCCCTGGCACTCCCTCACGGGGAGTGCTAGACGACTGCCTTTTTCCTGACGTCCGGGAGGGACGAGAGATACACATGGCTAAGATCATCGCTTTTGACGAAGAAGCCCGCCGCGGCCTCGAGCGCGGCCTGAACATCCTGGCCGACGCGGTCCGCGTGACCCTCGGCCCGCGTGGCCGCAACGTCGTCCTGGAGAAGAAGTGGGGCGCCCCCACCATCACGAACGACGGCGTGTCCATCGCCAAGGAGATCGAGCTCGACGACCCGTTCGAGAAGATCGGCGCGGAGCTCGTCAAGGAGGTCGCCAAGAAGACCGACGACGTCGCCGGCGACGGCACCACCACCGCGACCGTCCTCGCCCAGGCGCTGGTCCGCGAGGGCCTCCGCAACGTCGCCGCGGGCGCCGACCCCATCAGCCTCAAGCGCGGCATCGAGAAGGCCGTCGCGGCCGTCACGGAGGAGCTCAAGGCCGCCGCGAAGGAGATCGAGACCAAGGAGGAGATCGCCGCCACCGCGTCCATCTCCGCCGGCGACTCCACCATCGGCGCCATCATCGCCGAGGCGATCGACAAGGTCGGCAAGGAGGGCGTCGTCACCGTCGAGGAGTCGAACACCTTCGGCACCGAGCTCGAGCTCACCGAGGGCATGCGCTTCGACAAGGGCTACCTGTCGCAGTACTTCGTCACCGACCCCGAGCGCCAGGAGGCCGTGTTCGAGGACGCGTACATCCTGATCGTCAACTCGAAGATCTCGAACATCAAGGACCTGCTGCCGATCGTCGACAAGGTCATCCAGTCGGGCAAGCAGCTCCTCATCATCGCCGAGGACGTCGACGGCGAGGCCCTGGCCACGCTCGTCGTGAACAAGATCCGCGGCATCTTCAAGTCGGTCGCCGTCAAGGCCCCCGGCTTCGGCGACCGCCGCAAGGCGCAGCTGCAGGACATCGCCATCCTCTCGGGTGGCCAGGTCATCGCCGAGGAGGTCGGCCTCAAGCTCGAGAACGTCACCCTCGACCTGCTCGGCACGGCCCGCAAGGTCGTCATCACCAAGGACGAGACCACGATCGTCGACGGCGGCGGCGACGCCACCGAGATCGCGGCCCGCGTGCAGCAGATCCGCAACGAGATCTCCAACACCGACAGCGACTACGACCGCGAGAAGCTCCAGGAGCGCCTCGCGAAGCTCGCGGGCGGCGTGGCGGTCATCAAGGCCGGCGCGGCGACCGAGGTCGAGCTCAAGGAGCGCAAGCACCGCATCGAGGACGCCGTCCGCAACGCGAAGGCAGCCGTCGAGGAGGGCATCGTCGCCGGTGGTGGCGTCGCCCTCATCCAGGCCGGCAAGCTCGCGTTCGAGAAGCTCCAGCTCGAGGGCGACGAGGCGACGGGCGCGAACATCGTCCGCGTCGCGGTCGACGCTCCGCTCAAGCAGATCGCCCTCAACGCGGGCCTCGAGCCCGGCGTCGTGGCCGAGCGCGTCCGCAACCTCCCCTCGGGTCACGGCCTCAACGCCGCCACGGGCGAGTACGTCGACATGCTCGCCGCGGGCATCAACGACCCGGTGAAGGTCACGCGCTCGGCGCTGCTGAACGCCGCGTCCATCGCCGGTCTGTTCCTCACGACCGAGGCGGTCGTCGCCGACAAGCCCGAGAAGAACCCGGCCCCGGCCGGCGACCCCACGGGTGGCATGGACTTCTAGTCCGACCGGGCGGGAGCGTCAGCGCTCCCGCCCACCAGCACGACCAGCACGACGAAGCGGGCGGTCCCTCCGGGGGCCGCCCGCTTCGTCGTGCTGCCGGCTCCCGCACGCGGCGAGGAGGGCGCCTGGCGTCAGTGCGCGAACATGCGCGCGTTGCCCTCCTCCACCTCCGCGTACTGGCGGGCGGCGGAGCTCAGCGCCTGGTTGATGCTCGCGAGCGCCTCCTCGACGCGCTGCTGCGTGCCCTTCCACTCCGCGACGACGCCCTGGAAGGCGGTTGCGGCGCTGCCGGACCATGAACCCTGCAGGTCGGCGAGCTGGCCGTGCAGCCCCGCCACCTCCGCCTGGATGCGGCCGATGCTGCCCTGGACCGCGGCGGTGGCCGACAGGACGGCCTCGCTGTCCACCTGGTACCTCGTCATGCTTCTCCTCCTTCTCGTCGACGGACGAGCGGAGGCTACGGGGTGGTCAGGAGGCGGGCGCCGCGGGGGCCGAGGGGGTGGAGGCGGCCGGCGAGTCGGAGCTGGGGAGGAGGGGGAGGATCACGCGGAAGGTGGCGCCGCCTCCCTCGGTCTCCACGACGTCGACCCGGCCGCGGTGAGCGGCGACGATGGCGGAGACGATGGCGAGCCCGAGGCCGCTGCCGCCGGTCTCGCGGGTGCGGGAGGTGTCGGCGCGCCAGAAGCGCTGGAAGATCTTCTCCCGGATCTGCGGGGGGACGCCGTCGCCGTGGTCCCGCACCTCGATGCGGGCCTCGCGCGCGGACTCGTCGATGACTGTCGCGAGCTCGATGGGGCTGCCGGCGGGGGTGAAGCGGACGGCGTTGCCGATGAGGTTGGTCACGACCTGCCGGATCTTGTTCTCCTCCGCCGAGACCATGGCGAGGCCCTCGGCGGGGACGGGCGCATCCTGGTCGTCGGCGCGGACCGGCGCGAGGGCGTCGGGCGCGGTGTCGCCGGGTCGACGCGAGCGGCGCGCCCGGAAGCGGGAGAGCGTCGCGCCGGCGAAGGCGATCGGTCCGGTGACGTCGCTGCCCGTGGTGGCGCCGGCGCCGCGCAGGGCCTCGGGCGACATCTCCTGCGTCGGCTCCAGGCCGTCGGCGTCGAGGACCGGTCCGACGGGGTTCACGATCACGGGCGGGAGGGCGGTGACGGTGCGGCTCTGCGAGGAGGCCATGGCGTCGAGCGCGGCGTCGCGGGCGATGGGGTAGAGGTCGACGGGCGCGAGCTGCAGCGGCTTCGTCTCGTCGAGGCGCGCGAGCTCGAGCAGGTCCTCGACGAGGCCGCCCATGCGGATCGCCTCCTTCTCGATGCGCTCCATGGCCTGCGACACGTCCTCGGGCGTCTGGAGCGCGCCCATGCGGTACAGCTCGGCGTAGCCGCGCACGGACACGAGCGGCGTGCGCAGCTCGTGGCTCGCGTCGCCGACGAAGCGTCGCATCTGGTCGATGGTCTTGGCGCGGTCGGCGAAGGCCCGGTCGATCCGGCTGAGCATGGTGTTGAGCGAGCGGTTGAGGCGCCCGACCTCGGTGTTCGGCGTCGCGCCGCCGAGCCGCTGGCCGAAGTCGCCGTCGGCGATGGCGGCGGCCGTGCGCTCCACCTCGCGGAGGGGGCCGAAGGTGCTCGTGACGAGCATCCGCGTGACCGCGGCGCCGAGCACGACGACGGCGAGGCCGAAGCTCGCGAAGATCACGATGTAGGTGGCGACGAGCTTGTCGACCTCCTCGAGCGGCTTGCCGACGATGAGGGTGGAGTACTCGGTGGCGTCGGGGTCGGCGTTCTGCGAGACGCGGACGATGCCGTGCCAGGACTTGTTGCCGGAGTTGTCGGAGAACGTCACGACGCCGCCGTTGACCTGGGACGCGCGGGCGAGGTCGAGGCCGAAGACGCGAGGGTGGTCGGCCGAGTCGCCGCTCCAGTTGTCGGCGAGGACGTCGCCCTGCGCGTCGAGGAGGAGCACGAACCAGGCGGGGTCGGCCGTTTCGACGTCCTCCTGCGTGAACGTGTCCGGCGAGGACGCCTCGGTGCCGAGCACCTTGGGCAGCTGCGTCACCGCGATGGCGAGCTGCGCGTCGAGCTGGCTGACCATCTGCTGCCGCAGCAGGTACATGGTGCCGGCGCCCGAGACGAGGAGGCCTAGCAGGAGGAGCAGGACCGTGACGCCCGTGATCTTCGTGCGCAGGGAGACGTTGTTCCACTTCTCCGAGACGTAGTCGTGCACTGGCCGCACCCCGTGTTCCTCGTCATGGTGACCGTGACACGAGGATAGGCGACGCCGGATGTGCGATCGGCCGGGTGCCCGTGGGCATCCGGCCGATCAGGTGGTGCGGGCGCGCGCCCCGGGGATCAGGACTTGGCGGCCTTCAGCATGTAGCCGAAGCCGCGCTTGGTCTGGATGACCGGCTCCGAGGAGTGCTGGTCGAGCTTGCGGCGCAGGTAGGAGATGTAGGACTCCACGATGCCGGCGTCGCCGTTGAAGTCGTACTCCCACACGTGGTCGAGGATCTGCGCCTTCGACAGCACGCGGTTCGGGTTGAGCATGAGGTAGCGCAGCAGCTTGAACTCGGTGGGGCTCAGCTCGATGGGTTCCTCGCCGACCAGGACCTCGTGCGTGTCCTGGTCCATGGTGAGCTCGCCCGCGCGGATGATGGCGTCCTCGTCGGCGTGCATCGTGCGGCGGAGGATGGCCTTGATGCGGGCCACGATCTCGTCGAGGCTGAACGGCTTGGTGACGTAGTCGTCGCCGCCGACCGTGAGGCCCGTGATCTTGTCCTCGGTGTCGTCCTTCGCCGTGAGGAAGAGGATGGGCGCCGTGTAGCCGGCGGCGCGGAGCCGCTTGGTGACGCCGAAGCCGTTCATGTCCGGCAGCATCACGTCGAGGATGATGAGGTCGGGCTCCTCCTCGAGGACGGCCGAGATGGCCTGGGCGCCGTTGCCGACGGCGCGGACCGCGAACCCGGCGAACCGGAGGCTCGTGGTCAGCAGGTCGCGGATGTTGGGCTCGTCATCGACGATAAGGATCTTCGGGCCATCGCTCATGCGTTGAAGTATCTGCGCGCTCGCTGGGAGCCGGCTGGATGCTGTGGAGGAGCTCGCTAGCCCGCGGCGATCCCCGCGGCGTCGAGGATCGTGTAGGCGTAGCCCTGCTCGGCGAGGAAGCGCTGGCGGTTCTGCGCGAAGTCCTGGTCGACGGTGTCGCGGGAGACGAGCGTGTAGAAGCTCGCGGACATGCCGGACGCCTCGGGGCGGAGCAGGCGGCCGAGCCGCTGGGCCTCCTCCTGGCGCGACCCGAACGAGCCGGACACCTGGATCGCGACCGTGGCGTCCGGGAGGTCGACCGAGAAGTTGGCGACCTTGCTCACGACGAGCACGCGCTCGGTGCCGTCGCGGAACGCCTGGTAGAGGCGCTCGCGCTCGGCGACGGGCGTCTGGCCCGTGAGCTTCGGCGCGCCGAGCGCCTCGGCGAGCTCGTCGATCTGCTCGAGGTACTGGCCGATCACGAGGATGCTCTCGCCGCGGTGCCGCTCCACCAGCGCGCGCGTCACGTCGAGCTTGGCGGGCGCGGTGGCGGCGAGCCGGTAGCGCTCGTCGTCGGCCGCGGCGGCGTAGACGAGGCGCTCGTCGTCGGGGAGGTCGATGCGCACCTCGAAGCACTCGGCGGGGGAGATGAAGCCCTGGGCCTCGATCTCCTTCCACGGCGCGTCGAACCGCTTGGGGCCGATGAGGCTGAACACGTCGCCCTCGCGGCCGTCCTCCCGGACCAGCGTCGCGGTGAGGCCGAGGCGGCGGCGCGCCTGGAGGTCGGCGGTGAGCTTGAACACCGGCGCGGGGAGCAGGTGGACCTCGTCGTAGACCACGAGGCCCCAGTCGAGCGCGTCGAGGAGCGCGAGGTGGGCGTACTCGCCCTTCCTCTTGGCGGTGAGGATCTGGTAGGTCGCGATGGTGACGGGCTTCACCTCGCGCGACTGGCCCGAGTACTCGCCGATCTCGTCCTCGGTGAGCGTCGTGCGCTTCAGCAGCTCGGTGCGCCACTGCCGGGCCGAGACCGTGTTGGTGACGAGGATCAGCGTCGTCGTCTTGGCCCTGGCCATCGCCGCAGCGCCCACGAGCGTCTTGCCTGCGCCGCAGGGGAGCACGACCACGCCGGATCCACCGTCGAGGAAGTGGTCGACCGCGTCCTCCTGGTAGCCGCGGAGCGACCAGCCGTCCTGCACGAGCGCCATGTCGTGGGGCGTGCCCGGCGTGTACCCGGCGAGGTCCTCCGCCGGCCAGCCGATCTTCACGAGCTCCTGCTTGAGCTGGCCGCGCGCCCACGCCTGCACCCGGTAGGTCGTGGCGTCGACGCGCTCCGTGAGCAGCGGCGCGATGCGGCGCGAGCTCGCGACCTCGGAGAGGACGGCGGACTCGGTGCTCGAGACCTGCAGCTCGCCCTCGGCATCTCGGCCGATGACGAGCCGGCCGTAGCGTCCGACGGTGTCCGTGACGTCGACGGTCACCGACTGCGGCACGGGGAAGCGGGAGTAGCGCTCGAGCGTGGCGAGCATGTCCTCGGCCGTGTGGCCGGCTGCGCGGGCGTTCCAGAGGCCCAGCCGGGTGATCCGGTAGGTGTGGATGTGCTCCGGCGCGCGCTCCAGCTCCGCGAAGACCGCGAGGTCGTGGCGGGCGTCCTCGGCGTCCGCGTGGGCCACCTCGAGGAGGACGGTGCGGTCGCTCTGGACGATGAGGGGGCCGTCGGACATGCCCGCCAGCCTAGGCGCGCTCATCCGGCGGTCGGCCCGGGGGAGAGGGAGACGATGCTCGACAGCGGGAGCGTGCGCTCCACGTCGGCGACGCGGTCGCGGGCGCGCAGGCGGCCGCCGGCGACGCTCGCGGGCTCGAGCACGTGGTCGACCTCGCGGCCGTCGGGCATGCGGACGCGGACGCGGAGGACGGCCTTGGCGCGGATCGCGACCTCGAGCTGCCGGCTGGTCCACGCGGCGCCGTCGTCGGGGCCGCTCGCGGCGCGGATGCGCGCCACCAGCGCGTCCGCCGCGTCGGGCTCGGGATCGGCCGACGGCCCGGACGCGCCGGCGGCCCGGGGAGCGGGGGCGACGCGGCGGCCCTCGGCGTCCTCCCGGACGGGCGCGAGCCGGGCGGCGGCGAGCGCGCGCTCGACGGCCTCGGGCGGGGCGGCGCTGGTGAGGATCCCGTCCGCGGCGCGCGCGAGCCGCAGGGGAGCGAGGTCGCGGTCCACGAGGAGGGTCGCGAGCAGCGCGGCGTCGTCCGACACCACGGCCGTCCGGGCCTCGGGCGCGGACCCGGCGTCCGCGTCGTCGGGCGAGGCGGGGCGCACGCGGAGCCGGCCGAAGCGGCCCGCCGTCTCCGCGAGCAGGTAGTCGAGCGGCTGCGGGACGCCGGTGAGCGACACCTCGGCGAGGAAGGCGCGGATCCCCTCGGCCGTGGCGCCGGACGCGAGCGCCCGCGTCACGGACTCGGCGGAGATCCGGTAGCTGGCCGCGAGGCCGCGCCCCTCGACGTCGGCCACCTCGAGGAGGCGCGACTCGACCGCGGGATCGAGGGGGCCCGGCGAGACGACGGTCAGGTCGTGCTGCAGGTAGACCCGGTCGACCTCGGCGGGCAGGTGCGGGGCGAGGGCGGCGGCCGCCGCGGCCGGGCCCGCGGTGAGGAGCGCGCGGCCCGCGGAGCTCGGGACGTCGCCCGTCGTGATCCCGAGGAGGCCTGCGTCCCGCGTGAAGACGGTGATGCGCTCGCCGATCCACGCGGATCCGCCGGGGAAGCGCCAGAGGACGCTCTCGACGAGGCCCGCGCCCCACGAGGTGCCGGCGCGCTCGCCGAGGATCGCCTGGGTCGCGGGCGCCAGGGCCGCGAGCCACGATCCGGCCAGTGCCTCCCACCGGTCGGCCGTCGGGCGCCCGGACCAGGCGCCCGCGGCGTCGGCCGGATGCCACGAGCGGCCCGCGTGGACGACCAGACCCGCGCGGTCGGCGATGGAGAGGACGACGGGGACGTCGTCGAGGTCGGCGCCCAGCGCGGAGGCGAGGCGGCGGGCGTCGGGCAGGGACATGCCGCCGCGGCTGAGCTCGCGGGCGGGGCTCCGGGTCAGCTCGTCGACCAGCGCGGCGACGGCGACCACGGAGCGGAAGGCGCTCTCGCCGGCCCGGCGGTCGACCTCGTCCGCGTCCACGTCCGGCACCGCGGCGAGCGACGCGGGCGGGGCCAGCCGGGCGAGCTCGTCGGTGCCCGGGCGTCCCTCGTCGGGCCAGGAGGCGAGGGCCGCGGCGACCTCCGGGTGCGTGGTGACGCCGTCGTCGTCGACGTCGGCGAGGAGCGTCGCCGCCGCGCGCTCCGCCGCATCCGCGAGCTCGCGCGGGTCGGTCGGGTCCTCGCCCGAGCGTCGGGCGATCACGTCCCGGACCGAGGCGAGCGGTATCCGGCGGGCCGTGGCGCCCTCCGCCGCGGCCACCGCGACGACGGCGAGGGCCGCGCGGTCGAGCTGCTCGAGGGCGCGCGCGACGGCCTCCGGGGCGAGCAGCGCGTCCGCGAGGTCGAAGAGGTCGACGACGCGCCCGGCGTCCACGCCGCGATCGCGCACCAGGCCGACCAGGGCGTCGTCGTCCAGCGCGCGCAGGCGGGACGCGAGCTCGAGGGCGTCGGTCATGGTCGTCCCGCTAGCGGGACGTGCCGTCCATGCGACGTCGGCGACGGACGCTGATCACGAGGATCGCGATGAAGAGGAGCGCGGCGAGGGGGATCCCGACGGCCGGCAGCAGGAGGATGACCTGCCAGAGCGGCGTGCTGTACTGCGACGCGTCGACGGCGATGAGCGGCGCCAGCAGGATCGCGAGGATGCTCAGCACGGCGATGAGGAGGATGCCGGCGAGCATGTACGCGAGGATGCGCTCGGCCCGTCCCTCGCTCGGTGCGGTCTCGGATGCCATCCGCTCAGACTACGCCGTGGGACGCGCCCGGGCGCGTCGCGCGAGGCGCCCGGGCGGCGAGCGGACCGCCGTCGCCCCGGCCGCCCGGAGCCCGGGCGAATAGACTGGACCGCCCACCAGCACATCGAGCCCCGCCCGGGGCGAGGAGCCCCTGCCCGGGGCGAGGGAAGAGGATCGCATGCCCACCGGCAAGGTGAAGTTCTACGACGAGGACAAGGGGTTCGGGTTCATCAGCTCGGACGACGGCCAGGAGGTCTTCCTGCACGCGTCGGCCCTGCCCTCGGGCGTCGCCGGCGTGAAGGCCGGCACCCGGCTCGAGTTCGGCATCGCCGACGGCAAGCGCGGCGCCCAGGCGCTCTCGGCGCGGATCCTCGACGCCCCGCCCTCGCTCGTCCGCATGTCCCGCAAGCCCGCCGACGACATGGCCGTCATCGTCGAGGACCTCGTGAAGGTGCTCGACGGGATCGGCACCAACCTCAAGCGCGGCCGGTACCCGGACGACGCCCACAGCCGGAAGATCGCGGCGCTCCTGCGCCGGGTCGCGGAGGAGCTCGATGCCTGATCGCCTGGACGACGACACGACGCCCGAGGACGCGACGGGAGCCGCCCCGGCGGAGCCGACGGCCGTCGACCCGATGGCGACCACGGCCCCCGACGAGGATGCGGCCGCCACCGGCGCTCCCGTCGACGGCGAGGCGACCGCCGGCGAGGAGCCGGCACCCGTCCCCGCCGAGCCGGATGCCGAGCTGCTCGCGGCCGTGGACCTCGCCCGCGCGGCGCTGCTCGAGATCACCCCGGCCGACACGGTCGGCGAGCCGGCCGGATCCACCGTCGAGGGGGACCGGGTGCTCTCCCTGCTCTTCCACAACACGATGGCCGGCTACCCGGGCTGGTACTGGACCGTGACGCTCGCCCGCGTCGAGGAGGCCGCGCCGACCGTGCTCGAGGCCGCGCTCCTCCCGGGCGACGGCGCGCTGCTCTCGCCGGAGTGGCTGCCGTGGTCGGACCGGCTGGCCGGGATCGAGGCCGACGAGGAGGCGGAGCGCGTCGCATCGGAGTCGGACGATGATGACGACGACGACGAGTCGGACGACGAGGACGACGACACCGCGGAGGACGCGGAGGACGCCGACGACGTCCTCGACGGCGTCGACTTCGAGGGCGTGCCAGCCGCGCACGGCGACGATGACGACGACGACGACGACGACGACGATGACGACGACGATGACGACGACACGAGCTTCGACGGCGCCGATCGCTGATCCGCACCCCGCATGACGACGGCGGCGGTCCCCTCGGGGACCGCCGCCGTCGTCATGCGGGGGAGGGACGGGATCAGCCCGCGCCCTGCTCCACCACGAACTCGATGCAGCGCACGAGCGCCCGCACGTCGTCCGGCTCGATGGCCGTGAAGGTGGCGACCCGCAGCTGGTTGCGCCCGAGCTTCCGGTAGGGCTCGGTGTCGACGATCCCGTTCGCGCGGAGGGTCCTCGCGACGGCGGATGCGTCCACGGCGTCGTCGAAGTCCATCGTCACGACGACCTGCGAGCGGTGCGCCGGATCCGTGACGAACGGCCGCGCGTAGTCGACGCGCTCCGCCCAGTCGTAGAGGACCGACGACGACTCGCGCGTCCGGGCGTCGGCCCAGGCGAGGCCGCCGGCGCGCTCGATCCAGTCGAGCTGGTCCTCGAGCATGAGGAGCGTGGCGAGGGCCGGCGTGTTGAGCGTCTGGTCGAGCCGCGAGTTGTCGACCGCGTTCTTGAGGCTGAGGAACTCGGGGATCCACCGGCCCGACGCCGCGATGCGCTCGACGCGCTCGAGGGCGGCGGGGGAGAACAGCGCGAGCCAGACGCCGCCGTCGCTCGCGAGGTTCTTCTGCGGTGCGAAGTAGTAGACGTCGGCCTGGGCGGCGTCGAAGTCCACGCCGCCGGCCGCGCTCGTGGCGTCGACGACCGTGAGCGCGCCGTCGTCGCCGTGCACGCGGGTGACCGGCGCCATGACGCCCGTCGAGGTCTCGTTGTGCGGCCAGGCGTAGACGTCCACGCCCTCGACCGGGTTCGCCGACGCGCGGCTGCCGGGCGCGGCGCTGATGACGTCGGGCGCCTCGAGGAAGGGCGCCGCGGCGGCCTTGGCGAACTTCCCGCCGAACTCGCCGAAGACGAGGTTCTGGCTGCGGCGCTCGATGAGGGAGAAGGCGGCGGCGTCCCAGAACGCGGTGGACCCGCCGTTGCCCAGCACGACCTCGTAGCCGTCGGGCAGCCGGAAGAGGCGGGAGAGCCCGGCGCGCACGCGGCCGACCATCTCCTTGACGGGCGCCTGGCGGTGGGACGTGCCCAGGATCTGCGCGCCCGCGAGCGCGAGGTGGTCGAGCTGCGCCTGCCGCACCTTGGACGGGCCGCAGCCGAATCGTCCGTCGAGGGGCAGGAGCTCGGTGGGGATCGTCGTGGTCGGCATGCGGCAATGCTAGGGGACCGCCCCCGCCCGATCCGGGGCGGCGGATCCCGACGGGCGCCCCCGCGCCGGTCATCCCGCACCCGGGGAAGTAGGCTGGTCGATGGCGCAAGGGAGGCCCCGATGACTGATCTCGTGGACACGACGGAGATGTACCTCCGCACCATCCTCGACCTCGAGGAGGAGGCCATCGTCCCCCTGAGGGCGCGCATCTCCGAGCGCCTCGGGCACTCGGGCCCCACCGTCTCGCAGACCGTCGCCCGCATGGAGCGCGACGGGCTCGTGATCGTGAGCGGCGACCGCCACCTCGAGCTCACCCCCGAGGGGCGCAGCAAGGCCGTCCACGTGATGCGCAAGCACCGCCTCGCCGAGCGGCTCCTCAGCGACGTCATCGGCCTCGAGTGGGAGTTCGTCCACGACGAGGCCTGCCGCTGGGAGCACGTGATGAGCGAGCAGGTGGAGCGCAAGATCCTCGACCTCCTGGGACACCCCACCGAGTCGCCGTACGGCAACCCCATCCCGGGGCTCGACGAGCTGGGCGACTCGCCCGCCGTCGCGTTCATGGCCGGCATGGTGAGCGTCGTCGAGGCGTCGCTCGGCACCACGGAGGACGCGCCGGCCCGCGGCGTGATCCGCCGGCTCGGCGAGCCGGTGCAGTTCGACCCGGAGCTCCTCTCGCAGCTCAAGCAGGCCGGCGTGCTGCCGGGTGCCACCGGCTCCTTCTCCCGCGACGGCGCCTACGTGCTCGTGCGCGTGGACGGCGCGGGGGCGGGGCTGGAGCTCCCGCTAGAGGTCGCGGGCCACATCTTCATCGAGCGCTGACCCGCACGCGCGACGGCGCGCGACCGGGCGGATCCGCAGGACCACCCCCGGACTGGGCACACGCGGACGACAGGCCGGTCCCACCGGGGCTTCTGGTCCGCATCCGCCGTCAGGATGACGTCTGCCGTTATGGATTCGTTAGAAATATGGTCCCTCAGGATGACAAACGGGGGCCGGTCCCTTACTCTCGAACAGGCCCGACCGACCACCACAGAGGTTCCGGGCCCGGTGCAGGGCGTCTCGACACCCGTCCCCTGCGCGTGTACCCCTCGACGACCTTGGAGGGACGGGGCGCCAGCATGCCCGGCGTCGAGACGCAGGAGGTTGACAACTTGGCCCATGGTGACATCAGCGGTTCCGTCGGGAACCCGTCCGACCCGACTCGACCGCCCGCACCCGGGATGGATCGCCTCCCCACTCGTCGCGAGCTCCGCGCCGCCGAGAACGCGAAGGCCGTCCGCCCCCGTCGCGACTCCGCGTCCCGCACGCTCGCGACCCCCGCTCCCCGCATGACCCCGGCGCCCGCCGCCGGGCGCTCGCGTCGCACCAAGGCCGCCAACGCGGTCGTCATGACCTTCGTCACGGGCGTCATCGGCGTCATGGCGCTCCCCGCCTACGCGTCCACCGCGTCGCTCGGGCACCCGACCGCGAACGTCGCCGGCACGTCCCTCCAGGACTACACCGCCGCCAACGCGCAGGTGGTCAACGCCGACGACGCGACCTCCGCGCCGGTCGAGGAGGGCTTCACGGCCACCTCCGTCGCCGAGCTGAACGCGCAGAAGGCCGCCGCCGCGCAGGCGGCGCTCGCCGAGCAGCGTCGCACGCAGCTCGCGTCGACCGCGACCAGCTACACGGGCGCCTCCGCCACGCAGATCGCCCAGAACCCGATCTACCAGGGGTCGTCCTCCAGCGCCGGCGGCGTCGCCTCGGTCGCGCGCCAGTACCTCGGCGTCCCCTACGTCTTCGGCGGCGAGACCCCCGCCGGCTTCGACTGCTCGGGCCTCGTGAAGTACGTCTTCGCCCAGTTCGGCCTCAACCTGCCGCACTCGGTCCGCGCGCAGCACAACGCCGGCACCGTCGTCTCCCGCGAGGACGCCCGCCCCGGTGACATCGTGGTGTGGAACGACTTCAGCCACGACGGCATCTACACCGGCAACGGCATCTTCATCGACGCGCCGAAGCCCGGCGATCACGTCAAGGAGCGCCCGATCTGGAGCACCAACGTGCACTTCGTCCGCCTCCTCGGCTGACGACCGGCACCGGATCGACCTCCAGGAGGCCGGCGGGACGCATCCCTCGCGGATGCCCCGCCGGCCTCCTGCATTCCCCGGGACAAACGCGGGCCCCTGGGCTACCCTGTGCGGTGAGACGTCCCTCGACCCGCCCGGGAGCCCCGATGACCACCGCACGCGACATCCGCACCATGGATGCTCACGTGCGCCACGGCCATCGGCACCATCCCCGGGTGGGCATCCACCAGGTCCACCGGAGCGGTCGCCCGCTCACCTAGAAGGCATCGCCGAGCACTCGGCGGTGCCTTCGCGTGTTCCCGGGGGCGGGACGCCTCGTTCGGATGCCTGGAAGCCGTCCAGGCCGGTCTGAGAGGGATGTCGTGCGCACACTGGTACTCAACGCGGGCTTCGAGCCGCTCGCCGTCGTGTCGTTCAAGCGGGCCCTGGTGCTCGTGCTGAGCGGCAAGGCCACCATGCTCGCCCAGGACGAGGGGAACCCCATCCGGGGGAACGGCGGGGCCTGGGGGCGTCCGTCGGTCATCCTGCTCACCCGGTACGTGCGGATCCCGCACGCCCGGCGCGTGCCCGTCTCGCGCCGCGGGGTCCTCCGGCGCGACGGCGGCCGGTGCGCGTACTGCGCGCGGAACGCCACCACCATCGACCACGTGCTCCCGCGCTCGCGCGGCGGGAAGGACACGTGGGAGAACCTCGTCGCGTGCTGCCTCTCGTGCAACAACCGCAAGAGCGACCGCACGCCGGAGGAGATGGGCTGGACGCTGCGCACGTCGCCGCGCGCGCCGCAGGGGAGCGGCTGGGTCGTCAGCGGCATGGAGCGCCCGGCCCCCGGCTGGGACGAGTTCCTGGCGCCCGCGGCCTGAACGCGATCGCGGGGCGGGCTCCCGGGTGATTGCACGGATCGGCCGCCTGCCCCGTCCGTAGGCTGGGGCGATGACCGCCGACGCTCGCGACACCCCGACCCCCGACGACCCGTTCCTCTGGCTGGAGGAGATCCACGGCGACCGGGCGCTCGCCTGGGTCCGCGCGGAGAACGAGCGGACGCTCGCCCGGTCGTCGGAGGCGTCGCGCGCGCGGCTCACGGGCGAGCTGCTCGAGGTGCTCGAGTCGGACGAGCGGATCCCGTACGTCACCCGGCACGGCGATCACCTGTACGACCTGTGGCGCGACGCCGACCACGTGCAGGGCCTCTGGCGCCGCACGACGCTCGACGAGTACGAGGCGCCCGCGCCGGAGTGGGAGGTGCTGCTCGACCTCGACGCGCTGGGCGCGGCCGAGGGGATCCCGTGGCAGTTCGCGCGCGCGCAGCTGCTGTCGCCGACGCGCGACCGGGCGCTCGTGTCGCTCTCGCCCGACGGCGGTGACGCGGTGGCCGTCCGCGAGCTGGACCTCGGCACCGGCCGGTTCGTGAAGGACGGCTTCGCGGTGCCCGTGGCGAAGACGATGGTGTCGTGGATCGACCGCGACACGGTCTTCGTGGGCACCGACTTCGGGCCGGGCAGCCTCACCGAGAGCTCCTACGCCCGCACGGCCCGGCGCTGGAGCCGCGGCGAGGCCCTCGCGGACGCGCCCGAGGTGCACGCGGTCGCCCCGACCGACATGCTCGTCCACGTCACGCACGACCCGACGCCCGGCTTCGAGCGCGACGTCGTGCGGGAGGTTCCGGACTTCTTCACCTCACGGACGCTGCTCCTGACCGACGACGGGACGGTGCGGATCGACGTGCCCGAGGACGTCGACGTCGACCTGCACCGCGAGTGGCTCGTGCTGCGGCCGCGCACCGACACGGAGATCGGCGGGGTCGTGCACGCGGGCGGCTCGCTGCTGGCGGCGCGCCTCGACGACTTCCTCGCGGGATCCCGCGAGCTGGCGGTGCTGTTCGCCCCGACCTCGTCGCGGAGCCTCGAGGACTGGGCCTGGACGGCGGGGCACCTGGTCGTGACGCTGCTGGCGGACGTGGCGAGCCGGATCCGCGTGCTCACCCCGCCGACCGCGCACGGCTCGGCCGGCTGGCACGTGGAGGACGTGCGCGTGGGGACGCCGCTCGCGTCCGTCTCCGTGGTCGCGACCGACCGCGACACCGACGAGTACTGGCTCGCGGTGACGGGGTTCCTCACCCCGCCGACGCTGCTGCGCGGGGTGGTCGGCGAGGGCGCGCCCCGACCCGTCAAGGACCAGCCCGCGTCGTTCGACGCCGAGGGCCTCGAGGTCGCCCAGCACTTCGCCGTCTCGGACGACGGGACGCGCGTGCCCTACTTCCAGGTGGGGCCGCGCGACCTGCCGCTCGACGGATCCGCGCCCACGCTGCTCTCCGGCTACGGCGGCTTCGAGAACAGCCGCCTGCCCTCCTACAGCGGCATCGTGGGGCGCGGCTGGCTCGCGCGCGGCGGCGTGTACGTGCTCGCCAACATCCGCGGCGGCGGCGAGTACGGGCCGGCGTGGCACCGGGCCGCGCTCCGGCAGGACCGGCACCGCGCCTACGAGGACTTCGCCGCCGTCGCGCGCGACCTCGTGGCCCGCGGCGTCACCGTGCCCGCGCGGCTCGGCTGCGAGGGCCGCAGCAACGGCGGGCTGCTCGTCGGCAACATGCTCACGACGTACCCGGAGCTGTTCGGCGCCGTGGTCTGCGGGGTGCCGCTGCTCGACATGCGGCGGTACACCCGGCTGTCGGCGGGGGCGTCGTGGATCGCGGAGTACGGCGACCCGGACGTGCCGGCCGACTGGGAGTTCATCCGCACCTTCTCGCCGTACCACAACGTCCGGGAGGGGGTCTCCTACCCGCCGACGCTCGTCTACGCGGCCACGAGCGACGACCGGGTCGGGCCGGTGCAGGCGCGGAAGATGGTCGCGCTGCTGCACGAGACCGGCGTCGAGGACGCCTGGTACTTCGAGAACACGGCGGGCGGGCACGGCGGATCCGCGGACAACCCGGCGACGGCGCGGCTGCAGTCGCTCGTCCACGCGTTCCTGTGGGAGCGGCTGGGCGCCGGTCGGTAGCGGCGCCGGCCGGCGGGATCCGTCGGTCGCTCAGCCGCGGTGGGCGGATCCCGCGCGGGGGCGGAGGCCGGCCATGAGGTCGGACAGCATCGCCGTCGGCTCCAGGCCCACCTCGCGGTCGAGGCGGGCGCGGTAGGCGGCATAGGCGCGCAGGGCGTCGGACTGGTTGCCGGCGGCGACGTGGACGGAGATGAGGCAGCGCTGCGAGGTCTCGCGGAGCGGATCCACGTCGATGGCCCGGCGCGCGGCCGACGCGGCCTCGTGCAGCCGGCCCCGTGCCCGGAGCGCGTCGGACTGCGCCTCGAGGGCGTTGACCCGCAGGTGGCGCCACTCCTCGGCGGCCGGCTCGAGCCAGGCGTCGAACCAGTCGGGCAGCAGGTCGGCGCTGAACAGGCCGACGGCGGCCGGAGTCAGGTCCGCATCCTCCGCGTCGTCCGTGTCCGCGTCCGGGTGCCGTGGCGCGAGCAGCCGGGCGGCGATCGCCTGCGCCGCGCGGAGGTCGACGGCGACCGCGGTGTGCAGCACGAGCCCGGACGGGGTCGGGGCGACGATCTCGCGGCCGCCGTCGCCCAGGCGCGCGATGGCGGACCGGAGGCTGGACGCGGCCCGGCCGTCGAGCGACTCGGGCCAGAGCTGGGCCGCCAGGGTGCCGCGGTCGGCAGGGCGCGAGCGGATGGCGAGGGCCGCGATGAGGCGGCGCGTGCCGTCGGACAGGGTGGCGCCGTCGGGATCGGAGCCGCCGGGGCGCGTGAGCGACGGATCGGCCCCGAGGCCGGAGACGCGGAAGCCGCCGAGCACGTCGACGCGGATCACGGACGGACCCCGCCGGCCTGCGCGCCGGGGTGGAGGGCGAGCCGGTCGGGACGCGGGCGGCGCGTCGAGCGCAGGCCCCCGGCCTTCGCCTGCTGATGCATGGTGCACCTCCGTCGCCGCCAACGTAACCGCTGGGCGACGGATCCCCCACATCGGGGTGGTTTTGGGGCTACGGACGACGGATCGCCCCTCGACCGGGTCGAGGGGCGATCCGCCCTGCGCGTCGTGCCGCGCCGGGTCGTGCTGCTAGCGCTGCGAGGTGCGGCGACGGGCGTGGATGCCGAGACCCAGCGCACCGAGGACCAGGGCGGCGAGGCCCCAGCCGATCGTGGGCGTCGGGTCGTAGCCGGTGACCGGCAGGTATCCGCCGGGCGTCGTGCCGCCCGGGACGATCGGCACCACGGGGGTGCGCGTCGGCGTCGGGGTGGCGGACGGGGCCGGCGTGCCCGGGGTGGGCGTCGGTGCGGTCGCGGTGGGCGTCGGGACCGTGGGGGTCGGGACGGGCGCGGTCGCGGTGGGCGTCGGCGCCGTGGGGGTCGGGGTCGGCGCGGTGGGCGTCGGGGTCGGGACCGTGGCGGTCGGGGTCGGCGCGGTGGGCGTCGGGATCGGGACCGTGGCGGTCGGGGTCGGCGCCGTGGGCGTGGGGACCGGGACCGTGGGCGTCGGGACCGGCGCGGTGGGGGTGGGGACCGGGACGGTGGGCGTCGGGATCGGCGTCGTGGCCGTCGGCGTGGGCACGGGCGCCGTGGGCTCGACCGTCGGGGTCACGGTGGGCTCCACCGTGGGGGTGACCGTCGGCTCGACAGTCGGTTCGACGGTCGGCTCGACCGTGGGCTCGACGGTCGGTTCGACGGTCGGCTCGACCGTGGGCTCGACGGTCGGTTCGACGGTCGGCTCGACCGTGGGCTCGACGGTCGGTTCGACCGTGGGCTCGACGGTCGGCTCGACCACCGCGGTCACGAAGTTGGTGATGTCGGTGCTGCAGGTCACGGTCGCGCCGCCTCCGTTGCCGGAGTCGTTGCACTGGTCCACCTGGACGAGGAGCGCGGAGGTGACGGTGGACGTCGGGACGGTGCAGGTGACGCGACCCGCCGCGCCGCCGCCGTTGCCGGAGCCGTTGCACTGGGTGACGTCGGCGTTCGTGGTGTTGGAGACCGGGGCGCAGGCCGTGCCGCCCGCGGCGCCGTCGGTGGCGGAGCCGACGCACTGGTTCACTGTCGCGGCGGTGGTCGTGCTCTCACCGACGATGTTGTTGGTGATGTCCACGGTGCAGATCACGTTGCTGCCGCCGCCGTTAGCGACGCCGTTGCACTGGTCGACCGCGGTGATGATGATCCCGTCGCGCTGCGACACCGTCGTGGTGCAGAGCGGGGCGGCACCGGCGGCGCCGGCGCAGACGCGGGTGGTGACCGTCGAGGAACCGGTCTGCGTCGCCACGTTCAGCTCGTTGACGACCGTCACGTCGCATTCGACCTGGTCGCCACCGCCGTTGGGGGTGTCGTTGCACTGGGTCGTGGTCGTCGGGGAGACGGCGGCGGATGCGGACTGCACCTGGCTGCTCATCCCCACCACGGCGACCAGGGCGATGAGCGCGGCTCCGGCGGCTGCGGTGAACCGCGCGCGCATCGGGCGGCGGCGGGTGGCGGGCGAGGTGTTCCCGGGTGATGCGAGGTGTTTCGGCACGGTGCTCCTTCTTCACGGCGAGCGTCCTCGCCGTGCCGCGACCGGCATGCGACCCGGGCGTGACGCGCGCGTGACGCCCGGCGAGGCTGCACCCGGGATCCCCGCCATTCCGGCGCGATGGGAATTCATTACGACGGGCCCGCCACATGACGAAGAGGGCCGATCCACGGCGGATCGGCCCTCTTCGTCGTGCCGCGCGCGGTGCGTGCGCGCGATGTCGCTACTTGCTGGCGCGGTACTCCTCGAGCAGGTCCGCGGAGATGCGGCCGCGCTCGGAGACCTTGTGGCCGTGCTCGCGCAGCCATTCGCGCGCGGCGCCGAGGTCCTCCTTGGGGGCGCTCGAGGACGAGCGGCGCGGGCTGGAGGAACGGCCGGTGGAGGCGCGGCCGACGCGGCGGGCGCGGTCGACGTAGGTGTCCAGCGCCTCGCGGAGCTTCGCGGCGTTGGCGTCGCTCAGATCGATCTCGTAATTCACGCCGTCGAGGGCGAAGGGGACGGTCTCGCCCTTTCCCTCTTCGATGACGACGCCGTCGATGTCGTCGACGAGCGTGGTGACAACCTTGCGAGCCACGTCTGTTCCTCTCCTTGCAGATGGTGCATCAGATGATGCGACGTTCGACACGATACCCGTTCTCCGCGTGAATTCCGACATCGTGTGCGAATCGGGCCGATAAACGCGGTGAATGCCCATGCGGCGTCGCCGGACAAGCGATGCACTCTGCGCGGATGCGCATTGCGGACGGGTCCTTCGACCATTCCCGGGTGAATTGCGGGTGATCCGAGCCGGCATGAGGGCGCATTCCCCGAGGGCGTCTCCGAGAATCTCCTCAGGGGTGGAATTCGTTGCGCTCCCCGACGAACACCGCGTGCGCACGAGCGAGGGCCCGCGGAGACGTGCTCCGCGGGCCCTCGGGGTGCTGGTTCGGACGGGATCAGTAGTACTCGCCGTGGCGGTAGTCCCACGACGGGAAGGAGCGGGCGAGCGCCGACATGATGGCGTCGACCGCGAGGCCGCGGCGGATGAGCGTGGGGTTCGGCGTGACGGAGCGCTCCCCGCGCTGCTCGGGGATGAGCGCGCCCGACGCGTCGACCATGGAGACCATGACGCCCTGCTCGTGGCGGCTCGTCTCGTCGAGCCCCGGCTGGATGGAGGCCACGTAGTCGTCGGCCGCGACGATGACGTCGGCCTGCTGCTCGATGCGCTCGCCGATCCCCTCGACGCGTCCGCGGTTGCCCTGGCCGGACGGGTTGGCGGAGCTCGCGAACGCCAGGCGGCCCTCCGCCCACAGGTGCTCGGCGAGCTGCTCGGCGGGGCGGCCGAACCGGATCACGAAGCAGCTCGTGCCCCGGCGGTCCATCGCGAGCTGGGCGGCGGTCTCGTCGGGGAGGAGGTGCTTCGCGTCCTCGCGCCACGGGAGGATGCAGCCGAGCAGCACGTCGGCGTCCCAGTGCTCCTGGTAGAACGCGAGGATCTCGTCGTTCAGCACCGCGAGCTGCTGCAGCTGCTCGATGCTCGTGCAGAGCACCACGCCGGGCTTGTCGCGGTTGCGCTGCTTGGCGTCGAACTTGCGCTCGAGGCCGGCGCCGTCGGTGGTCATGAGGATGTAGCCGACCTTGGTGGCGGCGACGACGAGTCCGCCGGGCGCCTCGACGGCCGCGGCGGCGCGCGGGTCGAGCGTCCCGTCCCAGGGGATCGTGCGGGTGGTGTCGGTCATGGGCGCGTGCCTCTCGTGCGTGTCGGGATGGGTCCGCCGGGCGCACCTGCGTCGGGCCGGGGTGCGTCGGGCCGCGCGTGCGGCGATCGGGCGGTGGGACGACGGTAGGCGCGGGGGAGCGGCGGGGCGGGTGAGCGTCCACAGGGGGCATCGCCGGATGCGGTGGCCGGGCCCGACGCATCCGCTGGCCGGGGTCGACGAGGAAGCGCCCCCGCGCCGGGATGCGGCCCGATGGGCCCGTCTACTCGGCCGCGGGGATGAAGCGGCGCAGGTGGTCGCGCAAGGCGGGATCGACGACGTGGACGAAGGTCCCGCGGATCCCGCGCGTCAGGAGGACCGCGTAGACGTTGCTGATCAGGAGCCGCAGGTCCTCGTCGCTGTAGGTGATCCCGAGCGTGGGGTTGTTCTCCCGTCCCTTCTTGTCGAAGTAGGACGCGCGATCCATGGTGAGGCGGCCGCGCTCCACGTCGTACCGGAGGTCCGGTCCGATGATCACGCCGGCGTAGTTGAGGTCGTACCCCTGCACGGTGTGTATGGAGCCGACCTCCTCCAGCGCGCCTGGTGATGAGATCCAGTCGCGCGACGTGCTGTTCCAGCGTGCCCGGTAGTCGCCCAACCGGATGTCGAAGGCCGCGGCGTCCTTCTTGGACACCCATCTCCATGCGTACCCCGCGACCATGCGCGACAGGCCGTGTCGGCGGTCGCGGTCGCGGATCGCGTCGTGCATCGCGGCCACGTCGTCGAACATCCGGAACTCGTACTCACCCAGCGACTCCGCCGACGACGGCTGCTCCGGCAGGGCGCTGGACGTGGCACCGAGGAGACGGCGCACGTGACCGACGTAGTCGGAACCCGCTGCCACGCGCATCTGCGACATGAGCGGATGCAGCCGCTCGGATCGACGCGCGTCATCGAGCAGGCGCGTCACCGTGGTCGCCGGGAGGTCAGACGGCCGCACGCTCTGCGCGGGAACGATCAGGAGGATCTGGTGCGTGCTCCTCGAGCGGATCCAGTCGAGCTGCGTCTTCGTCGTGTCGTCCACGCCGTACAGGCGCGTGGTGATCTCCCGGAAATTGGTGTTGAGCGGACCGGAGGCCTGGTTGGCGCGCTGGTTGAGTCGATGCGCCTCGTCCACGACCAGGAGGTCGAAGTGCTCCTCGCCGTCGCCGACGTCGAAGGGGGACAGCACGGCGACGCCGTGCAGCCCGGGCGTGCTGGCGAAGACGCGCTCGACGGAGCGGCGCAACGACTGCTGCGGGATGACCAGCCCCGTGCGCAGCCCCGAGAGGGCCTCCCGGTGCTCGCCGAGGAAGTACTCGACGAAGAGGGAGTCGCTGTCGACCACGTCCTCCGGCTCGAGCCGGTCGACGTCCGCGATGAGCTTGAGGAGGTAGATGGCCACGACGGTCTTGCCGGTGCCCGGCTCGCCCTGGATGACGGTGGTGCTGGCCGCGCCACCGCGCAGGTCGTGCACCAGGGCTTCGAGGACGCCCTCGATCGCCAGCTCCTGGTCGCGCGTCAGGGCCTTGAACGGCGACAGCTTGAAGAGGTCGGTGTTCTGGATCTCGTCGATGGACCGGTGGAAGAGACCGTCTTCGCGCAGCTGTTCGAAGACCGTCTCGAACTGGGCTGTGTAGGCGACGCGGTCGAAGTACTCGGCGTTCGTGATGCCGATGTTGCGGTTGAGGACCTCGTAGGCGCCGTCGCCCGAGAAGAGCTTGATGAGTCGCGACTCGAAGTCGAGGCACACCGACTTGTTGAACGTGTCCCCGACGATCACACGGGCTGTCGCGAGGTGCCCACGCTGCTCCGAATCGAGATGCTGACGCAGGCGCCCAGCTGCATTGAGGGACTCGCCCACGTAGACCTCGTCCATGCGCGTGCCGGCCGACCTCGTCTGGGGAGGGCCGTCCAGGACGTAGACGACGGGCCAGTTGGAGTGACGAGGATCCTCGGGGCCCCACGCGGCGAGACCCGCGCGCGAGAGGTCCACTCGACGGACCTCAGAGAGCGTCATAGCGGTCGCTGCGGCCGCGCGCCTTCTCGACCGGGTACTTGGCGCGCGTGACCGCCAGCTTGTCGAGCACGATCCGGTCCGGGTCCACCCCCAGCCGCTCGGCGAGGAGCAGGCAGTAGGTCAGCACGTCGGCGAGCTCGGCCTGCACGTGCTCGGGGTCGCCGTCGGCGTCCCACTGGAAGCATTCGAGCAGCTCGCCGGCTTCGATCGCGACGCTCTTCGCGAGGTTCTCCGGCGTGTGGAACTGCGCCCAATCCCGTTCGGCCACGAATGCGGCGAGCTCGGCGCGCACGTCGGGGCTGGGCATGCGGTCACGGTAGCAGGCGCCTGCGGGTTCCCCGCGGTCCGAGGAGCCCGTGGCTCCTCCTCCCGAAATGGGGGCAACCGCATCTCCATGAGCGCGCATCGAGATCCGTATCGTCGGGATCACCGAGACGAGGGAGTCCCCGTGGAATTCGCCGAACGACTGGCCGCCCTGGCCCTGAAGGTCCGCAACCAGCGCGACGCCATCCAGACGGAGGAGGCGACGAAGAACGCGTTCATCATGCCGTTCATCTCCACGATCCTCGGATACGACGTCTTCAACCCCCTCGAGGTGGTGCCCGAGTTCACGGCGGACCTCGGCCTCAAGAAGGGCGAGAAGATCGACTACGCGATCATGCGCGACGGCGAGGTGCAGATCCTCATCGAGTGCAAGAAGTCGACGGAGCCGCTCAAGATCGAGCACGCATCGCAGCTCTTCCGCTACTTCGCCGTGACGAACGCGCGCATCGCCGTGCTCACGAACGGCGAGGTCTACCACTTCTACACGGACCTCGACGCGCCGAACCGCATGGACGAGAAGCCGTTCCTCGTGCTCGACCTCGCGGACATCGACGAGACGCTGCTGCCGGAGCTCATGAAGCTCACGAAGGACGTGTTCGATCTCGACTCGATCATCAGCGCCGCAGGCGAGCTCAAGTACGTCGGTGCGTTGAAGCGCGCGATCGCCGCGGAGTTCCGCGAGCCGACGCCGGAATGGGTGAAGCTCCTCACTCGCCGCGTGTACGACGGGATGTTCACGGAGAAGGTGCGCGAGCAGTTCACGACACTCGTCGGGAAGGCGTCGAAGCAGTACCTGAACGAGCAGGTGAACGACCGCCTGAAGACGGCGCTCGGTGCGCCCGCATTCCCCTCGGCGCCCGCCACCGCGTCGCCCGACGTGATCACCAGCGAGGACGCGGTCGTAGCGGACCTCGACCGCGACACCGAGATCGAGACGACGCTCGAGGAGCTCGAGGGGTACCAGATCGTCAAGGCGATCGCCTGCAGCGAGGTGAAGCCGCAGCGCGTGGTGCACCGCGACGCGAAGTCGTACCTGGCCGTCCTGCTCGACGACAACAACCGCAAGCCCATCGCGCGCCTGCACTTCAACGGCAAGAAGCAGAAGTACCTGGGCCTCTTCGACGCGCACAAGGTCGAGACGCGGCACCCGATCGGGTCGCTGGATGAGATCTACGCGCACGCGGACGAGATCCGCGCGGCGATCCGGGCGCACGCGGGGGAGGCGGTCGGCGCGTAGACGCTGGCGGCGGGATGCGGGTGCCCCTGGAGGGACTCGAACCCCCAACCCTTTCCTTAGGACGGAACTGCTCTTCCATTGAGCTACAGAGGCTGACCGGCCCATGGTAGCGGAGGGGAGCGCGACCGGCCGAGGCGCGTCGGAGCCGGGACGCGGAGGGCGCGCCGGCTCGTCGAGCCCCCGGATCCGCGTCCGCACGGCGTCGCCTGCCGGTTTCCCCACCCGACGCGTCGTACTGTTGCCGGGTGTGGCGTGCCAATGAACGATCCGACGACGACGACGACCTGCTCTCCGGGTTCGCCGCCGAGCCTCTTGAGGACCCCCACGTGAATGCTTCCCACAACAGCACCTCCCCTCACGACCTCCGGGTCGGCGACGTGCACCTGGGGAGCGGCAACGTGGCCGAGCCCCGCTGGAGGGAGTGGCGCGAGCAGCTCGCCGGCATCGGCGGCCCCTCGCCGCTCCTGCACTTCGTCGACGCGCCGGGCTCCCGGATCGAGCTGAGCACCACGCACCCGGGCGGCCTCGCGCAGTTCATCACGGGCAAGACGACGCTGCTGTCGTCCCTCATCCGCGACGAGCTCGCGCTCCGCAGCGCCCGCAAGGCCGCGAACCGCATCACCCAGAAGGGCATCGAGCTGGTCTCGGCCCGCGGCATCGAGTCGATCCACCTGGCCATCGGCCTCGCGGAGTGGCGCTTCGCCGACGAGCAGTTCCGCGCGCCGGTTCTCCTGCGCCCGCTCGCGATCCGCCGCCACGGCAGCGACTACGAGGTGCGCCTCAAGGGCCAGCCGTTCCTCAACCCAGCGCTCGCGCGAGCGCTCGAGGAGCAGTTCCAGATCACGCTCGACGCCGAGTCCTTCGTCGCGCTCGCCGTGCAGAACGGCGCCTTCAAGCCGCAGCCGGTCATCGACCGCCTGCGCGGCCTCACCTCGCACCTGCCGGCGTTCGCCGTGCAGCCGCGCCTGGTCGTCTCCTCGTTCGCCGAGGTGGGCCGTGCGCTCGCCGAGGACGCGGAGCACCTGGAGCACCTCGTCATCGACGCCATCGCCGGCAACCCGACGGCCAAGTGGGGCGTGGGCGAGGCCTACGCGCCGGTGGATCCGATCCCGCAGGACCAGCGCCCGCCCGTCACCGACACCCTGCTGCTCGACGCGGATCCCGAGCAGGAGTACGTCATCGCGCAGATCAACGCGGGCAACTCGCTCGTGGTGACGACGCTGCCGGGCACCGGCGGCACGCAGACCATCGTCAACTCCATCGGCTGCCTGGTCGCGCAGAACAAGCGCGTGCTCGTGGTCAGCCCGCGCGCGTCCTCCCTCAAGGGCATCGGACAGCGCCTCGCCGACGTCGGGCTGCCCGGCCTCGCGGTCGCGCCGAAGTCGCTCAAGCGCGACGTGGTGCAGTCCATCGTCCGCAACGAGAAGGCCGCGCCCGCGCAGACCGCCGAGGTCGACGACGCGCTCGTCCGCCTGCGCCACGTGCTGCTCGACTACCGCTTCGCGCTCGGCCGTCCCGACAAGGACCTCGGCGTCTCCGTGCTCGACGCGCTCGGCGAGCTCTCCCGCCTCGCGCTCCTGCCGAGCCCGCCGGCCACCACCGCGCGCCTCACCCGCGGGGCCGTGACGGCCATCGCGCACGACCGCGCGAGCGCCGCCGCCTCGCTCGTCAAGGCCGCGAGCCTCGGCGAGTTCCGCTACGGTCCGGGCGACTCGCCCTGGTACGGCGCCACCTTCCCCACGAGCGCCGCCGCGACCCACGCGCACGACCTCGCGAAGTCCCTCTCCGCGGAGGGCCTGCCGCGCCTCCTCGAGCGCGCCGACGAGCTCGTCGGCCAGACGCGGATGCGCGCCTACCGCTCCATCGACGAGCTGGGCGTCTACCTCCGCCTCCTCCTCGACGTCCGCGAGACCCTCGACAAGTTCCAGCCCGTGGTGTTCGACCGGTCGCTCAGCGAGATCATCGCGGCCACCGGTTCGCGCCGCGACGCCCCGGAGATGACGAGCATCACCCGCCGTCGCCTCCGCAAGCTCGCGCGCGAGTACGTGCGCCCGGGCGTCCACATCTCCGACATGCACGAGAGCCTCAAGGCGATACAGAAGCAGCGGATCCTGTGGCAGCGCTACGTCGCCGTCGGCTCGACCCCCGAGGTCCCGCGCGGCATCTCCGACGTGCACGTGCGGTACCAGGAGGTCGCCGCCGACCTCAAGGTGCTCGACGAGCCGCTGAGCATGCTCACCCGGCCGACCCCGCTCGGCGAGCTGCCCGTCGACGAGCTGCGCGAGAAGGTCGCCCAGCTCGCCGAGGACAGCGAGGTGCTCCAGAACCTGCAGGAGCGCACCTCCCTCCTCGCCGACCTCCGCCGCCTCGACCTCGACCCGCTGCTGCACGACCTCTCCGACCGGCACGTGCCGCAGGAGGCCGTCGCCGCCGAGCTCGAGCTCGCCTGGTGGCAGTCGGTCCTCGAGCAGATGCTCGCGGGCGACAAGGCGCTCCTCAACGCGAACACGAGCGTGCTCGACCGGCTCGAGTCCGACTTCCGCCTCGTCGACGAGGCGCACGCGACCGCGAGCGCTGGCCTGCTCGCCTGGCAGCTCGCGGAGACGTGGAAGATCGGCGTCGTGGACTGGCCCGAGGAGGCGCACCACCTGCGCCAGCTGCTCGGCGGATCCGCCCCCGTCGACGCCGCGGCCCTCCACCACTCCGCACCCCACCTCTCCCGCACGATCGCGCCGGTCTGGCTCGCGTCGCCGTACGAGGTGCCGACCATCACCGACGAGATGCCGTTCGACGCCGTGTTCCTGGTGGACGCCGGCGCCATGACGCTCGCGGAGGCCCTCGGCGGCATCCGCCGCGGCAAGCAGACCGTCGTGTTCGGGGATCCCGTCACGCAGACGCCGTCGCCGTTCACCATCGCGGTCGTCCCGCAGTCGGAGCGCTCCACGCCGCAGCTCGCGGACGACGACTCGACGCTCGAGGAGCGGCACGCGGACTCCGCGCTCGCGCGCCTGAGCGAGCTCCTGCCGGCCCTCTCCCTCACGCGCAGCTACCGCGCCGGCGGCGAGGACCTCGCGGAGCTCGTGAACCGCCGCTTCTACGGCGGCCGGATCCAGTCCCTCCCGTGGGCGGGCACGTTCCTCGGCCACGGCAGCCTCTCGCTCGACTTCGTGGCCGACGGCCACGGCATGCCGGACGAGGACACCGGCGCCGTCGAGAGCGTCGACGCCGAGGTGATCCGCGTGGTGGAGCTGGTCCTCGACCACGCGAGCCACCGCCCGCGCGAGTCCCTCATGGTCATCACCGCGAGCGCCCGGCACGCCGTGCGCGTGCAGCAGGCCGTCCTCCATGCGGCCGCCAAGCGCAGCGACGTCACCGAGTTCTTCATCGGCGACCGCGCGGAGCCGTTCATGGTCGCGACCCTCGAGCAGTGCGTCGCGCAGAGCCGCGACCGCGTGATCTTCTCGGTCGGCTACGGCCGCACCCCGCACGGTCGCGTGCTGTCGAACTTCGGCGCCCTCGCGGCGCCCGGCGGGGAGCGCCTGCTCGCCGTCGCGATGACGCGCGCCCGCCGCTCGATGGTGGTCGTCTCCTGCTTCCAGCCCTCCGACATCGACCAGGACCGGATGAAGCACGGCATCGTCGCGCTCGCCCAGATCCTCTCGGAGGCGGAGGCCCGCTTCAAGGAGGACCCGATCCCGGACGACGGCGACGCCATGCTGGTGGACCTCGCCCGGCGCCTCGAGGGCCTCGGCCTCGCCCCCGCCCTCGGGCACCGCGACAAGCTCGGGCTCGTCGCCTCCTACGGCGGCCGGGCCATCGCGATCGAGACGGATCCGGTGGTCAACCAGACGAGCCTCCGCGAGTCGCTGCGCTTGCGCCCGGAGATGCTGAAGCGCCTCGGCTGGCACTACCTGCGCGTGCACTCCTTCGAGCTGTTCGCGGATCCGGACGCCGTCGCCCGCCGCATCGCCACGGCGCTCGGTGCGATCTCGGACGCGCACCCCGTGACCTCGCCCGTGCAGGTGCAGGCCGGCGCGCACCGGGCGGAGTGATGCCGGAGCGCGACGCGGCGGACGCGGGCGACGCGGCGCCCGCGGGGGAGCGCCGCCCCGCCCGCCGTTCGCGCCGCGCGTCGACCGCGCCCGTCCCCGGATCCGACCCCACGCCGCAGTCCGCCGGCCGCGCGCCCGCGGTGCCCGCCGCCGAGGACGCCCCGCAGGGCTGGGGCGACGCCCCCGCCGCATCGGATGCGAACGACGACCGCCTCCGGCTCGACCGCCCGCCCCACTGGGGCTGACGGGTCGACGCCGGAGGCGGTCGGGTCGTGCGCGCGACGCGGTTCGCGCGCTAGGCGGGCTTCCCCGGCTCGGCCACGTGCTGGCCGGTCGACGACGGGATGCCGTGCGCGCCCTCGGGCGACGGCCGCCCCGCGAGCAGGTCGCGGATCTCGATGAGCAGCTCGGTCTCCGTCGGCGGGACGTCCTTCGGCGTCGCCTCCTCCTCGGCCTTCTGCTTCGCGAACGCGACCTTCTTGAGGTGGTTCACCGGCAGCACGAGCGCGAAGTAGACGACCGCGGCGACGATGAGGAAGTTGATGATCGCCGCCAGCACCGCGCCGAACAGGAGGTCGGCGGTGCCGCCGGATGCCGTCGGGATGCTGACCTTGCCTGCTTCCGCGAGCGTCGACGCGTTGAAGAGCGCCGCGATGAGCGGGTTGAAGACGGACGTGACGATGGCCGTCACGATCGCGGTGAACGCCGCGCCGATGACGACCGCGACCGCGAGATCGATGACGTTGCCGCGGAGGATGAACTCCTTGAAGCCCTTCACGGGTGCTCCTGTCGGACGGGCCGTCCGATCAGGTGGACGGCGAGGACGTGCCGGAGCCGGAGGACGCCGGACCGGAGGGGGTGCTCGGGGTCACGGTACCGGAGCCCTGGCCGATCGTGCCGGAGCCCGAGGACCCGGACGAGTCCGACGAGCCGGATGACGAGGAGGACGAGTCCGACGAGGAAGACGACGACGCATCGCCCGACTTCCCCGACGAGGACGACGACCGCGACCGCTTGGCCGCGTCCTCGGTGCGCGAGTCGTTGCGGTAGAAGCCACTGCCGGTGAAGCTCACGCCGACCGCGGCGAACAGCTTCCGCAGCTTGCCGCCGCAGACCGGGCACTCGGTGAGGGAGTCATCGGTGAACGCCTGCACGATGTCGAAGGCGTTGCCGCACACCGTGCAGCGGTAGGAGTACGTGGGCATGTGTCCCTAGAAGGAGTGGATGAGGGTGGGGGTCACGATGCCGTCGACCGGCATGTCGTGCTTCTCCCGCGGGAGCTCGTCGACGAACTCGGCGTCGAACACCACAGCGTAGACCGGGGGGCAGGCCTCCATCGAGCCGAGGGTCTTGTCGAAGTAGCCGCGACCCCAGCCCATCCGCATGCCGCCCTGGTCGACCGCCGCCGCGGGGACGACGATGAGGTCGACGTCGTTGATGGCGATGGGCCCGAGCAGCTCGCCCACCGGCTCCGGCAGGCCGAACAGCCCTTCCGTCTCGGTGCCGTCGCTCACGACCCAGTCGAGCAGGCCGTCGTTGCGCGACACCGGCAGCAGCACCTCGTGCCCGTTCGCGTGCAGCCACTCGAGGAAGGGGCGCGTGGTCGGCTCGTCGACCGTGGAGAGGTAGCAGGCCACGCGCCGGGCGTCGTGGTTCGCCACGAGCTCGGTCAATCGGCTGGTCAGGCCGTGGGCCGCGTCGTCCCGCTCGGTCGAGGTCATCTGCCGACGACGCTCCCGCAGCTGGGCGCGCAGGGCCCTCTTCTCGTTCCCGACATCGCTCGGCATGGGTCGATTCTAGGTATCCCCGACCGCTACGCTCGATCGCATGGTCACCCACATCACGAAGGCCGTCATCCCCGCCGCGGGACTCGGAACACGATTCCTGCCCGCGACGAAGGCGATGCCGAAGGAGATGCTGCCGGTCGTGGACCGCCCGGCCATCCAGTACGTGGTGGAGGAGGCCGTCGGCGCCGGCCTGCACGACGTCCTCATGATCACGGGCCGCAACAAGACGGCCCTCGAGAACCACTTCGACCGCAACGCCGAGCTCGAGGCCACCCTCCAGCTCAAGGGCGACGACGCCAAGCTCCGCAAGGTCAACGAGTCCACCGACCTCGCCGACATGCACTACGTCCGCCAGGGCGACCCCAAGGGCCTCGGCCACGCGGTGCTCCGCGCGGAGATGCACGTGGGTCGCGAGCCGTTCGCCGTGCTCCTCGGCGACGACATCATCGACAAGCGCGACGTGCTCCTCTCCCGCATGATCGAGGTCCAGCTGCAGCGCGGCTGCTCGGTGGTCGCGCTCCTCGAGGTGGACCCCTCGCAGACGCACCTCTACGGCGTCGCCACCGTCGAGGCGACGGACGACGACGACGTCGTCCGCATCACCGGCATGGTCGAGAAGCCGGCCGCGGGCACCGCGCCCTCCAACCTCGCCATCATCGGCCGCTACGTGCTGCGCCCCGAGGTCTTCGACGTGCTGCACAAGACGGAGCCCGGCAAGGGCGGCGAGATCCAGCTCACCGACGCGCTCGAGAAGATGGCCGCCGCGCCCGAGTGGACCGGCGGCGTCTACGGCGTCGTCTTCCGCGGCCGCCGCTACGACACGGGCGACCGGCTCGACTACCTCAAGGCCATCGTCCAGCTCGGCGTCGACCACGAGGACCTCGGCGAGGGCCTGCGCGAGTGGCTGCCGGAGTTCGTCAAGACGCTCGAGCGCTGATCCGGGTCCGCGGCGCGCGGACGACGCCCGACGAGCCGCGCACCGCGGCCTCGTCGCGGGGTCGCATCGCGGCGCCCGCGGAGGCCTAGGCTCATGGACGTGCCGCAGACCGTACCCACCATGCGGGACGGGCGCATCTCCGTCCGGCCCATCCGGCTCCGCGACTCGCGGGCCCTCGAGCGCTCCCTCCTCGACAACCGCTCCTGGCTGCGGAAGTGGGAGGCGACGAGCCCCTATGCGCCGATGGCCTTCGACACCCGGGCGAGCATCCGGTCGCTGCAGGCCAACGCCCGCGCCGGCCTCGGCGTGCCGCTCGTGATCGAGTACGACGACGAGTTCGCCGGGCAGCTCAACGTGTCCTCCATCGCCTACGGCTCGCTCTCGAGCGCCACCATCGGCTACTGGGTCGGCCAGGAGTTCGCCGGGCGCAACGTGACGCCCACGGCCGTCGCGCTCGCGACCGACCACTGCTTCACCACCCTCGGGCTCCACCGGATGGAGATCTGCATCCGCCCGGAGAACGCGCCCAGCCTCCGCGTCGTGCAGAAGCTCGGCTTCCGGTACGAGGGGCTGCGCCGCCGGTACATCCACATCAACGGCGACTGGCGCGACCACTTCTGCTTCGGCCTCGTCGTCGAGGAGCTCTCCACCAGCGTGCTCGCGCGCTGGAAGGAGGGCGGGGTGGACCCCGAGTGGTCGCGCGTGCCCGAGGCCGACGTCGAGGCGGCCGCGTCGCCGCTCGCGGTGCAGCGCCGCATCTGACGCGCCTCGCGGATCCGGCGCCCGCCTCACGCGGACCTGCGGATGCGCCGGTCCGGCCATGGACACGCGGCGCGCTTCCCGCGCCTCGCCCGCCGGACCTCCTAGCCTCGGGATCATGCAATCCGGCGGCATCATCATCGCGCTCTCCGCGGTGCTCTGGCTCGCCTACCTCCTGCCCACGTGGCTGCACCGGCGCCAGTACATGGCGACCGAGCGCAACGCCGTGCGGCTGCAGCAGACCCTGCGGATCCTGGCCGAGACGGCCGAGGTCCCCGACGCGGTGCGGGCGGAGACCAGCGCCCGCAGCGTCGTCGAGCAGCAGCGCGCCCTCCGCCGGGCCGCCGAAGAAGCCGAAGCCGCCGCGCGTGCGCGAGACGCCGCCGCCCAGCGCGCCCTACCGAAAGTGGCCCCCGTGTCCGCAACGTCGCCCTCCGCCGCCACGCGCCTCCGCCGCACCCGGCTCGTCGCCACCGCGATCCTCGCGCTCGCCCTCGTCGGCGCCGTCGTGGGCCTCACCCAGGTCGCCGGGGGCGGCGCCTGGACGCTGCTCGTGATCTCCTCCCTCGCCACCTTCGCCTCGCTCGCGACCCTGCAGCGCATGTCCCAGATCGCCGCCGCCCGTCGTCTCCAGGCGCCGGAGGCCCGGCCGCGTCCGCGCACCGGCTTCACCGACTTCCACGAGGCGGCCGAGCCGGTCGCCGAGCCGATCGCCGAGCGCGAGGAGGGGGAGTCCTGGACCCCCGTCCCCGTGCCCAAGCCGCTGTACCTCTCGCGCACGCAGGCGCCCGGCCCGCGCCCCGGCGCCGGCAGCGCGCCGCGCACGCCGCTCTCGCCGGTCGAGGAGATGCGCCGCGCCGCCGCCGCGTCCGAGGAGACGCTGCGTCGGGCGCACCTCGAGCCCGAGGTCGCCCGCCTGTCCGCCGAGGACGGGACCGCGGAGCGCCCCGCGCCGGCCGCCGTCCCCGCCCCGGCCGCGCGCACGACGCCGCCGAGCCGCTTCTCGCGCATGGGGATCGTCGACGACGCGGAGCCCGGCATGGGCGACCTGGACGAGGTCCTCCGCCGCCGTCGCGCCGTCGGCTGAGCCGGCCTGAACGGATCCCGCGGTTCGGCGGGCCCCTCGGGACGTGGTAGTCTCGTGGAGTTGTCAGGGCCTATGGCGCAGTTGGTAGCGCGCCTCGTTCGCATCGAGGAGGTCAGGAGTTCGAATCTCCTTAGGTCCACAAGAACCCCGCTCCGGCGGGGTTTTTGCTTTCCCCCGGGGGCCTCGGCGAGAGGCAGCGGCGGCGCGTCGTCTCGGCCGCCCGCGGTTAAGATCGGTCAGTGCCCCGCCCCGTGATCCCGCCCGTGACCGTCGCGACCCCGGAGGTCCAGGCGCTCCGGGCCGACCTCGAGACGGCGCCCTTCACGCTCGCGTCGGCCCTCGACGTCTGGGGCGACGCGGCCGGGCAGGCCCTGCACCGCGGGAACCGGATCCCGGCCCGCCGCGCCGTCGCCGCCGCGCGCACCGCCGACGGCCTCCCGGCCCCCGCCGCGCTCGCGGCCCTCTTCGTGCTCGGCGATCCGGTGGACGCCGCCGACCTCCGCCGGGCCCTCCCCGCGCTCGGCCTCGACGGCGCCGCGCGCCTGGGCCTCGTCGAGCTCGACGGCGACCGGGTGCGCCCGGCCGTCGACCTCCGCCCCTACGGCTTCATCGACGCGCACGGCGTGGGCGAGTGGTGGATCGCGTCCGACCTCGGGGAGCTCGCCACCGGCGGCGCCCTCGACGAGGACCACGTGCTCGGCGTGGGCGGCGCGTCCGCGACGCTCAGCGGCCTCATGATCTCCGCCCCCGTCGGGTCCGCGCTCGACCTCGGGACCGGCTGCGGCATCCAGGCGCTGCACGCGTCCCGGCACGCCGACCGCGTCGTCGCGACGGACATCTCGGCGCGCGCCCTCGCCTTCGCGGCCCTCAACGCCGCGCTCAACGGCGTCACGACCATCGAGCTGCGCCTCGGCAGCCTCTTCGAGCCGGTCGCGGGGGAGCGGTTCGACCACGTCGTCTCCAACCCGCCCTTCGTCATCACACCCCGGGCCGAGGGCGTGCCCGCGTACGAGTACCGCGACGCCGGGCTCGTCGGCGATGCCCTCGTGGAGGGCGTGGTCGCGGACCTCGCCGACCACCTCACGCCCGGCGGCGTCGCGCAGCTCCTCGGCAACTGGGAGCACCGCGCGGGGGAGCCGGGCCTCGAGCGGGTCGCGGGCTGGCTCGACCGCGCAGCCGCGCGCACCGGATCCGGCCTCGACGCCTGGGTCGTCGAGCGCGAGGTGCAGGACGCCGCGCTGTACGCCGAGACGTGGATCCGCGACGGCGGCACCCGCGCGGGCACGCCCGAGTCCGAGGCGCTCGTCGACGCCTGGCTCGACGACTTCGCCGCGCGCGGCGTCGACGGCGTCGGGTTCGGCTACCTCACCCTCCGCCGGCCCACCGCGGGCGCGCCGACCCTGCGTCGCCTCGAGCGCCTGCCCGGCGGCCTCGGCCACAACCCGACCGGGCTCGGGGACCACCTGCGTGCATCCCTCGCCGCGCACGACGCGCTGGCCGGGATCGACGACCGCGCGCTCGCGGCACTCGCGCTCGTGGTGGCGGGCGACGTGACGGAGGAGCGGCACTACTGGCCGGGCGCCGAGGATCCCACGGTCATGACGCTGCGCCAGGGCGCGGGCTTCGGCCGCGAGGTGCCGCTCGACACGGGGCTCGCGGCGCTCGTCGGCGCGTGCGACGGCGAGCTGGCGGTCGGCGCCATCGTCGACGCGGTCGCGCAGCTGACCTCGGTGGACGCCGACGCGTTGCGCGCCGAGCTGCTCCCACGGATCCGGGGCCTCGTCGCCGACGGGTTCCTGCTGCTGCCGGGTATGGGCGACGGGGAGACGGTCGCCGAGCGCCCAGCCCGCGACGCCTAGGATCACGGGGTGACCCGCCGCTCCTCCCGTCCTGCCGCCCGACCCGAGATCGTCCGCGCCGTCGTGCTCGACGCCGCGCTCATCGTCGTCTTCGCCCTCGTGGGCCGGGCGAGCCACGGCGAGGACCTCGCGCCGTCGGGCGTCCTCGGCACCGCGTGGCCGTTCCTCGCCGGCGGCCTCGTGGGCTGGATCGTCGCGCGCGCATGGCGGAGCCCCTCCCGCGTCGTCCCCACGGGGCTCGTGGTCTGGGCCGTGACGGTCGTCGTCGGCGTGGTCCTCCGCGCGCTCACCGGCGAGGGCGTGGTGGTGCCGTTCGTCATCACCACCGCGATCATCCTCGCGATCCTCATGCTGGGCTGGCGCGCGATCGCGGCCCTGGTCGTCCGCCGGCGCGCGCGGGCCTGAGCCGCTAGACCGCGGGCGGCACCGTGGGTGCCGCCGCCTCCATCACCGCGATGAGCGCCTTCGCATAGGCCTCCTCGGCCTCGAGGTCGCGGTGCTCGACCTCCTCCCCGTCGATCACGACGAGCACCACGTGCGCGCCGTCCTCCGCCCCGCCGATCTCGCGCCGCAGCGACCGGAACGCGCCGCCGAGCAGCGCCCGCAGCTGGTCCTCGCGCGGCAGCCACAGGCTGTCCTCGAGCGCGACGGAGTCGAGCGCCCACTCGGTCGTGCCGTTGAAGCCGAGCACGGTCCCGGTCGCGTGCTCGTGCGCCTCGATGGTGAGCTCGCTGATGGTGAAGACGTCGGACTCGAAGCCCTGGCCGCGGATCCGGAACCGGTCGCCGGGCTCGGGGCTCCACTCGAGGCCGAGCTCCAGCAGGGTCGTGGCGTGCGCGGTGGAGATCATCCGTGCAGTATGCCCGGCGCTCCCGGGCGTCGTCTCCGCGGGCGGGGGAATCCGTGTGCGTTAGATTCGGGGGCACCGCCCGCGGCGCATCCCGCGGCCGGCCGGCCCGGGGAGGACCATGCGCGCGACAGTGAAGGACGTCGCCGCGCGTGCCGGCGTCTCGCCGAAGACCGTCTCCAACGTGATCACCGGCCGCGTCGTCGTGAGCCCCGCCACCCGCGAGCGCGTCGAGCGCGCGGTCGACGAGCTCGACTACGTGCCCAACCTCTCGGCCCGCGGCCTCCGCAACGGCCGCACGGGCGTCATCGCGGTGGCCCTGCCCGACCTCGGCACGGCGTACTCCGCGGAGCTCGCCCACCACCTCGTGGAGGTCGCGCACGAGGCCGGCTACAGCATCCAGATCGAGGAGACGGGGTCGCGGCCCGACCGCGAGCGCGACCTCATGTCGCGGGCGCGCGAGCACCTCGTCGACGGCCTGATCCTCAACCCCGTCCTCCTCTCGCAGAGCGCGATCGCGCGCGCCGAGTCGCTGCCGCCCGTCGTGATCATCGGCGAGGTCGAGCAGGAGATCGCCGACCGGGTGGGCGTCGACAGCGTCCGGGCCGCCTACGACATGACGCGGCACCTCCTCGACACCGGCGCCCGCCGCATCGCCGCCGTCGGGACGGCCACGCGCGAGGAGTCGGCCGCGGGGGACCTCCGCCGCATCGGCTACCGGCGCGCGATGGAGGAGGCGGGCGAGGCGCCCATCGAGATCGACCGCACGGGCTGGAACAGCGCCTCGGGCGCCGAGGCCGTCGACTCGTGGCTCGCCGGCGGCAACCCCGCGCCCGACGCCCTCTTCTGCTTCACCGACGGACTCGCCTTCGGCGCCCTGCGCGCGCTCGCGGACCACGGCCTGCGCGTGCCCGAGGACATCCAGGTCGCCGGCTTCGACGACGTCGACCAGTCGCGCTTCTCGATCCCCACGCTCACCACCGTGCACTTCGACCTGCGCGCCTACGCGGAGGCGGCGGTCGCCCAGCTGGTGCGCCGCATCGAGGAGCGCGAGGGCCCGGCGGTCGAGCTCGTGATCCCGCACCGCATCGTCGTGCGCGGCAGCACCCGCCCCGTCGCCTGACCCGGCCCACCCCGCGGCGGCGGCCGCTGAAGATCCTGCGACGAAACGTTGCGCTCGGCGTTACAACGATGTAATGATCTCTGCATCACGAAGGAGTGGTCAATGGATCCTGTTCAGGGAAAGGCCGGGGGACAGTCCTCGGCATGGTCGAGGCGTCAGATCCTCATGGGCGGCGCGGCCGCGCTGGGCGGCGCGTTCCTCGTCGGGGGTCTCTCCGGCTGCGCGCCCCAGGTGGCGGCGGCCGGCGGCATCGTCGACCTGAAGTACTGGCACCTGCTGTCCGGCGGCGACGGCATCCGCATGACGGAGATGGTGCGCGAGGCGAACGACTCGGGCGGCGGCTTCGACGTCCGGGCCACGGTCCTCGCGTGGGGCCAGCCCTACTACACGAAACTCGCCATGGCGTCGGTCGGCGGCCGCGCCCCGGACGTCGCCGTGATGCACGCGGCGCGGGTGCCCGGCTTCGCGCCCGGCGGCCTGCTCGACCCGTGGGACACCGACCGGCTGGCCGAGCTCGGCCTCACGCAGCAGGACTTCGAGCCCCGCGTGTGGGACAAGGGCGTCGTCGACGGGAAGCTGTACTCGATCGCGCTCGACAGCCACCCGTTCGTGATGATGTACAACACCGACGTCGCGGGCCAGGCCGGCCTCCTCGGGGACGACGGGCAGCTCGCGCCGATCACCACGCCCGAGGCCTTCGCCGACGCGATGCGCGCGATGCAGGAGGTGACCGGGGTCCACGGCCTCAGCTACGGCTACCTCGGCGACGGCACGCAGATGTGGCGCCTCTTCTACACGTTCTACAAGCAGATGGGCGGCGACATGGAGCTGCCCACGGGCGGCCAGGTCGTCTACGACCGCGACAAGGCGCTCGCGAGCCTCGAGTACATCAGGACGCTCCTCGACGGCACCATCGCCACCGCGAGCGGCGACGCCGGCACCGCCATCGCCGAGTTCGCGGGCGGCAAGAGCGGCGCGATCTTCACGGGCGTCTGGGAGCTGCCGACGTTCCAGGCCGCCGAGCTCCCGTTCGACGCGATGCCGATCCCCACGCTCTACGGCACCCCGGCGTCCTTCGCCGACTCGCACGCGTTCGTGCTGCCGCACCAGAGCTCGCCGGATCCGGTGAAGCGCGAGAGGACGTACGCCTTCGTCGCCGACCTGCTGAAGAACTCGCTGCAGTGGGCGGGCGCCGGGCACATCCCCGCGTACAAGCCCATCATCGACAGCCCCGAGTACGCCGACCTCCTGCCGCAGGCGCACTATGCGAACGCGGCCGCGCAGATCGAGTACGACCCGGTGGCGTACTTCACCGGATCCGGCTCCGACTTCCAGACGTTCTTCGCGGAGAACGTGCAGAACGTGTTCCTCGGGCGGCAGGAGGCCGCCGACGGCCTCGACGCCTTCATCGCGCGCATCGACGCGCTGCTCGCCAAGCCCAACCCCCTGTAGCGGCCGCCGCCGCGCGCGGCACCGCCCCCTCTCCCAGCGACACGACGAAGGAGTCCACTCGTGACGACAGCAGCACCACCCACCCCGGTCGCGCCCGCGGCCGGGCCCGGATCCCCGCGGCCCGCCGTGGGCAAGCCCCGCACCCGCGCGAAGGAGCAGGCCCAGGGCATGCTCTTCATCGCCCCGTTCCTCCTCACCTTCCTGGTGTTCCTGGTGTGGCCGGTCCTCTACGGCTTCTACCAGAGCCTCACCGGGCAGAGCCTCACGGGCGCCAACGGCGAGCTCATCGGGTTCGCCAACTACCTCGAGGCCTTCGGCGACTCCCAGATGTGGCGCTCGCTCGGCAACACCGTGGTGTTCACGATCGCGAGCACGGTGCCGCTCCTGGTCGTGGGCCTCGTGCTCGCGCTCCTCGTGAACCTCGGCCTGCCCGGCCAGTGGCTCTGGCGGCTCGCCTTCTTCCTCCCGTTCCTGCTGGCGTCGACCGTCGTGTCGCTGTTCTGGCTCTGGATGTACAACCCGCAGCTCGGCGTCGTGAACGCGATCGCCGGCGCGGTCGGCCTCCCGCAGCCCGCGTGGCTGCAGGACTCGAACCTGGCCATGACGAGCGTCGTGATCACCACGGTGTGGTGGACGGTCGGCTTCAACTTCCTCATCTACCTGGCGGCGCTGCAGAACATCCCCGACCAGCAGTACGAGGCGGCCGCGCTCGACGGCGCCGGCAAGTGGCGGCAGCTGTTCTCCATCACGATCCCGCAGCTCGCGCCGACCACCGCGCTCCTCGCGATCCTGCAGGTGCTCGCGTCGCTGAAGGTCTTCGACCAGATCTACCAGATGACCGCGGGCGGCCCCGGCGGCGCGACCCGGCCCATCGTGCAGTACGTCTTCGAGACCGGGTTCACCGGCTTCCGCTTCGGCTACTCGGCCGCCATCTCCTACATCTTCTTCGCCCTGATCGTCGTGATCTCGGTCATCCAGTTCACCGCGACCCGGAGGAAGCCATGACCACCGCCACCCGTCCCGCCTTCTCCTCCGGCACGCTCGCCCGGAAGCCCGCCGTCGGCGCCGCGGCGCGCCAGGGCCGCACCGGCACGCCACGGTTCGCGCCCTCGCGCATCGCCGCGCTGGTGATCCTCATCGTGCTCGCCGCCGCGTGGCTGCTGCCGTTCCTCTGGGCGGTGCTCACGTCGTTCAAGTCGGAGACGGACGCGGCCGCGTTCCCGGTGACGCTGTTCCCGGCCGGCGGCTTCACGCTCGACGCGTACGCGTCGGTGCTGAACGGCGGGACCATCCCGCTCTGGACGTGGAACAGCCTGCTCACCAGCACGGTGATCACGGTCGTCGCGGTCGTGTTCTCCGCGCTCGCCGGCTACGCGCTCAGCCGCATCGACTTCCGCGGCCGCAAGGTGCTGATGGGGGCGATCGTGGCGTCGATCATCATCCCGCCGCAGATCCTCATCGTCCCGCTCTTCTACCAGATGCTGTCGTTCGACCTGGTGGACACCCTCTGGGCCGTGATCCTGCCGCAGATCGTGCAGCCGGCCATGGTGTTCATCCTGAAGGCGTTCTTCGACCAGATCCCGATCGAGCTCGAGGACGCCGCCCGCGTCGACGGCGCCGGACGCGTGCGCGTGTTCCTGCAGATCGTGATGCCGCTGTCGCGCCCCATCCTCTCGGCGGTCGCGATCTTCGTGTTCATCGGCGCGTGGAACAACTTCCTGTGGCCCTTCATCGCCACGAACGACTCGTCGCTCATGACCCTGCCGGTCGGCCTGCAGACGGTGAAGAACGCCTACGGGATCCAGTACGCGCAGAACATGGCCTCCGCCGTGCTCGCCGCGCTGCCGCTGATCCTGGTGTTCCTCTTCTTCCAGCGCCAGATCATCAAGGGCATCTCGACCACCGGGTTCGGCGGGCAGTGATCCGCCCCGCGCCCGCGACCGCCCCACCCACCCCGCCCGGGACGCACGCGCCCGGGCCCGACGTCCAGGAGGACGCCCCATGACCCGCGCCCGCATCACCATCGACCGCGACTTCACCATCGGCGACGTGCCGCGACGGCTCTTCGGGTCGTTCGTCGAGCACATGGGCCGCTGCGTGTACACCGGCATCTACGAGCCCGGCCACCCGACGGCCACGCCCGAGGGCTACCGGCAGGACGTGCTCGACCTCACGAAGGAGCTCGGCGCCACGATCGTGCGCTACCCCGGCGGCAACTTCGTCTCCGGCTACGACTGGGAGGACGGCGTCGGCCCCGTCGAGGACCGGCCCCGCCGCCTCGACGGCGCCTGGCACACCGTGGAGACGAACGCGTTCGGCCTGCACGAGTTCATGGGCTGGTCGAAGGCCGCGGGCGTCGAGGTGATGGAGGCCATCAACCTCGGCACGCGCGGCGTCGACGCCGCGCGCTCGCTCGTCGAGTACGCGAACCACCCGGGCGGATCCAAGTACTCCGACATGCGCCGCGCGAACGGCGCCGAGGAGCCCTTCGACATCAAGCTGTGGTGCCTCGGCAACGAGCTCGACGGGCCGTGGCAGATCGGGCACAAGACGCCCGACGAGTACGGCCGGCTCGCGCAGGAGGCGGGCAAGGCGATGCGGCTGGTGGATCCGAGCATCGAGCTGGTCGCGTGCGGCAGCTCCAACTCGGGCATGCCCACGTTCGGGCAGTGGGAGCAGACCGTGCTCGGCCACACCTACGACGTCGTCGACTACGTCTCGCTGCACGCCTACTACCAGGAGCAGGAGGGCGACGTGCGGAGCTTCCTCGCGAGCAGCGTCGACATGGACTTCTTCATCGAGTCCGTCGTCGCGACCGCGGACGCCACCGGCGCGCGCCTGAAGAACCGCAAGCGCATCGACCTCTCCTTCGACGAGTGGAACGTCTGGTACCAGCGCGGCCTCGACGGCGAGGACCAGCCGCACCGCATCGAGAAGGCCGGCTGGCGCGAGCACCCGCGGGTCATCGAGGACGAGTACAGCGTGACCGACGCGGTCGTCGTGGGCACGCTCCTCAACTCGCTGCTGCGGCACGGCGACCGGGTGAAGATCGCGAACCAGGCGCAGCTCGTGAACGTGATCGCGCCGATCCGCAGCGAGGAGGCGGGGCCCGCGTGGCGCCAGTCGATCTTCTGGCCGTTCGCGCGGATGGCGCAGCTCGCGACGGGGCGCATCCTCCAGGTCGAGGTGGACAGCGACCGCTACGACAACGACCGCTTCGGCACGGCCGACGTGGTCGACGTCAGCGCGACGTGGGACGACGAGGCCGGCACCGTGTCCCTGTTCCTCGCGAACCGCGGCCTCGAGGAGGACGCGGCGACGGAGGTGGCCCTCCGCGGGCTCGACGCCGGACGGATCCTCCGGGCCGAGGTCCTTCGCGTGCCCGAGAGTGGCGACCGCCACTCGAGCAACACGGTCGAGTCGGGCGAGCAGGTCGGCCTCGTGCCGCTCGAGGGCGTGCACGCCGAGGGCGGGCGCCTGACGCTCACGCTGCCGGCGCTCTCCTGGGCGGTCGTGGTGCTGGACGTCACGCGCAGCTGACGCCCGCACGACGACGGCCCGCCCTGCACGGAGCAGGGCGGGCCGTCGTCGTCGCGCGGGGAGCGGATCAGCTCACGGGGCCCTCGGTGAGGGCGACCGTGCCGGTCTTCGCGGCACCGGCCGCGGTGGTCCAGCCGAGGCTGACCGAGTCGCCCGGCTCGTGCGCGGAGATCGCGGCGCTGAGGTCGGACGCTGAGGTGACGGCCTTCCCGTCGACCGAGGTGACGACGTCGCCCTGGGCGAGGCCGGCCTTCGCGGCGCCGGATCCGTCGACCACGCCCTGCACGGGCGCCCCCGGGACCTTCGCCGCCTCGTCGGCCAGCAGCACGCCGAGGAACGCCGGGTAGCCGATCTTCACGGTGCCCGACTCGACGCCGCTCTCGATCTGCTTCGCGATGCCCATGGCCGTGTCGATGGGGATCGCGAAGCCCGAGATCTGCGCGGAGCCGGAGGACGCGGCCGTGTCGATGCCGACGACCTCGCCCTCCGCGTCGACCAGGGGCCCGCCGGAGTCGCCGGAGACGATGGGCGCGTCCGTCTGGATGAGGTCGGTGAGCGTCTCGCCCGCGGCCGTCCCCTCGGACTTCGTCGTGACGGTCTGGCCGAGCGCGGTCACCTTCCCGGCGGCCGCCGTGAGCGTCCCGGTGCCGCCCGCGTTGCCGACGCCCGTGACGGCCTCGCCGACCTGCACGCCGTCCGCGTCGAGCTTCGCCGGGGTGAGGCCCGAGGCCCCCTCCAGCTTCAGCACGGCGACGTCGTTCGTGGCGTCGGTGCCGACGACCTTCCCGACGTACTCCTTGCCGGTCGACTCCACCGTGACGCGGATGCTCGTCGCGCCGCTGACCACGTGGTTGTTGGTGAGGATCGTGCCGTCGGACGACAGGATGATGCCCGTGCCGGCGCCCGCTGCGTTCTGGTACGTCAGCGCGGAGTCGATGGTGACGACCCCGGCGGTCTGGGCCGCGTCCGCCGCGGGGGAGGTGGCCGAGGTGCCGGCGCCCGTGCCGTCGCCCGACTGCCGGCCGGATCCGGGGCCTTGCTCAGCGCCCGATCCCTGCCCGGAGCCGCCGCGGCCGAAGCCCTGGCCTGGCGTGAACGAGCCCGGGTCGAGGACGCGGGTGTCGCCGGAGGGGGCGGCGGATCGGCCGAAGTCGGCCAGGAAGCCGACCGCGGTCCCGCTGCCGAAGGAGAGGAGGAGCGCGAGGGCGGAGGCGCCGGCGATGAGGCCCGTGCGCAGGCCCCTGCCCATGCGCTTCGCCGGGACGGGGTTCCCCGCGGCGTCGACCGCGAGCGGGCGGCCGAAGGGGTCGGTCGCGGGGGCGGGCCAGGGGGATCCGGCCGGGGCGCCGGCGTGGGCGGCGGTCGGCTGCGCGGCGGTGGGGGCGCCGGCGCCGACCGCGGGGCCGGCGGTGGCGTGCGCGTCGGTCGGGGCGGTCCACGCGGCGGCGGCCGGTGCGGCGGGAGCGGTCGGGCCGTCGACCGCCGGACCGGCGGGGGCGGGCCAGGCGTCGCGTGCGGCGGGAGCGGCGGGCGCGGCGCCGGCCGAGGTCGGCGTCGCGGCGGGGGCGTCGGCGGGCGCGGGGGCGTCGGAGCCGGTCGAGCGGATGTCGTCGGTGGGGGCCTCGTCCGGACGTCCGGTCGGCTCCTGGGGTGTCTCGTTCATGACGGGTCCTTCGTGTCTCGGGTGCCCGGTGGGGGCATGAGGAGATCCCACCGGGCATCCCTATGAGCACCCCATGACGAGCACGAGCGTCCGCCATGCATCCCAGCCGGCCGGGCGTAGCGTTGCCGGCATGACGCGGAGGTCGGACGACGACGGCGAGCCGCCCGCGGTGGATCCCCGGTACGACCCCGAGTTCCAGCGGGCGGCGGATGCCGGTGCGCCTCGGCCCGAGGATCCTCCGGTGGCCGCGGTGGCCGCGCACGGGCAGGCGCCGGCCGGGCGGCAGGCGCCGCCGCCGCCGCAGCTAGAGCCGCAGCCGCCGCCGCCGCGCCGCGGTCCCGGCCGCGTCGTCGTCGCCCGCTGGCTCGCGCCGGTCCTCTGGGTCCTCGCCGTCGCGTTCCCGGCCGCGGGCCTCGGCGTCCGCGCCATCGCCGCGCGGATCGCGACGTCCACGGAGTACTCCAGCTTCGGCGCGCCGCTCGGCGACCGCTGGCTGCTCGACCTCGCGCCCCTGCTCGTGGCCCTCGCCCCGGGGATCGTCGCGGGCGGACCCGTGGCCGTGATCGCGGCGCTGGCCGTGCACGCCCTCCGTCGCCGCTGAGCCCCCGGGTCGGTCGGCCGCGGTCCCGGCCCGCGTAGGCTCGGCCCATGGAGCAGAGAAGCCTCGGCAGGACCCATCGGAACGTCTCGGTCATCGGACTCGGGACCTGGCAGCTCGGCGGGGACTGGGGTGACGTCGCCGAGGACGACGCGCTCGCGGTGCTCGACGCCGCGGCCGACGCGGGCATCACCCTCTTCGACACGGCCGACGTGTACGGCGACGGCCGCAGCGAGACGATCATCGGATCCTGGCTCCGCGCCCACCCCGACTCCGGCGTCACCGTCGCCACCAAGATGGGCCGCCGTGACGCGCAGGATCCCGCGAACTTCACCCTCGACCGCTTCCGCGAGTGGACCGACCGCTCGCGGCGGAACCTCGGCGTCGACACCCTCGACCTCGTCCAGCTGCACTGCCCGCCCACGCCCGTCTTCTCCAGCGACCGCGTCTACGACGCCCTCGACGAGCTGGTGGCCGACGGCGCCATCGCGTCCTACGGCGTGAGCGTCGAGACGACGGACGAGGCCCTCCTCGCGATCGCGCGCCCCGGCGTCGCGAGCGTGCAGATCATCCTCAACGCCTTCCGCCTCAAGCCGCTCGACCGCGTGCTGCCGGCCGCCGCGGACGCGGGCGTCGGCATCATCGCGCGCGTCCCGCTCGCGTCCGGCCTCCTCAGCGGCCGCTACTCGGCGGACACGACCTTCGCGGAGACCGACCACCGCAACTACAACCGCCAGGGCGAGGCGTTCGACGTGGGGGAGACGTTCTCCGGCGTCGACTACGAGGAGGGCGTGGCCGGTGCCCGCGAGTTCGCCGCCGCCGCGCACGAGGCCGCGCCGGACCTCACGTCGGCCCAGGTCGCGCTGGCGTGGATCGTGCAGCGCGAGGGCGTCTCCTCGGTGATCCCCGGTGCGCGCAACGCGGAGCAGGCGCGCGCCAACGCGCAGGCCGGCGACGCCCCCGCGCTCGGCGACGTCTTCGAGCGCCAGGTCGCCGACATCTACGACCGGCGCTTCCGCGCGGTGGTGCACCCGCGCTGGTAGCCCCACCCGGACGGACGACGGCCCCGGTCAGCGATGCTGACCGGGGCCGTCCCGCGTGCGGATCCGCTACTGGAGCGAGTCGCAGGCGCTCGAGAGGCTGGTGCGGAGCTCGTCGGGCAGCGGCTTGCCGACCAGCGCGGCCATCTGGTCCGCCCCGGCGTTGATCTGCTGCCCGTACTGGTCGGCGTTCGGCACGCCGCTGTTCTGGGCCTCGGTGGCGAGGTCGCGGTACGCCTGGACGTCCGACTCCTCGATGGCGTCCTTGTCCTTGAGCCCGCACGTGAAGTCGCGGACCTTCGCGAGCGTCGCCGCGTCCGTGCCGCCGGCGGCGGATCCGCCGTCGCCCTCGGCGGTCGCCTCGGGCGTGGGGGTCGCGGCCTCGGCGGGCGCGGAGGCGGAGGGCGTGGGCGTCGCGGCGTCGTCCGCGGCGGGCGAGCTGCAGCCGGCGAGCGTGAGGCCGAGGACGAGGCCCAGGCCGGCGATGCCGGCGCGGAGTCGACGCGTGAGCAGGGGGCTGTGCGGAGAGGTCATGCCCTCACACTATCCACGGCGGCCGGGCGGGTTTCTCCGGGGGCGGAGACTCGGGGGCGCGGACGCGCGCGACCGCCGGCCGCGACCGGCGCGGCCGTCAGGTCATGACGGGGACGGGCTCCGTGTCCGGGATGGGGCCAGCGTCGCGGCCGCGGAGGTCGGGGCTGTGCCGGTGGAAGACCGCGGCGATCGCGGCGCCCGCGGCGAGCAGCGCCGCTGCCACGACGAACGCGCCCTGCGCCCCCTGCGCGTCGATCACGAAGCCGGCGGCCGCCGATCCGAGCGCCGCTCCGATGAGCTGCCCCGTGCCGACCCAGCCGTAGGCCTCCGCGGTGTCGCTGAAGCGCACGGAGGAGGACACCACCGCGAAGAGCACCGCGAGCGCTGGGGCGATGCCGACGCCGGCGATGAAGAGGAAGACGGAGAGCCAGGCGAACTGCATCCACGCGGCCGCCAGCGCGGTGCCGACGAGGATGATCGTCATGCGCCGGGCCATGGCCCACGGGCTGATGGGGATGTGGCCGAGCGCGAGGCCGCCGATGAGCGAGCCGACCGCGAAGATCGCGAGGACGAAGCCCGCCTCCGGGCCGCCGTGGCCGTAGACCGCGACGACGCCCGCCTCGATGGCCGCGCAGGCCGCGATGAGGAGGAAGCCGACGACCGTGCTGAGGAGCACCGGCGGGCGTCCGAGGACCACGCCGAACCGGCGCTTGCTGCGGGGGATGCGCACGCGGCCGAGCTCGGGGGAGGAGATGAACCACGCGCCGCCGCCCACGAGGAAGGCCGCGGCGACGAGGATGCCCGCGCTCGTGTCGACCTGGATGGCGAGGAACGTGGCGATGACCGGCCCGAGCACCCAGATGATCTCCTGGGCCGACGCGTCGAGCGAGAAGAGCGGGGTGAGCTGCTTGGAGTTGACCATCTTCGGGTAGATGGTGCGGACGGCCGGCTGCACCGGCGGGTTCGCGAGCCCGGCGAGGAGGCCGAGCCCCATGAACGCGGGGACCGACGTGCTCGCGTCGCCGAGGGCCACGGCCACCACGGCGACCGTGCACACGGCCGACGTGAGGATGAGGACCGGGCGCATGCCCCACACGCCCATCCACCGGCTCGTGAGGGGGCCGGCCACGGCCTGGCCGATGCTCGTCGCGGCGAGCACGAGGCCGGCCGCGCCGTACGACTCGTGGATCCGCTCGACGTGCATGAGGAAGGCCAGCGAGAGCATCCCGCCGGGGAAGCGCGCGACCAGCTGGGCGGCGATGATCCGGCCCACGCCGCGGGTCTTGAGGAGGCTTCCGTACGTGCTCACGAGGGTCAGATCCTACCGTCCGGCCGGCCCCCTCCTGCAGCCCCGGGCGCCACCGGACAGCGATGTCGGGAGGGCTCCGTAGCCTGTGGAACATGTGGATAAGTCCGCCGAGTTGTCCACACCTGTGGACGACACGCCCACTACATATGGGGTTGGTCCTGGCCGGGGGCCCGCATATATAGTGATGGAGACGGCAGAGGCCCCCGGTCGTCCCGGCTCCACGGAGCGGGCGCGGAGGGGCCGGCCGAGCATTTCCCCTGGTGAGGCACAGGACGCGGCGGGCAGGTCCCGCATCGCATCGCCGCCGACCCCGGGACAGTCCGCCGCCGATCAGCGCGGACGACGAAGACGACGAGGAGCAGAGTGTCCATCACCGTAGTGAAGCGCGACGGCACGCGGGAGCCGTACGACGCGAACCGCATCAACCTGGCCATCGAGGACGCCACGCAGGGCCTCGACGAGAACATCGGCTGGGTCACGCAGATCGCGTCCGAGCTGGAGATCACCCTCTTCGACGGGATCACCACCCAGCAGCTCGATGAGGCCGTCATCCAGGTCGCGCTCCAGAACGTGAAGGACGACCCGGCGTTCGACACCGTCGCCGCGCGCCTCCTCCTCAAGACCATCTACAAGCGCGTCCTCGGCGACTACTCGTCGCCCGAGGAGCTCAAGCGCCTCCACGCGGAGCACTTCGCCCGCAACATCCAGCGCGGCGTCGACGAGATGCTCCTCGACTCCCGCCTCGTGCAGCTGTTCGACCTGGAGCGCCTCGCCCAGGCCCTCGAGCCCGCGCACGACGAGCTGCTCAAGTACATCGGCGTCGTCACGCTGAACAACCGCTACGGCATCAAGGGCCGCAACGGCGACGCCCTCGAGGTGCCCCAGTACTTCTGGATGCGCATCGCGATGGGCCTCACGCTCAACGAGCAGGACCCCACCTCCACCGCCATCGCGTTCTACGAGAAGATGTCGAAGCTCGAGTACCTCGCGGCCGGCTCCACCCTCGTCAACGCGGGCACCATCTACCCGCAGCTCGCGAACTGCTTCGTCATGGAGATGCAGGACGACATCGAGCACATCGCGAAGACCACGCGCGACGTCATGTGGCTCACGAAGGGCACGGGCGGCATCGGCCTCTCCGTCTCGAAGCTCCGCGCGCAGGGCTCGCCCATCCGCTCGAACAACACCACCTCCACGGGCCCGATCCCGTTCATGCACACCATCGACTCGGTGCTCCGCGCGGTCAGCCGCGGCGGCAAGAAGTTCGGCGCGCTGTGCTTCTACATGGAGAACTGGCACCTCGACTTCCCCGAGTTCCTCGACCTGCGCCAGAACTCGGGCGACCCGTACCGCCGCACCCGCACCGCGAACACCGCGGTGTGGATCAGCGACGAGTTCATGAAGCGCGTCCAGAACGACGAGGACTGGTACCTCTTCGACCCGCTGGAGGTCTCCGACCTCAACGAGCTGTACGGCAAGGCGTTCTCCGAGCGCTACGCGTTCTACGTCGGCGAGGCCGAGGCCGGGCGCATCCGGATGTTCAAGCGCATCAAGGCGCGCGAGCAGTTCAAGTCGATCCTCATCTCGCTCCAGACCACCAGCCACCCGTGGCTGACCTGGAAGGACACGATCAACAACCGCGCCCTGAACAACAACACGGGCACGATCCACCTCTCGAACCTCTGCACCGAGATCACGCTGCCGCAGGACGAGGACAACGTCTCCGTCTGCAACCTGGCGTCCATCAACCTGTCGCAGCACTTCTCCGACGGGAAGATCGACTTCGCGAAGATCGAGCAGAGCGCACGCCTCGCGGTGCGCCAGCTCGACAACCTCATCGACATCACGCGCTCCAGCGTGAAGGAGGCGGACTTCTCCAACCAGCAGAACCGCGCGGTGGGCCTCGGCGTCATGGGCTTCACCGACGTCGTCGAGAAGCTCGGCTTCTCGTACGAGTCCGAGGAGTCGTACGACCTGATCGACGAGATCATGGAGCACGTCTCCTACGCGGCCATCGACGAGTCGGCCGACCTGGCGCAGGAGCGCGGCGCGTACCCGAACTTCGCGGGCTCGCGCTGGTCGGAGGGCCTCGTGCCGCTCGACTCGATCGCGCTCATGGAGGCCGACCGCGGCGTGCCCGTCAAGGTCAACCGCACCACGCGCCTCGACTGGGACGCGCTGCGCACGAAGGTCAAGGGCGGCATGCGCAACGCGACGCTCATGGCGATCGCGCCCACCGCGTCCATCGGCCTCGTCGCCGGCACCACGCCGGGCCTCGACCCGCAGTTCTCGCAGATCTTCAGCCGCTCCACCTCCTCGGGCAAGTTCCTCGAGGTCAACCGGAACCTGGTGAAGGACCTGCAGGAGCTCGGCATCTGGGAGACGGTGCGCGAGAACATCCTGCGCAGCCAGGGCGACATCCAGGGCATCGCCGCGATCCCGGACCACGTCAAGGCCACGTACCGCACGAGCTTCCAGCTCTCGCCGTACGCGTTCCTCGAGGTCGCCGCACGCGCGCAGAAGTGGATCGACCAGGCCATCAGCCGCAACATGTACCTCGAGACGCGCGACCTCGGCGACATGATGGACATCTATTTCGCCGGCTGGGAGCGCGGGGTCAAGACCACGTACTACCTGCACATGAAGCCGCGCCACACGGCCGAGCAGTCGACCGTGAAGGTCGACAAGTCGCAGGACGCCGACGGCACCAAGCGCAAGGGCTTCGGCGGATTCGGCGGCGGCGCTCCCGCGGTGGCGCCCGCGTCGGCCCCCGCGTCCACCGCGACCGCGGACGCTCCGGCGCCGCAGGCCGCTCCCGCGCCCCGCAAGGGCTTCGGCTTCGGTGGAGTGGGAGGTGCACGCTGATGAACGACGACACGTTCGGCGACTACGTCGTCCCCATGGACCCCATGGACGAGCTCCAGTGCGACTCCTGCCAGTAGGCGGGACCCCCTAGCAGCATCGTCGCGGCGCACTCGGCCGCTCCCACCCGCACCACCACGCACGTCACCCGGAGAGAAGAAGCAGATGTCGAAGATCCTCGGCACGGGAATCCAGGAGGGCCTCCTCCTCAAGCCCGTCAACTACCAGTGGGCCATGGACCTGTACGACCAGGCCGTCGCCAACACGTGGTTCCCCAACGAGATCCAGCTCGGTGAGGACATCGCGGACTTCAAGAAGATGACGGACGAGGAGCGCCACGCGATCACGTTCCTCATGAGCTACTTCAACCCGAACGAGCTGCTGGTGAACAAGGCGCTCGCGTTCGGCGTCTACCCGTACATCAACGCGCCGGAGTGCCACCTCTACCTGGCGAAGCAGATGTGGGAGGAGGCGAACCACTGCATGTCGTTCGAGTACGTCCTCGAGACGTTCCCGATCGACCGCGAGGCCGCCTACAACTCCCACGTCGACATCCCGTCGATGGCGCGCAAGGAGGAGTTCGAGGTCAAGTTCATCAAGCGCATGACCGAGCAGACCCTCGACATCACCACCACTGAGGGCAAGAAGGACTTCGTCCGAAACCTCGTCGCGTACAACGTGATCCTCGAGGGCATCTGGTTCTACTCGGGCTTCATGGTGTCGCTGTCGTTCCGCCAGCGGAACCTGCTGCGCAACTTCGGCTCGCTCATGGACTGGATCGTGCGCGACGAGTCGCTGCACCTCAAGTTCGGGATCAACCTCATCCTCACGGTGCTGGAGGAGAACCCCGACCTGCAGACGGAGGAGTTCGCCGCCGAGATCAAGCAGATGATCCTCGACGCCGTCGAGATGGAGGAGCAGTACAACCGCGACCTCCTGCCGAACGGCATCCTCGGCCTCAACGCGAACTACATCAACCAGTACGTGAAGTACCTGGCCGACCGCCGGCTCGAGGAGCTCGGCTTCGAGGCCGAGTACAAGGTCTCGAACCCGGCGAAGTGGATGGCCACGGCGAACGACACGCTGCAGCTCGTCAACTTCTTCGAGTCGACCAACACGTCGTACGAGTCGAACGCGTCCGCCACGGTCGGCGCCAAGTAGCACCGACCGCCGCGCCACGCGGCACCGCACGACCCGACGCCGCCCGCGCCGCGCATCCGACGAGGATGCCGGTGCGGGCGTCGTCATGCCCGCCCGGGCCACCGCCCGCATCCACCCGCGTCATCACCGTCACCGCCATCGAGAGGGCCCATGGACCAGCAGCACGACACCGCCCCGCGTCACCTCGCCCGCGACGGGCGGGCGTACCGCACCGAGGTGGTCGGGTGGGACGACCCGCGGGGCGCCCGCGTCCGCCGCGCCATGGAGGACGAGATGGACGTCCGCTACGAGGGCCGGCACGCGGACGACCCCGACTGGCCCGCGAAGGCGGCGGCCGCGTTCGCGCTCGACCCGGCGGACGTCGAGGCCGTGGTGCTGCTCGTGGCCGAGGGCGACGACCGGGAGGCGGCCGCGCACGGCGTCATCCGGCGGCTGGGCGGCGAGCTGGAGCTGAAGAAGGTCGTCGTGGATCCTGCGCACCGCGGCACGGGCCTCGCGCGCGTGCTCATGGCGGAGCTCGAGCGGGTCGGGCGGGAGCTCGGCGCGCCGCGGCTGATCCTGCAGACGGGCGACCGGCAGCCGGACGCCGTGCGGCTCTACGAGACCGCGGGCTGGCTGCCCATCGACGTGTACCCGCCCTACCTCCCGGTCACGAACTCGATCTGCTTCGAGAAGCCGCTGGGCTGAGGGCGGGCGACGCTGGGACGATGGGGTGATGGACATCCTCATCACGCCGGCCGAGCTCGACGACGCCCTCCGCACCCGCGACGACGTGCGCGTTCTCGACGTGCGCTGGTCGCTCGGGGGTCCGCCCGGCCGCCCGCTGCACGAGGCCGGGCACATCCCGGGCGCCGTCTACGTCGACCTCGACGCGGAGCTCGCCGGGCACGGCGCTGTCGAGGACGGCCGGCACCCGCTGCCCGCGGCCGCGGACCTCGAGCGCGCGGCGCGCGGCTGGGGGATCCGGCAGGGCGACGCGGTGATCGTGCACGACGGCGGCGGCAACATGGCGGCCGCGCGCGCCTGGTGGCTGCTGCGCGACGCCGGGATCGCCGACGTGCGGCTCCTCGACGGTGCCCTGCCCGCCTGGGTCGCGGCCGCGCTGCCGCTGGTGACGGGATCCGTCACCCCCGAGCCGGGCGACGTGACGCTCACCCGCGGCGCGCTTCCGACCGTCGACGAGGACGGCGCCGCCGACCTCGCCCGCACGGGCGTCCTCCTCGACGCCCGCGCGGCGGAGCGCTACCGCGGCGAGGTCGAGCCGGTGGATCCGCGCGCCGGCCACATCCCCGGTGCCCGGAGCGCGCCGACCGCCGAGACGGTCGACGCGACGGGCGCGTTCCTCCCCGCGGGCGCGCTGCGGGAGCGGTACGCGGCGCTGGGGATCCGGCCGGGGGAGCCCGTGGGCGTCTACTGCGGGTCCGGCGTCACGGCCGCGCACGAGATCGCGGCGCTCGCGATCGCGGGGATCGACGCGGCCCTGTACCCGGGATCCTGGTCGGCCTGGTCGAACCGGCCGGAGCTGCCGGCGGCGACGGGCGCGGCTCCGGCCGGCGACCGCTGATCAGGCCAGGTCGCGTGGTCAGGCGGGGTCGCGCCGGACGGCGATGACCGTGCAGTCGTCGGGCTGGCCCGCCGGCGTGAGCTTGACGAGCGCGTCGACGAAGCGCTGCGGCGAGGCGTGCCGCGCCATGAGGCCCGAGAGGTACGCGTAGGTCGCCTCCTCGTCGTCGAAGAAGTCGAGGAGGCCGTCGCTGAAGACCACGAGGCTGTCGCCCGGCTCCAGCCGCACCGACTCCTCCTGCCACGCGTCCTCCGCCTCGAGCCCGAGCGGGAGGTGGCGCCCGTGGAGGCGCACGGCGCTGCCGTCGGAGCGGATGAGGAGCGACAGCCCGTGCCCGGCGTCGACGTAGGTGAGGACGCCGGTCGCGACGGCGAGCCGGGCGTGGAAGACCGTGCTGAAGGACCCGGCGGAGGAGAGGTCGTCGACGAGCGCGTCGGCGGCGCGGACCATCGTGCTGCGGACGCCGTGCGTGCGCGACGCGAGGCGGATGCTGGCCCGCACGCCGGCGGCGAGGATCGCGGCGCCGACGCCCTTGCCCATCACGTCGGCGAGCGTGAGGCGGAGGTCGTCGCCCTCGAGGAACCAGTCGTGCACGTCGCCGCCCACGACCTGCGCGGGGATGCTCGTGCCCGCGATCTCGTAGCCGTCGAGGTGCGGGGCGGCCTTCGGCGAGAGGGCGCGGGCGACCTCGGCCGCGCGCTGGCTGTCGGTCTCGCGCGCGAGCTCCTCGGAGAAGAAGTCGCCGATGAGGGCGAGGCGCGCGCGGTCGGACGTGCCGAAGGCGCGGGGCGCGGTGTCGGCGACGAAGAAGACGCCGAGGACGTTGCCGTCGGCCGCGCGCAGCTGCTGCGCCGCGTAGAAGCGGATGCCGAGCGCGCCCGTGGCGCTGGGGGAGGAGGCGAGCCGGGGATCGTCCCGCGCGTCCTCGACGACGAGCATGCCGTCCGCGCCGAGGGCCGCCTCGGTGAAGGTGCCGTCGCGCGCCCAGCGCGGGCCGGGCAGACCGAGGCTCGACTTCATCCAGATGGCGTCGGCGCCGATGATGCCGATGCCCGCGATGGGCACGCGGTAGAACTCGGCGATCATCATCGTGATCCGGTCGAAGCGCGTCTCCGGACGCGAGCCGAACACGTGCAGCGACTCGAGCGTCTCGAGGCGCTGGCGCTCGCGGAGATCGGCGTCCATGCGGTCCCCCTGTGCGCTCGCGCCCTCGTGCGGATCCCCCGATCCGCGCGTCGCACGACCGGCCGGAGCCGTGACGCGCGATGCCCCAGTCTACGCGCCTGAGGAAATAGGGAGCGCCGAGCGCCGAGCGCCGAGCGCCGTCGCCCGGAGGCGCGCCTCAGCCCGCGAGCACCTTCCGGATACGCTGCAGCGACACCGGCTCGGCCGTCGGCAGGTGCTGCGCGAAGAGGCTGAGGCAGAGCTCCTCGAGCATCCAGCGCGCGTGCACGAGCGATTCGGGCGCGTGCGGCGCCGACGGGATGACGCCGCCGGCCTCTCCCGCGTGCTCATGGCGGGGCTGGAGCGCGTGGCCCGCGAGCGCGGCGCGCTTCGGCTGATCCTGCAGACGGAGGATCGGCGGCCCGACGCGATCCAGCTCCACGCGACCGCGGGGTGGCTGCCCATCGACGTGCACCCGCCGTGCATCCCGGTGACGAACTCCGTCTGCTTCGAGAAGCCGCTCGTCTGACGGCGTCGCCCGGCCGGACGGGGCGAACGCCTGCGGGCATGGTCGGTCGATGATCCTCATCGCACGGGGGTCGAGCCGGTGGAGCCGAGGACGGCGGTTCGTGACGTCTCCGGGAATCCTCCGTCATCCACACGGAATCCTTCTCGCTATCTCCCCTCTCGGCCGTGCTCGGGTCCGGGAAACGGCGCGCGGGCGGGCATCGGTTTCCGCACGCGCATCCCGCCACGAGCGTCGAGCGCATTCCGCGCCGATCGCGCGAGGGCACCAGGCGTCTTCTCGAACGTGCGCCGGGGCGGAGGTCGAGGTGGATGCGAGATGAGCGCGCGGCATCTCCTCCTGCATCAGCGACTCGGGGCGGCGTGCCCCAGTTCCGGGGTCGCCACCGCCGTTGATCGGCTCTTTGCCTCACCTCCCTCCGCTCTCCTCTCCCAGGAGGGCGGCAGGAGCACGGTTCCCCGGGTATCGCGTTCGCGACACCCGGGGCCCCTTACCTCGCTCAGCGCGATCCGCTTCAGCCCGTCACCCATTGCCCACGGAAAATGGATCACCTACAGTGGGCGAACACGTGATCACGGGGATTCACGTGATATGGCATTCCTTTGCCGGCAGCGCGTGATCATTCGGGGGGATGATGATCGACTCGACCGTGGAATCGGAAGCCGGGGCTGCTGGCTCCGATCACCGACGCGGCGCGCGCGACGTCCTCCGGGAGGGGTCGACGGCCGGGGGGACAGCCCGCGGACCGCGGGATCGCGCCGCCACGCGGCCGCTGCGCGCGCCGACCACTCGGCTCTCCGCGAGCGTCCTCCGGAGACAGGAGAGGCCGTGCTGAGGGTGCTCGGCCTGCGGGACGGCACCGTGCCCCCACCATCGCCCCCGACCACGAGGCCCCCGCGTGCGACGTGCCCCCGCTCGCCCGCCGGGATGCCGCCCCGCGAGAGCGGGGAGATCCCCATCACCCGCCCGCCGGCCGTGACCGATCCACCCGCTGCACCCCAGGAGGTACGACCGTGATCGTCGCCATCATCATCGCCTGCGAGATCGGCTTCTGGCTCATCCTCGCGGCCGGGCTCGGCGCCCGGTACGTGCTGCGTCAGCGCGTCCTCGGCGCCGTGCTCCTCGCATGCGTCCCCGTGGTCGACCTGATCCTGCTGGTCGCCGCGACGATCGACCTGCGCAACGGGGCGACGGCCGACTGGACGCACGGCCTCGCCGCGGCGTACCTCGGGCTGTCCATCGTCTTCGGGCACTCCATGGTCCGGTGGCTCGACGCGCGCTTCGCGTACCGCTTCGCCGGCGGGGAGAAGCCGACGCCGCCTCCCCGCACCGGCCGCGCCCGGACGCGTCGGGAGTGGAAGGCATGGGTGATGACGATGGTCTCCTGGGCGATCTCGTGCGGCCTCCTCGTCGCGGCCATCGCCTACGTCGGCGACCCTCCGCGGACCACCGCCCTGGAGGAGTGGATCGGCAGGTTGACCATGATCCTGGCCATCCTCACCATCTTCCCGGTCGGGTGGACCATCTGGCCGGGCCCCGAGCCCGACGAGGCGACGGCGGGACACGACGCCGTCGACGTGCGCCAGGACGAGGGGACGGCAGCCCGATGAGCAGGCAGAGCAGGGCGGCCTCCCGGGCCGCGCGGACGCCCGTCCTCGACCTGACCCGCATCGGCATCGGGGCGCATCCGGCCGAACCCACGTCGCCGCCGGCGAGCTGGAGCGGCATCCGCGCCTCGGCCCACACGATCGTCAAGGCCAACCGCGCCTGGCAGGCGATCTAGCACTTCCCCATCGGCCTCGGCGTCGGGCGGATGGACCTCAGCCGCCTGCGGGCGGTCGGCCTGGTCGTCGCGTCGTCCGTCTACGCGTGGGACGAGGCCGCCGAGGACGACAAGGCGGCCCTCCGCGACACCGCGCACACCCCGTACGCGCACGTGCTCATCGGCCTGCTCCAGGACCTGGGCGTCGACACCCCGGCGAACCGGTCGGAGATCGCGGGCATCGAGCGCCTCTTCGAACTCGAGCTCGCGGCGGCGAAGGGGGAGGGCGACCCGGTCGCCGTCTGGAAGGAGCTCTCCCGGTTCCGCTCCGCGGACATCCGTCTCCAGCTGCGCATCCAGCTCGACCTCCTGGGACGGGATCAGCACGCCCTCGTGGACTGCCTCCGTCCCGTGCTCGAGGTCCTCGAGGTCGTGGACGACCTGCAGTCGATCGAGGAGGACCGTCGGAGCGGGTCGTTCAACACGTACCTGTTCCTCCGCCGGCGGCTCGGCGGGGAGGAGGCCCAGGCCGAGCTGGACCGGTTCGCGCGCGCATGCACGCGCGACTTCAGGGAGCTGGCCGGCAAGCTCGGCGAGGACGACCAGCGACAGCTGGCGATCACGCTCCTGCGGCCCCAGACCATCGCGCAGTACGCCGTCATCCGCCGGCTCGTCCGCCTTCCCCTGCCGCTGCTCCGCGTGATGCTGACGCGCGAGGTCCTCGAGCCTCTGTCGGCCCCCTTCGGGTTGTTCTGGTCCCAGCCCGCGTTCGAGGAGGATCGGGGTCGGAGTCCCCTCGCCGTCGGGCCGTGACGGCACCCTGCGTCTCGCTCGGCGCCGTCCGGCAGCATCACCGCATCCGGGAGGCCCTGCTCGTCGACGTCCTCCCCGGGCGCTGCGCACGCTCAGCGCGCCTCGCTGATCCGCGAGCTCCCGCCGGGGTGCGCCCTGCAGGGCGAGGCGCGGGTCCGCATGCTGCCACGACTCGTCCACGCAGGACTTCCCGTGCTCGACGTGGCGGACACCCGGCCGACTCTCCCGCACGGCCTCCCCGCGCGCGGCGGGGGAGACGCCTTCCACTCGGACACGGCCGCGCCCGCGCGGGGGTCGCGCGCCTCAGCTCGCGAGCACCTTCCGGATCCGCTGCAGCGACACCGGCTCGGCCGTCGGCAGGTGCTGCGCGAAGAGGCTGAGGCGCAGCTCCTCGAGCATCCAGCGCGCGTGCACGAGCGACGCGGGCGCGTGCGGCGCCGACGGGATGACGCCGCCGGCCTCGCGGTAGAGGTCGGTCGCCTTCTGCACCTCGGTCATCCACGCGCGGTCGCGGGCGGGCTGGTCGGGGAGGCGCTGCACGCGGTGCGTGAGGCCCGAGAGGTAGGCGGGCAGGCGCTGCAGGCGCGCGAGGCCGGTGGCCGAGACGAAGCCCGGGTGCACGAGACCGGCGAGCTGTTCCCGCGCGTCGGTGAGCGCGCCGATCAGCTGCATGCTCGTGGCCTGCTTGATCGCCCGCTCGGCGTCGCGCGCGCCCGTGAGGATCCGGTTGACGAGCGCCACGGTGTCGAACATGGAGTCCATGACGACGCCGGAGACGCGGTCGCGCGCGGTCTCGAAGAGCTCCTTGGAGTAGATCGCGCCGCCCGGGGCCACGCGCTCGAGCACCTGGTCGATCGCGGCGAGCAGGCAGTCGTCGAAGAGCGCCTGCACGTTCGGGTACGGGCTCGTCGCGAGCATGAGCTTCTCCTGGCTCGTGAGGTGCTGCTTCACGTAGGCCGAGGGGTTGGCGATGGCGAGGACGAGCAGGCGCCGCACGCCGCCGGGCATCGCGCGCGCCTGGTCCTCGGCGGTCGCCATGAGGCGGATCGCGACGGTGGATCCCTCGTCGACGAGGGCCGGGTACGCGCGGATGACGTGCCGGCTGTCGCCCGTGCCGCCCTGCGCGGTGTCGACGAAGCGGGGCAGCTCGTCGAGGTCCCACGTGGTGAGGCCGGTGCGCTCCATGCCGCGGGTCGCGGATCCGGTCGCCCCGGCGACGCGCTCGACCGGCCGGGCCGTGGCCCGGGCGACGCTGTCGCGGGCGCGGCTGGAGAGCCGGGCCTGCAGCTCGGTGAGGTCGCGGCCGGCGGCGACCTCGCGGCCGCGCTCGTCGACCACGCGGAACGCCATGCGCAGGTGCGCGGGGATCCGGTCGAGGTCGAAGTCGTCGTCGGCGACGCGCACGTGCGCCTTGCGCATGATGAGGCCCGCGATGGTGGTGGTGAAGGCGACGGGGTGCTGCGGATCCGGTTCGGGCAGTCCCTCGAGGAGCCGGTCGGCCCAGTCGGCGGCCGGCACGACGTTCTTGCGGAGCGCCTTCGGCAGGGCCTTGATCATCGCGGTGACGAGGTCGCGCCGCATGCCCGGCACCTGCCAGTCGAACCCGGCGGGGCTGAGGCGGGCGAGGAGCGCGAGCGGCACCTGCACGGTCACGCCGTCGTCGGGCGCGCCGGGCTCGAAGCGGTAGGTGAGCGAGAGGCGCTGGTCGCCCTGCTGCCAGGTGGGCGGGAACGCGGCCTCGTCGACGTCCACCGCGTCCTCCGCGAGGAGCTCCTCGGCGGTCATGGTGAGGAGGTCGGGCGTCTCCTGCCGGGCCTTCTTCCACCAGCCCTCGAAGGCGCGCGTGGAGGCGACGTCGCGCGGGATCCGCTTGTCGTAGAACTCGAAGACGGCCTCGTCGTCGTTGAGGATGTCGCGGCGGCGCGTGCGCTCCTCCACCTCGGCGAGCTCCTCGCGGAGCCTCCGGTTGGCGCGGTCGAACGCCTGCTGCGACTCCCAGTCGCCCTCGACGAGCGCGTGCCGGATGAAGAGCTCGCGCGCGTACGCCGGGTCGATGCGGGAGAACTGCACGCGGCGCTTGAGGATGATCGGCACGCCGTAGAGCGTCACCCGCTCCCACGCGACGGTCGCGCCCTGCTTCTTCTCCCAGTGCGGCTCGCTGTGCGTGCGCTTCACGAGGCCGCCCGCGATGGGCTCGGCCCACGCGGGGTCGATGGCCGCGTTGGTGCGCGCGAACAGGCGGCTCGTCTCCACGAGCTCGGCGCTCATGATCGCGTCGGGCTGCTTCTTCGCGAGCGCGGACCCCGGGAACACCACGAACCGCGCCTGGCGCGCGCCCACGTAGTCCTTCTTCTGCGCGTCCTTCAGCCCGATGTGGGAGAGGAGGCCCGCGAGGAGCGACTTGTGGATCCCGTCCGGGTCGGCCTTCGGCTCGTTCATCTGCAGGTCGAGGGGACGGGCGAGCTGGCGCAGCTGCCGGAACACGTCCTTCCACTCGCGCACGCGCACGTAGTTGAGGAACTCGGCCTTGCACATGCGGCGGAACGCGCTCGAGGAGAGCTCGTCCTCCTTGGCCTCGAGGTGGTTCCAGAGGTTGAGGAGCGTGATGAAGTCGCTCGTGGGATCCACGAACCGCGCGTGCTGCTGGTCGGCCTGCGGGCGCTTCTCGAGCGGGCGCTCGCGCACGTCCTGGATGGTGAGGCCGGCGACGATGATCATCACCTCGCGGCTGACGCCGTGCTTGCGTGACTCGACGACCATGCGCGCGAACCGCGGGTCGATGGGCAGGCGCGACAGGTCGCGGCCCACCTTCGTGAGCGCCGGGGTGCCGTCGGGGGAGCGGACGACCGCGCCGAGCTCGGTGAGGAGGTCGACGCCGTCCTTGATGCCGCGCGAGTCCGGCGGCTGGAGGAACGGGAACGCGGCGATGTCGCCGAGGCCGAGCGACACCATCTGCAGGATGACGGCCGCGAGGTTGGTGCGGAGGATCTCCGGCTCCGTGAACTCGGGCCGCCGGAGGAAGTCCTCCTCGGAGTACAGGCGGATCGCGATGCCGTCGCTCGTGCGGCCGGACCGCCCGGAGCGCTGGTTCGCGGACGCCTGCGACACGGCCTCGATGGGCAGGCGCTGCACCTTCGAGCGCACCGAGTAGCGGGAGATGCGGGCCGTGCCCGCGTCGATCACGTACTTGATGCCGGGCACCGTGAGGCTCGTCTCAGCGACGTTGGTGGCGAGCACGATGCGACGGCGCACGCCCGCCCGCGTCGACGGCTGGAAGACGCGGTGCTGGTCGGCGGAGGAGAGCCGGCCGTAGAGCGGCAGCACCTCGGTGTGCGGGAGGTTCCGGCTCCGGATCGCGTCCTCGGCGTCGCGGATCTCGTTCTCGCCGCTCAGGAACACGAGCACGTCGCCCGAGGACTCGCCGGCCAGCTCGTCGAGCGCCGCGTTGATGCCCTCGAGGTAGTCGCGGTCGTCGGCCGGGCGCTCGAGGGGCGCGTCGGCGAGGTCGTCGTCCTCGCCCGCGACGGCGGCCTCCGCCACGAGCGGCCGGTAGCGGATCTCCACCGGGTACGTGCGCCCCGAGACCTCGACGATGGGGGCGTCGCCGAAGTGCTTCGAGAAGCTCTGCGGGTCGATGGTGGCCGACGTGATGATGACCTTGAGGTCGGGCCGGCGCGGCAGCAGCTGCTTGAGGTAGCCGAGCAGGAAGTCGATGTTGAGGCTGCGCTCGTGCGCCTCGTCGATGATGATCGTGTCGTACTTGCGGAGCAGCCGGTCGCGCTGCAGCTCGTTGAGGAGGATGCCGTCGGTCATCAGCTTGATGCGGGTGTCGGCCGAGACCTTGTCCGTGAAGCGCACCTGGTAGCCGACGAGCTGGCCGACCTCGCCGCCGAGCTCCTCCGCGATGCGCTCCGAGATGGTGCGCGCCGCGAGCCGGCGGGGCTGCGTGTGGCCGATGCTCTCGCGGCCGAGCTCGAGGCAGATCTTCGGCAGCTGCGTGGTCTTGCCGGAGCCGGTGGCGCCGGCGACGATGACGACCTGGTTGTCGCGGATGGCCTCGGCGATCTCGTCGCGCATCCGGCTGACGGGGAGCTCCGGCGGGTACGCGATGCTGAATTCCATGCTGGTTCCATCCTATCCGCGGGCCGTCCGGCCGCCTCGGCGCCGGTCGCGGTGGATATCGTCGTGGGAAGGCGCCGGCCACACCGGCGCGCGGGCGGCACCGCCTCCCGAGTCGACGACGACCGACGGGATCCGCCCATGACCTCCGACACGCCCCTCCTCCCCGAGCACGACCGCGAGCAGGCGGGGACCGGGTTCTCCTCGGTCTCGGTCGCCGCGATCCTCGCCGAGTCCGCCGAGCGCCACGCCGACCGGGTCGCCGTGGTCGTCGGCGACGTCTCCACCACCTACCGGGAGCTGTGGGACGAGACCCGCGCGTACGCGGGCGCGCTCGCCGCCCAGGGCGTGGGGGAGGGCACGCGCGTCGCGATGCTCATCCCGAACGTGGCCGACTTCCCGCGCGTCTACTACGCGGTCCTCGCGCTCGGCGGCGTCGTCGTGCCCGTGCACGCGCTGCTGAAGGCCGAGGAGATCGCCTTCGTGCTGCGGGACTCCGGATCCGCGCTCCTCGTCTGCGCCGGGCCGCTGCTCGCGCAGGGCGCGCAGGGCGCGGCGCTCGCCGAGGTGCCGGTCATCAGCGTGCTGGTGCCGGCCGCCACCGAGGGCGGGCCCGACCGGCTGGAGGAGCTGGCCCAGGCCGCGACGCCGATCCGCACCTACGTGCCGCGCCGGCCGTCCGACACCGCGACCATCCTCTACACGTCCGGCACGACGGGCCAGCCGAAGGGCGCCGAGGGCTGCCACCTCGCGCTCGTGATGCAGGTCGACGTGCTCCTGCTCGACACCTTCGACCTGCGCGTCGGCGACCGGATCCTCGGCTGCCTGCCCCTGTTCCACACCTTCGGCCAGACCTGCACCATGAACGCGTCGTTCCGGGCGGGCGCGACCATCGTGATGGTGCCGCGCTTCGACGGCGACACCGCGCTCGCGCTCATGGTCGAGCACGAGACGCAGGTGTTCATGGGCGTGCCGACCATGTACCACGCGCTCCTCGCGGCGGCCGCGCGGAACCCCGCCCGTCCGCCCCTCCGATACGCGATCTCGGGCGGCGCCGCGATCCCCGTCGCCGTCATCGACGCGTTCCGGGAGGCGTTCGCCGCCGAGATCCACGAGGGCTACGGCCTCACCGAGACCTCGCCCGTCGCGTCGTTCAACCACGTCGGCGTCCAGGCGCGGCCCGGCACCGTCGGGAAGCCGATCTGGGGCGTGCGGATCGAGATCGCCGACCCCGAGCACGAGGACCGCGTGGAGCTCGTCGAGCGCGACGTGCTCGGCGAGATCGTGATCCGCGGGCACAACCTCATGAACGGCTACCTGCACCGCCCCGAGGACACGGCGCGCGCGGTCGTCGACGGCTGGTTCCGCACGGGCGACCTCGGCACGATCGACGAGGACGGCTACATCCGCGTGGTCGACCGGACGAAGGACATGATCCTGCGCAACGGCTACAACGTGTACCCGCGCGAGGTCGAGGAGGTGCTCGCCCGGCACGACGCCGTCGCGCAGTGCGCCGTGTTCGGCGTGCCGCACGAGGAGCACGGGCAGGAGATCGTCGCGGCGATCGTGGCGAAGGCGGACGCGACCGTCGACGCCGAGGAGGTCGTCGCGTACATGCGCGAGCGCATCGCCTCCTACAAGTACCCGCGGCGGGTCGAGGTGGTCGAGGCGCTGCCGCTCGGGCCGAGCGGCAAGGTGCTCAAGCGGGAGCTCGTCGAGCGGTTCGGCGCATGAGCGGGCCGGCCATCCGCATGCCCATCCCGTCGGTGCCGATGGGCGACGGGATCCCGATCCCGCAGTTCGGCGTCGGCACCTACAAGGTGTCGGACGCGGACGCCGAGCGGATCGTCGCCGAGGCCCTCGAGGTCGGCTACCGGCACATCGACACGGCCGCCATGTACGGCAACGAGGAGGGCGTCGGGCGGGCGATCCGCGCGTCCGGCATCCCGCGCGACGAGATGTTCGTCACCACAAAGGTCTGGAACGACGACCACGGTCGCGACCGGGCGCGCGACGCGATCCGCCGGAGCCTCGACCGGCTGGACCTGCCCGCGGTCGACCTGCACCTCATCCACTGGCCGGCCGCCGAGCGCGGCCTCTACGTGGAGACGTGGGAGGCGCTCGCCGAGGCGCGCGAGGAGGGCCTGACCCGCTCGATCGGGGTCTCCAACTTCCTCGTGCCGCACCTCGAGGCGCTCGCCGCCGTCGGCCTGCCTGCGCCCGCGGTGGACCAGATCGAGCTGCATCCGCGGCACCAGCAGCGCGAGACGACCGCGTACCTCGCCGAGCACGGCATCACGGTGCAGGCCTGGAGCCCGCTCGCGCGCGGGGCCGTCGCGGACGCCGACGTCGTGCGCGACGCCGCCCGCGCCCACGACCGGACGGACGCGCAGGTCGTGCTCCGCTGGCACGTGCAGCGCGGCACGGTCGTCTTCCCCAAGACCACGCGACGCGAGCGTCTCATCGAGAACGCCGACGTCTTCGACTTCGCGCTGACCGACGAGGAGATGGCGGGGATCACCGCGCTCGAGGCCGCGGGGCGCGTGGGCAGCCACCCGGACCAGGTGGTCTGAGCGGGCCGCTCCCCAGCCGCCGTGGGGCGGCGCGGAGGCGTCATGTCCGCCGGGTACGGTGTCCGTCATGTCCCAGCACCGCATCCGCACGCGCTTGAAGTCCGTGGTCGCCCGGGGCGTCGCGCCCCTCGGCGGGAGCGCCGGCAGCGTCGCGAGGTCGGATGCGGACGGGGTCGCGCACGGCGCCCCCGGCGGCCCGCGCCGCCCGAGCCTCGTCGACAACGGCGTGTACGTGGACGGCTGCCGCGTCGCGAGCCCCGCGACCCTCGCCGACACGTTCCGCGAGCTCGACGAGAGGCCCGACGCGATGGCGTGGATCGGCCTCTACCGCCCCACGGTCGAGGAGCTGCAGGCGCTCGCCGAGGAGTTCGACCTGCACGAGCTGGCGGTGGAGGACGCGATCCAGGCCCACCAGCGCCCCAAGACCGAGCGCTACAGCTCGACGCTCTTCACCGTGCTGCGCGCCGCCCGCTACGTGGACGAGCGCGAGGAGGTGGAGTTCGGCGAGCTGCACGTGTTCCTCGGCCGCAACTTCGTGATCACCGTGCGGCACGCCGAGTCGCCCGACCTCTCGGCCGTCCGCACCCGCATGCAGGAGCGGCCCGAGCTCCTCGCGAACGGCCCCGAGTCGGTGCTCTACGCGATCCTCGACGCGGTCGTCGACGGCTACGCGCCCGTCGTCACGGGCCTCGCCAACGACATCGACGAGATCGAGGACCAGGTGTTCGACGGCGACCCGGCCGTGTCCCGACGCATCTACGAGCTCAGCCGCGAGGTCATCGACTTCCAGCGCGCGGTGCGCCCGCTCACCGGCATGCTGCAGCAGCTGCAGGCCGGATCCGGCAAGTACCGCGTGGGGGAGGAGCTCCAGCAGGCGCTCCGCGACGTGGCCGACCACGTCATCGTCGTCAACGAGCGCGTGGAGGAGTTCCGCGTGCTGCTGCGCGACATCCTCACGGTGAACTCCACGCTCGTCGGCCAGCGCCAGAACGAGGAGATGCGCGAGCTCAGCGAGTCGAGCAACCGGCAGAGCGTGGAGACCCGCAAGATCTCCGGCTGGGCGGCCATCCTCTTCGCGCCCACGCTCGTCTCCAGCGTCTACGGCATGAACTTCGACCTCATGCCCGAGCTGCACTGGGACTGGGGCTACCCCTTCTCCCTGGTGCTCATGCTCGGCGTGAGCGGCGTGCTCTTCGGCATCTTCCGCAAGCGCGACTGGATCTGACCCGGGCCCGTCCTCGCGCCCCGCGCGTAGCGTGGACGGCATGCCCAACCGCCTCGCCGACGCCGTCAGCCCCTACCTCCTCAGCCACGCGGACAACCCGGTCGACTGGCGGCCGTGGGGCGAGGAGGCCTTCGCGGAGGCCCGGCGCCGCGACGTGCCCGTGCTCGTCTCGGTCGGCTACGCGACCTGCCACTGGTGCCACGTCATGGCGCGCGAGACGTTCTCCGATCCGGCGCTCGCGTCGCGGCTGAACGGGGGGTTCGTCGCGATCAAGGTCGACCGCGAGGAGCACCCCGAGGTGGACGCGGCGCTCATCACCGCGGCGGGCGCCTTCACGGACCAGCTGGGCTGGCCGCTCAACGTGTTCACGACCCCGGAGGGCCGCACCTTCCACGCGGGCACCTACTCGCCGCCCGAGCCGCGCGCCGGGCACCCGTCGTTCCGGCAGGTGCTCGACGCGGTCGCCGACGCGTGGGCCACGCGACGCGACCAGGTGGAGCAGGGCGCGGGGCAGCTGCGCGCGGCGATCCGCGAGGCCTCGGCCCGCGGCGCGGTCGCCTCGCCCCTGCCGGACGCCGCCGCCCTCGACCGCGTGGCCGCCGAGCTCGCCGGGTTCGAGGACCCGGAGCACGGCGGGTTCGGATCCGCGCCCAAGTTCCCGGTCGCGCCCGTCGTGCTGCTGCTCGACACGCTCGCGACCTCCGGGGTCCTCGCGCCGGAGCGCGCGCAGGCGACGGGCGCGCTCGTGCGCCGCACGCTCGACGCGATGGCGGGATCCGACCTCCGCGACCCCGTCGAGGGCGGCTTCTTCCGCTACTCCACGCGCCGCGACTGGTCCGAGCCCCACTACGAGCGGATGCTCTACGACAACGCCCTGCTCCTCGACGCGTACGCGCGCGCCGGCGACGAGGAGGTCGCGGCGGGCATCGTCGCGTTCCTCACGGGAACGCTCCGCCGGGCGTCCGGCGGGTTCGCGTCGGCCCAGGACTCCGAGAGCACGGTCGGCGGGGAGCGCGTGGAGGGCGGGTACTACGCGCTCGACGCCGCGGGCCGCGCCGCCGAGGAGCCGCCCGCGGTCGACGGCAAGGTGCTCACCGGCTGGAACGGGCTCGCGATCGGGGCGCTCGCCCGGGCGGGGCGCGCGTTCGGCCGGCCCGCGTGGATCCGGGCCGCGCGCGACGCCGCCGACATGCTGCTCGCGGAGCACGTGCGCGGCGACGGATCCCTGGTGCGCGCCTCCATCGACGGCCGCATCTCGCCTGCGGTCGCCACGCTCGAGGACCACGGGATGCTCGCCGACGGGCTCCTCGCGCTCGCGCTCGCCACGGGCGACGTCGGCTACGCGCTGCGGGCCCGCGGGATCGTCGACGCGCTGATCGCCGCGGCCGACGCCGACCCGCAGCCGGGCGCGGCCGGGTTCCGGGTGCCGACGGGCGCGGATCCCGTGCTCGCGGGCTTCGGCCTCGACCTCGCGTCCGACCCGTCCGAGGGCGCGTACCCGTCGGGCCTCACCGCCGCGTCGTCGGCCGCGCGCGTGCTCGGGCAGCTGACGGCGGATCCGCGCTACGAGCGGGCGGCCCGCGCCGCGCTCGCGACGGTGGCGGCGGGCGGCGCGACCCGGCCCATCGCGTTCGGCGGCGCGCTCGAGCAGGCGGTCGCGATCGACGCGGCCGCCTTGCAGCTCGTGGTGGTGCTGCCCGACGGCGCCGACCCCGCGGGCGACCCGCTGGCCGCCGTCGCGCGCGGGCGCATCCGACCGCCGCACGTGGCGCTCGTGGTCTCGGAGGGCGGAGCGCGCGAGTGGGCGGATGCGGGCCTCGAGCTGCTCGCGGACCGCACCGCGGCATCCGCCGCGACCGCGTACCTGTGCGCCGACTTCGTCTGCCGCCTCCCGGTCACGACCGCGGATGCGCTCCGGGCGCAGCTCGCCGAGGATCCGGCCGCCTGACCCGCGGACCGCGGACGCCGGCTCCCGGGCGCACGCTCAGGCGACCAGCTCCTCGCCGCGGGCCAGGATCCGCTCGAGCGCGGCGAGCTGCGCGGGGGACGGGTCGACGAGCGGCGCCCGCACGGATCCGACCGGCACGCCGCGCAGCCGCAGCCCCGCCTTGACGAGCGACACCGCGAACCCGGGCGTCTCGTCGCGGAGGCGCACGAGCGGCGTGAAGAACCCGTCGAGGAGCAGGTGCTGCGTGTCCTCGTCGTCGGCCAGGAGCGCGGCGTGGAAGGCGAGCGCGATCCGCGGTGCCATCGCGAACACGGCGGACGAGTAGAGCGGCACCCCGATCGCGCGGTAGGCGGCCTGGCTCGCCTCCGCGGTCAGCATCCCGTTGAAGAACCGCACGTCCGACCGCCCCGCCCGGCGGGCCGCGAGCACGAAGCGCTGCATCTGCGCCATGTCGCCCACGCCGTCCTTGATCCCGGCGAGGGTCGGCAGCCGCAGCAGGCGCTCGACTGCGGCGTCCCCGAGCGTCGCGCTGCCGCGGTGGTAGGCGATGACGGGCAGCGGCGTCGCCCGCGCGACCGCCTCCACGTACGCGGCGACGCCGTCCTGCGGCCCGGTCACGAGGTACGGCGGCAGCACCAGCAGGCCGTCGGCGCCCGCGTCGGCCGCGATCCGCGCGCACCGGCGGGCGTGCCCGAGGGGACCTCCCGCTCCCGCGATCACGAGGTGGCGGCCTCCGGCGGCGGCGACGGCCACGCGCACCGCCTGCGCGTACTCGTCGACGTCGAGCGCGTGGAACTCGCCCGTGCCGCACGCGACGAACGCGGCGCCCGCCCCGGCGGCGAGCCCGTCGGCGACATGCCGCGCGAGCACGTCCTCGTCGACCCGGTCGGCCGCGTCGAAGGGCGTGACCGGGAAGAAGAGGACGCCCTCGAGCGGCGGGAGCGGGTGGTGCCCGGCCGGCGCGGCGCTCGTGGCCGGCGCGTCCGTCGTCGGGTCGGCTGTCTCGGTCATGGCTGCCCCGTCGCGTCGTGGTGGTCGGATCACGACCCCGCGTTCTCCTACGTGAACGCCTTCCGTCATCGTGAATGTGGCTGCTACCGTAGGCGGCATCGGGTCCGCCGTCAACGAGGACGGACCCCGGAGGGAGACCAGGCATGTCCGACGCGCGACGCATCGTGATCACCGGCGCGGCAGGGCAGGTGGCGCGCGGGGTGCGCCCGCTGCTGCGGGAGGCCGGCCACCGGCTGACGCTCCTCGACCTGGTCGACCCGGATCCGGTGGACGGCGAGACCGCGGTCGTCGCGTCGGTCACCGACACGGCCGTCGTCCGCGCGGCCCTGGCCGGCGCGGACCTCGTGGTGCACCTCGGCGGGCTCAGCCGCGAGCGCCCCTGGGCCGCCCTCGCCGACGCGAACGTCGAGGGCACCCGCAGCGTGCTCGAGGCCGCGCGCGACACCGGCGTGCGCCGCGTCCTGCTCGCGAGCTCCAACCACGTCGTCGGCTTCCACCCCATCCCGCCGCATCCCGTCGAGGAGCTGGATCCCCGACCCGACGGCTACTACGGCGCGAGCAAGGCGGCCATGGAGGCGCTCGGCTCCGTCTTCGCCGACCGGCACGGCCTCGCGGTCGTCAACGTGCGGATCGGGAGCATCCTCGAGCGGCCCGTGAACCGGCGGACCCTCTCGACCTGGTTCTCCTTCCCCGACGTCGTGCGGCTGATCGAGGCGGCGGCCGTGCTCGACGAGGCCGGCGCCCACGTCGTCTGGGGCGTCTCGCGCAACACCCGCGCGTGGTTCTCGCCCGTGCCCGGCGAGCGGATCGGCTTCCACCCGCGGGACGACTCCGAGGTCCACGCGGACGCCGTCCTCGCGGCGGTCGGCGACGGGGACGACCCGGACGCGAACGGCCTCATCGGCGGCGAGTTCGCGGCCCCGCAGCACGCGCTGGGGGAGCCGTGGTGACGGCCGAGGCGGCGGCCGAGGCGCCGGCCGACCGCGCCCTCCGGCCCGTGAAGTCCGCCGAGCGGACGCTCGCCCTCCTGGAGCGGCTGGCCGAGGCGGGCGAGCCCGTCGCGGTCGTCGACCTGCACCGGGCATCCGGCTACCCGCGCTCGAGCCTCCACCAGCTGCTGCACACCATGGCCGCGAGCGGCTGGATCGAGATGCTGCACGACGGCACGCACGTCTCCATCGGATCCCGCGCGCTCGTCGTCGGCACCGCCTACCTCGACCGCGACCGGGCGCTGCCGCAGGCGCTCCCGGTGCTCGAGCGGATCCGCGACGAGACCGGGTACACCGCGCACTACGCGCGGCGCGAGGGCGGGCTGATGCTCTACCTCGCCACCCGCGAGACGACCGAGCCCCGACGGGCGGCCTCGCGCGTCGGCCGGCAGCTCCCCGCCCACGCGACGGCGCTCGGCAAGGCGCTCCTCGCCGAGCTCACCCCGGAGGAGCGGCGCCGGGCGCTCGGCGCGGGCGCCCTGGCGGCCCTCACGCCCGCGACCGTCGTCGACTGCGACGCCCTCGACGCCCAGCTCGACGCGGCGCGCGCGGCCGGCCACGCGACCGAGCGGGAGGAGAACACCCCCGGCGTCGCGTGCGTCGCCGCGGCGGTCGGCTACCGGATCCCCGCCACCGACGCCCTCAGCTGCTCGATCCCCGTCGAGCGCGCCGGCGCCCGCGAGGTCGCCCGCGTTGCCGAGGTCGTGGAGGCGCACGCCCGCCGCCTCGCCGAGACCCTGCGGTCGGCGGGCGTGCGATGAGCGCCGCCCCGCGCCTCTCCTTCTGCGCCTACCCCTGGGACCTCGTGGACGACCCGGACGTCGTGGCGCGCGTGCGCGGCGCGGGCGCGGACGGCGTGGCCATCGCCTCCGCCTACCACTCGGCGCGCGCCGCCACCCCGCTGCATCCGCGGCACCGGATCGTCGACGCCCGGTCCGCGGCGCTCTACCTCCCGGTCCGCGACGGCGCGTGGGGCGAGCTCCGCCCCGACGACCGGACGCCCTGGGTCGGGCCCGACGCCTTCGCCCGCGCCGCCGCGGTCGCGCGCGCGGGCGGCCTCCGCGTCGAGGCGTGGATCGTCCTCACGCATTCCACGAGCGTCGGGAGCCGCCACCCGGGCAGCTGCGTGGTCAACGCGTTCGGGGAGTCCTACCCGTACGCGCTCTGCCCCACGCGGCCGGAGGTGCGGGAGTACGCGACCGCCCTGGTCGCCGAGACCGCGGCCGTCGCCCCGCTCGACGGCGTGCTGCTCGAGGCGTGCGGCCCGATGGGCGTCGCGCACCTGGGCCACCACGAGAAGACCGCGGGCGCCGACTGGTCCGCGGACGCGGAGGCGCTGCTCTCGATCTGCTTCTGCGCGGCCTGCGGCGACGCGCTGCGGGCGGCGGGCGCGGATCCGGACGCGCTCCGCTGCCTCGTGCGCGACCGGGTGGACGCGGACGGCGGCCTCGAGGGCCTCGACGCCGTGCTCGCCGTGCGGGCCGCCGCGCGCCGGCTGCTCCTCGCGTCGTGCGTCGCCGCGGCCCGGGCGGCGGGCGTCGCGCGCGTCGTCGTGCACGCGCAGGCGGATCCGTGGGGCACCGGCCCCTTCGCCGCGCTCCTCGACGAGGCGGACGCGGTCGACGGCGTCGTGCTGACGGACGCCGTCGCGTCGGACGCGGCCCAGCTCGCGGCGCTCCGGGACCGGCTCCCCGGCACGCGGCTCGGCGGCTGGATGTGGGCCCTGCCGCCCGCGACCCCCGCGAGCATCCGCGCCGACTGGCCGGCCGCGGTCGCCGCGTTGGACGACGTGTACGCGTACCACGTCGGCCTCCTCGGCCGGGAGCGCCTCGACGCGGTCGGCGACGCGCTGACGTCGGGCCGCGCGGTCGGGCGCTAGCCGCGGCGGAGGGGCGGGCGCGCCGCGTCGGCGCGGCGCGTGACGGCGCGCGCGGCGCGCCCCGCTCGGAACGTGCCCCAGGCGATGCCCGCGACGAGCAGCAGCGCGCCCCAGGAGGCGACGCTGTTCATGCCCGCGCCCGCGGCGACGCTGCCGATCACGCCGCCGATGGCGACCGGCAGGCACGTGCCGCGGAGCGCGGGCAGGGCCGCGCGGTGGCCGGCGCGCCAGGCCTCGTCGCTCGCCATGAGGGGGCGCGTGCGGATCCCGATCCAGCCGTTGCGCTTGAGGGCGCCCCAGGCCGCGAGCTGCGTGGTGCCGAGGAGGAGCAGCGCCGCGACGGCGAGCAGCAGCGCGGGGATGCCCATGCGCCCAGCCTGACACGGCCGGAGACGCCCGGGACCCTCAGCACTCGATGACGTTGACCGCGAGCCCGCCCGTGGACGTCTCCTTGTACTTGGTGGACATGTCGAGGCCCGTCTGCCGCATCGTCTCGATCACGGTGTCGAGCGAGACGAGGTGCGTGCCGTCGCCGTGCAGCGCCATGCGCGCGGCGTTGACGGCGGTCGACGCGGCGATGGCGTTCCGCTCGATGCACGGGATCTGCACGAGCCCGCCCACGGGATCGCACGTGAGGCCGAGGTGGTGCTCCATCGCGATCTCGGCGGCGTTCTCGACCTGCCGCGGGGATCCGCCGAGCACCGCGCAGAGCGCGCCCGCCGCCATCGCGCACGCCGTGCCGACCTCGCCCTGGCAGCCGGCCTCGGCCCCGGAGATGGACGCATTGGCCTTCACGAGCGAGCCGATCGCGGTGGCCGTGAGCAGGAAGTCGCGGATGCCGTCCCGGTCGGCGCCGGGCACGAAGCGCAGGTAGTAGGAGCCGACCGCGGGGATGATGCCGGCCGCGCCGTTGGTGGGCGCCGTGACGACGCGCCCGCCGGACGCGTTCTCCTCGTTGACCGCGAGCGCGAACGCGTGCAGCCACTCGTGGCTGGTGTCGCGCTGGCCCTCGGCGTCGATGGTCGCGAGCTGCGAGGCGACCCGCGCCGCCCGCCGCCGCACGTTGAGCCCGCCCGGCAGCGTGCCCTGGCCGTCGAGGCCCGCGGAGACGCACGCGGCCATGGCGCCCCAGATCGCGTCCAGCCCGGCGACAGCGCGGCGGGATCCGTGGATCGACTCCTCGGTGTCGCGCGCGACGTCCGCGATGGAGCGCCCGGTCGACTCGGCCAGCGCGATCAGCTCGTCCGCGTTGGAGAAGGAGTGGGGGAGGCCGGTGGGCAGCACGGCCGAGGGCGCCTGGTCCTCGCGCAGCACGAAGCCGCCGCCGACCGAGAACCACGTGCTCTCGAGCACCGTGCCGCCGTCGGCGTCGAGGGCCGCGAGGTGCATCGCGTTGGGGTGGCGGGGGAGGCGCGTGAACGGCTCGAAGGTGAGGTCGCGCCCGACCATCCGCACCGGGTGGATCCCCGCGAGCGGCACGTCGACGCCCTCGCCGAGCCCGGACCAGCGGCCGCGCACCTCGGCGGGGTCGCACGTCTCGGGCGCGAGCCCGGCCAGCCCCGCGACGACCGCGTCGGGCGTGCCGTGGCCGAGCCCGGTGGCCCCGAGCGAGCCGTACAGCCGCACCGTCACCCGGGCGATCGCGGTGAGCCGGGCCGACGCCGCGCACTCCTCGGCGAAGAGCAGGGCCGCGCGCATGGGGCCCACGGTGTGCGAGCTCGACGGCCCGATCCCGATGGAGAAGAGGTCGAGTGCCGAGACGTACGCTGTCATCCCGTCAGACTATGCCGCGGCCTCCGCGCGGTCGGCGACGGGGGCGCTCGCCGGGGCGCCGGATCCCCGGACGGCGCGGCGGGCGGAGCCGTGCGAGGCGAGCGCGAGCCAGGTCCAGCCGACCGCGAGGCCGAGCATCGTGATCACCCCGCGCGGGAAGAAGATGTGGCTGTCGACGAACGAGACGGCCGCGACCACGGCGATCGCCGCGCCCGGGAGCGCCCGGAGGCCCGCGTGCCGGATCACGAGCGCGCTCGCGAGCACGGTCACGGCGACGTACGACCAGACGCCCGCCACGACGATGTCGTCGGCGAGGGCGTACATGGTGGTGACGCCCTGCCCGCCCTCGAGCTCGAGGGCCCCGGCCGCGATGCCGGCGAGGATGTCGAGGGCCTGGTAGCAGACGGCGTAGACGAACCCGAGGACGACGGCGAGGATCCCGAGGCGGCGGTCGTGGCGTCGGGTGAGGAGGATCGGCGCGACGGCCAGCAGCGGGAAGACGGGCAGGAGCGCGATGTGCATGTCGCGCCAGTGCATCGCCGTGTCGCCGGTCAGCGAGCTCGGGTGCGAGAGCCCGGCGGCCGCGAGGGCCAGCGGCGGGAGAGCGACGGCCACGAGGACGGCGGCGGTGCGGGAGCGGGATCGGGCGGGGGCGACGGCGTCGGGCATGCGGTCATCGTAGGCAGACCCCGCGGCGCGACCCGCCCGGATCAGGAGCCCGACATGACGAGAGCCCCCGCCGCCGATCCGGTCCGGATGGGCGACGAGGGCTCCGCGAGCTGCAGAAGGACTAGGCCTTCTTGCGGCCGACGATCGCGCCGTAGACCAGCAGGACGATGATCGCGCCGACGATGGCGAGCGCGAGCGAGCCGAGGTCGAAGCCGTCGACCGGCTTGTTGAACAGCGCGCTGCCGATGAAGCCGCCCAGGAAGGCGCCGACGACGCCCAGGATCAGCGTGACGATGATTCCGCCGCCCTGCTTGCCCGGGAGGATCAGCTTGGCGAGCGCTCCGGCGATCAGACCCAGAACCAGAAAACCGATGATGCCCATGTGCGTTACTCCTCAAAGATGACGTGCTGTGTGGCACCCGAATGCGGGTGGACGTGCCCCAGTCAAGCACCCTGAGGACCATTCGTGCAAAAACGTTTAGTGGATACGTCTTTACGGGACGGGGCGCGGAGGGGCCGCCGGACGCGGATCCGGGGCGCTCAGGCGACCGCGCTACCGTCGGCGCATGCGCATCCCCTCGCCCCGTCGTCCCCGTGAGATCCCCGGCGAGGGGCAGGAGTCGGTCTGGGACTACCCGCGTCCGCCGCGCGTGGATCCCACCCGCGAGCACGTCGTCATCGAGCTCGGCGGCAAGGTGGTCGCCGACACGCGCGCGGCCGTCCGCGTGCTCGAGACGAGCCACCCGCCCGTCTACTACATCCCCTCCGGCGACTTCGCCCCGGGCGCCCTCTCCTCGGCGGCCGGCCGCTCGTGGTGCGAGTACAAGGGCGAGGCGTCGTACCTCACCATCGCGGCGGGCGGCGTCACGGCCGAGCGCTCCGCCTGGTGGTACCCGTCACCCACGCGCGGCTTCGAGGCGCTGGCCGACATGATCGCCGTGTACCCCTCGGCCATGGACCGCTGCCTCGTCGACGGGGTCACGGTCGAGGCGCAGGAGGGCGACTTCTACGGCGGCTGGATCACGCCGCGGGTGGTAGGCCCGTTCAAGGGCGCGCCGGGCACGCTCGGCTGGTGAGCGGAGCGGGCGCCGTCGACGGACGCCCGGTCGTGTCCGCTAGACGGCGGCCTTGCGCGCGCTGATCACGCCGGTGTCGAAGCCGAGCAGGTGCAGCCCGCCGTGGAAGCGCGCGTGCTCGACCTTCACGCAGCGGTCCATCACCACGGTCAGGCCGCGGGCCTCCGCGTCCTCGGCCGCCTCCTGGTTCCAGATGCCGAGCTGCACCCAGACGACGGGCGCGCCCACGGCGACCACGTCGTCCACGACCGACGGGATGTCGCTCGCCTTCCGGAACACGTCGACGATGTCGGGCACCTCGGGCAGCGACGCGAGGTCGGGGTACGCCTTCTCGCCGAGGATCTCGGTGGCGTTCGGGTTGACGAAGTACACGCGGTAGTCGCTCGACTGCTGCAGGTACGTGCCGACGAAGTAGCTGGACCGGGCCGGGTTCGGCGAGGCGCCCACGATGGCGACGCTCTTCGCGCGGCGGAGGATCGCCTGGCGCTCCTTCGCGCTCGGGCCGGTCCACGTGCGCTCGGAGCGGAGCAGCGCGGCGAGCGGGCTGGAGCGGGGGATGGCGCAGGTGAGGCCATTCTGGAGCTGGGTGGTCTGGGTGCCCTCGGCGTCCGGGTCCGCCACGGGCTCGACGGGCGCGCTCACCTCCGTCTGCGCGTCCTGCGCCTCGGCGGCGTCGCCGGCCGCGCGGTCGGCGGCCTCCTCCGCGGGGTCGAGGGGTTCGATGTCGGCGGCGTCGGCGGCCGGGTGGGGCGTGGATCCGGTCCGCTCGGGCGGCACCCCGCCGGTGTCGAAGCTCACTTCGCTCCCTCCGTGGCGGCGGCGAGCGCCTGGTCCAGGTCGTGGATGATGTCGGCGACGTCCTCGATGCCGACGCTGATGCGGACGATGCCGGGCAGCACGCCCGCGTCCACGAGCTGCGCCTCGCTGAGCTGCGCGTGGGTGGTGGAGGCCGGGTGGATGACGAGCGTCTTCGCGTCGCCGATGTTGGCGAGATGGCTGGCGAGCTCCACCGACTCGATGAAGCGCTGGCCGACGGCGCGGCCGCCGGCGACCTCGAACGTGAACACGGATCCGGGTCCCGTCGGCAGGTACTTGCGCGCCCGCTCGTGGTGCGGGTGCGCGGGGAGGCCCGCCCAGTTGACGGCCGTGATGCGCGGATCCGCGTCGAGCCACTCGGCGACGGCCCGCGCGTTGTCGATGTGCGCCTGCATCCGGTACGGCAGCGTCTCGACGCCCTGCGCGAGGAGGAACGCGGAGTGCGGCGCGAGCGCGGGCCCGATGTCGCGGAGCTGCTCGGCGCGGAGGCGCGTGAGGAACGCGTACTCGCCGAAGTTGCCGGTCCAGTTGAGGCCGCCGTAGCTCGGCACGGGCTGGTCGAGGAGCGGGAACCGCGCGCTCTCCCAGTCGAAGAGGCCCGACTCGACGACCACGCCGCCGAGCGTCGTGCCGTGCCCGCCGAGGAACTTGGTGGCCGAGTGGATGACGATGTCGGCGCCCCACTCGATGGGCCGGTTGAGGTACGGGGTCGCGATGGTGGAGTCGATGACGAGCGGCACGCCCGCCGCGTGCGCGACGGCCGCGAGGCCCTCGATGTCGGCGATCTCGCCCGACGGGTTCGCGACCGTCTCGGCGAAGACGAGCTTGGTGCGGTCGGTGATCGCGGCGGCGTAGTCGGCCGGGTCGCTCGACTGGACGAACGTGGTCTCGACGCCGAAGCGGCGGAGGGTGACGTCGAGCTGCGTGATGGATCCGCCGTAGAGGTTCGCGGAGGCGACGATGTGGTCGCCGGCGCCCGCGAGCGAGGCGAAGGTGATGTACTGCGCGCTCAGCCCGCTCGCCGTGGCGACCGCGCCGAGGCCGCCCTCGAGGCTCGCGACGCGCTCCTCGAAGGACGCGACCGTGGGGTTCGACAGGCGCGAGTAGACGTTGCCGTACTTCTGCAGCGCGAAGCGCGCGGCGGCGTCGGCGGTGTCGTCGAAGACGAACGCGCTCGACTGGTAGATGGGGAGGGCGCGCGCACCCGTGGTGGCGTCGGGGATGTTGCCCGCGTGGATCGCCCTCGTCTTGAACCCGTACTCGCGATCGACCATGGCCTCACGCTAACCCGGGCTCCCGGGGGTCTCCCGGCCGGGTCGTAATGCGGCGACATGCAGGCCACGGCCGGGTCGCGCGGATCAGGACAGGCGCACGGCCGCGAGCGCGAGGCCCGCGATGAGCGCCCAGGAGAGGAGGCCGGCGGCGAGCGCGGATCCGCCCTGGCCGACGAGCTCGCGGAGGCGCACCGCGGATCCGAGCGCCACGAGCGCGATCGCGAGGAGCGCCGTCTGCACGACCTGCGCGGCGTCGAGCACGCCGTCCGGCAGCGGCACGAACGTGCGCACCAGCACCGCGGCGAGGAAGCCGAGCACGAACAGCGGCACGATCGGTGGGCGCGCGGCGCCCTCGACCCGGCCCTCGCGGCGGCGCATCACGACGCCCGCGACGGCGACGACGGGCGCGAGCAGCAGCACGCGCGTGAGCTTCACGGCGATCGCGATGGTGAGGGCAGCGGATCCCGCGATCTGCGCGGTCGCGACGACCTGCCCCACGTCGTGCACGCCCGCGCCGACCCAGTGCCCGAAGGCCACGTCGTCGAGGCCGAGCGGTCCGGCGAGCGGCGGCAGCACGGCGATCGCCAGGGTGCCGCAGAGCGTGACGAGCGCGACGGGCGCGCCCTGGTCGGCGGGCTTCGCGCGTGTGACGCCGGCCATCGCGCCGATCGCGCTCGCGCCGCAGATGGAGAAGCCGGTCGCGAGGAGGAGCGGCTGCTGGCCGGGCATCCGGAGCGCGCGGGCGATGGCGTAGGTGCCGGCGAACGACAGCACCACGACGGCGACCACGAGCAGCACGGCGTGCCAGCCGAGGCCGACGATGTCGGAGAGCCCCAGCTGCAGGCCGAGGAGCACCACGCCGATCCGCATCAGCCGCTTCGACGCGAGCGTGAGGCCGGGCTTGAGCGGCCCGGTGAGCGCGGGGCGCGCCGCCGGGACCTGCGCCGCGAGGATGCCGAGGGCGACCGCGACGGTGAGCAGCGGGATCGCCGGCACGAGCAGGTGCACGACCCACGCGACGAGCGCGGCGGCGGCCGCGGCGGCGAGGCCGGGGAGCGCGGGGTGGAGGCGGGAGGCGGTGGCGGGCATCAGATCCAGCCCGAGGGGATCCACGCGTGCAGCCGCCAGAACCAGGTCGGCACGAGCTGTCCGGTCCAGAGCGGGTAGAAGAAGGCGCTGACGAGCGCGCAGACCACGAGCACGGACGCCACGACGACGATGCCGCGCGTGCGCCGGGGGCGCGGATCCCCGCGGTCGCCGAGGACGAGCCCCAGCACCATCGCGAGGCTGAGCAGCAGGTACGGCTCGAAGGCGATCGAGTAGAACTGGAAGACCGTGCGGTTCACGTAGAGCAGCCACGGCAGGTAGCCGACGACGAGCCCCATGAGCACGAGGCCCACGCGCCACTCGCGGCGGGCGGCGAGCCGGTAGACGAGGTAGAGCATCGCGGCGACGGACAGCCACCAGATGATCGGGTTCGCGATCGAGGTGATGGACGACGAGCACGCGTCGATCGTGCAGCCGGCCTCGCCGGGCCCGTAGCCCTCGTAGTAGAACTGCGTCGGCCGGTAGAGGAGGAGCCACAGGCGCGGATCCGCCCGGTACGGGTGCGTCACGTCGAGGCCCACGTTGAACTCGTACTGCTGCGACAGGTAGTGCCAGAGGCTCTGGATCGGCAGGGGCACCCACGCGAGCCCGCCCTGCCACGCGTTCGACCCCTCGGCCGCCCAGCCGCGGAAGTAGCCGTCCGCTGTCGCGAACCAGCCGGCGTAGGAGGCGAGGAACGCGGCGATCGCCGACGGCACGAGGAGGAGGAACGAGACCGGGCCCTGCACCACGGCGCCCGCCGTGAACCAGGCGGCCAGGCCGTGGCGGCGGCGCAGCAGCATGTCCGTGAGCACGACGTAGAGGCCGAAGCCCGCGAGGAAGAAGATCCCCGACCACTTGACGGAGGAGGTCGCGCCGAACGCGAGGCCGGCGGCGACGAGCCAGGGGCGCCAGAGGATGACCGGGCCGAACTCCATGGGCGGCGCGCCCTCGGGACGGGCGGCGCGGCGGCGCTCGAGCAGCTCCGTGAACCGGCGCTCGTGCCACGCGCGGTCGAGCAGGATCGCGCCGAAGCCGAGGAGGCCGAAGAACATGACGTGCGTGTCGAGGAGCGCCACCCGGCTCATGACGATGGCGTGGCCGTCGATCGCGAACAGGAACCCGGCGATGGTCGCGACCACCGCGGAGCCGGTGAGGCGGCGGGCGATGAGCATGAGGAGGACGACCGCGAGCGTGCCGACGACGGCCGTGGCGATGCGCCAGCCCACCGGATCGGCCGCGCCGAACACCGCGAGACCCAGCGCGATGACCCACTTGCCGAGCGGCGGATGCGCGACGAACGCGGGCGCCTGCAGGTAGCCGTCCGTCTGCCCCGCGATGAAGTCCGGGTTCGGGTCGTTCGGCCAGGAGCCCTCGTATCCGAGGTGGAGGAGGGTCCAGGCGTCCTTGACGTAGAACGTCTCGTCGAAGACCAGGGTCGCGGGGTGCCCGAGGCTCTGGATGCGGAGGACCGCGGCGAGCAGCGTGATGAGGATCGGCGCGCCCCAGTGCCAGGCGCGGCAGCGGGCGGGCGTGGAGACGAGGCGCGCCCACAGGTCGTCCTGACGGGAGCCGCGCGCGGTGAGCGCCCGCTCGTCCGCGCGGTGGGACGCGCGGGTGGGAGCGGCCTCGGGGGCGGGGACCGGCCGGCCCTCGTCGACGCCGTGCTCGGCGGGGCGATGGGGCATGTCGGGCACGGCTCATCATCGCACGCAGGTGCGGCGGCGCCCGGGCCGGCTGCGCCCGGCGGATCCGCGACGCCGCCCCCGGGGCGCGCTGCGGATCCGCCGGTCGCAGCCGGCGAGCGGCCAGCGGCTAGCGCGCGGCGTCCTCGTCCGCGTCGGGGCCGCCGTCGGACTCGACCTCCGGCTCCTCGTCGAGCAGCAGGAACAGGCCCGCGTAGGGCTCGAGCTGCACGGGGAAGCTGGACAGGTCGTCGACCGTGCCGATGACCTCGTCGGTGGTGGCGTCGCGGACGGCGCGGCGGCTCGGCAGGTGCTCGGAGCGCACCGTCGCGAGGATCGACTCGCCCGTGAAGTTGAGCACCGTGAGCTGCAGGCGGGCGTCGCCCGTCGGGTCGCCGTTGTCGAGGCGGTGGACCATCACGAGCATGCCGTGGTGGCCGACGTCCGGGACGTCGACCTGCGTGCCGACCGCCACGTCGAAGCGCTCGCGCACCTCGAGGACGCTGCGGAGACCCGAGACGAACGACGCGGGGTCGTCCACCTGCGCCGGCAGCGATCCGTAGAGCGAGCGGCCGCGCGGCATCCCGGACCCGGAGGTGGTCGCCTCGGGCGCCGCGTCGAGCAGGTCGTGGCCGCCGCGGTGCACCCAGCGCGTGTCGCCGCCCTCGATGAGGTCGGCCACCTGCGACGCCTGCAGCGGCAGCACGCCGAGCAGGTCCCACGCGGAGAGCGCGAAGACGCCGGGCTGCCACGCGTTGAACTTGGCGAGCAGGAGGTGCGCGGCGCGGATCCCGTCGACGTCCTCCTCGCCGATCGCGTCGAGGGTCGTGAAGCCCTGCGCGGCCGCGATGACGGACGCCGTGGTGCAGGCGATGCCGTTCGTGGTGAACACGTGGTTGTAGTCGGCGCTCTCGCCTGTGAGCTCCTCGAGGAGGTCGCCGCGGATCGTGACGGCGAGGTCGGCGCCGGTCACCTCCTCGCCGCGGAACGGGAACACGTCGGCGCAGTGCTCGGTCGCCCAGTGCACGAGCTCGTAGGTGAGCTCGTCGTGGTTCTGCAGCGCGTGGACGAGGGTCACGGGCTCCACGCCGACCTCGAGCGAGGTGCGGAGCGTGAGGCGCAGGAACTCGGTGTCGCCGGTCGCGAGCGCGTGCTGGTACGCGGGCCGGTTGATGAAGTCGTAGGAGAGGTCGGCGCCGACGCGGCCGGTGTCGCGGATGTCCTCCATCGTGAGGTTCAGCTCCTGGAAGGAGAACCCGCCGACCTTGCGCACCATGCTCGCGATGAGGTGGTTCGCGGCCTCCGAGAGCGGGTGGCCCTCGGACCACGCCGGGCCCTCGACGCTCTTCTCCACTCCGAGGAAGCCGTTCGCGTCGAGGCGCAGCGCGCTCGCGCCGAGGTCGCCGAGCGAGTGCAGCGCGTCGCCGATGACCATGCGCATGCCGGCGAACGTGGGGTCGAGCCAGTTGATGGAGGGCTGGCCCTGCTTGAAGTAGTGCAGGTAGACCCAGCGGCGCGTGCGGCCGTCGACGCCGAGCACGGGCGCGGTGGCGCTCCAGTTGGTCTCCTTGACGCCGGGCGCGTAGAAGATCACGCGCTGCAGGCGGCCGATGATGTACCCCTGGTCGGCGAGCGCCTGCTCGGCGGCGACGTCGAGGTTCACGGCGTCGCGGCCCGGCAGCACGTCGGGCAGCAGGTGCCAGTCCTCCTCGGGGATCTCGACCATGTGGTAGATCCCCGGGAAGTCCTTGTAGCCCATCTCCGCGAGGCGGAAGTCGGCGCCCTTGCCGGTGTGGCCGGGCACGATGTCGTCGATGACGCTGCCGCCGTGCTGGTCGGCGACCTCGGTGAGGCGGCGGAACTCGTCCTCCGTGCCGAAGGCGGAGTCGATCTGGGTGCTGATGCGGTCGAAGTGGCCGTCGACGCTCGCGGTCTGCGACCACTCGGTGATGCCGCCGGCGAGCTTCACGGGGCCGGTGTGCACGGCCTCGATGCCGATCGACTGGAAGATCTCCCACAGCTGCGGGTCGCCGAGGGCGCCGAGGTACGACTCGCCGTCCTTGGTGATGAGCGAGATCGGGTAGGCGGTGAACCAGACCGACGCGGTGTCGATGGCGCGGCGGGCGTCCGGCCGGGCGTACGGGTTCGACCACATGCTGGGCGAGCCGGAGAGGCCGCGGCTCAGCACGTCGGCGTCGCCGAGCATCGACTGGCGGCGGAGCCACTCCACGTAGGAGGGGTTCGACGCGTCGGCGGCGCGCGGGTCGTTCGACGAGCGGCGGATCCCGCTGGCGCGCAGCTGGGGGCGGGAGCGGAGCCGGGCGGGCCGCGCGGGGAAGCGGTCCTCGTCGTAGGTGATCTCCGTGGGCTCCGGCTCGGGGATCGCGTTCGTCTCGATGGCGTCGTCCACAGGTGCTCCTCGGGGGTGGTGGTGCGCGCCCGGTCCGGGCGCCGTCGGCCCGCGGGGCCGCTGTCACGAGCGTACGCAGGATGGCGGGCGCCGTGGTCCGCCGGCGGCCCGCCGCGGCGCGTCGTCGCCCTGCCGCCGCCGTACCTCTCCGGTCGCACGCGGACCGCCGGGGATGCTCCTCGCGGCCGACGGCGGGAGCGCTCGCCGCGGGGATCCTGGGGACATGATGCGCTCCCTCGGATCCACGCTCGCGTGGTGGCTTCTCGCCGCCGCCCTCGGGCTCCTGCTGGGAGGCGCCACGTCGTTCGCCCAGCTCCTGCTGCCCGACGGGCTGCGGTCGTTCGCCAACTCGAACGGCGGCTGGACGCTGCTGGCCTTCGCCGTGACCGCCGTCTGCATGCGGTGGCCGAGCGCGCGCCGCTGGTGGATCGCGGCGGGCATGGGCTTCGCGGTCTTCCACGCGCTGCTGCAGGGCTACGCGGTCGTCTCGACGCTGCGCGGGTTCCCCGACGGGTACGGACCCGGCGACCTCTACTTCGTCATCGCGACCCTGGCCGGCCCCGTGCTCGGGCTCGCGGGGCTCGCGTGGGCGGCGGGATCGGGCGCGCTCCGGGCGTGCGGGACCGCGGTGGTGGCGGCGGTCATGGTCGGCGACGGCCTCTGGGGCCTGCTCCGCGTCGTCGCGACGACGGGCTGGCTCTACTGGGCGCTCAGCATCGTGATCGGCATGGCGATCCTCGCGTGGGCGGTCGTCGGCCGCCTCGACCGGGCGCGCGACCGGGTGCTGGCGGTCGGGCTCACCGCGGCGGGCGCGGCAGCCTACGCGCTGGCGTTCTCGGCCCTCTGACGCGATCGCGCTCGGGACGCGGTCCCGGGCATCGGCCGTGCGAGCATGGGTCCGTGCCCGTCGTCGAGTCCCGCCGCATCGTCCCCGTGGAGCCCGCCGTGGCGTTCGCGATCTCGCAGACGCAGGGGGCGATCCGGAAGCGGTGGGATCCCTTCATCGCGCACCAGCACCTCATGGGCGGCGCGACCGAGCCCGCCAAGGGCGTCCGCACGTTCACGGTCTCGCGCCTCGGCCTCAGCATGGTGAGCGAGTACGTCTCGCACCAGCCGCCGTCGAACGTCGGCATGAGGATGACGCAGGGGTCGTGGTTCTTCGCGCGGATGGGCGGCGGCTGGCGGTTCGCGCCCGTCGAGGGCGAGCCGCGGCAGACGCTCGCGACCTGGCGCTACAACTTCGCGTGCCGGCCCGCCTGGCTCGCGCCCGTGGCCGAGCGCATCGGGGCGTGGATCCTGCAGCGCGACATGGACCGGCGCATCGACGGCTACGCGCGCGGCTGCGCGGACCCGGTGGTCCTCGCGGCGGTGGGCGCCGGCGCGACCCTGCCCGACGCGGGCTGATCCGTGTTCCTGCGGAGCCGGTCGCGCGGGCGCGAGACGTGGGGGTGGGTGATCCTCGGCATCGCCCTCTGCGTGGTGTCGGTCCTCGGGTTGACGGGCGCGTTCGGGGAGATCAGCAGCGCGGGTCGAGGCGACAGCATCATCCTCTTCGGCGTGCCCCTGGGGCTCGTCGCGATCGGCGCCGGGGTGGCGAACTGGATCCGCGGCTGGAGCGACCCGGGCGAGGAGGAGGTCGAGGACCTGCCGCACGCCGGTGACCGATCCGGCCTCCCGCGCGAGGACGGGTCCTTCGGGCAGGGCACCGACCCGGCGCCCACCCGCCCGGATGGGATGATCGACCGGTGATCATCCTCGGCGCGACCCCCATCGGCAACCTGGGCGACGCGTCGCGGCGGCTCGTGGAGGCGCTCTCGTCCGCCACGGTCGTGGCCGCCGAGGACACGCGCACCACCATCCGCCTGCTCACGGCGCTCGGCGTCGAGAACCGGCCGCGCCTCATCGCGCTGCACGACCACAACGAGCAGGAGCGCTCCGCCGACCTCGTCGAGCTCGCGCGCGAGACCGACGTGCTCGTGCTCTCCGACGCCGGCATGCCCGCGATCTCCGACCCCGGCTTCCACCTGGTGGAGGCGGCGGCCGCCGCGGGCGTGCGCGTCACGGTGATCCCCGGCCCGAGCGCCGTGCTCAGCGCGCTCGCCGTCTCCGGCCTCCCCACCGACCGCTTCACGTTCGAGGGCTTCCTCCCGCGCAAGGGCGGCGACCGGCGCCGCGTGCTCCGCGAGCTCGTGCGCGAGCGCCGCACCATGGTCTTCTTCGAGTCGCCGAACCGGCTGCAGGCGTCGCTCGAGGACGTCGTCGCCGAGTGGGGCCCGGATCGCCGGCTCGTCGTGTGCCGCGAGCTCACGAAGCTCTACGAGGAGGTGCGCCGGGGATCCGCCGCCGAGCTCGCCGCCTGGGCCGCCGAGGGCGTGCGCGGCGAGATCGTCGTGGTCGCGGAGGGCGCCGCGGCGCTCGAGGTCGACCTCGCGACGGGCGTGACGCAGGTGCTCGAGCTGGTCGCCGACGGCGCGCGCCTCAAGGACGCGGCCGGCACCATCGCGGAGGCGACCGGCCTGGGAAAGCGCGACCTGTACCAGGCGGCGCTGCAGGCGAGGTGAGGTCGGCCGTCTAGCCGACGGGATCCTGCGCGCGCCTCTCGCGGAACGCGACCATGTTCATCCGGTTGCCGCAGCGCACGCTGCAGAAGCGCTTCGAGCCGTTGCGCGAGAGGTCGACGAGCACGCCGTCGCAGTCGTCGGCGGCGCACACCCGGAGGCGGTCGGTCGCGTCGGAGCGGATGACGTCGACCAGCGCCATGGCGGCCTCCACGAGGATCCGGTCGGCGAGCGGCGCGTCGTCGGGCGTCGCGTGCAGGTGCCAGTCGAGGGCGTCGTGGCGCACGAGGCGCGGGGCCGCGCGATGCCGCGCGAGCAGGTCGTTGACGGCGTCGACCATGTCGTCGCGGTCGAGGGTCCAGATGGCGCGGAGCCGGGTGCGGGCGCGGCGCACGTCCTCCAGCTCGCGGTCGTCGCGGTCGAAGCGGCCGGAGAAGCCGTGGCGCGTCATGAGGTCGGCGAGCTGCTCGGGCGTCGCCAGGAGGTCGGCCCCGGAGCGGGTCGCGCGCGCGGCCGTGTTGAGGACGACGGCGTCGAACACCAGCACGTCCTCGGTGTCAGGGGTGAAATGCAAGTTGACTCCTTATCCGAGACCAGTCTAGCGTCAGGATCGTAGGCCGCTTGGCCCCTGACGAGACGAGAGCACCATGACCCGACGCCACCTCACCACCGGACTGGTCCTCGCGATCGTCGCCGCCGCGTCGTTCGGGTTGTCCGGCGCGTTCGTGAAGCCGCTGCTCGAGTCGGGCTGGAGCCCGGTGGCGGCGGTCACCCTGCGCGCGCTCATCGGCGGCGCTGTGCTGGCGCCGGTCGCGCTCGCGCAGCTCCGCGGCGACCTGCGGCCCGTCCTCCGCGCGTGGCGGCGCGTGCTCGGCATGGCGCTCGTCGGCGTCGCCGGCGCGCAGGGCATGTACTTCGCGGCCATCGAGCGGATCCCCGTGGGCACGGCCATCCTCATCGAGTTCATGGCGCCGCTGCTGCTCGTCGCGGTGGCCTGGGCCGTGAGCCGGAGGCGGCCCGCGGTGCCGGTGCTCCTCGGGTCCGTCGCGGCGGCCGGCGGGCTCGCGCTCGTGGTGTCGCCGTCGGGCGGCGGGGCGCTGGATCCCGTGGGCGTGCTGCTCGCGATCGGCGCGATGGTGGGCTGCGCGGGCTACTTCGCGATCGCGGCGCAGGGCGCGGACGGGCTGCCGCCCGTGGCGCTCGCGGCGGCGGGGCTGCTCGTCGCGGCGGCGGTGCTGGGGCTCGTGGGCCTCACCGGGATCCTGCCGTTCACGGGATCCGTCGCCGACGTGACCGTGCTCGGGAACGTCGTGCCGTGGTGGGTGCCGATGCTCGTGGTCGGCGTGGTCGCGACGGCGCTCGCGTACGGCGCCGGCATCACGGGGAGCGCGATGCTCGGGTCGCGCCTCGCGTCCTTCGTGGGCCTCCTCGAGGTCGCGGCGGCCGGCGCCTGGGCCTGGCTGCTGCTCGGCGAGGAGCTGACGGCGCTGCAGCTCGTCGGCGGCGTGCTGATCGTGGCGGGGATCGTCGCGGTGCGCTTCGACGCGCGGGCGGACGCGCCGCCCGTCGGCGCCCTGCCCGGGAGCGGGGCGGGCGCGGAGGCGTCGCGGTCGTCCGAGGCGGATCCGGACCCGGCGCTACGGGGCCGGTGACTCGGCCGCGTCGACCGGCTCGAGGTGATGCAGCACGCGCTTCAGGTGCATCGCCGTGAGGACCCCGGGGCCCATCGCGCGGCCGAGCTCCTGCGACCGCCGGTCGACGGCCTCGACGAGCAGGCGCACCCGCCGCGCGGCCTCGCCCATGGCCCGGTGCCGCTCGGGGGAGTCGGGGTCGTCGAGGTCGAGCACGCCCGCGACGGCGTGGCACGCGTCGCGGATGGGGCCGGTGACCTCGTGGTCGAGGCCGAGGGCGCCCCGCTCCTGCCAGATGGTGTCGGCGAGCGCGGCCGAGACGTCGCGGACGTGGAAGACGATCTGGTCCATCGCCTCGAGCCGGGCGTGGTCGATGCGCACGTCGCGCTTGTTCACGAGCGCCCGCGGGTTGCCCTTGCGGCTCTCGTCGGCCTCGGCGAGGTCGGCGCGCACGGCGCGGGCGGTGCCGGCGAGGTCCTCGCTCGCGCGGATCCAGTCGTCGTGCGCGGGCGGGGTGTCGGACTCGACCGCGTCGCCCACCTCCCGCAGCCGCTGGGCGACCTCGACCTGGAACGCGCTGATCCGCGCCGCCGCCTGCCCGCTCGACAGCGTCGGGGCGACGAGCACGTTGATGAGGAGGCCCGTCACCACGCCGACCGCCATCTGCACGAGGTAGCCGAGCGAGTACGTGTCGGCGTCCTGCCCGCCGATGATGAGCACGAAGAGCGCCGCCATCGGCACGTACTCGCGGCCGGCGCCGAACCAGCCGGAGCCGGAGAGGATCACGCCGATGCCGACGATCACGGGGATGGACCACCACGAGGGGCCGGTGGTCGCGATCACCGCGGTCGCGAGGACGATGCCCGCCGCGAGGCCGAGGAGTGTCTGCAGGCCGGTGCGCGCGGATCCCATGAGCGTCGGGTACATGCTGACGAGCGCGCCGAGCGGCGCGTAGTAGGGGTACTCGTTCGCGACGCCGGGCACGAACGGCGCGACGGCCCACGCGATGCCCACCGCGAGCGCGGTCTTGGCGGCGAGGAGGAGGCGGCCGCGCGAGGTGGCGGCCCGCCAGGCGCGCACGATCTCATCGCGCACCCTGCTCATCACCATGGTCCGAGGCTAGCGACGCGGGGAGGGTGCGACCGCATCGAGCGTCGCCACCCCCGCGCCGCCGGATCCGACCGCGCGGTCGGCGCCCGCCCCGTCGACGACGTCGCCGGGTTCAGGCGCTCCCGGCGGAGGCGTCGTCGAAGCGGCGCCGGTTGTCGGCGATCACGTGCTGGTGCTCGCCGATCCACTCGCCGACGACGAAGGCGACGCCCTGCAGGGAGTACCCGAGCTCGGTGACCTGGTACTCGACCCGCGGCGGGACCTCGGCGTGCACGGTGCGCGTCACGAGCCCGTCGCGTTCGAGCGCGCGCAGGGTGACGGTCAGCATCCGGCGGGAGATGCCCGGGATCATGTCGGCGATCTCGGTGAAGCGCTGGCGGTCGGCCCCGAGGACGCCGATCACGAGCATCGTCCACTTGTCCCCGATGCGCGACATGAGCGACCGGAAGAGCTCCGGGCTCTCTCCCGCGCAGAGCTCGCGCATCTGCGGCATGGACTCCGCGAGCCGGTCCTGGAGGGCCTGGCCGCGCGCATCGATCGACATGGGTGCTCCTCGGGTGACTGCGGGGTAACGGGGGCTCGCTTGAGGTAACGGGCCCTCAGCGTACAGAGTTACGAACAGTAACCGAAGCCCTGAAGGAGAAGAATGACCCTGTTCCGTCTCGACGCCAGCATCCGCATCGACGGCTCGACGAGCCGCGCCCTCGGCGACATCGTCGAGCGCGAGTGGCGCGCCGCCCACCCCGACGCGGCGGTCACCCGTCGCCACCTCGGCTCCGACCCCGTCTCGTCCACCTCCTGGTCGGACGCGGTCGCCGGATCGATGACGCCCGCCGACGCGCGCACCCCGGACCAGCAGGCCGCCGCGGCCCTGGCGGCGACGCTGACCGACGAGCTCGTCGCGGCGGACGCCCTGCTCTTCGCCGTCCCGCTCTACAACTTCGGCGTCTCCCAGCACTTCAAGACGTACGTCGACCTGGTGCTCACCGACCCGCGCATGGCCCCCGGCCAGCCCTCCGCCATCGCCGGCAAGCCCGCCGTCCTCGTGACCGTCCAGGGCGGCAACTACGCCGCCGGGACCCCGCGCGAGGGCTGGGACCACGCGACCGCCTGGATGCGCCGCATCCTCGAGGACGTCTGGCAGCTCGACGTGGAGGTCGTCACGCGCGAGTTCACGCTCGTCGGGGTGAACCCCGCGATGGACCAGTTCACGGACATCGCCGCCGAGCTCCGGACGCTCGCCGAGACGCGCGCGACGGACCACGGCCGCGGCCTCGCCGCGCGGATGACCGCCTGACGCGGAGGCGCCGAGAGGGCCGCCGCGGCGCCGCATCACGTCGCCCGCGACGTGGTGCGGGCGGCGGGTCGCCGCACCGCGCGGGGACCGGCTAGCGGGTGGGTCGATCGCGTGCCGGCGGCGCGGGTCGGGAGCGCAGCACGCGCTCCACGGCGTCGCGCACGAAGGCCGCATCCGTCGGCTCGGGGTCGAGGGCGCGGTGGATGCTGAGGCCCTCGACGAGCGCGTCGAGCATGCGCGCGGTGGTCGGGTCGACGTGCTCCTCGAGGGCGGCGCGGCTGCGCGCCATCCACGTCTGCGTGATGGTCCGGTACTCGGGCCGGCGGGCGGCGAGCGTGTAGAGCTCGTGCGTGAGGACGAGGTCGCGCGGCGTGCCGAGCGCGTCGTGGAGGATCACGTCGACCACCGCCGCCGGGAACGCCGCGTCGCCCCGGGCGTCGCCGAGGCGGCGGCGCATCCGGTCGGCCGCGCGGTCGGCGAACAGCGCGAAGGCCTCGCGGAGCAGGTCGTCCATGCCGTCGAAGTGGTACGTCATCGAGCCGAGCGGGACGTCGGCCGCGGCCGCGACCCGGCGGTGCGTGGTGCCGTCGACCCCGACGTCGGCGATCACGTCGAGGCAGGCCTCGACGATCCGGTCCCGACGGCCGGGATCCGATCGCCGGGGTGCTCGGGCGGGAGCCGGTCCCGTCATGCCCGGGGCGCGATCTCGCGGATCACCCGCGCGGGGTTCCCGACGGCCACCACCCCGGCGGGGACGTCGCGGGTGACGACCGAGCCGGCGCCGATGACGCTGTCGTCGCCGATGCTCACGCCGGGGCAGACGATCACGCCGCCGCCGAGCCACACGTTGTCGCCGATGGTGATCGGGCGGGCCGCTTCGAGCTTGTCGCGTCGGGGGCCCGGGTCGATCGGGTGGGTGGGCGTGAGGAGCTGGACGTTCGGGCCGATCTGGCAGTCCTCGCCGATCGTGATCACGGCGACGTCGAGAGCCGTCAGGTTGCAGTTGACGAAGGTCCGGGCGCCGATGCGGATGTTCTCCCCGTAGTCGACGAACAGCGGCGGCTTGACGGACGCATCCTCGCCGAGCGACCCGAGCAGCTCCTCGAGCAGGGGGCGGGCCGCGGCCTCGTCCTCGACGGCGGCCCGGTGGTAGGCGTCGGCGAGCCGGACGGCGCGCTGGGCGATGCGGGGCGCTCTCGGGTCGTCGGCGATGTACGGGTCGCCGGCGAGCATCCGCTCGCGGTTGCTGCGGTCGTCTCCGGCGAAGTGGTCGACAGTCATGTGTACAAGCGTACACTCGGCCCCATGACCGACATCGACTGGACCTCCGGCACCTGGACCACCGCGCCCGCCCGCGTGGAGTTCGCCGACGACGGGATGCGCGTCACCGCCGTCGAGGGCAGCGACGCCTGGCGCACCACCTCGTACGGCTTCGTGCACGACACCGAGCACGCCCTCCTCGCGCCGTTCGACCAGGGACAGCGATGGAGGTGTCGTTCCGGCTCGACCTCTCCGCTCAGTTCGACCAGGCCGGGATCTTCGTCAAGGTCGACGACCGCACGTGGACCAAGGCCGGCGTCGAGCGCAGCGACGGCGAGGACGGCCTCGGCGCCGTCGTCACCCGCGGCATGTCCGACTGGTCGCTCGCCCCCGTCCCCGGCTGGCACGGCCGCCTCGTGACGATCCGCGCCAGCCGCTCCGGCGACGCGCTGACCGTCCGCGCGCGGGTGGACGACGAGCCGTGGCAGCTGGTGCGCGTCGCGCCCCTGGACGCCGACGCCGCCGTGACCGCGGGCCGATGTGCTGCGCGCCGACGCGCGCGGGCCTCACCGTCCACTTCACCGCGTGGCGGACCGGGCCGGCGGACGCGGGCCTGCACCCCGACGACTAGAGGGCCCGGGGACGGCACCGGGGCAGCTCGCGCTGCTGCTCGTCGCCGCCGCCGAGCGAGCGGCCGGGGAGGGATCCGCTATCGGTACCACTCCTCATCGACGGTCGTACCTCCGCGACATGGGGGCGTTGGGTCACGATCACCCCCTGGACGGTGGGGGAGTCCTCGACCGGTGATGCCGTGGGCCGGCTCTTCGGAGCGGCCGCAGCGGTCCCGCGGGGACGCCCTGGCCGGTCACGTGGGGGACGCTGCTCCCGCCCGCTGGCGTCCGGAGGTCACGCGGAGGAGCCGTCGCGTCGGCTGCGGGCACGCCCGCTAGCTTCGGAGCATGCCCTCGTCGCACGACCGCATCGCCCTCACGACCTCCCGCCTGCTGATCGAGCCGCTCGCGCCGCGCGACGTCGACGACTTCGTCCGGTACCGCCGGGATCCGGACGTCGCCCGGTACCAGTCGTGGGGGATCGACTACTCCCGAGCGGATGCCGAGCGCCTGGTCGCGGCCCAGCCGGGAGGTCGGCCTCCCGTCGCCCGGCGGCTGGCTGCAGCTGGCCGTCCGCGACGCCGGGTCGGGCGTGCTCCTCGGGGACGTCGCGCTGCACCTCCTCGACGCGCAGCCCGACACGTTCGGAGGTCGGCGTCACCCTGGCGCGCTCGTCGCAGGGTCGGGGCATCGCCTCCGAGGCGCTGCGCGCGGTGCTGGACCTCGTCTTCGACCAGGAGCGCGCCCACCGGGTCGTGGCCGCCTGCGACTCCCGCAACGACGCCGTGGCGCAGCTGCTGACGCGGCTCGGCTTCCGGCGGGAGTCGAGGCAGGTCGAGGCCGACCGGTCCGAGGGCGGAGTGGGATCACGCTCGACGGGTACGCGCTCCTCGCGCGCGAGCATCACGCGCGGCTCCTCTGACCGCCGGGGGATGACTCGCGGGAGGGCGCTCCCGCATCGGGTCGGGTCCTCGGGCGGCCGTCCGCCGTCGCCCGTCGACCGTCAGTGCTCGCGGCCCACGGCCCGGCGGACCGGATCCTCCGCGCGCGGAGTCGGCAGGGCCACGAGCCACGCGTCCACCGCGTCCTCGCGCTCGATGCGGAAGCCCGCGCGCTCGTAGAGGCGCCGGGCCGCGCTGCCCTGGAGCACGTCGAGGCGGAACGGGCGGCCGTCGTCGTGCCGCGCCATGACCTCGCCGAGCACCTCGCCGCCGATGCCGCGGCCCTGCGCCGCGGGGTCGAGGTAGAAGTGCTCGATCCCAGCGGGCGTCGGGCTCGTCGCGGCAGGCGATGAGGCCGGCGTCGCGGCCGTCGACGCGGATGACGGAGGTGCGCTCCGCTGCCCAGCCGTCGAGGAAGCGGCGGCGGACCCGCACCGGGTCCCACCGGCCGAGCCGCTCGAGGTCGGGGCGCATGACGACGGCGCGCAGCTCGGCCATCCAGGTGGCGTCGTCCGGGAGGGCGGGGCGGAGGATCCACCGGGGGAGCGGCCCGGGCGCCGCCCGCAGGTCGCGCTCCATGCAGACGCTCGTCGGATCCGCCGCGTACGGCCCGAACCGCGGCACGTGACGGTAGCCGCCGCGCTCGTACAGGGCGATCGCCGCGGTCTGCGGCAGCCCGTCCTCGAGCGCATCGTCGTGGCGCCGAGCTCCCGGGCCCGCTCCTCCGCGGCGACGAGGAGCGCGCGTCCGACGCCGAGCCCGCGCGCCGCGTCGGTGACGAACACGCGCTTCAGCTCCGCGGATCCGTCGCCGCCGTCCACGACCGCCGCCGTGCCGAGGCGCGCGGCCGTCCTCGCGCGCCACGAGGAACGTGACGCCGGGGCGCTCGAGCGCAGCGAGGTCGAGCGCGTGGTAGCTCTCCGCCGGGTAGAGGGCGAGCGCGTACTCGTCGGCCTGCCGCAGCAGCGGGAGCACGTCGTCCTGGCGGGGGACTCCGGGGTGACGTTGGGCACGCCCCAGCGTAGGACGGGCCCGGCCGGTGGATACGCTGGACCGGTGCCGCGCGGACGGGGCCACGAGCCCTCCGCGACAGGCGCCCGACCGTGAGGAAGAGCATGCAGATCCACCGCGTCCGCGTCCACCGCAGCGACGAGCCCTGCCTCCCCGGGAGCAGCTGGCGGGGCGCATCGCCGCCGTCGCCGCCGATCCGGTCGAGGTCGACGCCGAGGTCACCGGGATGATCGTCAACCGCATCATCGACAACGCGGCCGTCGCGACCGCCTCGCTCACCCGCGCGCCCGTCGTCGCGGCGCGCGCGCAGGCCCTCGCGCACGGGCCGTCCACGGGCGGCGCCGGCGCGACCGTCGTGGGCGGATCCGTCCACCCGCGTCAGCGCCGAGTGGGCGGCCTGGGCGAACGGCGTGGCCGTGCGCGAGCTCGACTACCACGACACCTTCCTGGCCGCGGAGTACTCGCACCCGGGCGACAACATCCCGCCGATCCTCGCCGCCGCGCAGCACGCCGCCGCAGCCGGGCGCCCCGACGGCCGCGCGCTCACGGGCGCCGACGTGATCCGCGGCATCGCGACCGGCTACGAGATCCAGGTGGACCTCGTGAAGGCCATCAGCCTGCACGCGCACAAGATCGACCACGTCGCGCACCTCGCCCGTCGGCCGCCGCCGGCATCGGCACGCTCCTCGGCCTCGACGAGGGCACGGTCTTCCAGGCGATCGGCCAGGCCCTGCACACCACGACCGCCACGCGCCAGTCCCGCAAGGGCGCGATCAGCACGTGGAAGGCGCACGCGCCCGCGTTCGCCGGAAGATGGCCGTCGAGGCGATCGACCGGGCGATGCGCGGCCAGACCAGCCCGACCCCCATCTACGGGCGAGGACGGCGTCATCGCGTGGCTGCTCGACGGCCCGACGCCGGCTACGACGTGCCGCTGCCCGCGCCCGGCGAGGCCAAGCGGGCGATCCTCGACACGTACACGAAGGAGCACTCGGCCGAGTACCAGGCGCAGGCGTGGATCGACCTCGCCCGCCGCCTGCACCACGCGCACCCCGTGCTCGCCGACGCGGACGCGATCGACCGCGTGCTCATCCACTCGTCGCACCACACGCACGTGGTCATCGGATCCGGCGCGAACGACCCGCAGAAGTACGACCCGCGCGCCAGCCGCGAGACGCTCGACCACTCGATCCCGTACATCTTCACCGTCGCGCTGCAGGACGGCGCCTGGCACCACGTCGACTCGTACGCGCCCGAGCGCGCCGGCCGCCCCGACACGGTGGACCTCTGGCGCCGCGTCACCACGACCGAGGACCCGGAGTGGACCCGCAGGTACCACTCCATGGACCCGGCCGAGAAGGCGTTCGGCGGACGGGTGGAGATCCGCCTGACCGACGGCTCGACCATCGTCGACGAGATCGCCGTGGCCGACGCGCATCCGCTCGGCGCCCGGCCGTTCGCGCGCGCCGACTACGTGGCGAAGCTCCGCACGCTCGCCGACGGCGTGCTCGAGGACACCGAGGTCGACCGCTTCCTCGCGCTCGTCGAGCGCCTCCCCGAGCTCACCGCCGACGAGCTCGCCGGCCTCACCGTGACCGCCAGGCCCGGCCTCCTCGACGGCGCCGGCTCCCCGAAGGGACTCCTCTGATGCTGCACTCGAACCTCACCTCCGCCGACAAGCGCCGCGCGTTCCGCGAGCGGCTCGACTCGGGCGAGCTGCTCCGGATGCCCGGCGCGTTCAACCCGCTGTCGGCCCGCCTCATCCAGGACAAGGGCATGGACGGCGTCTACATCTCCGGCGCCGTGCTCTCGGCCGACCTCGGCCTGCCGGACATCGGCCTCACCACGCTCACCGAGGTGGCCGGGCGCTCGCAGCAGATCGCGCGCGTCACCGACCTGCCCTGCCTCGTGGACGCCGACACGGGCTTCGGCGAGCCGATGAACGTCGCGCGCACCGTGCAGATGCTGGAGGACGCGGGCGTCGCCGGGCTGCACATCGAGGACCAGGTGAACCCCAAGCGCTGCGGCCACCTCGACGGCAAGCAGGTGGTGGACGAGTCGACGGCGCTGAAGCGGATCCGCGCGGCCGTCGACGCCCGCCGCGACCCCGACCTGCTCGTCATGGCCCGCACCGACGTGCGCGGCGTCGACGGCATGGCCGCGGCCGTCGACCGGGCGCGTGCGCTCGTCGACGCCGGTGCCGACGCGATCTTCCCCGAGGCGATGGCCGACCTCGCCGAGTTCGAGGCGATGCGCGCGGCCGTCGACGTGCCGATCCTCGCCAACATGACCGAGTTCGGGAAGAGCGAGCTGTTCACGACGTCGCAGCTGCGCGACGTGGGCGTGAACATCGTCATCTACCCCGTCTCGCTGCTGCGCCTCGCGATGGGCGCCGCCGAGCGCGGCCTCGACGCGATCCTGGAGGAGGGCACGCTCGCCTCGAAGGTGCCCGAGATGCAGACCCGAGCCCGGCTCTACGAGCTGCTCGACTACGCCGGGTACAGCGCGTTCGACGAGGACGTGTTCACGTTCACGCTGGAGGGGAACCGCGGCGGGGCGTGATCGTCATGCGCGTCCTCGCGACCGCTCGCGCGCGACTCATCGGGCACCACGTCGACCACGTCGAAGGAGCACGACGACCAGCGTCGTAGCGACCGCAGCGGCGACGGCGACGACCCCCGTGGACCATCCCATGATGTCGCGGGCATGCGGCCACCACGCCCATAACGCGGCCACCCACGCCGTGCAGATGAGGGCGGTGAGGATCACGACCGCGAGGGCCGACGTCAGCGGGCGCAAGCCCGGACGATCTCGGGCGAGGTGGTCCGGGAGCCCTGCCAGCGCACCGACCGCGAGTCCGAGGAGGAAGACGCCCGCCGCACCCGTCGCCATGAGCGGGAATCCCATGACGAGGAACGCGAGCGAGCCGGCATCACGGGCGAGGAGGCTGCCCACGACGACCGGGGTGCCGGGGACCAGGAACATGGACACCGCTCCGCCCACCGCGGTCGTGAACGGGAGGACGCCGAGCAGCGACCCCCGGTCGTCGGCGTGCCGGTCCTCGTCCGTCGTCGTGCTCGCCTCTCGGAGGCGGGGATCGTCCATGCCCTCGACGCTACGGAGGCCCGGCTCGTCAGCCGACGGCCGAGAGGGGGATCCGCTCATCCGCCGGAGGGACATCCCCGTCGCCCTTCTGGCCCCCTCACCTGACGTGGGATGCCCGCAGCGGGGCTGCGGGCGTCCGGCGACGCTAGCCGTGCGCGCTTCGCGGCCCGTGCGCGTCCCGACGGGCCGGCGTCAGAGCCGCGGATCCACCGCCTCGGACTCCATCGCGAGCACGCCGAACACGGCCTGGTGCACGCGCCACGTCGGCTCGCCCGCGACGAAGCGCTCGACCGCCTCCACGCCGAGCGCGTACTCGCGGAGCGCCATCGACCGCTTGTGGCCGACGTCGCGGTCGCGGAGGCGGCGGAGGTTCGCGGGCTCCGTGTAGTCGGGGCCGTAGACGATGCGCAGGTACTCGCGGCCGCGCACCTTGATGCCCGGCTGCGCGAGCGTCGTCCGCCCGCGGACGAGACCCGCGACGGGCTTCACGACCATGCCCTCGCCGCCCGCGTCCGTGAGCTCCTGCCACCAGCGCGTGGCGGCCTCCTCCGACCGCGGCGACGCGAGGTCGACCTCGAGGGAGCGCGTGGGGAGGACGAGGCCCGGATCCGCGTCCGCCAGCCGCTGAGCCAGCGCCAGGTGCCAGGCGTGCTCGCGCGCGAGGTGGGTCGCGCCCTCGGTGGCGAGGAGCTGGAAGGGCGCGAGGCGCACGTCGGCGAGGCCGCCGTACGGCGCCGCGTGCCGGCGGTACGCGGCGACGTACGCCTCCGCGTCGGCGGCCCGCGCGCGCGTGCGCTCGAGGAGGTCGGCCACGTCGATGCCGGACGCGGCCGCCTGCTCGAGCGTGCGGACGGCGGCGGGCAGCGCGGCGGTCGCGGCGGCGCCGACGGACGCGTACTGCTCGCGGATCAGCGGCCCGGCCTTCGCGGACCACGGCAGCAGCTCGGCGTCCAGCAGCAGCCACGACGTGTCGAGCTCCGCCCAGAGGCCGGCGGCCTCGACCGCGGCGTCGAGGCGGGCGAGCAGCGCGTCGGTGTCGGCGGCGTCGAAGAAGGGGCGGCCCGTGCGCGTGTGCACGACGCCGCGCCAGCCCGTGGGCGCGCCGAAGCGCGCGGGGTCGCGGGTGAGGAGCACGACCGCGCGGGATCCCATGTGCTTCTCCTCGCAGATCACCCGCTCCAGGCCGTCGCGCCGGTACGCCTCGAACGCCTCGGCGGGGTGCTCGAGCACGTCGTCGCGCGACGAGGTCGCGGGCGGGCTCATGGTGGGCGGCAGGTATGCGAGGTGCCGCGGGTCGACGGCGAAGCGGCTCATGGTCTCGAGGGCGCCGGCGGCGGCGTCCTCGCGGATCCCGACCCGGCCGAAGGCGCGCGTCTCCACGACCTGCTTCCCGAGCACGTCGTCGATGCGGAGGAGGCCCGCGTCGCGCGGCGCGTCCACGGCGGATCCGGCGGCGGCGGCGGACGCGTACCGGCGCCCGAGCGGCACGGTCGGCTCCGACCAGACGCGCTCGGCGGGCACCGCGACGACCTCGCGCTCGGGCCAGCGGAGGGCGCTGAGCTCGCCGCCGAAGACGCAGCCGGTGTCGAGGCACATGGTGCGGTTGACCCACTCGGTGCCGACCCCGGCGACGTGCCCGTAGAGGACCGTGGCGGATCCGCGGTAGTCGAGCGCCCAGTCGCGCCGCACGGGCAGGCCGTGCTCGTCCGTCTCGCCGATGGTGGCGTCGCCCCACAGCGCGAAGGCGCGCACGCGGCCGGATGCGCGCCCCTGGTACGCCTCGATGAGCCCCGCGTGCGCGACCACGAGGTCGCCGCCGTCGAGCACCAGGTGCGAGACGAGCTCGCGGCAGAACCGCTCGACGTCCACGCGGAACTCCTCGTCCTCCTCGGCGAGCTGCGCCAGCGACTCCGCCAGGCCGTACGCGACCCGCACCTTCTTGCCCTGCAGCGCCTTCACGAGCTTGTCCTCGTGGTTGCCGGGCACCGCGAACGCGTGCCCGGCGCGCACCATGCCCATGGCGAGGCGGAGGACGCCGGGGGTGTCGGGTCCGCGGTCAACGAGGTCGCCGAGGAACACGACGCGGCGGCCCTCCGGGTGCACGGCGTCGACGGGGCGGCCCCGGTCGTCCCGCTCGATCGCGTAGCCGAGCTCGCCGAGCAGGGCCTCGAGCTCCGCGCGGCAGCCGTGCACGTCGCCGATCGCGTCGAACGGGCCGCGCTCGTGGCGGAGGTCGTTGAGGAGCGGCTCCACGGTGAAGCGCGCGGCGGCGATCTCGTCCACGCCGCGGAGCACGTGCACCGTGCGGAAGCCCTCGCGGCGGAGGCCCTTCAGCGACCGCTGGAGCTGGTCGTGCTGGCGCTTCACGACGGACGCGCCGAAGGACCGGTCGGTGCGCGCCGCGTTCCGCTCGACGCACACGCCGACGGGCACGTCGAGCACGATCGCGACCGGCAGCACGTCGTGGTCGCGGGCGAGCTGCACGAGGGACCGGCGCGACTCGGCCTGCACGTTGGTCGCGTCGATCACGGTCATCAGGCCGCGGCGCAGGCGGTGCGCGGCGACGTGCCGGAGCGCCTCGAAGGCGGCGGACGTGGCGCTCTGGTCGTTCTCGTCGTTGGAGACGAGGCCGCGGAAGGCGTCGCTCGACAGCACCTCGTACGGGCCGAAGTGCGTGCGCGCGAAGGTCGACTTGCCGGATCCGCTCGCGCCCACCAGGAGCACGAGCGACATGCGGGGGAGCGGGAGCGGGGCGGCCGGGGCGTCCGTCGTGGCGGCGGCGGCGGGGGCGTCGGTCATGGGGTGACGGCCTTCCGGAAGAGGGCGAGCTGGGTGGGGGAGCCGTGGACGGGATCCACGTCGCCGACGGGGCGGACCTCGACCCGGTAGCCGTACCGGTCGGCCGCGCGCTCCGCCCACGCGGCGAACTCGGCGCGGGTCCACTCGAAGCGGTGGTCGGGGTGGCGGAGCGCGCCCGCGGCGAGGCCCGGGTAGAGCGCGTTGTGCTCGGCGTTCGGGGTCGTGACGACCACGGTGCCGGGCGCCGCGGATCCGAGCACGGAGGCCTCGAGCGCGCCGTGCCGGTCGGGGTCCACGTGCTCGAGCACCTCCATCAGCACGATCGCGTCGAGACCGGCGATGCGCGGGTCCTCGTAGGTCGCCGACGACTGCAGCAGCCGGATCCGCTCGCGCACCCGGTCGCTCGCGTCGCGGAGGTCGAGACGCCGGGCCGCGGCCTCGAGGTCGGACGCCGAGACGTCGGTCCCGATGATCGTCGTGAACGCCGGATCCGCGACCAGGTGCCGCAGCAGCGCACCCGACCCGCAGCCGACGTCCGCGACCGTGCGGGCGCCGACCTCCGTGAGCACGGCGTGCACGGTCTCGGCGCGGAGGAGCGCGAGGGAGGGGGAGCGCGGTCCGGCGGCGTCGCCGGCCGTCGCGTCGGGGGCGTCGGACGGCTCGGCGGCCTCCGCGGCTCCGGCGTCGAGCCGCTCCCCGGCCTCGCCCACGAGGTCCCGCTGGTGCGCCAGGTACCGACGCGTGATGAGGTCGCGCGCCGGGTGCTCGGCGAGCCAGCCCTCGCCGGCGCGGAGGAGCTTGCCGACCTCGTCGTCGGACACCCAGTAGTGCTTGCCGTCGTCGAGCACCGGCAGCAGCACGTAGAGGTGGCGGAGGGCGTCGGCGAGCCGGACCTCGCCCGTGAGCACGAGGTCGACGTAGCGGGAGTCCCCCCACTCCGGGTGCTCGGCGTCGAGCGGCACGGGCGTCGCCTCGACGCGCCAGCCCAGCGGGGCGAACAGCGCCTCGACCAGCTCGGCGCCGCCGCGCGCGGGCAGGGCCGCGACCGTGATCCGGAGCGGGAGCGTGCCGGCCGCGAGCTCGGGGAACGACTCGCTCCGGCCGCCCATCGCGGTGCGGAACACGTGCCCGAGCGCGACGGCGAGCATCGACGACGAGGCGTAGGGCCGGTCGTTCACGTGGTGGGCGATGCTCGACGCGCCGGCGCCGCGGAAGCGCTTGTCGCGGACGAGCGCGATCGGATCCACCTCGAGCAGCAGCGCCACCGTGCAGCGCTCGTCGGTCGCCTCGGGGTAGAGCACGTGCGCGGTGCCGACCGCGAGGTCGAAGGACTGCGCCCTGCCCGGGTGCTTGCGGAGCAGGTGGCTGAGGTCCGACGCGGACGGCGCCGTGGAGGTGAGGGTGATGAGCACGGCGGACTCCCTGGTGGGCGGATGCGACCCGGTGCGGAGGCCGATGCCCACCGTAGCGAGCGGCGGGCTGCGGAGGCGATGCATGACGCGCGGTCGACCGGGGCGCGGTCGGCCGGCGCGTGCGGCACGCGGCCGGGTGCGGGTGAGGAGCCCGGTCAGCGCGTCTCGTCGTGCGCGTCGAACGCCGCGAACGGCCCGTCGAGCGCGAGGCCCAGGGCGAGCGCGGCCAGCAGGATCCCCATCGCCAGCGCGCCAGCGACGGCGCCGGCCCGGGCGAGCGCGCGCGACGCGGGGCTCCGTCGAGGGGCGGGGGTGGGCATCCGGCGAGGCTAGCCGGGAGCCGCGGGCGACGCGGGCGGAAGTGCACATGTCGCGCGCCCGCCCGCGCGGGCCGCGGATCAGCCCGCGCAGAGCCCGTCGCGCACATGCGCCGCGAGCGCCGCGCGCCGCCGGGCGTGGAGGGCCGCCGGGTCGCCCGCGGTCGCGACCGTGGTGATCGAGATCTGGGCCCAGCTCGCGGCCGTGGCGATCAGGAGGGTCCAGACGTCGTCGGGGTCGAGGTCCGCGCGGATCCGGCCGGCCGCCTGCGCGGCCGCGATGTCGCGGAGGTGCGCGGCCTCGTGCTCCTCGAGGCCGGGGTAGAGGTACCCGGTGGCGTCGCGCTCGAGCCGCTTCCACATCACCAGGCGGGCGAGCGCGGGGTCGGCGAGGTAGTCGTCGTAGAGGGCGGCGGCATAGCGCGGCAGGTCGTCGGCCGTGAAGGGCACGCGGTCGCCGTTCGCGATCACGTGCTCGGCGAAGACCGCGTCGAACAGCTTGTCCTTGGCGCCGAAGTGCGCGTAGAGCATGGGCTTGCTCATGCCCGAGGCCTCGGCGATGCGGTCGACCCGGGCGCCGGCGATGCCGCGCGCGGCGAACTCCTCCGTGGCGGCGTCGAGGATGCGCTGGCGCGTGCGGTCGGCCGAGGACGTCATGCCCCCACTGTACGGAGCTACCGACCAGTAGGTAGGGTGAGGGCATGCGCACCGCAGCCCTGCTCTCGCCGTCCTCCGGCCAGCCCGTCCGCCCGACCCCCATCGACCGCCGCGACCTCCGCCCCGACGACGTCGACGTCCGCGTCACCCACTGCGGCGTCTGCTTCTCCGACCTGCACGCCCTCGACCAGCGGGGCCGCGTCGATGCGCTCGTCCCCGGCCACGAGTTCGTGGGGGAGGTGGTGGCCGTGGGATCCGCCGTGACGGCCTTCGCGCCGGGCGACCCGGTCGCGGTCGGCAACATCGTCGACTCGTGCGGCGCGTGCGCCATGTGCCGGGGCGGCCACGAGAACATGTGCGTCGAGTTCCCGACGCTCACCTACGGCGGACGCGACCGCGTCGACGGATCCACGACCCGCGGCGGTTGGTCCGGCCGGTACGTGGTCCGCGAGTCCTTCGTCTACCGTCGCCCGGCGTCGCTGGATCCCGCTGCCGTCGCGCCGCTCATGTGCGCGGGCGTGACGGTCTGGGAGCCGCTGCGGGCAGCGGGCGTCGGGGCTGGCACCCGCCTCGGCGTCGTCGGCCTCGGCGGGCTCGGCCACCTCGCGGTGCGGCTCGGGCGCGCGCTCGGCGCCGAGGTCACCGTGTTCACGACCAGCGCGGCCAAGGCGGCGGACGCCGAGCGCCTCGGGGCGACGCGCGTCGTCGTCTCCACGGACGCCGACGCGATGGCCCGGGCCGGCTCGAGCCTCGACCTCGTGATCGACACGGTCTCCGTCGCGCACGACCTCGGCCCGTACCTCCGCGTGCTCGACCTCGACGGCACGCTCTGCGTCCTCGGCCACCTCGGCGAGCTGACCGTGCAGGCGATGGACCTCCTCCCCGCGCGTCGGGAGCTCGCCTCGACGGGCAGCGGCGGGCGCCCCGCGACGCAGGACCTGCTCGACTTCTGCGGCGAGCACGGGATCACCGCGGACGTCGAGGTGCTGCCCGCCGCCGAGGTGGCCACGGCGATCGACCGGCTCCGCCGCAACGACGTGCGCTACCGCTTCGTGCTCGACATGGCGGGGGTCGACGACGCGGTCTGAGCGCGAGCGCGGGCGCGGGTAGCGGGATCAGGCTTCGTCGACCGCCGCGACCACCTCGGCCACGGCCCGCTCGACCTCGGCGGCGACGGCCTCGCGGTCGCCCGACTCGGAGTCGTGCACGAAGGCCGTGGCGCCGCGGCGCGCGCCGCAGTAGTCGAGGATCCCGTGGCCGACCTGCGTCTCGAACGACGCGAGGTAGCCGTGCCGGGCGAACGACTCCCGGCTCGTCCCGGACACGGGCACGAGGTGCACGGCGAGGCGCTGCAGCCGCTTCTCGATGCGCCCGTCGTCGTCGATGCCGAAGGCCCAGCCCGCGATGAACGTGCGGTCGATCCACCCCTTGAGCAGCGCGGGCATCGACCACCACCACACGGGGAAGACGAGCACGACGTGGTCCACGGCGTCGAGTCGCGCCTGCTCGGCCGCGACGTCCGCGGGCGCGGGGGAGTCGCCGGCGTACGCCCGCCGGTCGGCCATGCCGAACACCGGGTCGAAGCCCTCCTGCGCGAGGTGCGCCGTCGTGACCCCGGTCGCGCCGGATCCGCCGAGCGCGGCCTCGAGCGCCGCCTCGAGCCGGCGGGCGACGTGATGGGTGAGGGAGTCGGGATCGGGGTGGGCCGTGACGATGAGCGCGGTCATGCTCCCATCCGACCACGGGCCGCAGGGAGGTCGCCGTCGCGCGTCAGTCCAGCTCGCCCGCCCGCTCCTCCTCCTGGAGCAGCCGCCGGGCCGCGATCCCGATGATGGCGCTGTAGGTGGGGTACGCGAACCGCACGTGCGCGAGGGTCGCGACGTCGACGCCCGCGGCCATCGCGGTGGTGACCGACTGGATCACCTCGACCGCGTTCTCGCCCACGGCGTGCGCGCCGAGGATCAGCTCGCGGCGGCGGTCGGCGATGAGCAGCAGGAAGCCGGCCTCGCGGTCGTCGATCACCGCGCGGTCCACCTCGGAGAACGGCACCCGCGCGACCACGCACGCGCCGTCGCGCTCCCGCGCCTCCGCCTGGGTGAGGCCGACGCCCGCGTAGTCGGGGTCGGTGAAGCCGCCCGCGGGGAGCAGCTGCAGCGGGATCCGCCGGTTGACGCCGAGCACCGCGTTCTCCGCGGCGGCCTCGCCCTCGGACTGGGCCGCCTGCACGAGCATGTCCTTGCCCGTGGCGTCGCCCACCGCGAGGATGTGCGGCACGCGCGTGCGGAGGTACCGGTCGACCGGGATCGCCGACCTCGTCACCTCGACCCCCGCGTGCTCGAGCCCCAGGTCCTCGACGTCGGCGGGCCAGCCGGTGGCCATGATCACGGCGTCGAAGCTGGAGGACTGCGGCCGGTCGCCGTCGCGCCAGAGCAGGGTGACGGATCCGTCGCCCGTCCGCGTGAGGCCCGTCACCGTGTCGATGCCGGTGTGCACGCGCACGCCCTGCGCGACGAACGCGTCGGACACGGCCTCGGAGATCGCCGCGTCGGACGCCGTGAGCACGCGCGGCGCGACGTCGAGCAGCGTCACCTCGGATCCGAACGAGCGGAACACGGTGACGAGCTGCGCGCCCGTGTTGCCGGCGCCGATCACGGCGAGGCGGCGGGGGATCTCCGGCAGCGCGAGCACGTCCTCGGGCACGGTCGCGAGGTCGGCGCCGGGCACCGGCAGGCGGCGCGAGTGGCCGCCGACGCACACGATGATCGAGCCCGCGGTGATCCGTCGCCCGCTGTCGAGCTGGAGCGTCCGGTCGTCGACGAAGCGCGCGCGGCCCTCGTGGATCAGCGTCACGCCCGCCGCCTCGAACCGGGCGGCCTCGTCCTTGAGGGAGCGCACGCGGTCGACCTGCTCGTGCACGCGCGCGACGATCGACGGCCAGTGCGGCGCGGGCTCGCCCACGCCGATCCCGTTCTCGCCCGCGGAGCGCACCTCGCGCACGAGCCGCGCGGTCTTCGCGAGCACGCGGGTGGGCACGCATCCGGTGTTGACGCACGTGCCGCCGACGCGGCCGGCCTCCAGCACCACGACGGACGCGCCCAGCTCGGCGGCGCGGAGGGCGGCGGCGGTGCCCGCGGGTCCGGCGCCGATGACGGCGACGTCGTAGTGCTCGGGCTCGGTCGCGGCGCCGGGCTCGGCGTCGGTGGCGGGATCGGTGCGGTCGGTGCTCTCGGGCATGGCGTCCTCCGGGTCGGCCCGGCTGCGCGGGCGGCGCCTCGGGTGCGCCTGCTCGTGAGGCTACCGAGCGGATCCGGCGGCGGCCCGGGTGCGGAGCCGCCCGTCATCCCCGCCCTCCCCAGCCCGCCTCCGCGCGCCGGATCCGCGATCGCCGCCGACCCTCGCCCGCGCTCCACCCGCCCCGATACAGTGACGAACGCACCCGGAGGCACCCGATCCGCCGACCACGCGGGTGCGGCATGACGCGAAGGAGCACCATGACCGACATCCGCAAGGGCCTCGCCGGGGTCGTCGTCGACACGACCCGCATCAGCAAGGTCGAGCCGGCCACGAACTCCCTCCTCTACCGCGGGTACCCCGTGCAGGAGCTCGCCGCCGCGTGCTCGTTCGAGCAGGTCGCGTACCTCCTGTGGCACGGCGAGCTGCCCACCGACGAGGAGCTCGCGCACTTCGAGGCCCAGGAGCGCGCCGAGCGGCAGCCCGCCGAGGCCGTGCTGCGGATCATCGACGCCCTGCCCGTCGACGCCCACCCCATGGACGTGCTGCGCACCGCGCTCAGCGCGATCGGCGCCGCGGACCCCGAGCCGGAGGACCACTCCGCCGACGCCGACCTCGAGCGGTCCGTGCGCCTGCTCGCGCAGATCCCCGTGCTCATCGCGTACGACCAGCGCCGCCGCCAGGGCCTCGCGCCCGTGGAGCCGCGCGACGACCTCGGCCTCGCCGAGAACCTGCTGCTCATGGTGCACGGCGACCGGCCCACGGAGGCCGACGCGAAGGCCATGGAGGTGTCGCTCATCCTCTACGCCGAGCACTCCTTCAACGCCTCCACGTTCACGGCCCGGGTCATCACCTCGACCCTCGCCGACCTGCACTCCGCCGTCACGGGCGCCATCGGCGCGCTCAAGGGCCCGCTGCACGGCGGCGCCAACGAGGCCGTGCTCGAGACGCTCGACGAGATCGGCGACGCGTCGCGCGTGGAGGCGTGGCTCGATGCGGCGCTCGCCGCCAAGCGCAAGGTCATGGGCTTCGGCCACCGCGTCTACCGCGCGGGCGACTCGCGCGTGCCCACCATGAAGGCCGCGCTCGACGACCTCGTCGCCGTGCGCGTCGCGGCGGGCGGCGAGGCGGGCGACTCCGCCGCCCGCACCATGGAGCTGTACGACGCGCTCGAGCGCGGCATGGCCGAGCGCACGGGGATCCTGCCGAACCTCGACTACCCGTCGGGCCCGGCGTACGCGCTCCTCGGCTTCGAGACGCGCGCCTTCACGCCGCTGTTCGTCGCCGCGCGCGTGGTCGGCTGGACCGCGCACATCGTGGAGCAGCGGGCCGCGAACTCGCTCATCCGGCCGCTCTCCGAGTACGACGGGCCGGCCGAGCGCCACCTGTCCTGACCGCCGCGCACGGCCCCGCGCGGGCCCCCGTCACACGGCCGGGAGCGCTCCCGCCGATCGTTAGGATGGAGCCCATGTCCCGCGGCGAGCCCTTCTACATCACCACGCCGATCTTCTACGTGAACGACGTCCCGCACATCGGGCACGCGTACACGGAGGTCGCCGCCGACGTCCTCGCCCGCTGGCACCGCCAGCGCGGCGACGACACCTGGTTCCTCACGGGCACCGACGAGCACGGGCAGAAGATCCTCCGCACCGCGACCGCCCACGAGACCACCCCGCAGGCGTGGGCCGACCGCCTCGTCACCGAGAGCTGGCAGCCGCTGCTGAAGGCCGTCGACATCTCCAACGACGACTTCATCCGCACCACCGACGCCCGCCACGAGGAGTCCGTCAAGGTCTTCCTGCAGCGCCTCCACGACGCCGGCTTCATCTACACGGGCGAGTACAAGGGCTACTACTGCGTCGGCTGCGAGGAGTACAAGCAGCCCTCCGACCTCCTCGAGGGCACGGGTCCGTTCGAGGGCCAGCTGGTCTGCGCCATCCACTCCAAGCCCGTCGAGCTGCTGGAGGAGAAGAACTACTTCTTCCGCATGAGCGACTTCGGCGAGCGGCTCCTCGCGTTCTACGAGGAGCGCCCCGACTTCATCCAGCCCGAGAGCGCGCGCAACGAGATCCTCTCCTTCGTGCGCCGGGGCCTCGAGGACCTCTCCATCTCGCGCTCCAGCTTCGACTGGGGCATCCCCATCCCGTGGGACGAGAGCCACGTCGTCTACGTGTGGTTCGAGGCGCTCATGAACTACGTCACGGCCATCGGCTACGGGGTCGACGACGAGCAGTTCCGGCGCCGCTGGCCCGCCACGCACCTCGTCGGCAAGGACATCCTCCGGTTCCACGCGGTCATCTGGCCCGCCATGCTCATGGCGCTCGGCGAGGAGCCGCCCCGCCGCGTCTTCGGCCACGGCTGGCTGCTCGTCGGCGGCGAGAAGATGTCGAAGTCGAAGCTCACGGGCATCGTGCCGCAGACCATCACCGACACCTTCGGCATCGACGCGTTCCGCTACTACTTCATGCGCGCGTTCGCCTTCGGCCAGGACGGCTCGTTCAGCTGGGAGGACCTCAGCGCCCGCTACCAGGCGGAGCTCGCCAACGGCTTCGGCAACCTCTCCTCCCGCGTGATCGCCATGGTCGGCCGCTACTTCGAGGGCCGCGTCCCGGAGGCGCACCAGCTCACCGAGGCCGACGAGCGCGTGCTCTCGGTCGCGCGCGCCGCCGCCTCCACCGCCGACGACGCCATCGAGCGGCTCGCGATCCACGAGGCGCTCGCCGCCGTGTGGACCCTGGTCGACGAGCTCAACGGCTACATCACGAGCCAGGAGCCGTGGGCCCTCGCCAAGAAGGACGAGGACCGCGCGCGCCTCGAGACCGTGCTGCACACCGCGGTGCGCGGCCTCGGCACGCTCGCCGTGCTGCTGGCGCCCGTGCTGCCCGGCGCCACCGCCAAGCTCTGGACCGCGCTCGGCGGCACCGGCACGGTCGGCCAGCAGCGCATCGACCTCGCCGACGAGTGGACCGGATCCGGCGTCGTCACCCCGCTCGAGGCGCCGCTGTTCCCGCGCATCGAGCAGGAGCCGACCACCGCCACCGCGTGACGTCCCGGGTGCCGCGCCCCGCCGGGCGCGGCACCCTCCCGTCGGTAGAGTGAGCGCGATGTCCGATTCGAACTACGTGCGCCAGCGCGACACCTCCTCGGCCCACGGCCAGACGCGCGACCTCACGTACCCGCCGCTGCCCGAGGCGCTCACGGTCCCCGTCTACGACAACCACACGCACCTCGAGATCGCGGACGGCGAGTCGCCCATCGACTTCACCGAGCACCTCGACCGGGCGAGCTCGGTCGGCGTCCGCGGCGTGATCCAGGTCGGCGGCGACCTCGAGACCTCCCGCTGGTCGGCCGAGACCGCCGCGCACGAGCCGCGCATGCTCGCGGCCGTCGCGATCCACCCGAACGAGGCCCCGGCGTACGAGGAGGCGGGCACGCTCGACGACGCGCTGGCCGAGATCCACGAGCTGGCCGGACGCCCGCGCGTGCGCGCCGTCGGCGAGACCGGGCTCGACTTCTTCCGCACGGGGGAGGAGGGCCGCGCGGCCCAGCAGCGGTCGTTCGAGGAGCACATCCGCATCGCCAAGGAGCGCGGCATCGCCCTGCAGATCCACGACCGCGACGCGCACGACGAGGTCGTCGCGACCCTGCTGCGCGTTGGCGCCCCCGAGCGCACGGTCTTCCACTGCTTCTCGGGCGACGAGGACCTCGCCCGCATCTGCGCCGAGAACGGCTGGTACATGTCGTTCTCCGGCACGGTCACCTTCAAGAACGCGCACGACCTCCGCGAGGCGCTCGCCTTCGCGCCGCGCTCGCTCCTGCTCGTCGAGACGGACGCGCCGTTCCTCACGCCCGTGCCCTTCCGCGGCCGACCGAACGCGCCGTACCTCATCCCGCACACCCTCCGCGCGATGGCTGCCCACCTCGGCACCGACGTGTCGATGCTGGCCGCGCAGATCTCCTCCAACACCGAGCTGGTTTACGGGCGCTGGGACGACGAGCCCGTGACGTCGCCGTCGAAGGACCCCGCCGAGCTCGACCCGGCGGGTCGCGCGTGAGCGACGAGGCGTCGACCGCGCCCGCACTCGCCGCCGGCCCCGCCGCCCCGGCCACGCTCCTCGGCCCCGCCGAGATCCGCGACCTCGCCGAGCTGCTCGGCGTCGCGCCCACCAAGAAGCTCGGCCAGAACTTCGTCATCGACGCGAACACCGTGCGCCGCATCGTCCGGGTCGCCGGCGTCGAGGCCGGCACGCGCGTGGTCGAGGTCGGGCCCGGGCTCGGATCCCTCACCCTCGGCCTCCTCGAGACCGGCGCGAGCGTCGTGGCCGTGGAGATCGACGGCCGGCTCGCCGAGCAGCTGCCCATCACGGTGGGCCTCTACCAGCCGGACGCCGAGCTCACGGTCGTGCACGAGGACGCGCTGCGCGTCGCCGAGCTGCCCGGCGATCCCACGGCGCTCGTCGCCAACCTCCCGTACAACGTCTCCGTCCCGGTGCTGCTGCACCTGCTCGAGCACTTCCCATCCATCCGCACGGGCGTGGTGATGGTGCAGGCCGAGGTCGGCCACCGCATCGCCGCGGCGCCGGGCTCGAAGGTCTACGGATCCCCGAGCGTCAAGGCCGCCTGGTACGGCGCGTGGCGGACCGCCGGGCAGGTCAGCCGCCAGGTGTTCTGGCCGGTTCCGAACGTCGACTCCGTGCTCGTCGCGTTCGAGCGGCACGCGGAGGAGTACGCGTCCGAGGCGCTGCGGAAGCGCACCTTCAAGATCGTCGACGCGGCCTTCCAGCAGCGCCGCAAGATGCTCCGCCAGGCGCTCGCCGAGCTGCTCGGCGGGAGCGAGGCGGCCTCCGCGCTGCTCGAGGCCGGAGGGGTCGCCCCCACTTCGCGGGGCGAGCAGCTGGGCGTCGACGACTACCTCCGCGTAGCGCATGCCTGGGCCGATCGGGACGCGGACGGAGTGCCTCCCAGCCTCCGCTAGGTTGGAGCACATGACCTCCGCGGCCACCGCCTCCCCCGTGGTGCACGCGCGGGCCCCGGGCAAGATCAACGTCTCCCTCACGGTCGGCGCCCTCCAGGAGGACGGCTACCACGAGGTCGCCACGGCGTACCAGGCGGTGAGCCTGTACGAGGACGTGTGGGCCACGAAGTCCGACGGGTTCTCGGTCGAGTTCGGCGGATCCATCGACACGTCGCACCTCACCACCGGCGCCGACAACCTCGCCGTCCGCGCCGCCCGGCTCCTCGCCCGCAGCACCGGCTACCGCGGGGGCGTGCACCTGCGGATCGAGAAGGACGTGCCCATCGCGGGCGGCATGGGCGGCGGATCCGCGGACGCCGCGGCCACCCTCCTCGCCTGCGACGCGCTCTGGGGCACCGAGCGCACGCGCGACCAGCTGCTCGCCCTCGGCGCGGAGCTCGGCGCCGACGTGCCGTTCGCGCTGGCCGGCGGCACCGCCATCGGCACCGGCCGCGGCGACCGCCTCAGCCCCGCGCTCGCCAAGGGCACCTTCCAGTGGGTGCTCGCCATCGCCGAGTTCGGCGTCTCCACGCCCGACGTCTACGGCGAGCTCGACAAGCACCGCGAGCGCCACGCGCAGGACATCTTCCCGGCCCGGCAGATGCCGCAGGTCGACTCGGGCGTGCTCCAGGCGCTGCGCGCGGGGGATCCGCACATGCTCGCCGAGGTCCTCCACAACGACCTCCAGGCGCCCGCGCTGCACCTCGCGCCCGGCCTCGGCGAGGTGCTGCAGCTCGGCGAGGAGAACGGCGCACTCGCCGGCATCGTCTCCGGATCCGGCCCCACCGTCGCCTTCCTCGCCGCCGACCTCGACAGCGCGCTGGAGCTGCAGATCGCGCTGAGCGCCGCCCGCCTCACGGTCATCCGCGCCACCGGTCCCGTGCACGGCGCCCGCATCATCACCGGCTGACCCGGCCCGCTCCACCCATGCGCACGATGCTGCCCCGCGCCGTCCGGCCGTCCCGGCCCGAGTGGGCCCTCATCGGCATCACGGCCATCTGGGGCGGGACCTTCCTCGCGGTGCACGTGGCGATGGAGCACAGCGGGCCGCTCTTCTTCGTGGGGCTCCGGTTCCTCGCCGCCGGGCTGATCAGCGCGGTCGTGTTCGGCCGGGCGCTGCGCGGGATGCGGCGGATCGACGTGGGGGCGGGCGCGGCCATCGGCGTGATGATCTTCCTCGGCTACGGGCTCCAGACCTACGGCCTGCAGTCGATCCCGAGCAGCACCTCCGCCTTCATCACCGCGCTGTACGTGCCGCTGGTGCCGCTCCTGCAGTGGGCGGCGTTCCGCAAGCGGCCGAGCGCCCTGGCGCTGGTCGGCGTCGCGCTCGCGTTCGTGGGGCTGCTGCTCGTGGCCGGTCCGCAGCAGGGGGTCGCGCTGGGCGCGGGGGAGCTGGCGACGCTCGTCAGCACCCTGCCCATCGCGGCGGAGATCATCCTCATCGGGCTGTTCGCGGGACGCGTCGACGTCGGCCGCGTGACCGTCGTGCAGCTCCTCGTGGCGGGCGCGCTCGCGCTCGCGTGCATGCCCGTGGCGGGCGAGGCGATCCCGGGGTTCTCGTGGGTGTGGCTCGTGGCGGCGCTCGCGCTCGGGGCGAGCAGCTGCCTCATCCAGGTCACGATGAACTGGGCGCAGCGCTCCGTCTCGCCCACGCGCGCGACGATCATCTACGCGGGCGAGCCGGTCTGGGCGGGCGTCGTCGGTCGCGTGGCGGGTGAGCGGCTGCCCGCGCTGGCGATCCTCGGCGCGGCGCTCATCGTCGCGGGGACGCTCGTCAGCGAGCTCAAGCCGCGGGCGGCGCGGGCGGCGGATGCGAGCGACGAGGGACGCGGGGCCGCGGTGGGCGAGGGGCCCCGCACCGGGGCCTGAGCGCCGGGCGGTCCGCAGCCCGCGGCCATCGGGACGCCGGGACGAGGGCCCGCCTGTGAGCGCGCCGGACGCGGGGAGCGGCGGCTCGCCTAGCCTCAGCGTGCACATCTGCTCGTCCCCCCGTCCGCACATCCTGGAGGATCCATGCACATCGTCATCCGCACCGCGGCCGCGGCCGCCGTCGCCCTCACCGGCGGCCTGTCCCTCGGGCTCGCCGCGCCCACCACCGCCCTCGCCGCTCCGCACGCGGCGACCTCCGTCGTCCACCGCGCTCCGGCCGCGTCGGCGGATCCGACCGCTCGCGTCGCGTTGACGGCCCCGGTCCGCCTCACGGGCCCCGACGACGGCTCGGCTCCGCTCACCGTCCAGGTGTCGCAGCGCGCGACCTGCGTCGGCACGAGCAAGTGCGTCGCGTTCCGCGGCACCGGCGTCCCCGGCCAGACCGTCGTCGTCACGTACCAGGTCACGAAGGACCCGCTGTACTCGAACCGCGGGGCCGCGGGCATCGCCACCGTCTCGAAGCGCGCGCACGTGGACGGCTCGGGCGACTGGTCGATGGTCACCGAGTTCCCGAACCCCGTCATCACGAAGGACGCCGCGGGTCACCGGGGGCTCGCGTACCACGTGGTCCAGTCGGAGGACATCACCACCCTGGAGGCCACGGCGCGGTTCGCGGGCAGCATCCCGCTCCGCTGATCCTCCCTCCGGCGCCGGAGCGGGCCGACGTGACCGTCGGTCCGACCGGGCACCGCACATGATCCGCCCGCTCCACCACGAGGGGCCCGACGCCACGGCGTCGGGCCCCTCGTGCGTGCTCGGCCGATGCCCGAGGCGAGGCCGACGCCGGACCGGGGCCAGGGTCAGCGCGTGCGCTGGGCGTGCGCGCGGGCCTTCATCCGGTTGCCGCACGTCGCCATGGAGCACCACTTCGCGGTGCCCGGGCGGCTGTGGTCGACGAGGAACAGCTCGCACTCGTCGTTCGCGCACGGGCGGAGGCGGCCGGGCAGCCGGGCAGTGACGCTCGACCAGGCGAGCACGGCCTCCACCGGGAGCCGGTCGTCGCGGGGTGCGGACAGCTCCCATTCCACGCCGTCGGCGCTCACGCGGGGTGTGCGCGCGACGCCGTCGACGACGTCCGCGAGCACGGCGAGGGCGTCGGGGGCGGCGGCGCCTCCGCGCACGACGGCCTGGATCGCGTCGCGGGCGCGGCGGAGGCGGTCGAGCTCGGCGGCGGTGCCGGTGCCGCCCCAGGTGCGGGCGAGCTGGCGCCCGGAGGCGCCGTCGAGCCGGTCCTCGCGTCGGCCGTCGACCACCGGCGCGCTGTTCAGCACCGCCAGCAGCAGCTCCTCGTCGCGGTCCACCGCTCCTCGATCCTCCGCGCCAGGGTGGCGCGATGGATCCATGCTACCGTCCTGCTAACCACCAAAACAAGCCGAAGGGGTTAGCCATGACCACCGTCCACCACCGCACCGTCACGATCGACGGCCTCGAGGTCTTCTGGCGCGAGGCCGGGCCCGCCGACGCACCCGTGCTCGTGCTCCTGCACGGCTACCCGTCGAGCTCGCACATGTTCCGGCACCTGATCCCCGCGCTCGCGGGCCGCTTCCGGGTCATCGCGCCCGACCTCATCGGCTTCGGGCGCTCGTCCGCGCCGTCCGCCGACGGATTCGACTACTCGTTCGCCGCGCTCGCCGACGTGGCCGGCCGCTTCCTCGCCGCCATCGGGGTGTCCCGCTACGCGATCTACGTGCAGGACTACGGCGCCCCGGTGGGCTGGCGCCTCGCGCTCGCCGACCCCGCGGCCGTCACGGGCGTCGTCACGCAGAACGGCAACGCCTACGAGGAGGGCTTCGTCCCGTCCTTCTGGGATCCGATCTGGGCCGACGCCGCCGAGCGCACCGACGCGACGCGCGACGCCCTCCGCCCGGCCCTCGGCCGCGCGGCGGTCGAGTGGCAGTACACGCACGGCGTGCCGGATCCGTCGGTCGTGGATCCGGACGCGTGGGAGCACGACCTCGCGCTCCTCGCCCGCCCCGGCCAGGACGACGTGCAGCTCGCGCTCTTCCGCGACTACGCCACCAACCGGGAGCTGTACCCGGCGGTGCACGCGTGGCTGCGGGAGTCGCGCGTGCCGCTGCTCGCGATCTGGGGTGGGAACGACGAGATCTTCGCCGCGGCGGGAGCGGAGGCGTTCCGACGGGATGCGCCGCACGCGCGCGTCGAGCTGGTCGACGGCGGGCACTTCCTCCTCGAGTCGCACCTCGACGTCGTGGTCCGCGCGATCGGCGAGTGGCAGGACGCGACCTGAGCCGCGCCCGGGCCCGTCAGCCCGCGGCCACCCGCTCGTAGCGCTCGACGTTCGCGTTCTTCACGTGCCAGTCGTCGGCCTTGGCGAAGCCGCGCGGGGTGAGCGCCTCCGCGACCTCGGGCCGGATGTCCTGCTTGTCGCTCGTGACGAGCCACACGACGTCCGCGTCGTCGACCTCGTCGACCCGGTCGGCGAGCGGGTACGCCTCCTCCCAGAGGCCGTCGGTGTCGCCGGGCGGCGTGCGCAGCAGGATGTCGTCCATGCCGCGGAACGCGTCCGGGTAGGTGTACGCGACGACGCGCGAGGTGGCCTTCGGGTGGCGGCGGACCGGCCCGAAGATCACCGCCTCCCGGGTGCCGGCCGCCTCCTGGGCGCGTTCCCCGGTGACGATGCGGGCGATGCCCGCCCAGTCCGCGTCCGCCTTGCGCGTGGTGCCGCGGTCGTGCGCGACCTGCACGAGCGACAGGGCCACGAGCCCGGCGGTCACGACCGCGACGGCGGGCTTCCACCGCAGCGCGAGGATCCCCACGGCCATCAGCATCGCGAACGCGGGGGCCGTGTACGCGAGGTACCGCGGCGAGTACAGCGGCGACGTGAGCGTGGACGCGTAGACGAGCAGCGTGGTGGGCACGACGAGCCACACGACCGCGAGCTGGAGCAGCGTCGGCGACCAGCCGGCGTGGAGGTACGCCGACTCGAAGGCCGCGATCTCGCCCGCGGGCTCGGCGGTGGAGGCCCGGCGGGCGCGCACGAGGCGGATCCCGCGCCGCACGAGCATCGCGAGGCCGAGGAGCGCCAGCGGCCAGGCGACCCAGGCGAACGCGGCGTTCTCGGGGAAGAGCTGCGTGAAGGCGACCTGCCCGGGCGTCTTCGGGCCGATGGGCTTGATCCAGCCGACCTGCCCGGACTGCGCGGTGACCACGTCCACGAGCGGCAGGGACAGGAGCCCCGCCGAGATGGACGCGATGCCCCAGCCGAGCAGGGACACCATCATCGGCCGGAGCGTGCGGCGGCCGACGCGGGCGGAGGCGATCGACCACATGATCACGGCGCCGTGCGCCCCGACCAGCAGCGCCAGGTAGATGAACGTCGACGCGCCGAACCACGCGATGAGGCCGTACAGCGCCCACCACGCGGCCTGCACCCGGGGCGGCGAGCCCGCGCGCCGGGCCGCCAGCACCAGCACCACGGTGAGCGCGACCGCGATGAGCGTGCCGAGCGCGAAGGAGCGGCCCTCCGTGCCCATCCAGGCGACGCGGGGGATGGCGACGAACACGATGCCCGCGACGACGCCGGTGGCGCGCGTGGAGACGGTGCGCGTGAGGAGCACCACGCCCGCCGCCGCGAGCCCGACGAAGACGGCGCTCGGGAAGCGGAGCGACGTGGGCGAGTAGCCCACGAGGTCGAACCACACGTGCATGAGGGCGTAATAGAGGCCGTGCACCGCGTCGACCGTGCTGAGCATGCGGAGGAGGCCGTCCCAGTCGCGGGTGGCCGACACGACCGTGGCGGCCTCGTCGTACCAGACCGACGGCTGGCCGGCGAGGGGGAGCGCGAACAGGAAGCCGAGCAGGCCGATGAGCCAGGCGTCGCCCCAGCGGCGGTGGTGGAAGCGGCCGAGGGGGCCGGAGGGGCGGCCGCCGCGGGTCCCGTCGGCGGGCCGTCGTACGCTGGGTCCGGTCGACGCGGGTCCGCGTCCGCCGTCCGTACGGAGGTCTGTCATGGGGTCGTCTCTGCCGCTCGTCGATCGGGAGGGCACCGACCCCGGAGGGCGGGGCCCGGGTGGTCATGGCTCCGGGCGGGATGCGCACGAGCGGCGCGAACGGCACTCCCGTCACCTCGCCCTTCCCGGCATCGGGATGGGGGGTCAGTCCCGCATCGACCAGGCCCGGGTGCTCGTGATCGGAGCGGGCGGGCTGGGCTCCCCGGTGCTGCAGTACTTGGCCGCAGCGGGGATCGGGACCCTCGGAATCGTAGACGACGATGCTGTGGACCTCTCCAACCTCCAGCGCCAGACCATCCACGGGACGCCGGACATCGGGCGGCCGAAGACCTCGTCAGCGGCGGATTCGGTGCACCGGACCGACCCCGGCATAGAGGTGGTCGAGCACGCCGAGCGGCTCACGAACGACAACGCGCTCCGGATCCTCGGCGGATACGACGTGGTCGTCGACGCCACCGACAACTTCGCCACGCGGTACCTCATCAGCGACGCGGCGGCCCTCGTCGGCGTCCCGTGCGTGTGGGGATCCGTGTACCGGTTCGACGCGCAGGTCACCGTCTTCTGGGACGCGGCGCCCGACGGCCGCGGCATCGACTACCGCGACGTGTTCCCCGAGCCGCCCGCCGACGGCGCCGTGCTCTCCTGCGAGGAGGCGGGCGTGTTCGGCGCGGTCTGCGGCACGGTCGGGTCGCTCATGGCGACCGAGGTCATCAAGCTCGTCACGGGCGCGGGCACGCCGCTCCTCGGCCGGGTGGTGGTGCTCGACGCGCTCGCCGGCACCAGCCGCACCATCGGCGTTAAGCGCGCGAAGGGCCGCCAGCGGGTCACGGCGCTCGCCGACTACGACCTGTTCTGCGGCGTGGGCGCGGCCACCGACGGCACCGAGCTCGACGCGGAGGAGGTGGAGCGGATCCTCGCCTCCGACGAGCGGGTCGTCCTCCTCGACGTGCGCGAGCCCGACGAGCGCCTCGTCGACTCCATCCCGGGCCACGTCGCGGTGCCGGTGCGCATCGTCACGGTGGATCCGGGCGCGGTGCCCGGCGAGGTCACCGACCGGGTCGTCGTCTACTGCGCGTCGGGCGTGCGCTCGCGGGCGGCCGCGGCGGCGCTCCGCGAGGCGGGGCGCGATGCGGTGAGCCTGCGCGGCGGGATCGCGTCATGGCGGAGCGTGGCGGGGCGGGCGTGAGCTCCGGCGCGGACGCCGCCGGCCCGGTCCTCGGGCTCGACGACGACGCGTTCCTCGAGCACGTGGCTGACGCGCTCGCCGCGGTCCCGGGCGTGCGGGGCGTGGCGCTCGGCGGATCCCGCGCGCAGGGCGTCTCCCGGCCCGACAGCGACTGGGACGTGGCGGTCTACTACCGCGGTTCCTTCGACCCCGACGACCTGCGCGCCCTCGGCTGGCCGGGCGCGCTCAGCGCCCGCCGCGGCTGGGGTCGGATCTTCGACGGCGGCGGCGCGCTGCACGTGGACGGCCGCGCGGTCGACATCCACTACCGCGACCTCGACGTCATCGAGGTCGTGCACGAGGAGGCGCTCGCCGGCCGGTTCACGATCGAGCGGCTGCTCTTCCATCAGGCGGGGCTGCCGAGCACGATCCTGCTGGCGGAGCTCGGCCTGAATCGCGCCCTCCGTGGGGAGGTGCCGCGATGGGAGTACCCGCCGGCGCTCCGAGCGTCAGCTCCGGGCATCTGGTGGGAGCACGCAGCGTTGACGCTGCACTACGCCCGCGAGGGCCACGCCCGTCGCGGCCGGGTCGCACAGTGCGCCGGCCTCCTGTCGGAGGCGGCGTGCATGACGGCGCACGCGATGCTCGCCCAACGCGGCGAGTGGGCCACCAACGAGAAGCGGTTGCTGACGCGCGCGGGGCTCCGCGGGATCGACGCCATCATCGCCGGGCTCGGCGTCGAGCCGGCCGAGCTCCTCCGCGGCGCCGATGCGGTCCAGGCGCTGTTGGTGGATGCGGTGCGTCGGGAGGGGATCGCGGTCGCGTCCTAAGACGTCGTGACCATTCGTCCTCGACTTCCTTCATGGCGTCGTCGGTCGTCTATATCCTCCAGTGAGGAAACGACATCGACGGGGATCGCGGAGGAACGATGGACGATCAGCGCGGGCTGAGCAAGGCCAGGGACGGGATCGCGAAGGCGGTGGACGAGGCAGCCCGGAGGGCGCGCGCCGCATCCGCGCAGCTGGGTGAGCGGGCGGGTGACCTGAGGGACGCGACGAAGGAGAACGTCGAGAAGCTGGCCGCGAGGAAGCCGGATCCCTACGAGGAGGCCGTGGCCGAGTACAACCGGGCGTACACGACCATGAACGACGCCGGTCTCGCTCTGCTGCGGCAGCGCGAGCGTTCGACGGACCTCATCGAGCACGTGGAGGCGCTGGTCAACAGCATCGCGAACACGCCGAAGTCCATCGATGCGGCCATCGGTCGGATCGACGTCGACAGGGCGGAGTTCCTGGACGTGGAGGAGTTCGCCCGTCGTGACCTCGAGGCTGCCCGCCGGTCCGCTGCCGGGGGCGGTGCCGGCTTCGCCGCCGGTGCTGCGGTCGCGAGCGTGGCCCCGAGCGCGGCCATGTGGGTCGCGACCACCTTCGGCGCCGCCTCGACCGGCACGGCGATCTCCGCCCTCTCCGGGGCCGCCGCCACCAATGCCGCACTCGCCTGGCTCGGCGGTGGAGCGCTGGCAGCCGGCGGCGGCGGAACGGCCGCTGGAGGGGCGATCCTGGCGCTGTCGGGGCCCGTCGGCTGGAGCGTCGCAGGAGCGGCGATCCTCACGTCCGTCGCGCTGTTCGCCTGGAAGAAGGGCGAGACGCGCGAACAGAAGCAGGAGGCGCTGACCTCGGTCAAGCGCAATACCGCGCGTGTGAACGAGCTGACCGCTCGGGTCGAGGCCCTCCTCCAGCGCACCGACCAGCTCCGGTCCCTTCTAACCACGAGCTATCGCGAGGCGCTGGGGGCGTTCGGAGCCGACTTCTCGGCGCTCCCGGCGAGCGAGCAGTCACGCCTCGGCGCGCTGGTGAACAGCACGCAGGCGTGCGCGGCCCTGCTCGGTGAGCGGGTCGAGGGCGACGCCGATCGTGAGTGACGAGCCGGAATCGGTGCGCCGGAACCAAGAGCAGGCCGTCGCCGCGTGGATCAACCACCTCAACCAGCTGCGGCTCGACGGGCTGCTTGACGCGCTCCGGCGCCAGGACATGAACCTCCGCGATGCGCTATCCCGCGTCGACGCGGCAATGCGGACCATCGACCTCGAGGTGGTGGCACGGAACCGCGGCGGGATCAAGGGCATGCACGGTTTCATCGCCGAGGCGGCGGAAAGCGGCATCGGTGATGCTCGCAGCCAGATCCTGGGGGAGGGCCGGATCTACCGGTGGGTGAACGACAACGGCCCCGTGGACCTGATGCGCGGTGGTGTCGAGATCCAGCAGAAGTTCGTCGCGGCGGGCGGGCGCTTCGGTCTCGGAGCCATCGCCGAGCACCTCGAGAGGTACCCCGACTTCGTGAGCCGCGGCGGCAGATACCAGATCCCGAGCGATCACTTCGAGGTGATCCGGACGCTGTACGGCATGAATCGCGAAGAGGCCGGTCGCCTGCTCAGCCGTGGTGGCGAAGGGCCTTCCTTCCGCGACTGGGAGCGCGTGCAGTCCTTCTTCGCGAACCGCTCCCTCGACATCGGCTCCCTCGAGCCGTCGAACCTCCGCTACGACGAGGTGCAGCGCGGCGCCTACGGCACGACGCTGGAGGGGGAGAAGGACTCGTTGCGCGCGACCGACCAGACTCGGCGCGACGATGCCCATCGCGCGAGCATGCCCGGAGCACGCGAAGGGGCGAAGGCGACCATCGTGGCCGCCGGTATCGAGGGCGGTACCGCCTTCGTCCTCGCCGTGGTGCGTAAGCGCCGTGCCGGCACCAGGCTCGCTGACTTCACGAGCGACGATTGGGTCGAGATCGCAGGGGACTCGGGCCGTGGATTTGTTAAGGGCGGTGTCCGGGGCCTCACGATCTATTCGCTCACCAACTTCACCGCGACATCCGCGGCCGTCGCCAGCGCCACGGTGACCGCCGCGTTCGGCGTAGCGGAGCAGGCGCATCGGCTACGGACGGGCGAGATCGTCGAGGCGGAGTTCCTGGAGAACGCCGAGCTCGTCTGCCTGGAGGCGGCCGTCGGCGCACTGTCGTCATTCGTCGGGCAAGCGCTCATCCCCGTACCCGTGCTGGGGGCTGTGATCGGGAACAGCGTCGGAATGGTCATGCATTCCGCTGTGTCCTCCGCGCTCTCCCGACGAGAGGCTGCGCTGATCGAGGGCTACCTCCAGGAACAGCGCCAGCTCGACGAGCGCCTCGCCGACGAGCACCAAGATCTCATCGACGAGCTCGACGTCAGCATGTCCGCCTGTCTCAGAGTGCTTGAGCGCGCATTCTCGCCCGACGTCGAGGCGGCCCTCCTAGGGTCGGTGGAACTTGCCCGCTCGGTGGGGGTCGAGACGGAGCTCATCCTGGATTCCGAGGAGAAGGTCCGCAGCTACTTCCTCGACTGACCAGGATCGGGGCACCCTCACCCCAGCTGCTGCGCCCCGATCACCCCGAGCAGCCGCAGCTTCTCGTGGCTCTCGGAGCCGGGCGCGGCCGTGTAGACGAGCAGGTGGTGCGCCCGCTCCGGGTCCGTGAGGGTCTGGCAGGAGAGCTCGAGCCGGCCGAGCTCCGGGTGCTCGAAGCGCTTGACGGCGCTCGGCCGCAGGCCCACCTCGTGCGCCGCCCACAGGGCGCGGAACTCGGCGCTCCGGGGGAGCAGCAGGTCCACGAAGCCGGCTGCGCGGGATCCGGGGCCGCGCCGGGTCGCGACCTCCCGCAGCCCGGAGACCCAGAGCCGCCCGAGGGCCGCGTGGTCCTCCTCGGGGTAGAGGCGGCGGCTGGCGGGATCCGCGAACCACCGGTACCCGATGCTCCGCTCCGGCCCCGTGAGGTGCGCGGTGTCGCCCGTGAGCGCGACGCCGAGCGGGGTCTGCATCAGCGTCTCGCCGAGCTCGGTCACCACCTCGGCGGGCGTGTCGACGAGCCGGTCGAGGATCCGCTGGAGGCCCGGCCCCACGTGGTCGCCGGATCCGCTGCGCGCCGCCGGCTGGTGGCCCGCGAGGAGGAACAGGTGGTCGCGCTCGTCGACCGTGAGGTGGAGGCCGTGGGCGATCGCCGCGAGCATCTGCTCCGACGGCTGCGGGCTGCTGCCGCGCTCGATGCGCGCGTAGTAGTCGGCGGACATGCTCGAGAGCGCCGCGACCTCCTCGCGCCGGAGCCCGCTCGTGCGGCGGCGCGCGGTGCGGGCGAGCCCGACGTCCTCGGGCTGGAGCGCCTCGCGGCGTCGGCGGAGGAACTCGGCGAGCCCCGCGGGATCCATCTGGCGCATGCGTCCTCCGTCTGTCCCGTCCATCCTCCCGGGGTGTCGCCGCCGCAGCCAGGACCCGCCGATCCACGTCTCGTCGCGCCCTGGTTGCCGGACGGCGCTACGCCCAGGCTCGGGGCAGCCGGTGCGGGACGTCCGCATCGCCGCCACCAGGAGGATCCGCCATGCCCCGTCGCCCCCTCGACATCCCCGTCCCCGACCTCACCGGTCGCCGCGCCCTCGTCACGGGAGGCAGCGACGGCATCGGCCTCGCGCTCGCCACCCGGCTCGCGGGCGCCGGCGCCGAGGTGCTGCTGCCCGTGCGCGACCGCCGGAAGGGCGAGGCGGCCGTGGCGCGGATCCGCGAGCGCCACCCCGCCGCCCGCGTCGCGCTGCACGACCTCGACCTGGCCTCGCTCGGATCCGTCGAGGCGCTCGCCGCCCGGCTCGCCGACGAGGGCGCACCCCTGCACCTGCTCGTCGCCAACGCCGGCGTCATGACGCCGCCCGAGCGCCGCACCACCGCCGACGGCTTCGAGCTGCAGATCGGCACCAACCACCTCGGCCACGTCGCGCTCGTGGGCCGGCTGTTGCCGCTGCTGCGGGCGGGATCCGCGCGCGTCGTCTCGCAGGTGAGCATCGCCGCCGGGGCGAACGCCGTGGCGTGGGACGACCTCCAGTGGGAGCGTCGCTACGACGCGATGCGCGCGTACAGCTCGTCGAAGATCGCGTTCGGGCTCTTCGCGCTGGAGCTCCAGCGGCGGAGCGCGGCGGGCGGCTGGGGGATCACGAGCGCCCTCGCGCACCCGGGCATCGCGCCGACCAGCCTGCTCGCGGCGCGCCCGGCGACGGGCCGCTCGCGCGACGGGCTCGACGTGCGGACGATCCGGCTGCTGTCGCGGCTGGGGATCCTCGTCGGCACGGTCGAGACCGCCTACCTGCCCGCGCTCGTCGCCGCCACGGCGCCCGACGGCGGCGGCCGGATGTACGGCCCGCGCGGCCCCGGGCACCTCGGCGGCGGCCCGACCGCCCTGCCGCCGTTCCCGCGCGTCGCGGTCGAGGCGGACGCCCGCCGGATCTGGACGCTCTCGGAGGAGCTGACGGGGGTGCGGTTCCCCGCGTGACGGCCGGCGGCGGATGCGCGGCTCAGCTCACCGAGGCCCGCAGGGGCGGGCACGGGCCCCCCTCGCGCACGGCCGGCGCGACCGCGGAAGGGGCCGGGCCCGGTGGCCGGCGGACGCCCGCCGACCCCCGGGCGCGGGATCAGCGCGTGGGCGCCAGCACGTAGGCCGGCAGCTCCGCGAGCATCTGCGCGCTCGACGTGTAGAGCAGGTAGTGGCCGTCGGCCGTCTTGCCGGAGATGATGCCGAGCAGCTGGTTCCCGTACGAGACCACGGGGCCGCCGGAGTCGCCGCCGGTGATCGCGTCGTGCTCGTCCGTCTCGCCCGCCGACATGTGGCTCCACCTCGTCTGGACGCCGCGGGGCAGGCTCACCGGCTGGAAGACGCACTTGACGCCGGACGCGAACCCGCTGGTGCAGAACCGCCCCTCGGCGCTGGCGGTGCCCTGGATCGGCTGGCGGCCGATGCGGCCGCGGTTCGGCATGAACACCTGGCTGTTCGCGCGCGCCGTGTACGTCTGGATGGGGCTGCAGAACGCCGCCGAGGAGTGGTGCGACCGGCAGTACAGCGTGCGCTCGTCGGGCTGGGGCGAGACGCGGATGAGCTCGATGTCGGAGTCGTGGGGCGAGATCCAGTCGACCGTGCCGATGGCCGCGGTGCCGAAGTGGACGGTCGAGTACATCGGCCCGCAGTGCGCCGCGGTGACGATGTACCGGGTGGCCCGCTGGTAGGGGGTGAGCGACAGGTACCAGCTGCGGGGGATGAGGACGGCGCCGACCGTGCAGGTCCCCGCCGACGAGTCGATGCGCGATCCCGCGATCACGGGGAGGCCGGACCGGTAGCTCTGGTCGGCGCTCGCCGGGGCGGCGCCGACGGCGGTGAGGGCCGCGACGGCGGCGACGGCGGCGAGGAGGGCCAGCAGGCGGGAGTGGATCCCGCGGCGGGCGCCGCGCGGATCGCGGGGGGCTGCGGTGTCGGACGAGGTGCATGGGGGTTCTCCTTCTCGGTGAGGGGGCCGCGCGGTCGCGCGGCCGGGAGCGGAGGCGCCGGCGGTCGCGCCGGGACACCCCGACGCCCGCCCCCTCCGCCTCCGCGAGCGGACGCTAGCGGCGGGATCGCGGTCGGGGAGCGCGGTGCGCCCACGCCGCATGCGTCCGGCGTGGGCTCGGGATCCTCCCGGAGGAGGGGTCCGTTCTCCTGCTATGTCGTGAACGTTCACGACCCATACGCGCCTAGCCTCTTGACCGCGCCGGACGCAGCCCCGTAGCGTCGTCGTGAACGTTCACGCCGACGACGCCGCGAAGGGCTCCACCATGACCGACCCCACCCCGACCACCACGACCGCACCCGGCTGGGCGGTCCTCGGCCCGGGCTCCATCGCCCGCCGCTTCCTCTCCCAGCTGCCCGCGAGCACGCGCGACGCGCGCCTCGTGGCGGCCGGCAGCTCCCGCACGGAGCGCGCACGGGCCTTCGCGACGGAGGCCGCCGACCACGGCTTCGCCGACGTCGCGGGCGGCGACTACGAGGCCGCCCTCGCGGATCCCGCCGTCGATGCCGTCTACATCTCGACCGTGCACACCGGCCACGCCGACCTCGTGATCCGCGCGCTCGACGCCGGCAAGGCCGTCCTCTGCGAGAAGCCGCTCGCGGTCAACCACGGCACCGCCATGGCGCTCGTCGACGCGGCCCGCGAGGCGGGCCTGCCGCTCGTCGAGGCGTACATGTACCGCTTCCACCCGCAGACGGCGGCGCTCCTCGAGCTGGTGCGCGACGGCGTCATCGGCGAGCTCGCCCACGTCGACGCGTCCTTCTCCTTCCGCACCGGATCCCGCACCGGCCGCCTCTACGACACCGCGACCGCGGGCGGCGGGATCCTCGACGTGGGCGGCTACACCGTCACCGGCGTGGCCGCCGTCGTGCAGGCCGCGACCGGGATCGCCGTCGCCGAGCCGCTGACGCTCGAGGTGGACGGCACCGTCGGCCCGACCGGCGTCGACGAGTGGTCCGTCGCGCGGGCGACCTACCGCGGCGGCGCGGGGCGGCCCGGCATCACCGCGACCCTCCGCGCGGGCGTCGCCCTCGACGAACCGCAGGGGCTCACGATCCTGGGCTCGAGGGGCCGCATCCACCTCAGCGACCCGTGGACCCTCGGCGACGCCCCGACCATCGAGGTCCAGGTCGTCGGCGAGGAGCCGCGCACGCTCTCCTTCACGGGCGCGAAGCCGTACGCGATCGAGGCCGACGCCACGACCGACGCGCTCGCCGCGGGACTGGGCGAGGCCGCGCAGATGACGCTCGACGAGACCCTCGCGACCGCCCGCACGCTCGACCGCTGGCGCGCCGCGCTCCAGCTCCGCTACCCGTTCGAGGCCGAGGACGCGGACATCCCCACCGTCTCCGGCCGGCCGCTGCGGGTGCGCGACGACAGCACGATGCTCTACGGCGAGATCCCGGGCGTCGGCAAGCGCATGTCGCGGCTCGTCATGGGCGTCGACAACCAGCCCGACCTGGCGCACGCGTCCGCGATCTTCGACCACTTCGTCGAGCAGGGCGGCAACGCATTCGACACCGGCTACATCTACGGCGGCGGCGTGCTCGAGGGGCGCCTCGGCAGCTGGATCCGGAACCGCGGCATCCGCGAGGACGTCGTCGTCATCACCAAGGGCGCGCACACCCCGCACTGCGACCCCGAGTCGCTCACGAGCCAGCTGCTCGAGAGCCTCGACCGCCAGGGCACCGACTACGCCGACATCTACCTCATGCACCGCGACAACCCCGAGGTGCCGGTCGGGGAGTTCGTCGACGTGATGGACGAGCACCAGCGCGCCGGCCGGATCCGCTCCTACGGCGTCTCGAACTGGACGCCCGAGCGCTTCGACGAGGCGCAGGCCTACGCGCAGGCGAACGGCCGCGCCGGGTTCCAGGCGCTGAGCGACCACTTCGGCCTGGCCGAGGCGTACGACGTGCCGTGGGCCGGATGCGTGCACGTCACGGATCCCGCGTCCAAGGCGTGGCTCGAGGAGCGGCAGATCCCGCTGCTGCCGTGGTCGTCGCAGGCCCGCGGCTTCTTCACCGGCCGCGCCCGCCCGGACGACCTGAGCGACCCGGAGCTCGTGCGCTGCTACTACGGCGACGACAACTTCGAGCGCCTGCGCCGCGCCGAGGAGCTCGCGGCCGAGCACGGCGTGCAGGCCACGGCGATCGCCCTCGCCTACGTGCTCGCGCAGCCGTTCCCGACCTTCCCGCTGTTCGGACCGCGCACCATCACCGAGGTCCGCTCCTCCATGCGCGGCCTGTCGATCGAGCTCACCCCGGAGCAGGTGGCGTGGCTGGACCTGCGCGGCTGAGCGGCGCGGGCGCGGCCGGCCGGGAGCCCACGAGGGACCCGGCCGGCCGGCCCACGATCCACGACGTCGCGGCCGCCGCCGGGGTCTCCCGGCAGACGGTGACGCGCGCGATGAACGGCATGCCGGGCATCAGCGAGGCGACGAAGCGGCGCGTGCTCGACGCCGCGGAGCAGCTCGCGTACCGCCCGTCGCGCTTCGGCCGCGGGCTCGTGACGGGCGGCGACCACCAGCTCGGCCTCGTGGTCGACGACCTGCGGAACCCGTGGTCGCCCGAGCTCGCGTCCGCGGTCGTGCGGGTCGCCGCGGCCCGCGGCTGGAACGTGTCGCTCGCCGACGTGGGCCTCGCCGCCGACTCCGACCGCATGGTCCAGGCGCTCGGCGCGCAGACCGACGCGGTGATCGGCACCCTCGGCACGCGCGCCGGCGAATGGATCGCCCGCCTCGGCTCGGTGCCGGTCGTGGAGCTGGATCCGCACGGCGAGCCCGAGCGCGCCGCCGTCCTCCTCGATCCCTCGGAGGCGATCGACGCGCTCGCCGACCACCTGCAGGCGGCCGGCGTCGCGCACCCGGTCGTGCTCGACGCCGCCGTCGCCGCGGGACCGAGCGTGCGCGCGGGCCTGCTCCTCGAGGCCTTCGCGGCCCGGGGGATGGCGGCGACCGTCGTGCGGGCCGCGGCGCCCACCGCGGAGGCGGCCGCCGCGGCGACCGAGCGGATAGTGGCCCGTCCCCGAACGGCCGACGCGATCGTCGCGTTCAACGACGTGTGCGCGCTCGGGGTGCTCTCCGCCTGCCGCCGTGCGGGCGTGGACGTGCCGGGCGACGTGCGCGTGGCCGGCATCGACGGCCTCTCGATCGGCCGGCTGCTCGCGCCCACGCTCACGACGCTCGCGGTCGACCTCGACGAGCTCGCCCGCCACGCCCTCGACCTCGCGGTCGCGATGATCGCCGGCGAGCTCCCGCGCTCCGGCCCCGAGGTGGTCCGCACGGTGCGGCACCAGCTGGTGGTGCGCGAGTCGGCGTAGGCCGGCCCTGGTCCGTGGCGCATCCGGTGGCTAGCGTGGGCCCGACGGCGCGCGACGAGGCCGCCGTCGGACACGAGGAGCCACCATGCCGCGCATCACCCCCACCCTCTGGTTCGGCGAGGAGATCGAGGAGGCGGCGCGATTCTACGTCGACCTCTTCCCCGGCTCCCGGATCACCGGCACCTCGCGCTACCCGGACGACTTCCCGGATCCGGCCCTGCGCGGCACGGCCCTCGTGGTCGACGTGGAGCTCGACGGGCAGCCGCACCGCCTGCTGAACGGCGGGGGCGGCATGCAGGCGACGGAGGCGCTGTCGCTGTCGATCTCGGTCGGCGGCCAGGAGGAGGTCGACCGCTACTGGGACGCCTTCGCCGACGGCGGGACCGAGGGCCGGTGCGGCTGGGTGCGCGACCGCTGGGGGTTCTGGTGGCAGGTGGTGCCGGAGGCCATGGCGACCACGATCGGCGGCCCCGACCCGGAGGGCGCCGCGCGCGCCATGGCCGCGATGATGGGCATGGGCCGGCTCGTCGTGGCTGAGCTGCAGGCCGCGTACGACGGGCGCTGACCGCCGGCCGGGCCGCGCATCCCCGGGCCGCGCGACGGGGCGCGGCCCGACGCTAGGCGGGTGGCCGGGGGATCGACGTCCACAGCTCGACCTCCTCGTCGCTCTCGAGGCCCAGCGCGGCCGCGATCTCGTCGGGTGACGACGCGACGATCGTGACGGCCGCGCCGGACTGCGGGTCGCTCGTGCGGACCACGATGCGGCTCGACCGCAGCGGGCGGAGCACCTCGGCGACGTCGTCGAGGAGCGCGTCGAGCGCGTCCGGCGCCAGGTCGTCCAGGCCGCCGTCGTCGAGCACCTGCACCTGCGCGCCCCGTCGGCGGTGGGCGCGGATCACCCGCCGCAGGCCGTCGTTCAGCAGGCGCCGGCCGCGGATCTCGTCCCGCAGCGTCTGCTCGAGCACGCCGCACTCCGCCCGCGACGCGTCGTCCAGCGCGCCGTCGTCCGCGACGATCCGGCGGAGCACGGGCGCGACCTCGCCGGCCGCCGTGCGCAGCCGGTCCTGCCGCTCGAGCTGGTAGGCGTCGATCTCGGCCTGCCACCGCAGGGTCTCCCGCGCGGCCGCGCCCGCCCGACGGGTCGCCGCGGTGACGTCGCGGAGCGCCCGGTGCAGCAGGAGGCCCGCGGCGACCAGCACGATCTCCGCGGCGAGGCCCAGGCGCACCACGTCGGCGGGGCCGCCCCACACCGCGATCGCCGTCACGAGGAAGCCCGTGGCCACGAGCGGGGGCAGGCGGTGGCCGGCCATCCACACCAGGACGCAGGCGGCGAGGATGCCGCAGGTGAGCCAGGAGATCGTCACGGAGTCGACCTCGTCGGGCGAGAGGCCGACCGTGGCGGTCGCGCAGATCACCCCGCCCACGCCCGCGAGGACCCAGGCGGTGCGGGTGCGCATCCGCCCGGAGCGCGCCCCGCGGACGAGGACCGGCAGCGCGGCCAGGCCGAGCACGGCGGCGATCACGGGCCCGAGGGCCTGGAAGACGAGCGCCGCCTCGACGGTCGCCACGACGATCGCGCCCATGATGAGGGCCGTCATCGTCGCGGACAGCGCGCGCCGCGGGACCAGGCCCGCGCGGCTCCCGCTCCCGGGGACGTCCGGGGTCGCCTCGTGGTCCGGCTCCCAGCGGAGCACGACCGTGGTGCCGCGGCCCGGCTCCGGGCGGACCTCGGCGTAGCCGCCCACCTGCCGCATGCGCTCGAGGATCGACACGCGCACCCCGAGCTGGTCCGGCGCGACGTGCGCGGGATCGAAGCCGCCGCCGTCGTCGCGCACGCGGATCCGCACCCCGCCGTCGTGGGTGGGCCCGGCCGTCGCGGTGCGGACGGTCGCGGCCCGGGCATGCGTGACGCTGTTGCTGAGGGCCTGCAGCATCGCGGCGACGAGGGCGTCGGCCGCCGCGGACGGCAGCTCCACCGCGGCGGCCCGGGCGAGGTCGAGCCGCGCGAGCCCCTCCAGCGCGGCGATCTCGCGGTCGGCCGCGGCCACCGCGTCGCCGAAGCGCACGCGGCGGGAGCGGGCATCGGGTCGGCCCGCGGTGCCGGTGACGATGTCGAGGGCGGACCGGGCCATCCGCGCGACCCGGTCGGGCGCGTCCTTCCCGGCGGCTGACAGCAGGGCGGCGAGCACCGTGTCGTGCAGGAGCGCGTCCGTGCGCACGCGCTCCGCCGCGAGCGCGGCGCGTCGGCGGGAGCTCTCGAACAGGTCCCGGGCCCGGCGCTCGGCCGCGTCGGCGCTGCTCGCCCGCACGCGCAGCGCGCGGACGCCGAGGACCAGCGCGACCGCGATGCCCGCGAGGCCGACGGCCTGCACGACGAGCTCCGCCGTGGGCAGGCGGTCGGCGTAGATCCACGCGACGAGGGCGACGCACGCCCAGCAGGCGGCGACGGCGCGCAGCGGATCCCGCACCCCGATCGCGAGGCAGCTGAAGCCGACGCAGGACAGGGCGATGAGCCAGGGGGCCGCGTCGGGGAGCGCCGCATCCGCCAGCCGCAGCGGCTCGATCGCGATGAGCGCCACGTAGAGGAGGGCCGAGAGGCGCAGGCACCCGTACGCGGGCAGCCCGCGCGGCACGAGCGAGGCCGGCACCGCCGCGATCATCAGCGCGGCCAGGCAGAGCACGACGGCCAGGGCGGGCGGGACGGCCCCGCCCGTCGCGTCCTCGACCACGAGCGCGGGGAGCGACAGCAGGGCCAGCAGGGGGCCGATGACCGTGAGCGTGCGCACCATCCCGCGCTCGACGCCCGCGCGGATGGGGGACTCGGCGATCATGCGCGCCGCATCGGGGCCGACCCCGCCGCGGCGCAGACCGAACCCACGCCTCCGACGCCGTGCGTCGGAGGGCCGCCCCCCGCGGTCCTCCATGTCCCCACGCTAGGCCGCGCCGGGGGCGGAAGCGAGGGCACGGGCGTCGCGCGCACGACGACCGGGTCTGGTGATGCCGGGCATTGTTCGCATACAATGCAAACATGCTCATTACCGTCGACCCGGCCGCCCGGGCCTCGCTGGCGGAGCAGGTCGCCACGCAGATCCGCCACGCCATCGCCCGCGGCGACCTCGCGAGCGGGGAGCGCCTGCCGTCGGCGCGCGACCTCGCGGCGTCCGTCGACGTGAACATGCACACGGTCCTCCGCGCGTACGCGGCCCTCCAGGAGGACGGCCTCATCGAGCTGCGGCGCGGCCGTGGCGCGACGGTGATCCGCTCCGGCCACGCCTCGTTCGACCGCCTGCGCACGCTCGTCGAGGAGCTGCGCGACCAGGCGGAGACCCTCGGGGTCCCGCTCGACGACCTCCTCACCATGATCAAGGGAGCACGATGACCGACACGCGATCCATGCCGACCGGGACCCGCATCGCGGTCGTCGCCCCCGGGGTCGTCCTCCTGCTCGCCCTCGTCGCGGCGGCGGTCGGGCTCGGGCCGTCGCTGCCCGCCCGCATCGCCGTGCACTTCGCCGCCGACGGGACCCCCGACGGCTGGGGCTCGCCGTGGACGATGCTCGCGGTCGCCCTGGGCCTCGCCGCCGCAGCCGTGGTGGTCGCCGTGGTCGGCCTGCGCGCGGCCGACCGGCGCACCGCGGCCACCTGGGCGGGCGTCGTCCACGTCGTCGCGGGCAGCCTCGCCGCCGCGTGGATCGTCATCGCCCTCCGCCATGCGACCGGCGACGGGACGCTCCCCGTCGCGTGGGCCGTCGTGATCATCGGCGTCGGCCTCCTCGCGGCGGCCGTCCCCTTCCTCGCGCTCGTCCGCGGCGCCGCCCCGGTGGCCGCGCACGACGTGCCGTCGCTCCGGGTGGCCGCCACCGCGCGCGTCGCCTGGCGGACGCACGCCGGGAGCGCGTGGTTCGCCGGCGTCGGCGCCGCCGTCGTCGCGCTCGGGATCGTCGTGGCCGTGCAGACCGCGGGCCTCGACGCGGGGACCGCCGCGCTCTCGTCCCTGCCGCTGGTGCTGGCCGGGCTGGCGGTGCTCGCCCTGGCGCGCGTCGACGTCACGGTCGACGCGCGCGGGCTCCGCATCACCTCCTCGTGGACCCGGATCCCGGTCATGCGCGTGCCCCTCGACCGGATCGAGTCGGGCGGCTGGGAGGACGTGTCGCCCGGCCAGTGGGGCGGCTGGGGCCTGCGGCTCTCGGGGCGCGGCGTCGCCTACGTCACCCGCTCCGGGCCCGGCCTCGTCGTCCAGCTCCGCGGCGGACGGGCGCGCCTCGTGACCTCCCCCGACGCGGAGCGCGGGGCGGCCGTGCTCACGACGCTCCTCGCGGCGCGCGGCCGGGCGTGACGCAGGCGGGCGCCTCGCTCAGGCGCCCGCGCGGGCGGCGCCGAGCAGCAGGAGGAGCGAGCCCAGCGCGACGACGGCGATGAGGATCATCAGCCAGGCGGAGGCGACGTTCCGCGCGCGGACCGGGCGCACCGCCACGGCCACCACGAGCATCGCGGCGTAGAGCACGGCGGTCGCGACGATCGCGGTCACGGCGATCCCCGCCTCCAGGCCCCGCGCCGCGACGAGCAGCGCGATCGTGATCCCGGCGAGCAGTCCCGCGGGCACGAGCCACGCCCGGCGCCGACCCGTGCGGATCGCGGGCTGGTCGCGGACGCGGGTGGGATCGGTGCCGTCGGTCATGCCCCAGCCTCCCGCGTCCGCGCGCCGTCGCCTATGGGGTGGGCTGATCAGCCGCCCGAGAACGGCGGCAGCACGTCGACCGCGCTGCCCGCGGTGAGGGGCGCGTCGCGGTCGGTCGTGGCGACGCCCTCGACGAGGTAGGAGCAGCGGGCCAGCACGGCGGCGGCGTTCGCCGGGTCGTCGGTGGTCACGGCCAGGGCGCCGAGCGCGTCCACGAGGTCGCCGAGCACGGCGCCGTCGGGCAGGTCGAGCTGGTCGGTCGTGCGGCCGAGCGCGGCGGCGGCGGCGGCGAAGAGCTCCACGGGCACGATCACGTCAGCCCCCGATCGCGCTCATCGAGCGGGCGGGCTGGATGAAGTCGGCCTGGTCCATGCCGTGCCCCTTCGGCTTCGCCCACATGGCGCCGCGCCAGAGGTCGGCGATCTCGGCATCCGACGCGCCGGAGCGGAGGGGGGCGAGCAGGTCGGTCTCGGTGTGCGAGAAGAGGCAGCTGCGGACGCCGCCGGTCGCGGTGAGTCGGGTGCGGCGGCAGTCGGCGCAGAACGGCTCCGTGACGCTCGCGATGACGCCGACGCGGCCGAGCATCGCCGTGCCCGCGCCGCCCTCACGGGAGTGCACCCGCCACAGCTCGGCCGGGGCGCCGTCGCGCGGCGCCTCGTCGGGCACGAGGGTGAAGCGCTCGGAGAGGCGCGCGCGGATCTCGGCCGCCGTGATCATCTCGGCCCGGTCCCACGCGTGGTCCGCGTCGAGCGGCATCTGCTCGATGAAGCGCAGCTGGTGGCCGCCCGCCACCGCCCACTCGAGCAGGTCCGCCGCCTGGTCGTCGTTGACGCCGCGCACGAGCACCGCGTTGATCTTGATGGGCGCGAGCCCCGCGGCCGCGGCGGCGTCGATGCCCTCGAGCACGCGGTCGAGGAAGGGCCGGCGCGTGATGAGGCGGAAGGTCTCGGCGTGCACCGAGTCGAGCGACACGTTGATCCGGTCGAGCCCCGCGTCCTTGAGCGCCTGCGCGCGCGAGGAGAGGCCGATGGCGTTGGTGGTGAGCGAGATCTCGGGCCGGTCGGGGATCGCGGCGCAGGCCGCGATGATCTCCAGCAGGTCGCGGCGCAGCAGCGGCTCGCCGCCCGTGAAGCGCACCTGGCGGACGCCGAGGTCGCGCGTGCCGATGCGCACCAGCCGCTCGATCTCGGCGAGCTGCAGCGCCTGCCGGTCGGGCGTGAAGGGCAGGCCCTCGGCCGGCATGCAGTAGGTGCAGCGCAGGTTGCAGCGGTCGGTGAGCGAGATGCGGAGGTCGGTCGCGCGGCGGCCGTACGGGTCGAGGAGCGCCGGGTCGTCGGGCCGGGCGGGTCCCGGCGCGGCGGCGGGACGCGGCATGGCCGGCATCCCCAGGGAGGTGCTCATGCCCCCAGGCTACGCGGGCGCCGCGGGGGGTCCGTCGCGGGCCGGATCCGCGGCGACGTCGCGTACCGCGGGTGCGGTGCCTAGGATCGTTGCATGACGCAGAACAGGGACCGAAAGCCGTCGCGCGCCGCGGATGCCCCGGATCCGGCCGCGCCCGCGACCGAGCCCGCGCCCGCCGCGCCGCCGTTCCGCTACCGCGTGAGCGAGGCCGCCGCGCTCATCGGCGTGAGCGACGACACGCTGAGGCGCTGGGCCGACGCCGGTCGGCTCGACCTCGTGCGCGGCGAGGGGCGGCTGATCCAGGTCGACGGCGTGCAGCTCGCGCACCTCGCGACCGAGCTCGCCGCCGACGGCGCGCTCGCCGCATCCGGCGCCCGGCGTCCGCGGTCGTCGGCGCGGAACCGGATGGCCGGCATCGTCACGCGCGTCGTGCGCGACGGGGTGATGGCGCAGGTCGAGATCCAGGCGGGGCCGTTCCGGATGGTGTCGCTCATCAGCCGCGAGGCCGCCGACGAGCTCGGGCTCGAGGTCGGGGCGCCCGCCGTCGCGACCGTGAAGGCCACGAACGTGGGCGTCGAGCTGCTCGCGCCCGAGACGCTGACCGGCGGACGGGCGTGATCCGCGGCGGGCGTCGGCGCGGGCTGCGCACGGGCGTCGCCGCCGGGCTGCTCGCGGCCGGGCTGCTGGCGGCCGGGCTGCTGGCGGGCTGCTCGGCGGGCGGATCCGCCCCGGCCGCCTCCGACGGCCTCACGGGCCCGCTCGTGGTGCAGGCCGCCGCGTCCCTCACCGGCAGCATGGACGAGGTCGCCGCCGACTTCGAGGCCGCGCACCCGGGCGTCGACGTCACCGTCACGTACGGCGGCAGCTCGACGCTCGCGCAGCAGATCGTGCAGGGCGCGCCCGCCGACGTCTTCGCCTCCGCGTCCACCGCGACGATGCAGACGGTCGTCGACGCCGGGGAGACGGCCGCGGATCCGCGCGTCTTCGCCCGCAACGCCCTCGCGATCGCGGTGCCGCCCGGCGACCCCGGCCGCGTCACGGGCCTCGCCGACTTCGCGGACCCGGGCCGCACGCTCGCCCTCTGCGCGCCCGATGTGCCGTGCGGCGCCGCGGCCGCGCAGGCGTTCGCGAAGGCGGGGATCACGCCGCAGCCCGACTCGCTCGAGCAGGACGTGCGGGCCGCCCTCACGCGCGTCGAGCTCGGCGAGGTGGACGCGGCGGTCGTCTACGAGACGGACGTGCGCGCCGCGGGCGACCGGGTCGAGGCCGTGCCGCTGCCGGACGACCAGCAGGTGACGACCGACTGCGTGGTCGCGCCGCTCGCCGGATCAGCGTCACCCGCGGCCGCCGCCGCATTCGCCGACTTCGTGGCCGGGGACGCCGCCCGCGCCCGCTTCGAGGCCGCGGGCTTCCGTGCGCCCTGAGCCCCGCGCCGACCGCGTGCCCGTCCGCGGCCGCGCGCGCGACGATGCGGCCGAGCGCGCCGATCGCGTGCCCGCGCTCCTCTGGATCCCGGCGGGCGTCGCCCTCGCCTTCCTCGTGCTGCCGCTCGCCGCCCTCGTGGTGCGCGCGCCGTGGGCGACGCTGGGGGAGCGGCTCGCGGATCCGGCCGTCGCGCGCGCCCTCGGCCTGTCGCTCGGCAGCGCGTTCGCGGCGACCGCGCTCAGCCTCGTGCTCGGGGTGCCGCTCGCGTTCGTGCTGTCGCGCTCGGCGGGCCGGCCGCCCGTGGTGCAGCGGATCCTCCGCGCGCTCGTGACGGTGCCGCTCGTGCTGCCGCCCGTGATCGGCGGCGTGGCGCTGCTGCTCCTCCTCGGCCGGCGCGGGCTGGTGGGCGGGCCGCTCGAGGCGCTCACGGGGATCACCATCCCCTTCACGACGCCCGCCGTGGTGATCGCCGAGACCTTCGTGGCCATGCCGTTCCTCGTGCTCGCGGTGGAGGGGGCGCTGCGCGGCGCCGACCGCCGCTTCGAGGACGCCGCCGCGACCCTCGGCGCCAGCCGCTGGACCGTGCTCCGGCGGGTGACGCTGCCGCTCGTCGCGCCCGGGGTGGGCGCGGGCGCGGTGCTCTGCTTCGCCCGGGCGCTCGGCGAGTTCGGGGCGACGCTCACCTTCGCGGGGAGCTTCCCGGGGGTGACCCAGACGATCCCGCTGTCGGCCTACCTGGCGCTGCAGACGGATCCGGACGCCGCCGTCGTGCTCAGCCTGGTGCTGCTCGCGGTGTCGGTCGTCGTGCTCGTGGGCCTCCGCGACCGGTGGACGTCGGGGGTGCGCGCGTGAGCGGCGCCGTGCCCGACCGCGGGCTCGACGCGCGCGTCGTCGTCCAGCGCCCCGCCTTCCGGCTCGACGTCCGGCTGCGGGTGCCGGCCGGATCCGTGACCGCGGTCGTCGGCCCCAACGGCGCCGGCAAGTCCACGCTGCTCCGCGCGCTCGCGGGGCTCGTGCCGCTGACGGCGGGGCGCGTCGCGCTCGACGGCCGGGTGCTCGAGGACGCGGACGGCGGCGCCGCGCGGATCCCCGCCGAGGGCCGCGGCGTCGGCGTCGTCTTCCAGGACCACCTCCTCTTCCCTCACCTGTCGGCGCTGGCGAACGTGGCGTTCGGGCCGCGGGCGCACGGCGTCGCCCGCGCGGACGCCGATGTCCGGGCGCGCGCCCTCCTCGACCGGCTCGGCATCGCGCACCTCGCCGACCGGCGCCCGGCCGCGCTGTCGGGCGGCCAGTCGCAGCGTGTCGCGCTCGCCCGCGCGCTCGTGCTCGAGCCGCCGCTGCTGCTCCTCGACGAGCCGATGGCCGCGCTCGACGCGGGAACGCGGCTGGACGTGCGCGACCTCCTCGCCGACGAGCTCCGGCGGTTCGGCGGCGCGGGCGTGCTCGTGACGCACGATCCGGTGGACGCGCTGGCGCTGGCCGACCGGATCCACGTGCTGGAGGGCGGACGCCGGGTGCAGGAGGGCGCGCCCGCCGACGTCGCGGCCCGCCCGGCGACGGCGTACGTGGCCCGGCTCGTCGGCATGAACCGCGTCGAGGGGCGGGACGCGGCGGGCGGCGCGGTCGTGCTGCTCGCTTCGCCCGCGGACGTGCGGCTGACGCGGGGGCCGGACGCCCTGCCGTCCGACGCGACCCGCGCGCGGCTCACCGGCGTCGTCCGTCGCGTGGAGGCCGCGGCCGGTCGGATCCGGGTGACGCTGCGCCTCGTCGCGTCCGCCGGCGGCGCCCCGGCCGCGGCCGACCTCGTCCCGGACGCGGGAGCCGAGGTCACCGCGGAGCTCGACGCCGCCGCCTTCGCCGCGCTCCGGCCGACCGCGGGCGAGGAGCTGCGCGTCACGGTCCCGCGCGGCGCCTGAGCCCCGGGTCAGGCGCCCGGGGTCAGGCGCCGGGCCCGTCCGCGGGGATGCGCGCCCGGCCGAGCCGCCGCCGCACGGCCGGCGGCACGAGCTCCCGCCGCCCGTCCGGCCCGAGGCGCACGAGCGAGCCGGCCACGACGACCACGACGGCCGTCACGAGCGCGATCTGCCACGCCCAGATGTCCGGCGCGAACAGCCGCAGCGCGAGCGCGCCCACCACCGCGAACCACTCGCCGCGGCCCGTCATGGCGATGAACGGGATGAGCAGCAGCGCGTACCAGGAGTAGCGGGGGCTGACGGCGAGGAGCGTCACGCCGATCATCACGACCTGGCCGACCCACGGATCCGCCGGGTCCGTCCGCCGCCAGACGACGCCGGCCGTCACCGCGAGGATGAGCGCGACCACCGGCAGCCCGTAGCCGTCGGGGACGACCAGCTCGACGAGCGGGAAGGTGCCGCCCGACTCGTACCCCTCCTCCTGCAGGTAGCCGGGCAGGTAGCCGAGCACGCCGATGCCCGTGGTGACCACGTACGGCACGTACAGCACCGCGAAGGTGACGACCGCCGCCACGATGACCTTCCACGGTTGGCGGCGCAGCAGCGCCGGGGCCGCGATCACCGGGATGAGCTTGGTCGCGATGGCCGCCCCCATCGCGATCCCGCCGCGCCAGCGCATGCCGCCGGCGACGAGGATCGTCGCGGCCAGCGCGAGCAGCGCGCCGAGCGCGTCGACGTGGGAGTTCGTGACGACCTCGCTCGCGACGAGCGGGCACCAGCCCCACAGCGCCGCCCACCACACGGGCTTCCCGCGCTGCCGCAGGGCGCGCACGAGCAGCAGCGTCACGCCCAGGTGGATGAGGACGCCCGCGACCTGGAAGGCCACGTACCCGACGTCGTCGGGCACGACGGCCCGGACGCCCGCGAAGAACATCTCCGCGGCCGGCGGGTAGATGGTCGGGACCTGCGGCCGGTTGAGCGCCGTGCACATGGGCGGGCCGCCGCCGGTCTCGTAGAGGCCCAGCAGGCGCTCGCCCTCGCAGCGCCACGTGCCGTCGTCGAGGAACACCGGCTCGGGGTACAACCACTCCGGCCGGAGGTCGCGGAGGTCCGGATCCGCGGGGGTGTGGAGGTACGGCGACGTGCCGTGCACCTGGACGATGCCGTCCCAGGCGTAGCGTGCGGAGTCGGTGCTCGTGTTCGGCGGACCGGCCATGGCCGCCAGCGCGAGGATGAGGGAGCCCGCCACCACGATCAGGGTGGCGTCCCGTCGCTCGACCTTCCGCACCAGGAGCACGGCGGCTCCGAAGAGCAACCAGAGCACGATCACGAGCCAGAACAGCGGCGCGGCACCCTCGCGGCGGAAGAAGGCCTCGTCGTCGGCCGCTCCGAACAGATCGAACGCGACGACCGACCACCCGGTGAGCGCGGCCATGACGACCAGGACGAGGACGGTGAGGGCGGTGCGCACACCCCATTGTGTCGAACCCTCCCCGGGCGCCCGCCGCGCCGGGGCCCCGACGCGTCACCGAGGGACCCGGAGGTCCGCATGCGCACGTTGATGCACGAGGCGCGCCGCCGGCTCGCCTCCCCGGCGCGCACGACGCGCCTGGCGGTGGTGGTCGGGCGCCTGCTCGGCCTCGCCTTCCTGGTCTGCTTCGCCACGGGCCTCTACAGCCACTACCTGCAGGAGCCGCTGCCGTGGATGCGCTTCCCGACCGCGCCCGTGTCGCTGTACCGGGTGACGCAGGGGATCCACATCACGGCCGGCATCGCGTGCGTGCCCCTGCTGCTCGCCAAGCTCTGGATCGTCTTCCCCGAGCTGCTCACGTACCCGCCCGTCACCGGCGTGGTCTCGTTCCTGGAGCGCGCGTCCATCGCCGTGTTCGTCGGGGCGTCGCTGCTCGAGGTGGCCATCGGCCTCGTCAACACGTTCCAGTGGGTGCCGTTCCCGTTCTACTTCCGGCAGACGCACTGGGCGCTGGCGTTCGTGGTGGTCGGGTCGCTCGCGATCCACATCGGCGTGAAGCTGCCCGCCATCGCCGGGCACTGGCGGCGCGGGCAGGCGGACGAGT